>NZ_JBFREW010000010.1:0-373725 GCF_052114505.1 Labrys sp. KB_33_2 | reverse complement strand
GAGGATCACGGGCATGGCCTTGGCGTGATGCGGTTTCACGACTGCATTCGGCTCCGTCGTCAAGAACCCGAAGACATCTGCCGTGACCTCGCCCTCTTTCACCTTCCGGACCGAGGTCCAGTTCGTCCAGATGCCGGCGAAGAACGCGATCGGCTGGTTGTCGTTGAGCGCGAACCACTTCAACGCCTTGCCGCCCTTCTCGTTCTTCTCGCTGTCGGAATATTCGGAGAAGGCGGTCATCGGCACCAGGCACCGGTTTTCTTGGCCCAGCCAGCGCCGCCAATGAGGCGAAGACACATTGCGGATATTGGTGACGCCGGCATCGCTCTTTTTTCCCTCGAGGAATTTCGGCGGCGTCGGCATTCCCCAGCGGGCCAACACGAGCTCACGGACGCCGTCCACTCCGTCTCGAATGATCGGTGACGGATAATCGGGATAGACGTCGACCGCGTCAGGCCAGTTGACCGTGTCTCGAATGACCGGCCCGAGGAGCCGTAGCTCCTCTTGCGTCATGCGTTGATTGAAGAGATTGCACACGACTGCCCCCTTAGCGATGCGGGAGCACGGTATCTCCTCGCATTTCACGGTTCTGCTCGCAGTCTGCTGCGAGCTTCTGGGCGCTGATGCCCAACGCGAAGCTTGCAAATTTGGCGGGCTCGCGCCAGCCCTCACAAATGGCCTTGGCGGCGATCTCTTGTGCCTCCTGCCAGACGTCAGCGATACGAACCTCGCGATCGGTCATCTCGACGTCAGGGTCGAATTCGATGCCTTCGAGCTTGAAGAACGCAGCGGCAGCCTGGGCGGGAAGACACATGTTCTCCTCGAAGAACGCCAGAGCTGCCTTGTGCCCTTTCTCCAACTCTTCCTCGGTCGCGCCAGGCACGTAAATGGCGAGCTTTTTGGTATCGCCAGGCCGTAAATTTCCTTTGAAATTCGCGTTCAGGTTCATTGGGCACTCCTGCTGATTGCCATCAATGGATGCGTGAGAAGGGGATACCATGCCGTGAACGAAATGAGAACAAAATTCTCGACTCGTCGAAAAAACGGGACTAGCCTTTACGCCATTCGACACGACAGACGGAGGCTCCAATGGAGGTCTGGGACTATCTTGAAAGGCCGAACCGAGCCGCGGCAACGCAGGATGAAGAGGATGCGTTGCAGAAGGTCATCGCAGAGTGCGCAAGCGCGAATACGGCGCTGCTCTGGCTCTATCGCGTGGCTCTGATCTCACATCAGGAGAACGAAGAATCTCTTGATCGGATAGAGCGGCTCGATCGCCTGCACCAGGCCGAGATTCGAGAATTGAAAGGTCTGCCGGCCAAAGAATGGCGCGACCCGCTTCGGGCGCCTCAATGACGCAGCCGGCCCCAGAGCCGGCTACCAATGATCTCGAAACCAGTGTGGACGGTGCAATCGCAGCCTGTGATGGCGACGCGAGAGAGGCCGTGCGCGTCCTGCTGGTGGCGCTGGATCATTGCCAGACCGAGCTTGAACAACGAAACGAAGAGATCGCGCGGCTCGCTAGGGACATCTCGCGAGGCTATTCGCGTGGACGTCATGGATGACTTTTCAAGGTGAGATCAAGGGGCTGAAGTTTCAGCAATACGGCCCTTTTCCTCAGACCGTCGCGGAAGCCATAGAGCATGGATGGACGGCCCTCATGGTGGGTGTCTGGAAGTGCGAATTCCGGTGTAAGCGAGAAGACAATCTTCTCTTCGCGGATCTGGCCAATCGGGGCGAGCGGGGCTGCCATCTGGCCTCGCTCTATGACAGCGCTCTCTGCAGGCGTTGCGGCAAGAAGCCGGAGTTTTCTCACCTCGGCCATAAGTTCCGCATGAACCAGATCGAAGTCTGGCATCGGCGGTCGGTCCATTTCATGGATGGGAAGGCTGTCAGTGTCGGCCGCGCCAAGGGAGCCGATATCCGCCGTGGCGCCGAAGCCTTGCCACCCGACAACAAGGTTCCAACGGTCGGCCAGCTGTTCGAGGAGCCTGGATGGCTCTGGATCGTTTGCGAGAAGTGCAACCACCGCAAACCCGTCCGGACCCAATCTCTCATTCAGCAATGGGGCCGAGACACCTCCAGCAACGCGATCCTTCGCTCCTTGCGCTGCAAAAGGTGCGAATGGAAGCGAGCCAAGTTTCAGAGCCCGAGTTGGGGCGGCTCACAAAACCAGTGGGCATCATTCCCAGGGAACGAATTCAGGGACGACGAGCTCTGAGTGCTTCAGCAATCTGGCGATCGGTCTCTTCGTTGGCTGCCTTTGCGAGCATGTGGTGATCGGCCAGGCTCTGCAGCGCGACGGCGATCTCGATCGTCTCCCACCCTGCCAGCTCCGCGCGCTCTACCAAATCTTGGAAGCTGCGCTCTAGCGCCTCCTCACAGTTCAGCAAGCGATCGGAAATGTCGCACCGCCGATCCGGTCCACGCAATGGAGCATGACGCCCTTTGGCCATTCGGCACTCCTAAACACATAGTTTAGTATTCCGACACGGGGAAAAACCATAACAGTTTCAAAGGTGCATTCTACCCCGATTTGTCGGAACGGGCGTTGAAACTTCTCAATAGACAAGCGACTTGTAAGCGGTAGGTCGCGAGTTCAAGTCCCGCAACCGGCACCATCTTATCACTTCCCTTGGGTTTCAATTGTTTGGGCCGTGCCGTCGCAGGCTGGTGGAGTGGTTTTGTTCTAAAGCTTGACGCTCTGGCATCGCTTTCATGGTGAGCGCCACGGGCCAGTCGCTCGTGACAGTTGCCTGGAAAGTCGCCAGGGTTTCAAAGCCAGCTATTGGGCACCGGCGATGACGGCGGATCGGGCCGCGTCACTCCTCGTCATTGTCGCCTTATTGTGCGGGGCCGAGTTCCTGGGCGAGTCCGATCAGAAGCCCCCCAGGCCCGCGGATGTAGCAGAGCCGATACGCGTCTTTATACTGGACGACCTCACCTACGAGTTGCGCGCCGCGATTGCGGAGCCGTTCGAGCGTCTCGTCGATGTCGTCGACGGTGAACATGGCGCGGAGGTAGCCTAGAGCGTTAACCGGCGCGTTGAGGTGATCGGCGATGACAGGCGGCGAGAGGAAGCGGGATAGCTCGATCCGGCTGTGACCGTCCGGCGTGCGCATCATGGCAATCTCGACGCGCTGATCGCCTAGCCCAGTGACACGTCCCGCCCATTCTCCTTCGATCGTGGCACGTCCTTCGAGCTCGAGGCCGAGCTCGCGAAAAAAATCGATCGTCCCTTCGAGGTCATCGACGACGATTCCTACGTTGTCCATCCGTTTGAGCGCCATGTCACAAATCTACAAGGTGTCGTCTGAGCCGTAAACTCCTAAAACTGCTTGCTAGGGCAGGGAAGCAAGTGGTGATTCAGGGCACTGGTTAGGAGCCTTATGATGCATCGCCGGCTTGATCTGAGGGATTTTGGCTGGTCGCTGGTCGAGCCAATGCCGCCGCAAAAGAGCCGAGGTGTTGCGCGGGTCGACGACTTGCCTCGATTGGCAGGCGAGGATCCTCGCCTGCTGTCCCCTGGTGCCGGTTCTTCCGCTATTTGCGGATGAGGCGGACAAGGCACTGCGGAACTTGGTTGCGAGCATAGCTGAAAAAGCGCTCTGCACCGCAGCGTATCGGATGCTCGGCAAGGTGTCCGTCTTTGGCGCGCAACCCATACGGAGTGGATTTTCATCGTCGCGAAGGCTGATGTAACACTGGCTCGACGGCGATACGGATGTCGCGAATGCCGAGCGTCTCTCCAATGAGATTTAGATCCGCGAGTCTCGTAACGGCGATCTCGACACGGGTCCATCCGGCCCCTCGGCTGCTCAAAGCAAGTCGAGATACAGCGGTTCAGGATCGCTCATACACCCCAGGATGCAACCAGCAACACCGGCATGGGCCTTCGGTTCGCCAGAATATGCCGTCCACGCGTCGGTGATTGCTCGGTCACGTGATGCATCCGGCCATATCGGTGGCGAGCGCCGCGGAGGCGTGCGTGGCATCCATCTCCTCTTAGGAAATAATAGTCCTGCTCGACCCCAGTATCATAGAAATGTGAACTCTAAGTACTTTGGCGATTTTTATGTAAGTGATCATCGGCGAGTTGAATTTCCCGGTCTCGATGTCGACAATTTCCTCGATAGATACATGTGCTTTGTGCGAAAGTTCCTCCTGGCTGAGATTATTTGCTTTTCGCCACGCTTCTACGATATTGATTTCATTGCCCTCAACGTGTCCATTGGGAAGCGCGCGCGAGGATTTCAGGTGTCGTTGTATATCAGCCCGCATGCGGTAGTAGGGACTGCAGGCGACGGTGATATCTCGGTGTTCAGGCGTGTCTGAGTGGCGTAATTTGGCCGGATGCCTTTGCATATGGACCTCCATATTTGAAAAGAATGGTGTTAATCGAATTTTTCCGATTTTTATTATATAGATAGATGTAATTACATTTTATTTTAGTTGAATATTATTCAAGTACGTGTAATTTTTATTTGCATTCTACAGTAGAGTTATCAATTTCTCTGTGAGGGGCGGCGCATTCTTTTGCTTTTGTGAGATTGTTGCTGGAAAGTCTCATTGTCGATGTGTCCGTAGGGTATTGAACTCTCTCCATCTTCAATCTGAGGCCATCTGCTGCAGCGTCTCGAAGAGAATTCGCTGCGTAACCACATCCAAAAATCGTCGCGACGATGGCTGTAACAGCGACGAAAGAGCGGGTGTTCATATTAACTCTCCGGTGATTGCCGCACGTCTGCCGTGGGAGATGGATTGAGAGAAACGACGGCATGCCATGACTGCGCGGAGGGACTAATTTATGCCTGCAACCACAAGATTTTCGTTTTGATGTCGCCAGAATATCGATCACTTAACGCATGAGTGCTGGATCAATTAAGCAGAGGGAATGATATCATCAAAAATTGCATCGACATCTTCGTCAATATTAGACAAGAAAAATGCAAATGCAGCGTCGAAACGCCAAAATATTCCCTGTTGACTTTTGTAGCACCCTTTTGGATTTGGACCTACCATTATATTTATTGGCGCGAATTCATTGAGTTTCGAAGGGCGCGCTCCGCGTCGTGCCGGCGGTCGCATTGCTGCCCGGGAATGGGTGGGCCCTTTGCGGGCTACCTTGTGATGTTCCGAAGCCCCGAATCTCGCCCTAAGTCCTTATGCGGCTAAATATGGCCCGGCGCGTTTTCTTTCAGGACAGGCGATGACGAGTTTTCAGGGGATGCGGCGGGGGCCGAAAGGGTGGCCGTACATAGTTACCGCCAGCGGCTCGATAATATTGTTCGTCATCACCGGGGCGATTGCCAGGTGACAAAAATAAAGCGCCGCACCTGTTGGGGAGGTGCGGCGCCCGAAAAGAAATCAAACTATGCAATATCGAAAAGCGCAAACACGCCTTCATCTACACTTACGTACTAACAATCGTTACTGAACTGACGATACGCTTGAACACTCAGTCTCAGAGGAGCCGCAATCCAGAAGAATGATTGCCATCCCTTCCATGGGGTTGTTTATAAGACGGATCGTCTCCTAATGCAAGAGATATAATACGGGGCGTATTGAAATTTTCGTGAGCGGTGAGCTGTCGCTTACCCCTCCTCAATGGGCGGCGGCTGGCGCTTAGTCTCGAGCTGCTGCTCTGGCGATTTCCGCCCGCCGCCACGGGAGATAGGGTGGCCATACAAGGTCTGGTTGATTGTAAACAAGCACAGAAGCGTATATATATGAGACATTACGTCTAGATTATATTCTTGACATTTGAAGGAGTTGTCGGTGGCCATTGCGCAGCAGGCGGCACGACCCGTCGGAAGACCGCGCTGCATGGAAACGCATCAGGCGATTTTGCATGCAGCGGCCGAATTGCTTGAACGCGCTCCCTATCGCGACATTTCGGTCGAACGCATCGCTGCCCTTGCCGGGGTAGGCAAGCAGACCATCTATCGCTGGTATGACAGCAAGGCCGATCTCCTGCTCGATGCCTATCTTGCCCGCTGCACCGAAGTGCTGCCACCCATGGTTGCAGGCGGCGAACCCATGGTGAATTTCCGCAACTATGTACGCCGTCTGGCTGAATATCTCAGCAACCCGATGATGGAGGGCGCCTCCAGGGCCCTCCTGGCCGAGGCGCAGTTCGAACGTCCGTTCCGAGAACGATTCAGCGAGATCGTCATGAAACGCCGCCAGGAGATTGCCAGGGCTTTCGTGATCTCAGCCATGCATAAGAAGCAGATCCGGGACGATGTCGATCCAGATATGGTACTGGATCTGATCATGTCTCCGATCTTCCAGCGGTTCCATACCACCGTGACACCGCCCGATGCGGCCTATGTCGACAAGATCTTCGATATGGTGCTGGCGGGGCTGGCTGTGCGGAACGAACCCGTGGCCAGGGTTGCCGCGGAGTAGGATAGAGGACTGACTGCAGAACGGCCTCCGCTGCCGTCCTTCAGACGTCAGGTGCCGAAAATCTGCTGACGCCCGGCCATCAGCGTGGCCACTTCCTCCGCTGCGAGGGGGGCGTAATCATGGCTGTCCACGCCGACATCGAGGCTGTAGCCGAAGGGCTCGTTGTCGAGGCGGCCATGCACATGCCCGAACAGATGCCAGGCTCCGCGCCAGGCTCCCGGCCATTCCCGCATCGGATAATGGCACATCACGATAGTTTGGCCCTTCCAGCGTAACTCCCTGATCTCGGCTATCGAACGCAAGCGCCCGGTCGATTCCAGCTTGGTCGGATCGTCGTGGTTGCCGAGGATGAGATGGATCTGGCCGTTGAGGCGTTCCAGATAGGTCTCGGCTGGTTTGCCCGCGCGAAAGCTGAAATCGCCGATGTGATAGATCACGTCGTTGGGCGCGACCTTGTCGTTCCAGCGTGCGATCAAGGCCTCATCCATCGCCTCGACGGTTTCAAAGGGGCGCTTGCACAGGCGGATGATCGATTCGTGGCCGAAATGAGTATCGGCGGTGAAGAAGAGCTTGCTCACGCCAGGGCCTGTTTCGAGGCGCCGGCCCGCAGGCCGACGCCCATTGCACAAGGGAGGGAGTGTCCCTCCGATTTAGCGCCGCAGATCCGGCGGGGTCGCTTCCTTGACCAGTTCAGTGATCGCTTCCTCGAGCGGCAGGACCGACTGGGCCTGAGAGCCGAGACGGCGGATCGAGACGGTGCGTTCAGCCCCTTCCTTCTTGCCGAGGGCGAAGATCACCGGGGTCTTGGCGAGGGAATGCTCGCGCACCTTGTAGTTGATCTTCTCGTTGCGCAGATCGATTTCCGCGCGTAGTCCCGCCGCCCGCAAGGCACCGACGACTTCCTGGGCATAGTCGTCGGCGTCCGAGGTGATGGTGCACACCATTACCTGTTCGGGAGCCAGCCAGAGCGGGAAATGCCCGGCATGGTTCTCGATCAGGATGCCGAGGAAGCGCTCCATCGAGCCGCAGATAGCGCGGTGGATCATCACCGGTGTCTTCTTCTCACCGTCCGAATCCACGAAGAAGGCGCCAAAGCGCTCCGGCAGGTTGAAATCGACCTGCGTGGTGCCGCACTGCCATTCGCGGCCGATGGCGTCCTTCAGGGTGTATTCGAATTTCGGCCCGTAGAAGGCGCCTTCGCCGGGATTGATGCCGGTCTTGATCTGGTTCGACTGCGCCTGGATGGTGTCGAGCACCTTCATCATCACGTCTTCGGCTCGGTCCCACAATTCGTCCGAACCGACGCGCTTCTCCGGCCGGGTGGAGAGCTTGATCGTAATCTCGCTGAAGCCGAAATCGGCATATGTCGACAGGATGAGATCATTGATCTTCAGGCATTCGGCAGCCATCTGCTCGTCGGTGCAGAAGATATGGGCATCGTCCTGGGTGAAGCCGCGCACGCGCATCAGGCCGTGCAGGGCACCCGAGGGCTCATAGCGGTGCACCGCGCCGAATTCGGCCAGGCGCATGGGCAGGTCGCGATAGGACTTCAGGCCGTGCTTGAAGATCAGCAGGTGCCCCGGGCAGTTCATCGGCTTGATGGCGAAGACGCGCTCGTCCTCGGTCTCGTCGCCGGCCGACTTCGCCATGAACATGTTTTCGCGATACCAGCCCCAATGGCCGGAGATTTCCCACAGATGCTTGTCGAGCAGCTGGGGGGCGTTGACTTCCTTGTAGTCGGCCTTCAGGCGCCGGCGCATATAGGCGATCAGCTCCTGGAATATTGTCCAGCCCTTGCCGTGCCAGAATACCACGCCAGGGCCTTCCTCCTGGAAATGGAACAGGTCCATCTCTCGGCCCAGGCGGCGATGGTCGCGCTTTTCGGCTTCCTCGATCTGCTTGAGATAGAGGTCGAGCTCCTCCTGGTTGCGCCAGGCGGTGGCATAGATGCGGGTCAGCATCGGATTGTTGCTGTCGCCGCGCCAATAGGCGCCGGCCACCTTCATCAGCTTGAAGGCGGTGCCGATCTGGCCGGTCGAGACCATATGCGGGCCGCGGCAAAGATCGAACCAGTTGTCCTGGTAGTAGATCTTCAAATCCTGGTCGGCGGGGATGGCCTCGACCAGCTCGACCTTGAACTTCTCGCCCTTGTCGGCGAAGACCTGCTTGGCCTTGTCACGGCTCCAGATTTCGCGGGTGAAGGGCGCGTTGCGCGCGATGATTTCGCGCATCTTCGCTTCGATCTTCGGGAAATCCTCCGAAGAGAAGGGCTCGGCGCGGTAGAAGTCGTAATAGAAGCCGTTCTCGATCACCGGGCCGATGGTGACCTGGGTGTCGGGCCAGAGCGACTGCACGGCCTCGGCCATGACATGCGCGGCATCGTGGCGGATCAGCTCCAGCGCTTCCGGGCTCTCGCGGGTGACGATCTCGATGCGGGCATCCGCGCCGATCTCCTCGGCGAGGTCGGTCAGTACCCCGTCGAGCTTCATGGCGATGGATTTCTTGGCCAGCGATTTGGAGATGCCCTCGGCAACGGCCTTGCCGGTCACGCCGGCATCGTAGGAACGCTGATTGCCATCGGGGAAAGTCAAAACAGGCATATGTGTCTCCGGGCTCACTCCTGCCAACCAAGCAGGTAAGCGATTTCAGGTGATAAAGAGGGCTTACTGGCCCTCGTCGCAGGTAAAAGGCCGCCGGCGGCCATAGCGCCACGGTCTATACCAGCTCGTGTCGGCGGGCAATCGTTCCGGCACGGGATCGAGGCCCGAGCTGCCCCAGGGATGGCAGCGGCAGATGCGGAACACCCCCATCCAGCCGCCCGCCCATACGCCGTGGCGCTCGATCGCCTCGTCCGCATATTCCGAGCAGCTCGGGAAATAGCGGCATTGCCGCCCGATCAGAGCCGACAGCGTGACCTGGTAGGTCCTGATGACGAGATGTGCGGCAGTGCGAGGCCAGGTCATGACGAGATGCGACAGGGGTGAGGGCCTCCAGCCGGAAGCGGAATCAAAGTTCGAGGGCGATATCGGTCTGGAAGGTCTCGACGATCTCGATCATGCGCCGGACCTGGTCGAAGGCCGATTGCAGCCTTTCCTCCAGTTCGATGAGCTCGTTGAGGGAAGTGACGGTAAACTTGGTCCCGCGCAGGAATTCGCTGCGCTTGAGCGACAGGCTGCGGTCGGCCCAGATCGACTTATAGGCGAGTACGAGTTCGTCGGGATAACCCTTGAACAAGGCGGTGAGATCCTTGTCCGTCTCGATGCGGCTATGAACCTCGAACTTCTTGCCGCCGATCAGCCCCGACTTGACGTTTCGCCGCAGGATTAGTTTCAACATGGGCGCCCCCGTCCTTACCTAAACGCGATGCTCATTTCCGGAAAAACCGGCAAGTTCAAGAGCAGAATGGGGCTTTTCTGTCACAATTCGCAAGGGGCAGGGTAAGCCCTGTGGCAGCGGGCATTCTCGCCTGCACCTTTCTTTTACGCAAACGCGGCGTTTCCAAGAGCAGGCCAGGACGCCTGCGATCCCGGGAAACTGCGCTATTCCGCCGCTTTGCTCTTGGCCTCGATACTGTCGAAGGCCGAGACGACGGCGTCGAAAGTGAGCAAGGTAGAGGCGTGGCGGGCCTTGAAATCACGCACCGGTTCCAGCACGGCGGCCTCGGCGAAACGGCCCTCCGGAGGCGGGCCATTCTCCTTGAGCATGCGGCGCATGGTCTCGCGCGCCTGCCGCAATTCATCGCCGCTCGCACCGATGATGTTGCGGGCCATGATGGAGGAGGAGGCCTGTCCGAGGGCGCAGGCCTTCACGATATGGGCGAAATCAGCGACCTTGCCGCCTTCTACCGCCAGCTCCACCGAGACGGTGGAACCGCATAATTTGGAATGGGCGGTGGCTGCGGCATCTGCGCGCGGCAGATGGCCGATACGCGGAATATTGGCTGCCAATTCGAGGATACGTTTATTATAGACATCGTCGAGCATGGGTGGACGCTTGATTGTATGCGCTTCGCTCTCACCTATATAGGCATGAATGGGTCGGTTGGGGAGGGGTGCTCTCCAGACCGGTATGATCTAAACCCGCAAGGCCGATTGTGAGCAATCTGCCTTGGCGGTGGGAGTAGCTGTTGATGGATGCACTGGTGGATAAGCCTGCGGCCAAACTGGAACGAGATGACGTCGCCCGCGCCCCTATGCCTCGCCCGTCACGCAAGGAGGCCGAAGCCGCCGTGCGGACGCTGATCCAGTGGGCCGGTGACGATCCGGACCGCGAAGGCCTGATCGACACGCCCAAGCGGGTGGTTAAGGCTTGGCGCGAGATGTTCAAGGGCTATGAGCACGATGCCGGCGAAGAACTCGACACCGTCTTCGAGGAAGTCGGCGGCTATGATGACATGGTGCTGGTACGGGACATCCCCTTCTATTCGCATTGCGAACACCATATCGTGCCGATCATGGGCCACGCCCATATCGCCTATTATCCCAGCGGCGGCGTGGTCGGCCTGTCCAAGCTCGCACGCGTGGTCGAGATTTATGCCCGCCGCCTGCAGACGCAGGAGCATCTGACCGCCAACGTCACCCAGGCCATCGAGGAACGCCTCAAGCCGCGGGGACTGGCCGTGATGCTGGAAGCCGAGCATATGTGCATGGCCATGCGCGGCATCCAGAAGCAGGGCGTTTCCACGGTGACAACTGGCTTCACCGGCGTCTTCAAGTCTGAGCCGCAGCAGCAGATGCACTTCCTGTCCCTGGTACAGCGCGCCTACAAGGCACGCTGAGCGACAACTGGCTGCCTGGGCTGCTCGTCACGGCGGCGCAGTTCTGCGGTCGAGCGTCTTATTCCCTTTATGAGTTGTGCTGCACGCTGGAACGCGTGTGGCATGGATCGTGCCGGGGATGGGGTAGCCATGTCTCGAAGGAGAAGCGATGATGCCGCAGTCGACTGAGCTCAAGACTCTGTTCCCGCAGGCCGGGGATATTACTGCCGAGTTCCGTCTTCCAGGCGAGATCCACCAGGATCGCGTGCTGGTGAACGGACAATTGCTGGCATGGACCGGCGAGAAGCAGAGCGTGATCTCGCCCATTCACCTGCGCGATGGGGAAGGACGGCTGCTGCCGGTCACCCTCGGCTCGATTCCGGTCGGCGGCGTCCCGGAAGCCGATGCCGCACTGGCCGCCGCGGTCGGCGCTTATGACAATGGCCGCGGCGCCTGGCCGACGATGCGGGTCGCCGATCGCATCACCTGCATGCTGGATTTCATCCGCCAGATGGTGGCGCGCCGCAGTGAGATCGTGCGCCTGATCATGTGGGAGATCGCCAAGTCACTGCCGGATGCCGAGAAGGAATTCGATCGCACCGTCGACTATATGCGCGCCACTGTCGATGCCGTGCGCAACCTCGATAATGAGAATTCACGTTTCCAGATCGTCGAAGGCACCATCGGCCAGATCCGCCGCACGCCCCTTGGCGTCGTCTTGTGCATGGGGCCCTACAATTACCCTCTGAACGAGACCTTTGCCACGCTGATCCCGGCCCTGATCATGGGCAACACGCTGGTGTTCAAGCCGCCGCGCTTCGGCGTCCTTCTGTTCGAGCCGTTGCTGGAGGCTTTCCGCAGTGCTTTCCCGCCCGGCGTGGTCAACTTCGTCTACGGCAAGGGCGCGGAAATCGTGCCGCATCTGCTGGAATCGGGGAAGGTGAATGCGCTTACCCTGATCGGCTCCAGCAAGGTTGCCGATCACCTCAAGAAGCTGCATCCCAAGGCCAACCGTTTGCGCGCAATTCTCGGCCTCGATGCCAAGAATGCCGCGATCGTCCTGGCCGATGCCGACCTGGAACTGGCAGTGAAGGAATGCCTTGCGGGTGCGCTGTCCTTCAACGGCCAGCGCTGCACGGCGCTGAAGATGCTGATCGTGCACCGTTCCATCGTCGATCGTTTCCTGGAACGCTTCACCGAGGAGCTTGCCAAGCTCAAGATCGGTATGCCCTGGGACAAGGGCGTCAGCATCACGCCACTGCCTGACAGGGCCAAAGCCGAGTACATGATGGCCTGCGTCGAGGACGCCGTGGCCAAGGGCGCCAGGGTGGTCAATGCCGGCGGCGGGGATGAGGTGGCAACGTTGTTCCGGCCGGCCGTGGTCTATCCTGTCGCCGAAGGCATGAAGCTCTATCGCGAGGAGCAGTTCGGGCCGATCGTGCCGGTGATGCCCTTTGACGACATCGAGACGGCGCTCGACTATGTCATCACCTCCGAGCATGGCCAGCAGGTCAGCATCTTTTCCACCAGCGCGGATGACATCGGCACCCTGGTGGATCCGCTGGTGAACCAGGTCTGCCGGGTCAACATCAACTGCCAGTGCCAGCGTGGGCCGGATGTCTTCCCGTTCACCGGCCGCAAGGATTCGGCCGAGGGGACGCTGTCGGTCACCGACGCGCTGCGTTCCTTTTCGATCCGCTCGATGATCGCCGCCAAGCAGACCGAGCCCAGCAAGAAATTGCTTGACGAGATCACGCGCAGCCACAAGTCGAAGTTCATCCATACGGACTTCATCTTTTAGGGCCCTGGATCGAGGGCCCAAGATCTTCCAGGATCCAAGCCTAGTCCACATCCGTCCCCAGAGTAGAACCATGAGCACCTCGTTTCCCCCGCCCCGCGACAAGGCCTCCCTTGAAGAGGGCCTCGTCTTCACGCCGAAATTCGACCGCGACGGCCTGATCACGGTGGTGACGCTCGGCGCCGAGCATGGCGAGGTGCTGATGGTCGCGCATATGAATGCGGAGTCTCTGGGCCGCACCCTGGAGACTGGCGAGGCCTGGTACTGGTCACGCTCGCGCCAGGCTCTCTGGCGCAAGGGCGAGACTTCCGGTCAGTTGCAGCGTGTGGTGGAGTTGCGTACCGATTGCGACCAGGACGCCCTGATCATGCGCGTGGAAGTCGGCGGTGATGGCGGCTGTTGCCACACCGGCCGCCATTCCTGCTTCTACCGCGTGGTGAAGAGCGAAGAGGGCGGGCCGGCGCGGCTGGTGATAGCGGAGTAGTGGCCATTGGCCGGGCAACCAGCGACCGTCACCTTTCCACCAGCGCCTTGAGGCGCCCGAGTGCGTCGTCCCACTGGACGGCAACTTCGTCGAGATAGGTTCGCACCGCCTGGATCGGTTCGGGCCGATAGGCGAACTGGGTCTCGCGCCCGATACGCAGGCTTGAAACAAGCCCGGCCGTTTCGAGCACATGCAGGTGCTTGGTGATGGCCTGGCGTGTCAGGCTGGTGTCTGTCGACAGCTTCGCGATCGACTGCGTCTGGCCGCTGCTCAATCTTCTGAGCAGCGACAGACGGGTCGGATCTCCCAATGCCGCGAAGATGGCGGCGGGGTTCGATGGGGTGGCAAGGTCAGCTGTCGACATGATCAGCCGCCGATATGGGCCTTGATGTTTTTCATCTGTTCGGCCCAGCCGCCGTCATTCATGCGGAAGGCTTCGGCACGGCGGTGGGCGGGAATGGCGCCGAAGCCGGATTCAGTCACGCTGAGATGGGTTCCCGTCCCCTCCGGGCGCAGATGAAATTCCACCAGTGTCGGCTTCTCGTTTGAATAGTCGACGTCCGGATCGACGGCATAGGGATGCCAGGTGAACGAGAACAGGCGGGGCTCATCCATGTTGACGACCTTGGCTTCCCAGACGACATGTTCATAGCCGGGATAGGTGATATGGCCGCGCGAGATCTGGCCGGGCACAAAAGGCCCGTCCAGCTTGACCCGGAACCATGTGCCGAATTCCTCGTGATTGGTCAGGGCCTGCCATACACGGTCGATGGGCGCGTTCAGCTCGATGGTCTTTTCAATACGATCTGACATAATTGCAACCTCCTGGTTGCGCATATATGTCAGATCGCGCCGTCTTGTGCAACCATTTGGTTGCTTATTCGCAAATTTTCAGCCGCCCCGCTTCATGCTGAACACGGCGAGGAAGCTGATGATCGCCGCAACGCTGACATAATAGCCGACCCAGGGCAGGCCGCCCTTCTGCAGCAGGATCTGAGCCAGATAGGGCGCGAGCGAGGCACCCAGGATGCCGCCGAGATTATAGGCACTGGAGGCGCCGGTGTAGCGCACCTTGGTGGGGAAGAGGTCGGGAAGCAGGGCTCCGAGCGGCGCAAAGGTCAGCCCCATCAGGGCGAGCGAAAGCGACAGGAAGGCGAGGACCTCGAAGCTATTGCCGCTGCCGAGCAGGACGGGCAGGCACAAGCCCGACAATGCCGCCAGGGCACTGGAGATCAACAGGACAGGACGTGCGCCGAAGCGGTCGGAAAGCGCGGCGGAGATCGGCGTGGCAATCGCCATGAAGATGACGGCGACGCAGAGCAGGCCGAGAAAGTCGCTGCGCGAAATATGCAGCGTGTTGACGCCATAGCCCAGGGCAAAGACGGTGGAGATGTAGAACAGGGCGTAGCACACCACGATGGCGAGAGAGCCCTGGATCAGCGGAACCCAATGGTCCCTGAGTACTTCGAGCAAGGGCACCTCGACGCGCTCGTTGCGGGCCATGGCTTCGCGGAATTCAGGCGTTTCGCTGATGGAGACGCGCAGATAGAGGCCGATGGCCACCAGCGCGGCGCTGATCAGGAAGGGGATGCGCCAGCCCCAGGATAGGAAGCTTGCTTCGTCGAGGAACATCAGCAGGACCAGGAACAGGCCATTGGCCATGAAGAAGCCGATCGGGGGCCCGAGCTGGGGGAACATGCCGAACCAGGAGCGTCGCCCCGGGGGAGCGTTCTCGGTCGCGAGCAGGGCCGCACCGCCCCATTCGCCGCCAAGACCGATGCCCTGGCCGAAACGCAGGATGCACAGCAGCAAGGGGGCCAGGAAGCCGGCCTGTTCATAGGTCGGCAGCGCGCCGATCAGCGTGGTCGACAGACCCATCACCAGCATGGACGCCACCAGCGTCGATTTGCGGCCGATGCGATCGCCGAAATGGCCGAACAGGATGGAGCCGATGGGGCGGGCCAGGAAGGCGATACCGAAGGTAAGGAAGGCGTTGAGTGCCTGCGAACCGGGCGCGGTCGACGGAAAGAAGGTCTGCCCGATCACCAGAGCGGCGGCCGTTCCGTAGATGTAGAAATCGTAGAACTCGATCGTGGTGCCCACCAGGCTCGCCAGAACGATGCGGCCGATTCCACCCGGCGCTGTCTGGGTGCTGGAGCCCCCAGCAGAGCTGGCTTCCGCGTTTCCTGCCATGTTATTTTCCGTCTATTAATTGTGAAATATCGCGAGGGACCTGATTCGGCAGAAGGGCCGAAGCATTCGCGTTATCGCGCCGGGCGCGAGGAAGTGAAACAGGAAACGTAGATGCCTGCCAAAGATGATGTGACGATCGCTTTCTATGCTGAACAGGCGAGTGCCTACACCACGCGGGGACAAGTGGCACAGAAACATCGCCTGGATCAGTTTCTGTCTCATGTCGCTCCGGGCGGATCCGTCTTGGAACTTGGCTGTGGCGCTGGACAGGACAGCGAATACATGCTGGCGCGCGGCTTCGACGTCACGCCGACTGATGGCACGCCGGAAATTGCGCATGCGGCAGCCGTGCGGCTTGGCCGGCTGGTCGATGTCCTGCTGTTCGAGGATATCGAGGCGCGTGAAGCCTATGACGGCGTCTGGGCCAATGCCTGCCTGCTCCATGTGCCGCGTGCGAACCTGTCCGCGATCATTGGCAGGATCCACCGGGCCTTGAAGCCCGGCGGGGTTTTCTACGCCAGCTTCAAGGCTGGCAAAGCGGAGGGCAGAGATCAGTTCGACCGCTATTACAATTATCCCTCGGCCGACTGGCTTGAGCAGACCTATCGGCCCGGCCCCTGGGAGAGCGTCGGGATCGAGGCCGCCAAGGGCGGCGGTTATGACAACAAGCCGACCGACTGGCTCTATGTCCTGGCGCGCAAGTCGATGCCCTGATCAGGCCGAAAAACCTTGCCGTTCGGGATGGTTCGGCAGCGGTCGCAGCAGCGATAGCCCAGGCTATACTATTTGCTCTGGCCTTACGGCAGCTCATCGGAGTAGGGAGCTGCCTTTAGCGGAGGCCTTTGCGAAGGCCGTGCGCATGAACCGGGAACCATCATGAACCGCGCCCAGAAAGCCGCCCTTGCCAGTGCCGGCGTCGGCCTTGTCGTCCTCGCGCTCAAATTCGGCGCCTATTGGCTGACGGGCTCGCTGGCGCTCTATTCGGATGCCCTGGAGAGCATCATCAACGTGGTTGCGGCTGGCGCAGCTTTCATCGCCCTGCGCGTGGCCTCCAAGCCTGCCGATGGCGGCCATCCCTATGGTCACCACAAGGCCGAATATTTCTCCGCCGTGATCGAGGGCGTGCTGATCGTGCTGGCGGCGATCCTGATCCTGGTCAAGGCCTATGACGGCATTCTCGCCCCCAAGCCGTTGGAAACACCGGTGCTGGGCCTGGCGGTGAATGCTGTGGCGACCGCGATCAATCTCGGCTGGGCGGTGACGCTGCTGCGCTGGGGCCGGGCGTGGCGCTCGCCCGCCCTCGTCGCCGATGGCCGGCATGTGATGACCGACGTCTGGTCGTCCGGCGGCGTCCTGATCGGCGTTGCCCTCGTCGCCGTGACGGGCTGGCTCATTCTCGACCCGATCCTGGCTGCGATCGTCGCCGTCAATATTCTGTGGTCGGGCTGGGTGATGATCCGCGATTCCGTATCCAGCCTGATGGATGCCTCCGCGCCCCCCGAGATCCTCGACCAGATCGCCAAGATCATCGCCACCCACAGCGAAGGCGCCCAGGAGGCGCATGATGTCAGGACCCGCCAGGTCGGCAGTGTCGTCTTCGTCGATTTCCACCTGGTTGTTCAGGGCTCGATGTCGGTGACGGAGTCGCACGCCATCTGCGATCGCATCGAACTCGCGCTCCGGCAGGAGATCGAAGGCGCTCGGGTGACCATCCATGTCGAGCCGGAGGAGAAGGCCAAGCATAAGGGCGTGCCCGTCCTGCTGGCTTCCTGAGGCAAGCGCCCCGCGATCAGGCCTCGCGTGCCTGCCGCAGCATGGCGCGCACGATCACCCAGTGGAAAGGCAGCACGGCGGCAAGATAGGCGCGCCCGAGACGATTATGGGTGAGGACGAGCGTGGTCAGTGTGACGCGCTGACGCTCCGAGATCCTGGATATGTCGACGACCACCCGAAAGTCGAGATGGCTGTCGTCGAAGCCGGCGACCAGTCGGTCCGGCGTCTGGCTGAGGACGGGAAAGATGCCGAGGACACCCAGGCCTGACGGTGAGGATGGCGGGCGGGTGTGCAGGCCGAAGGGAGCGACGACGAGGTTCCTGAGAGCCAGAAGCGTGGCGATCCAGCGCGGCGAGCGGGCCATGATACGCTCAGCGGCTCGCCTTGCGTCGAGTTTCGGCGGGGCCATGTCCAGCGCATAGGCGTCGGCGAATTGGGCACCGGGAAGAAGGCGGGCGAGGCCCGCATCGGGATCGACGGCGATGGTATCCATGGAAACGATGCTCCACGCGCTCCGGCAGGATCTCGGCAGAACGGAGCGATGAGGCGGAGTATAGAGCCGTTGAGGACTGCGGGCGCGTGCCGTGATGCCGCACGCACCCGCAAATCTCAGACCATGTCGGGCAGGGGGGCTTCTTCCGGAGCCGGCGCCGAAGGCAGCACGATAACCTTGGTGCCGGTAGGCACGCGGTTATAGAGGTCGATGATGTCCTGGTTCATCAGGCGGACGCAGCCCGAGGACACCTTGGTGCCGATGGTGGCCGGATTGGTGGTGCCGTGCAGGCGATAGAGCGTGTCGCGGCCGTCGCGGTAGAGATAGAGCGCGCGGGCACCGAGCGGGTTCTCGACCCCGCCGGGCATGCCGTTGCGATAGGGTTCGTTCAACTCGGGATCGCGGCGGATCATGTCGGGCGTCGGGGTCCAGCGTGGCCATTCGGCCTTGCGGGAGATGGTGGCCTCGCCCTGGAAATTGAACGCCTCGGTCTTGCCGACGCCGACGCCATAGCGGATCGCCCGGCCGTTTTCCTGGACGAGATAGAGGAAACGCTGGTTGGGATCGACGACGATGGTTCCGGGCTGCTCGGCGGTCTCATAGGGGACCTCACGGCGCCAATATTTCGGCGGCACCTTGGCTAGGTTCACAGGCTGGACGGGAAAACGATCATCCTCGATGCCTCCGTAGAGGGACACATAGTAAGGATCAGGTGTATAGGCGGCCTGCTGCAAATTGGCATTTCTCTGGCCGCTTCTCGTTGCGCAACTTGCAAGAAAAAGTGGTGCGCCCAGAAGAAGTATGCGTCGCGTCAGTATCATTTCAACCCCGAATATCCAGCGCCGTGTACCAATGGCAGCTATGAGCCAGCAAATCTGAGGAGCGGTTGCTCCAATGAATTGGGGCGATAGAGGCGCATTGCGGCAGGATTGCGCACCGAATTCGGGGTGAGGGCCGCGATTGGCAAAAGTGCACGCAACTGTGATCAAATGGCAACAGAATTGCTCGGCCAGGTTGCCGATCGGCCCTCCGGGCCACTATCGGTCCCAGTTTAGCGGGCGATCACCTCGACGTCGCCGTCATGGCCGGCCTTGACGTCGAACTCGCGCGTATAGACCCGGCCCTCATGGCGGGCGACGACGGTGTAGTTGCCTTCCGCCAGGATCAGGGAAGGAAAGGCGCCGATGGATTCGCGGATGACGTCGCCGCCTGGCGTCAGCACCGACCAGGCCGTGTTGGCGATCGCCTCGCCGCCGGCCTGGCTCACCAGCTTGAGCGTCAGCGTCGCCGCCATTTGGTGGAAGGTGGCCTGCGTCAGCTTGCCGGTACCGATCGATAGTTCGGCGGAGACGGTGG
The DNA here is from genome assembly GCF_052114505.1 of Labrys sp. KB_33_2. Classification (NCBI taxonomy): domain Bacteria; kingdom Pseudomonadati; phylum Pseudomonadota; class Alphaproteobacteria; order Hyphomicrobiales; family Xanthobacteraceae; genus Labrys; species Labrys sp. KB_33_2. Next base: position 354,461 of record NZ_JBFREW010000010.1, on the reverse strand, counting down.
CGTTGGACTCGCCATAGGTGCATTCGACGAAATAGCGTCCCTCGGGCAGGCGCAGAATGCTGGTGGCCGGAACGCCCTCGGCGATGAGCCGGCGCTCGCCGGTCGGCTGGATCACCATGACGCGTGCGGTCAATTGCTCGGGCGGGATCGGCTTGTCGAGCACCGAGGCCTCGACCTGCAGGCCGCCCGCCTTGATCACCAGCCCCTGCCGCACGGACGCCTTGTCGACCTCGATCTCCTTGGTCGCGGCGGCAAGTCCATAGGCGGCATGAACGACATAGCGCCCGGGCGCCAACGAGAATTCGGGAGCCGGATCGTCGGATTCAGCCATCTTGGCCGCATCGGCCTCACCCTTGCCGAGGCGGTATACCCGCCATTTCAGGCCCGATGGAATCGGCGCCCCCTTCTCGGCGAAGCTGGCGGAGAGTTCGACCTTGCGCGTGACGGCGGGTTCCTCGGCCGCGGCCGGTGGCGCAGGCTGGGCAGGCGCCTGCGGCGCCGCCGCGGGAGCGGCTTCGGAACTCGGGGGCGTCTGCGCGGCCGCCGGCATGGCCACGAGCGCGCCTGCCAGCAGGAGGATCGAAGTCTTGAGGATTGAGGTCTTGGCAATCATGGCCGCCACGATTCACGGAAAGGCGGCGATTTCAAGCCCCATCTTCACGCCCGGCCTCCGGGGCTACTGCCTTGGCGGAGGATAAGGCACCGGACAAGCCTTCGGCCTGCCGCTGAAGGCGTTCAGCCCGTGCGGCAGCCAGGATTGGCGCGAGCAGGCCGGGGAAGCGCGATTCGATGTCGTCGGCGCGGAGCGTGATCAGGCGATACGTGCCCATCAAACGCGTGCGCGTCAGGCCCGCCTCGCGCAGGCGCACATAGTGATAGGTCAGATTGGTCTTGGAACTCAGGCCATTGAAGGCGGAGCAATTCTGCTCGCCCTCCTCGAAGAGGCCGAGAATGATGTCACGGCGAATGGGATCGCTGAGCGCTTCCAGAACCGTCGTCAACTCGATCTGATCGGTTTCCGGGTGAAAGATCGTCTTGGCCATGACTGGGACATATCGCCTGAGGTCCATTAGTTCAAGACTCATTGAATTCATTGACAGGCGTGGAGAAGAGTCCATAAGTTCAATAATTATTGAACTTATGGACTCGCCATGTATCGGACCCTGACCTGGCTTGCACTAGGTGCCTTCGCCATCGGCAGCGAAGGCTTGATGATTGCCGGCATCCTGCCGCGCATCGCCGAAGATCTCGGCATCCCCGTCGCCCATGCTGGTCACCTCGTCACCATTTTTGCGCTCGCCTATGCGATCGGCTCGCCGCTTATCGCAGTGATGACGGCGCGCTGGGAGCGTCGCACTCTCCTGATAACGGCCATGGCCGTGTTCAGCCTCGCCAATCTGGCGGCGGCCTTCGCCACCGGCTTTCTCACGCTGGCGGCGAGCCGTATCATCCTGGCGCTATCGGCCGGAACCTTCATGCCGGCCGCCTTTGCCTATGGGGCTGTGTCGGTCGAGCCGGCCAAACGCGGACGAGCCTTGTCCTTCATCTATACCGGCATGACCGTGGCGCTGGTGATCGGCGTGCCCCTGGGAACCGCCATTGCGGCGCATCTGGGCTGGCGGGCGACATTCGTCATGGTTGCCGCCATGAGCCTGCTGGTACTGGCCGGCATCGCCCTGAAGCTGCCGGCAGTGTCGGGGCCTCCGGCGCCCGGCCTCGCCGATCGTCTTGCCGTCGCGCGTCGTTCGGACGTGCTCGAGGTCATCGGCCTGACGGTCGTGGTCCTGGCCGGCGCATTCGGCGTCTACACCTTCATTGGGGCCTATCTCGAAGCCGTGTTGGGCGCCTCGCCGGAAGCGGTCGCCGGCTTCCTGATCCTGGCGGGCCTGGCGGGGGCTGCCGGCAATACAGTGGGTGGATATGCGGCCGATCGCTGGAACCATCGGCGCTTCCTCACCATCGTCCTGGCGGTGCTGGTCGTGAGTTTCGGTGCTCTTCCGCTGATCCCGGCGTTCCTGCCGGGACTGGCCGGCTGGATCGGGGCAGGGCTGGTGCTGGTGCTGTGGGGCGTTTTCGGCTGGGCTTTCCCGGCGGTGCAGCAGGTGCGCCTGCTTGCCATCGACCAGCGCCTGGCCTCGGTCCTGCTGGCCCTGAACGCATCGGCCATCTATCTCGGCACGGCGGCGGGCGCGGCCATCGGCGCCGTGGTGGTCGAGCGCTATTCGGTCCAGGCCGTCGGCTGGGTGGGAGCCGGCACCGAGGTACTGGCGCTCGCCATTCTGCTGGCGACAACCTATCGCCCGGCGCGGGTAACACCGGTGGAGGAGGCGGCCTGCGCCGTCGTCCACCAGGATGCGGCGGAATGACCTCACCGAGTCCGAGCCAAGGCGAATGAACGACAATCTCCTATTTATCAGAGAGATAGGCGAGTTTGTGTAACGGCATCCCGTGATCGCCCGGTCGCAAAGATGGGGAGGACTCAGGCTCATCGCGCCGGAAGTCCTACCCAAGACCTGCCGCAGGCCTTATGTGAGCGTTCGTCTCCTCGGGCAAAGCGCGTTTGAGCAAAACGCCGCCTTGCTCCAACGCCGCGCCCTGACGCGGCTTTGCGATTTTCGGCGAGTGCGCCAGATCGCAATGCATTGGGAATGTACGCCATGGATGCAATCGAGCTTCTGAAGACCCGCCGGTCGGTGCCCCCAGCCATGTTGTCGGCACCGGGGCCGGATGCCGCCCAGCTCGAGACGTTGCTGACCCTCGCAACGCGCGTGCCCGATCACGGCAAGCTCCATCCCTGGCGCTTCGTGATCTACCAGGGCGCCGCGCGCGAGAAGGCAGGGCAGGTCGTCTATGATGCCTTCATGGCTGCTTGTCCCGATGCGGACGAGGGGACCCGCAAGAAGGAATCGACGCGTTTCACCTTGGCGCCGCTGGTGATCGGCGTGGTATCGACGGCTGCCAACCATGTGAAGATCCCGCTCTGGGAGCAGGAGCTGTCGGCCGGGGCGGTCTGCGAGAATCTGGTCATCGCCGCCCATGCGCTGGGCTTCGGAGCGAGTTGGCTCACGGGCTGGATGGCTTATGACGAAAGAGTGCTGGCCAGGCTCGGTATCGGTTCGCACGAGAAGCTCGCCGGCTTCGTGCATATCGGTACACCCAGAGAAACCGTGCCGGATCGGCCGCGTCCCAAGCTCGAAGATCTCATAACTTACTATGGTCAAAATGCAGGTAATTAATTACCTCATATGTAAGTTATTGTTTTTAAAGATAAAAATTTGACACGTGCTTAAAATATCGCGTTGACGCCCATTCGGCTGTCGTGTAGAAGCACTCCAACTCGGCGGCCCCTCAGGCCGCCTTGTCGTTTTCAACCGTCGGATCGACAGCGCAACCATAGGCGACACCATGTCCACCTTTACGCTCAAGACCGCCGATATCGAGAAGAAGTGGGTCATCATCGACGCCAAGGGTCTGGTCGTCGGTCGTCTGGCTTCCGTGATTGCAATGCGCCTGCGCGGCAAGCACAAGCCGACCTACACGCCCCATCTCGATTGCGGCGACAACGTGATTGTCATCAATGCGGAGCAGGTGGTGTTCACCGGCCGCAAGTACAATCAGAAGGTCTATTACCACCACACCGGGCATCCCGGCGGCATCAAGGAGCGCAGCGCCAGGTTCATCCTGGAAGGCAAGTTCCCTGAGCGTATCGTCGAAAAGGCCGTGGAGCGCATGATTCCGCGTGGTCCGCTGGGCCGCAAGCAGATGCTCAACCTGCGCGTGTACAAGGGTACCGAACATCCGCACGAGGCTCAGCAGCCCGAAGCGCTCGATGTCGGCGCCATGAACGCCAAGAATGTGAAGGGCTGATCCGATGGCCGATACGCTCAATTCGCTGCAGGCTCTCGGCGAGGCTGCCGCCGCCGCCGAAGCGCCCAAGCATGTCCAGAAGCTGGACGCCCATGGCCGCGCCTATGCCACCGGCAAGCGCAAGAACGCCATTGCCCGCGTCTGGATCAAGCCGGGTGCCGGCAAGGTCACGGTCAACGGCCGTGAACTGGACGTCTACTTCGCCCGCCCGGTGCTGCGCCTGCTGATCCAGCAGCCGCTCACCGTCGCCAACCGCACCGGCCAGTATGACATCAACATCACCGTCGCCGGCGGCGGTCTGTCCGGCCAGGCCGGCGCCGTGCGCCACGGCGTCTCCAAGGCCCTGACCTATTTCGAGCCGGAACTGCGTCCGGCTCTGAAGAAGGAAGGCTTCCTCACCCGCGACAGCCGCGTGGTCGAGCGCAAGAAGTACGGCCGCGCCAAGGCTCGCCGTTCCTTCCAGTTCTCGAAGCGCTAAGCTTCCGGACAGGACTTACGAAAACCCCGCTTCGGCGGGGTTTTTTGTTGGCTGGCTTATGGCCGTGGCGAAGCGGTCGAGCCCCGGACCACAAGCTCGGTGGCAAACTGCCGTCGGCCTGTCTCGTCGGGCGTGTCGAGGATCATCTCGACGGCGAGCTGGCCCATCGCCGCGATCGGCTGGGCAATGGTGGTGAGCGGCGGTTCGGAAAAGGCGCTTTCCGGCACGCCGTCGAAGCCGATGACCGAGACATCCTCCGGCACCGACAGGCCCCGCTGGTGCAGCCATTCGAGGGCGGCGAAGGCGATCCTGTCTGACATCGCCAGCAGGGCTGTCGGTGGGGCAGGGGCTGCGAAGAGCTGAGCCATCGCGACGTTGACGTCCGTTTCCTCGTTCTGCGTTTCGAAAATCGGCACGATGCGGGTATCGATGCCATGCTCGGAGAGACCGGCGAAGTAGCCGAGTACACGGTCGCGCGAACTCGAATAGACCGCGGTCTCGACCTCCCGCATGGTGGCAGGCCCGGTCCGGTCGTCGCCGAAGGGCATGGACAGGATGGCGAAGCGCCGATGGCCGAGGCTTGCCATATGCGCCGCTGCTGCCTTGGCGCCGGCGAAATTGTCGACGCCGATAGCCGCGATGGCTTCGTCGCGCGTGCCCAGATGCAAAGCCACGAAAGGCAGGTGGCGTTCCCGCGTCAGCTCCACCAGCCGCGGGCCCTCGTCGATGCAGAACAGGATGAAGCCGTCCACCAGGGCGCTCTGCACATTCCAGGCCAGTTTCTGCTCGTTCATGGCCGAGACCAGGGCAATGCCGGCGCCGCGTTCGTCGCAGGCCTTGGAAATCGCCGCCATCATCAGGCGGGCGAAGGGATCTTCGAAGAAATAGGACAGGGGTTCGGCCGTAACGATGCCGAGGGCGTTGACCTTGCCGGCGCGCAGCAGGCGCCCCTTCGGATCGGGCCCGCGATAGCCGAGGGAGGCGGCGACCGCCTCGACGCGCTCGCGGACTTCCGGTCGCACCAGACGCGGGCGGTTGAAGACGTTCGAGGCGGTGCCCTGCGACACGCCCGCCGCCTTGGCCACATCCGCGAGCCGTATGACCTTATCCAAGGGCTTCTCCCATTGCGTTAGCGCCGTGTTCGGCATGGCAGGCGTGCCTAACCGACCTCGACGGACAGCGCGCCGCCGATAGTCGCGCCATCCCGCCTGCTCCCTTCGGCGGGAAGGCGATGCGACCGACTGTAGCATGTCGTTGGATCGATTCAATTTTGCTTGACCCAAAGCAGGTTTTCCGTTAATTTTTGAATCGATTCAATTGATCGTAAAAGAGTTCTTCGCCCGCAACTTGCGGGTTGTTTTTGCGCAAGATATTGAATCGATTCAATAAATTCGACCACGGAGCATCCGTCATGATTCCCTCGAGCTATTTCTTCAAGACGGCCTATCGGCGTCGCTGGGAGCAGCCGGTCTCGCCGGAAGCAACACCGGCCGTCCAGCCGAACCGGGCTTGGTACAGCACCCTGGCGACGGCGATCAGCCATTGGCGCGCACCCAAGCCTTCCGGGCGGGGCGGACGCAAGGGGCGGTGAAGGAGCCACGTTCCCCAGCCATCACCCGCCGTGATCCTGCCTGGGCCGGGTAGCGGCCGTCGATCTGTGATCGCTGATCGTCGAGTCGAACACCAGACTATCCGAAGAGAGCAAGGGACATCGCATCGAAACCTCCGAACCGCGTCTCTGGTCGGATTCCCCGCGCAATGGGTGCAGTGGAAGATGCCGCCCCGAACAACTTCTATGGCAAGCTCGGCCCCTGTCGATTCGGAACCGTGCCATGTCCTTCAGCGTCCGCGATATCTGGTTCAAGGGTTACCGTTCGCTGCGCTCCATCCATTTCGAGGTCGGCGACCTCAGTGTGTTCGTCGGTGCCAACGGCACCGGCAAGACCAACCTCTATCGCGGCTTGCAGTTGATACAGGCGGCGGCACAGGGCAGCTTCGCCCATGAGCTGGCTCGCGAAGGGGGATTGGCGGCCGCGCTGTGGGCTGGCATGCGCCCGAGAAACGAGCCGGCCCGCATCCATCTCGATGTCGGCTTGATCAGTGACGGTGCCCGCTATCGCTACCGGATAGAGGCCGGGCTGGTGCAGCAAGCCGGCGGCATCATTCTCGGCACGGGCTTTCTCGGCGAGCCGCAGGTCAAGGTCGAGACGCTCAAATTCAGCCATCGCGGCCGCGAACAGACGGTGCTGGAGCGCAAGGGGCCGGCCGTCAGCATCGCCGGCCCTGATGGTAAGCGGCGCCCGTTCGGCGTGCCGCTATTGGCGTCGGAAACCGCTTTGGCGACGTTGCACGACGCCGATCGCCTGGCCGACCTTGCCTCCGTGCGCCGCACTCTCTTGGAATGGCGTTTCTATCACGGGCTGCGCACGGACCGGGATTCGGCGCTGCGCCAGCCCTGCTATGCCGTCACCACGCCGACCCTGGCTTCCGACGGCCACGATCTGGCGGCTGTCTTCGCCACGCTCGTCCATATCCGCGCCGATGGCGAGGCGCTGTTCGACTCTGTCGACGAAGCCTTTCCCGGTGCCCGCCTGGTGGTGCCGATGCCCGATCGCATGGCCTCCTTCGGCATGATCTTTCCCGACAATCCCAGGCGCGTCTACGAGGCGAGCGAACTCTCCGACGGAACCTTGCGCTATCTCGCGCTGGCCGGGGCGCTGTTGTCCGCCCGCCTGCCGCCTTTCATTGCCTTGAACGAACCGGAAGCCAGCCTGCACCCCGATCTCCTGGCTCCGCTCGCCGGCATGATCGTGCGCGCCTCGCGCCGGACCCAAATCTGGCTGGTGACCCATTCGCAAGCCCTGGCCGACGCCATCGAAACCCTCTCCGGCGTGCCGGCGCACCGTGTGATCAAGCGCGGCGGCGAAACCTGGCTTGAAGGCCTGCGGCTATCGGGCGATTTCGCCGAGGATGACCAGGCAGATACCCCTTGATCGAGCCATGGGCGCGATCAAGGGGTATCTGCAAGATATCAAACAGCTGCAGAGTTCCCGGCGAAACCCATTCGCGGGCCTCGCCGGGAAACTCTGCTTGGAGAGGGAATTCGATATGGCGTGCTCAGCGAGCGCCATATTGCTCGTCGCTGACCTGTTCGAGCCAGTCGACGGCTTTGCCGTCCAACTGCTCCTGGATGGCGGTATGGGTCATTGCCGTGGTGGCAGCGGCGCCGTGCCAATGCTTCTCGCCGGGGGCGAACCAGATCACGTCGCCCGGCCTGATCTCCTCGATCGGGCCACCCTCGCGCTGAGCCAGGCCGCAGCCTGCAGTTACGATCAGGGTCTGACCGAGTGGATGGGTATGCCAGGCGGTGCGGGCACCAGGTTCGAAGGTGACGCTGGCGCCGATGACGCGGGCCGGTTGCGGTGCGCTGAACAGGGGATCGATCCGGACAGTGCCCGTGAACCAGTCCGCAGGTCCGCGCCCGGAAGGCTGCGAGCCGCTCCGCTTGATTTCCATGATGATCCTCGCCATCAATGGGAGAAGGCTGGATCTTAGCGGTGATGGCTGCGTCGTCATAGTCCATTCAGACCCGCCCCTCGCCGGAATGGCGAGAAGCGGGGCCAGCCGGGAACCGCGGTGGAATCAACCTGCAAGCCCGAGATCACGTCGAACCCGGCTAGCGTCGAAGGCGCGCCTATTGGGTGACGGCTTCCGAGGCGTATTTGAAGGCTGGCGCTGCTTCCAGCTGCTCCTTGGTCATCGCCAGCATGCCGCGGGCCGGATAGTCCCGTACCTGGTTGACGGGCTGGGTCTCAGGAGTCACGGGCGCTGCCGATGGCGTGCCTGCAGGTGCCGGAGCGCCAGCGGCGGGTTGGGCCGGGGCCGGAGCGGCGTCCGTCCAGGTTATGGCGGTGTAGGGCAGGGCGACATTCTTTTCCCCCATGCCCAGGAAGCCGCCGACGCCGATAACGACGCCGACGACCGTGCCTTTCTTGTCGACCAGCACGTCGTTGACATTGCCGACATTCTCATCCTTGGCATTGTAGATCTTGACGCCGACGAGCTGACTGGCCCGGTATTGGCCGGGCTCGGCCTTGGTGACGAAGGACACCGCGCCCACCGGGGCGGGGGTGGTCTGCTGCGCCAAAGCCGCGGTGGGCAAGCCCAGCAGGGTGACGAAGGCGACGGTGCAAGTGGCTTTTCTCAGGATCATGGAAACCTCCTTTGATGAGCCGTTCCACCCCATAAAACCAAGCTGGCGATGCGATGTTCCAACGAAACCGGCTCGACGGCTCCATGTGAGGCCGAAACCACGCCATCGGACATATTCCCTTTGTCACGCATTGCCCTTAAAGCCAGGGGCGATATTCGTAAGCAAAACGCTAAGCAGATTCCTCCTGATCGGGCCACGGGCGCAATCAGGAGGAATCTGCAAGATATCAACATTTGCAGAGTTTCCTGGTGAGGCCCATCCGTGGGCCTCACCAGGAAACTCTGCTTGGAGGAGAATCCCATGGCTGGTCCCACTGATGATCCCAAGCGCCCGCGCCCGACCGACAATGCCGTCTTTCGCAAGGAGGTGCTCGGTGGCGCCACCGAGCCGACCTATGGAGGCATCCTGTCCTTCATGCGCCGGCGTTATCAGCGTGACCTGACCGGTATCGACGTTGCCGTCTGGGGCATTCCCTTCGATGCGGCGGTGTCCAACCGGCCCGGCGCCCGCTTCGGACCCCAGGGGGTGAGGCGCGCTTCGGCGATCTTCGACGGCGACCCGCAATATCCCTTCCAGGCCGATCCGTTCGAGCAACTCGCCGTGGTCGACTATGGCGATTGCTCCTTCGACTATGCGCGCCACGGCGAGATCCCGGCCTGCATCGAGACGCAGGCGCGCGACATCATCGACACCGGCACCATGCTATGCTCGATCGGCGGCGATCACTACGTCACCTGGCCGTTGCTCAAGGCCCATGCCGCCAAGCATGGTCCGATGGCGCTGGTGCATTTCGACGCCCACCAGGACACCTGGTACGACGACGAAGGGCGCATCGACCACGGCTCCTTCGTGGCGCGCGCCGTGCGCGAGGGCATCATCCTGCCGGAGCGCTCCATCCAGATCGGCATCCGCACCCATGCGCCGGATGATTGCGGCATCGAGATCCTCTATGGCGAGGATCTGGAAACGCTCAGCGTCGCCCAGGTGGTCGAGCGTGTCCGCCAGCGGGTCGGCGATGCCAAAGCCTATATCACCTTCGACATCGACTGCCTCGATCCGGCCTATGCGCCCGGCACTGGCACGCCTGTCGCCGGCGGTCCCTCGTCGCGCCAGGCCCTGATGATCCTGCGCCGGCTCGGCTTTCTCGACATCGTCGGCTGCGACCTGGTGGAAGTCGCACCTGCCTATGACCATGCCGATATCACCTCGATTGCGGGCGCGACGGTGCTTCAGCATTATCTGGGCTTGATTGCCGAGCGGAAGCAGGGCAAAGCCGGGGCATGAGCAAGACGCCCAAGAACCCAACGGCCAAGAACCCGACGTCCATGAGCAACGAACGCAAGAACTCGCTGACCTACGCCGACGCCGGTGTCGATATCGATGCCGGCAATGCCATGGTCGATGCCATCAAGCCCCTGGTCCGCGCCACTCGCCGCGTCGGCGCCGATGCCGAGATCGGCGGCTTCGGCGGCCTGTTCGATCTCAAGGCCTGCGGCTTCAAGGATCCTGTCCTGGTCGCGGCCAATGACGGCGTCGGCACCAAGCTGAAAGTCGCGATCGAGACCGGCATCCACGACACTGTCGGCATCGACCTGGTGGCGATGTCGGTCAACGATCTGGTGGTGCAGGGCGCCGAGCCGCTGTTCTTCCTCGATTATTTCGCCACCGGCAAGCTGGCGCCGGGGCAGGGCGTTGCCATCGTCAAGGGCATCGCCGAAGGCTGCAAGGATGCCGGCTGCGCCCTGATCGGCGGCGAGACCGCCGAAATGCCGGGCATGTATGCCGATGGTGACTATGACCTCGCCGGTTTCGCGGTCGGCGCCGTGGAGCGCGATGCCATCCTGCCGCGCGGCAGCGTGGCCGAAGGTGATGTCATCCTCGGCCTGGCTTCCTCAGGCCCGCATTCCAACGGCTATTCGCTCATCCGCAAGATCGTCGAGCTCTCGGGTCTCGGCTGGGACGCTCTGGCGCCTTTCGCCGAGGGCAAGACTCTCGGCGAAGCGCTGCTGACGCCGACGCGCATCTATGTCAGGCCGTTGCTGGCGGCGCTGAAGGCGACGGGCTCTTCTGTCAAGGCGCTCGCCCACATCACCGGCGGCGGCTTCCCGGACAACATCCCGCGCGTGCTGCCGGATGGCATCGCCGCGTCCATCGACCTCTCGTCCTTCACCCCGCCGCCGGTATTCGGCTGGCTGTCGCGCACGGGTGGCGTCGAAGCGCATGAGATGCTGCGTACCTTCAATTGCGGCATCGGCATGATTGTCGTCACGGCCGCGGCCGATGCAGAGGCCGTCGAAGCTGCTCTCGCCGAAGCAGGCCTGCCGCCGGTCCGTCTCGGCACTGTGGTGACGCAGGACGGCGCCGAACGCGTCGGCTATCGCGGCACGCTGTCGCTATGAAGGGACGCAAGCGCGCCGCCATCCTGATCTCGGGGCGCGGTTCCAACATGGCCGCGCTCATCGAAGCTGCGAGGGATCCGGCATATCCAGTTGATATCGTTGCGGTTATTTCAAATCGCCCAGGAGCGCAAGGCCTGGCTCGGGCACGCGAGGCCGGCATCGCCGCCGAAGCTGTGGACCACAAGGCTTTTGCCAGCCGCTCCGATTTCGAGGCGGCGCTGGAAGCGCGGCTGGAAGCCCATGTCGTCGATCTTGTGGTGCTGGCAGGATTCATGCGGTTGATGACGGCGCCTTTCGTGCAAAGCTGGACCGGGCGCATGATCAACATCCATCCGGCCCTGCTGCCGGCCTTTCCGGGGCTTGCCACCCATGAGCGCGCGCTCGAGGCCGGGGTGCGCCTGCATGGCTGCACCGTCCACTATGTCACGCCCGGCATGGATGAGGGGCCGATCATTGCGCAGGCGGCAGTGCGCGTGCTGTCCGGCGACACGGCTTCGGATCTTGCTGCGCGCGTGCTGCTTGCCGAGCACAAACTGTATCCGGCAGCTCTCGCCCGTGTGGCGCGTGGTGAGGCACCGGTCATGGGCGAGCGCGTCGAGATCGCCCCCGGCGATCTGCTGTTCTGCGAGTGACATCGGCGACCGCGTCGCCACCCTATTGTCCGACCCGAACTGTCTTTGACCCAGTTTTTCTCATTTAGGATTTTCGAGGAGCCAGAATGTCGATCATGAACGGTGTCGCGCTTCGCATGAAGAGGGAAACGGCGCTGTCATCAGCCGCTGCGTGCTGCGCCGTCCTGTTGGCCCTCACCAGTGCTACATCTGCCTCGGCCGAACCGGCCACGGCGGAAGGCGCGCGCAAACTGACCGAGACCTTCCAGTCCTATATCGGCTCCGTGCCGTTCGAAAAGGGCTTCATCGCTATCGCGCCCAAAGACGACGGTTACGATGTGACCCTTTCCTTCGATGGCACCAAGCTCGACGCCGCCAAGGGCAAGGGCGTCGCCGAGGTCTTGCGCATCAATCCTTACGTGGTGCGCCTGACGCCGCAGGCTGACGGCAATTGGGCTGTGAAGAGCGGCCCGGCGCCCATTGCCGTGGCCTGGAGCCGGGTCTGGAAGGAAAGCCCGGAGACCGGCAGCCTGAATTTCACCGCCTGCGCCAGCCAGGGTGTGTTCGCTCCCAAGCTGATGAGCTTTGCGACCCTGACGGCCGGCTGCGACGGCAGCGCCGCGACGGTTCGCAATCATGATGCCGACATTGATCTGTCGACCGGCAAGTTCGGCTTTGCGACCAGCAGCAAGCCCGATGCGAACGACGGCGTCGACGTCAAGTTCGACAGCGAGTTGCAAGGGCTGAAGGGCAAGGTCCAGGACAAGAAGGATCAGCAATTCCCGGTATCGTTCGAACTGGCCGGCGGCCAGCAGACGTTTTCGGCCACCGGTATGCGCTTCGCGGCGATCTATGATCTCGTTGCCTTCCTGCGCGAGCACCCCTCCAAGGGGCAGATCGTCCTGGCGCAGGACGACCTCAAGACCAAGCTGCGAGCCGCCTTGCCGTTCTGGCAGGAGGTTTCGAGCACGTCCCACATCGAAGACCTCGTGGTCACCCTGCCGTTCGGCCAGGTCAAGCTGGGCAAGGCCCAGCAGGCCTACGGGCTCACCGGCCTGGTGAAGCAGGGCTACTATTCCGACGCACTGAACTATTCCGGCCTCGAGATTCCTGACGTCGTGGTGCCCGAATGGGCCCGCTCGCTGATCCCGGCCCAGGCGAACTACGCCACCAAGCTGTCCCTGAACGGCCTCGACGGCATGGCAGACGTGCTGATCCGGGGCCTCGATGCCACGCAGGATCCGCCCTTCAGCAAGATGATGGCGGTGGCGCTGATGACGCGGCTGCTCGACGGCGACCTCAATTACAAAGTCAATTTCGACATCACCGCTCCCGGCTACACCTTGAAGGGGGATGGCAGCGCGGCGGTCAATCCCGAGCCGACGGCCAGCCTTTCGGTATCCGCCACCGGCTTCGACGCGGTGATGGAGAATCTCGGCAAGGCCGATATCGAGGATGCGCGTAAAGTGGTGTTCTTCCTCTCCTTCGTGAAGGGACTCGCCAAGGAAGAGGCGAACGGGCAACTGGTCTGGAACGTCTCGTACGACATCGTCACGCATAGCGTGAAGGTCAACGACCAGGTCTTCCGCCTGCCACAGCCGGACTAAGTCAAGTCTTGTCGGCGGTGCGCCTGCGGCCGATGAAGGTCGTGAGGCCGCCCCCCAACAGAAAGGCCGTGCCGAGCAAGGCGGCAAGGCCTGTGAAGAACCAGCGCCCGAGCAGGCCGTCGAGCGTGGCGTCGGTCGGAATGGCCGGATTATAGGCGACGGTCACGCTGTCGCCTTCGCGCAGGAGGGAACTGCGCACGAGGTTGGTGAAGCGGATGACACTGCCTTGCGGTGTCGAAAAACTGACGACCGGATAGGGATTGACCGAGACGATGGTGCCGGCGGCCGAGGCCGTACGAGGGCTGCGCCATTCGCTCATGCCGAGCACCGGGGCGGCAAGCAGCCCGGCGAAGCCCAGGATGAGGAAGCTACGCCCCACGATCGACAGGGCTGCCGGGCCTCGGACACGTCGCACACTCACCATCATGTCATTCCAGTCACAATTCCGATGTCCGGGGTTTACGGCACTTGCCGCTCCGAGGGAACAGGCGGGTTGCGAGATCGGCCGGCAAGCGGCCCGGCGGGAATGCGTTTCGTTTTAGCAGTGCAGTCGCGCTTCCATGTTCACGCCGTGAAGCAGACGTCATTGCGAGCGCAGCGAAGCAATCCAGATTTGCCGCATACCCAAGACCGGATTGCTTCGCTGCGCTCGCAATGACGATATTCCGGGTTCGCAATCTGACGGCTGTCGCCCTAGAACAGGATCCGCCTCAAAGGACTGGGCAGCGAGGGCAGTTGCCGCAGCAACCGATCCAATGAAAAGCTGCCGGATCCTGCAATCGACAGGACGAACATGCCGCCGGCGATGGCGAGGTCCTTCTCGAAATGCAGCAATTCGTTCTGGCTTGAAAAGTCCATATGGAAAAGCGTCGCCGTGGCGAGGCAGAACAGGCCGAGCAGAATGGCGCCGATACGGGCAAGAATGCCGAGAGCGAGGGCCAGGCCCGCCCCCAATTGCAGTGCTATGACGCCGACGACCATAGGGGCGCTGATGCCGACCACGGCCATGGCCTGGACGGTGCCCGTGAAATGCATCGCCAGGGTTGTCCCTTCGTGAACGAAGATCAAGGCGAGCAGCAATCTGCCGGCGAGGAGCACGGCATTGGTGAGTCCTGCCTTGATCTTGCTGATTTGAGTCATCGCAGCCACCTCCGACCGAAAAAGGGCGGCAGGCGCGTCGACGCCTGCCGGCTCACACGTCATTTCGTCACCTTGGTGTCGATGGCTTTCTGCAGGTCCTCGAGTTCCTCGCAGCCCTGGGGACACAGCCTGCCGAGTTCCGACAATTGCATCTTGGCCTTGTCGACGTCGCCGGTCTCGACATAGAGCTCACCGAGATATTCTCGGGCGGCCTTATGACCAGGCTGCAGTTCCAGCGCCTTGGTATAATAGGTCAGCGCCGTTTTGTAGTCGCCGGTCTTGCGCAGTGTGAAGCCGAGCAGGTTGTAGACATCGGCCTGCTGGGTATCTTCGGCCAGGCCCCGCAGTTCCTCCAGGGCGCCGGTATAGTTCTTGGCTTCGATCTTGGCCTTGACGGATGTCAGGTCCGGCGCGTCGGTGGATTCGATATTGTCGACGGCATAGGCGGGTATCGAGAGCAGCGTGGTGGTGACCGCGGCCAGTGCCAGCGTGGCCACCGCTGTCGCGACTGCATATTTCAGCATGGTTTTTCTCCTGATGGCGGAATGTCGGTTTTCAGAGCTGTGCGGTCGGCGTGAAGCCGTAGGCATTGCCGTCCTTCACGAAGGTGCCGCTGCCGGGGAATGGGAAATGCGAGCCGCAGATCCTGATGTTGTCGGCGATCACCCGGTCGATGAGCTTGCGCCGTGTTCCGATGGCCATCGGACCATCCTGGTCATAGGCGCCTTGCCAGTCCGGGTGGGGGGCAAGCAGAGCGGGCACATACATGATGTCGGCCGAGACCATGAACTGCTCGTTGCCGGAACCCATGAGATAGACGGAGTGTCCTGGCGTGTGGCCGGGCGCCGACAGGATCTGGATGCCGGGCGCGACTTCGGCCCCGTCCTGCACCAGCTTCCAGTTCTTCCATTTCGGAAAGTTTTCGACGATGCGCTTGCCGGCGGGTCGCCGCCCTTCCGCCAGCTTCTCGACGCGCGACGGGTCCGTCCACCAATTGTATTCGGCGGCGCTGACGATCAGTTCCGCATTGGGGAAGACGGGCGCATTGGTGCCCTTTTCCATCAACCCCCACACATGATCGGGATGGAAATGCGAGATCATGATGGTGTCGATGGCCTTGTAGTCGATACCGGCTGCGGCCATGTTGGCCGGCAGATGCGTGGCATTGGCCTGCCATTGTCCGACACCCGAGCCGGCATCCATCATGATCAACTTGTCATTGACCTTGAGCACGACCACCGTGAGAGGGATCGGCATGAACTCGGTGGTCAGGCCGGCCTTGGACAAGGCCGCCTTGGTATCTTCCACCGATGCGTTCTTGATGAAGGTCGGGTCGTGGGGCTTGCGCCAAATGCCATCATAGATGGCCGTCACCTCGATGGATCCGACCTTGTATTTGTAGAAGCCCATGCTTGGCTCGACGGGCGTCTGGGCGAGGGCAGGGGCTATGAATTCAAGTTTTCCCGCCAGGCCGAACGCTGCGGCTGCCGCCGCAGAACCCAGCACCGAACGGCGCGTCATCTTCAGCATTCTGGTCACTCCTGTTCAACGGCTCATGCCGGACGGTTGCACTGCCTGTCAGTGCCTCCGCTGAGTGACCAGACCTGGGGACGCATGGAATTATTCCCGTCCGTCGCAAAGTTTTTTCGATCTCCGGGATTCGTGTTGTCGGCGCGCCAGGCCTTGGAGATCGAACTCGACCGTTTCATCCCTCGATGTAGGGCGCGGTCGCCGTGCCCTTCCGACGCCTCATGCGCTCCGTTCGCTGCCTGAAGCGGAAGAGCGGGCAAGATGGGCTTTCAGAAAGTCGATCCAACTGCGCACCTTGCGTGGCAGCTGTCCTGCGGCCGGGTAGAGCGCATAGACATTCTGGGCGGGAAAGCGATAGTCCGGCAATGCGTCGAGCAAACGCCCGGAAGCCAGATCGTCCTGGACGAGCCATTGCGGCAGCAGGGCAAAGCCAGCGCCCCGCAGGGCAAAGGCGCGCAGGATCGAAGCGTTGTCGGCGAGAAGGCATGGTTCGCCGGCCGGCCGATAGGCATGGCTGCCACCGGCACGATCCTTCAGGTCCCAGGCAGGCACCTGCTCCAAACGCCGATGCCCGAGCCGCGGATAGTCGTCGAGCGCCGCCAGCGTGTCGATGCGTTTTCGGCCCGATGCGGCAAGCAGGTCGGGTGCGATGACGGGACGCATCTCGAATGTGTCCAGGCGGACGGCCTTGTAGCCGAGATCGCGCAACCGGCTCAGCTCTCCCAGGCGGATGGCCACGTCGAAACGCTCGCGCACGAGATCGGTCTCGAGGGAATGCGTCTCGATCTGGACCCGGAGGGCCGGATGCAGGCGCATGAAGGCCTGCAATGCCGGCACGATCCGCGTCAAACCGTATTCCACCGTGGTGGTGAGGCGCAGGGTTCCGGTGAGATCCGCATGCTCGCCGCGCGCCTCCTCAATGGCGAGACGCGCGGTCTCCAGCATGTCGACGCAACGCGCGTAGAAACGCTCGCCTGCCGCCGTCGGCACTACGCGCCGCGTGGTGCGGCTGAACAGGGGAACGCCGAGATCCCCTTCAAGCTGCTTGACGTTGAAGCTTACCACCGCGCGGGCCTGGCCGATACGGGCGGCGGCAGCCGTAAAGGAACCAGTCTCCACCACGGCACGGAAGATTTCGAGACGGCCGAGGCTGATCAAACTCGTTCTCCATTGTCAAAAATAATACGCTAATATTGTCCAATTATTCGACTTATTTATCGTATTGGCAATCGCTAGGTCTGGGGCAGTTCATCAGCTCTCCATGTCGGTCATGTCGGTTCGTTCAAAAATTGCTATCGTCTACCTGCTGGGTTTCGGCCTCGACCTCGCCAACATGTTCGTCGTCAACGCGGCCTATCCGGCTCTCGGGCGGGAATTGCAGGCATCGCCGGCGCAATTGGCCTGGACCGGCAATGCCTATATGCTCGGCCTGACCGTGGTGATCCCGCTCGACGCCTGGATGGCTGCGCGCTGGGGCGAGCGTCGGGTCTTGCTGGTGTCCCTCGGTGTGTTTGCGCTCGGGGCAGGCGGTTCGGCTGTTGCAGGGTCCCTCGCTGCCTTGCTGGCCTGGCGCCTGGCGCAGGGACTGGGAGGCGGCGCGCTGATCCCGGTCGGGCAGGCGATGGCCTACCGCGCCTATCCGTCGAGTCAGCGCGCCGGGCTGACATCCCTGGTGATGATGGTTGCCCTGATCGTCCCCGCCCTGTCGCCGGCGATCGGAGGCGTCGCCGTCGATTTCCTGTCCTGGCGCTGGATCTTCATCGGCATGCTGCCCGTGGCCGGTCTCGCCATCTGCCTCGTGCAGCTCTGGCTGCCGAGAACGGAGCGCCAGGAGGATCCAGGTCCCCTCGACGTCTCCGGATTGGCGACCAGTATCACCGCCCTGGTCGCGCTTCTGCTCGGGCTGACCTGGCTCGGTGAAGGCGAGCAGGCCTGGCTCGCAAGCGTCGCCATCGGCATCGCCATTCTAGCCGGGACACTCCATGTCAGGCGCGCTTTGGGCAGGTCACGGCCCTTGCTGGAGCTCAGGCTGCTGTCGCGACCACTGCTGCGTGGCCCGGCCATCGTCTATCTGTGCGTACCCGGCGTTTTCGTTGGCGTGAACCTGGTCGCCTCCCTCCATCTCCAGGGCGAGCTCGGACTCACGGCTTCCCAGACGGGAGCCCTGATGATTCCCTGGTCGATCGCGGCTTTCGCAGCGATCTCCTGCACGCGTCTCGCGATTTCCCGATCAGGGCCGGTGCCCCTGCTCGTGGCCGGGATGCTGGTCCAAGCGGGGGGCATCCTGCTGCTCTGCGCCAGTGGTGACTGGCTGATCCCAGCCTATCTCGCGATGGGGTTCGGCGGCAGCCTGTGTTCGAGCGCGGCTCAGAGTGCGGCCTTTCTCGACGTGCCGCATCGGCAGATGGGCCAGGCCAGCGCGCTGTGGAACATCAATCGCCAGTTGAGCTTCTGCCTCGGCGTCGCGGTGATGAGCTGCCTCGTCGGCAGCTTCGCGGGGACACTGGGCCCGTCGGCGCCATCGCAGGCCTATCTCCATGCCTTTGTCGCGGCCGCGGCGCTTTCGCTCCTGCCCCTGCCGGCGATCCTCCGGCTACCGAACCTCCAGGCCCGGCGCCTGCTGGGCCATGTGGTCCGTTCCGAAACCGAATAAGGAGACCAAACATGCATACATGCTTTGCCCAGGAAGTCATCGACACCTGTGTCGAAATCCGTCTGTGGCTGTCGGGAGAGGGAAATGAAACGCACTTCTCCAGTTTGCTCGAGCGCTTCTCGCCTGCCTTCACCATGGTGACCCTCTCAGGAGCGCAGATCGACTATGAGGGCTTGCAAACCTTTTTCATTCAGGCTCGCGGCAGTCGGCCCGGATTGCGGATCGTGATCGACGAGCTGGAGACGCTGCTCGGCAACGAGGACGGGGCCGTCGTCTCCTATCGCGAGCGGCAGGAGAGCGCCTCGGGTGGGACCACCATGCGGCGATCGACCGCCGTCTTCACGCGTGACGCACGGGGCTC
Organism: Labrys sp. KB_33_2; assembly: GCF_052114505.1. Lineage (NCBI taxonomy): Bacteria > Pseudomonadati > Pseudomonadota > Alphaproteobacteria > Hyphomicrobiales > Xanthobacteraceae > Labrys > Labrys sp. KB_33_2. The sequence goes on along the minus strand of NZ_JBFREW010000010.1, from coordinate 335,602 downwards.
CGTGCAATGGCTGCGTCTGCAGGAAACGCCGTGCCTCTGAGGCGGTGGCGCGATCACGCTGGCCAAGCCTGTTCCGCCTGCAGGAGATCTTGCAGGGATTGGCGAATAGCCCGGGTACAGGCGAGGACCTTGTGGTCCTGCAGCAGGCCAGGTCCGCGCGGAAAATCGCTGGCCCAACCGCCAGATTCCTCGACCAGGAGCAGGCCGGCGAGCACGTCCCAGCTCTTGAGGGAGAGCTCGCAAAAGCCGTCGATACGGCCGCAGGCGACCTGGGCGAGCCCCATCGCCGCCGAGCCGTTCTGGACGAAGGCATAATCGTTTGCGAGGAGGCGGCCGATCAGCCCGAGATAGTAGGCGGTGGGGTGCCGAAGCGAATATCCCGCATCGACAACGGCATCGGAGGGACCACGTGTCGTGCGAACGCTGATGGGGCTCCCGTTGCAAAAGGCGCCCTGGCCGCGCCGGGCGCTGAAGATCTCGTCAGCGATCGGATCGTAAACGACGCCGCTCTCCGTCCTGCCGTCGACGCAAAAGGCGATCGACACGGCGAAGTGGGCGATGCCGCGGGCAAAGTTCAGCGTGCCGTCGATCGGATCGATGACCCACAGATGGCGTGCGGGCGAGCCGCCGGTTTCTTCGGTCAGTATGCCATCGGCCGGGAACGCACCGGCAAGTTGATCGATCAGGAAACGATCGATTTCCAAATCGGCCTGGGTCACCGGATCGTGCCGGCCTTTTTCGAAGCTGGACAGCGCCTCGTCGGAGCGGAAGTAGCGACGCGCGATCGCTCCGGCCTGCCGGGCGCAGTCCTGAGCGAAGCGATGCCGCCGGTCGATGTCGTCGCCGATCACGATTTCCGCTCGCGCCTTGCCACCAGGGAGCGTTTCACGTCCTCCTCCGCCTCGTCGAGCAAGGAGGTGATGGCCTTGGCGGTCGCGATCGGATCTCGCTTTGCAATGTTGTCGACGACCGCCTGGTGCAGGGCGAGCGAGTGGCTCTGGCCCTCGGGATTGTCGTCCGTCAGGCGAAAGCTGATGACCAAGGCGGTCTCGATCAGCGCGGCGAGGGAGCCGATCAGCTCATTGCCGGACATGCGCAGGATGGCTTGATGGAAGGCGAGATCGGGTATGGCGAAGCGTTCGCTGTCGTCGCCGGCCTGCTGCATTCGCGAGAGCAGGAGGCGCAACTGCGCGACCTGCTCATCGGTCGCCCTCTCGGCGGCCAAGGCGGCGGCCATCGGCTCGATGGCGCGCCGCAGCTCGAACAGGGAACGGGCCTCCTCGGCCGTGGTTCTCGGCCCGTAGCGCCAGACCAGCACGTCGGGGTCCAGGAAGTTCCAGTCCTCTCTGGCGCGCACGCGCGTGCCCACCTTGGGGCGCATCTCCACCATGCCTTTATTGGCGAGCACCTTGACGACCTCTCGCAGCACCGTGCGGCTCACGCCATGGGCGGCACTCCAGTCATCGGCATTCGGCAATTGATCGCCCGGGGCGAGGTCGCCCCGCACGATGCTCTGGCCGATGTCGTTGAGAAGGCGCGAATAGAGGCTGGTGCCGGTGGCGTTCCCTCCCAGAGAGCTCATGGGTGAAACCTTGGAAGGAAAGGCTGCATTCTTCATTCTATTCCCGTTAGCGGCGTATCACGCCGCGGATAAGCAGCTTGGGACGATGGCGGTGAGGTGGCATGGCAAACTAGCCTTGACCAAGCTGCCTCGTCCAATCCTCACCGCGCCGGTATCCTTCAGATCACAGCTTCATGTCGAGATTGACCTTGAAGGCATGGCCCTGGGTGTGGCTGGCAAGCTGGCCGGAATAGGAGGCTCCCAAAGTTGTGTTGGGCGCGAGCGCGATGTCGACGCCAGCCTCGACCGCCAGCGCATCCTTGGCGAGCGGCGCGCCCGCTATCGTGAAGGACGAACCATTGTTGAAGGCGAGCTTCGCATTCTGGGTCACGTCGTCGAAGGCGTGCTGCCAGCCGAGCGTGCCGCGCAGGGTCAGCGTGGTCCCGGCGACGTCGAAGCCGGTCGAGGCATGGAGCCCCAATGTGGTGTAAACGGTGTCCGCCGAACTCTTCTGGCTGGTCAGCGCCGCTGTGGTGCCGCCCTTCTCGGCAAAGCCTTGCGTGTCCAGATGGACATAAGCGAGATTGGCGAAAGGCTCAAAGGCGCTCCGACCGAGATCGAAGCGATAGCTGAGCTCACCGAAGGCCTGTGCCGTCGCAGCATTGTACTGCCCCGAAAGCCTTTCGCGGAAGGCCGGGAATACGACATCGCGCTTGGTGTCGACATTATGCCAGCCATAGATGGCGCCGGTACGAAAACCGAGCCGGCCCCATTGCGTGCCGCCATAGAGGCCGAGCTGATAGTTGTTGCTGGAGCCGTCGGAGGTCCGGGCGGAGACGTCGAAACTCGTATGGCTGTAGCCGGCGAGGACGCCCACGCGCCAGTCCCCGACCGGCGCGTCGATACCGCCGACGAAGCCGCCGCTGGTGCGGTCGAAGGAGGCGGCGTCGCCCGAACCCTTGGCCCGGCCGGTGGCGGCGAAGGGCGTGCCCCAGACGACGATGCCGTCGGTGTTGCCTATGGCCGCGCCGCCTGACGTTCCGGCGATACCGCCGAAGGCCGAGCGCAGGCGTCGGTTGGCGGCATCGCGTGGGTAGCGGCTATCCTCGAGGAAGGCGCCCTTGATATCGGCATGGATCTCGCCCGAGAGCGCATTTCCGTAGGGACGCACATAGCGGTAGAAGCCGATTGCGGTCTGGCCGGGATGGTTCGGATCTTCCTCGCGATTCAGGATGTGCATCGACCAGCCGTCGGGCGTGTTCTTGAAGACCAGGCCTTCGACTTCCTGCTCGCCATTGGTCTTGAGATTGCCGATGAGCTCGACCTGGCCGGTCACGAGATTGGCGCGATAGATCAGCTTCTGGTCATTATCGGTCGAAAAATACATCCAGCCGTTGAAGATCTTGCCACCCTGGGCCTGATCGATGGTCTGGGACAGGGGAATGTATTTCTGGAACGACCAGTCTGAAAGGTTGTAGACGGCGAGTTCCGTTGCATTTTCATAGGCCATGCCGTAGCCGACGCCGTTCTTGGCGTCGACGGCCACCCAACTGGCGATGTCATGCGTGCCATGCGGAGGATTGAGCGGAAAAGCCTGGCCGAGATAGGTCAGTGTTTTCGCGTCATAGATCGCGAAGACCGGCCTTTCATATTTGCCATTGGTGGTCGGCGAGCGGTTGCTCGTGTCCAAAGAGATGTAGAGCTTGCCGTCGGCATAGTCGATGTCGCCGATATGGTTGAGCCCGATATCGGAATATTGGGAGGGATTCTTCAGCGCATCTGGAATGGCTGAGGTAACCAGCAATTTCGGATCGAAGGAGCCGTTGGTCATTTCCAGGGCATTGGTGCCGGAAAAATACCAATTGGTGCCGTCGGTGGTGACGCCCTGGCCGCGTGAGGCATCGACGCCCGAGAACAGTGATTTCTCGACCATGATCCAGGGTTCCACCGCCAGCGCGGGCAGGCTGGTGGCACCGAGCATCGACAGACCGACGAGGCATGGCCAGGCGGTTCTGCTGAGCCAAGGGCGGAGTCCGGCACAGGCGATGGGAGCGAAGGTAGTCTTCTCAGGCGGTTTGCTCGACGTATCAAACGGTGTGGCAGGCATGGTTTCGATCTCTCGGGGCAGGTTTTTGTGAGTGCACAGCGGCGCCCGCCGGCCTTGCGGCCGGCGATGACGTGCGAAAATGCGACTATGACGAAACATCCCGGCCGGCGGCGGCACCAGCCCGGCCCTGGATATTGGCGAGGATTTGGAGGAGACGCGCCAGTACAGATGAAATCGGACCGGCGCGTGTCAGGTACAATCAAAGCATCGGCTTGAAGACATATACCGGCATCCGCTGTGCGGATGATGTGATCTCGGCGAAATAGCGGGCTGAGTAAGAATTCCTATCGGTGGTCACTAGGCGCGGTCACGAGCAGGCTGCCTCGATGCCATCCGTCCCGTCCGATGGGTAGGATGGCGGGGTGCTTGCTCGATGAGATGCTTCATAGGGACGGCGCGTGACAATAGTATGAATAATATGAAGAATGGAAAAGATGGTCGCGGTGACAAGCCAAGGCAGCCTTGTCGGCGAGTGGCGGCTTCAAAGCACCTGATTTGTAGTGCGAGGTTTTCTTATTCCGCAGCCGCGCGGTTGAGCGAGGCGATCAGATCGGTGAAACGTTCGCCCTGCACCGCGACGTGATCATAGAGGCGTGTGGAGGCGAGGGCACTATCGCCAGCCAGCAGGGCGTCGACGATGGCTTCGTGCTCGGCCAGCGAGGTGCGCATGCGGTTGCGTACACGGAGCTGTAGGCGGCGGAAGGGAGCGAGGCGTTTGTGCAGGGCGATGGCCTGCTCGGCGATGAAGTCATTGCCGCTGGCCACATAGATGGCGCGGTGGAAGCGTTCGTTCTCGTAGTAATAGACGTCCATGTCGCCGCTGTCGGCCGCCTTGCGGCAGGCTTCAAGCGTCTCTCCCAGCGCGGCCTCGTCGCTCGGTAGCAGGCGGCGGGCGGCCAGGCGCCCGCAGATCGCCTCAAATTCGGCCATCAGGCTGAACATGTCGATCAGGCGCTTGGGATCGGGGGCGCTGACGATGGCGCCACGGTGCGGGCGGATCTCGACCAGACCGGCAGCCGCCAATTGCTGGAGAGCCTCGCGGATCGGCGTCCGCGACACCCCGAATCTGGCCGCCAGCGAGACCTCGTCGAGCCTGTCGCCGGGCTTGGACACCCCTGTGGCGATTTCTTCTTCGATCTGGTTGCGCAGGCGGGTCGCGGGTTTTTCGCTCATGGCCGATATCCTCCGCAATTTCGTACGACTCCCAAGGTGATGGAGTCAATCTCGTAAAACTTGTATACAATTTTATTGTAACTGTTTCAAAACTGCAATAATGGTGAATGCAACCGCAGGCGGAACCAGCCAGCCTCGGATGGATGAGAGGAAATCGCCATGTCGCTTGCCTTGAGGCAGATGTCGCTTACCCGGAGGCAGATCCTGACTGCCGCACTTGCAACGCCATTGATCATCCGGTCGGCCGGGGAAGCCCGCGCCGCCACTACATTGAAGATGTCGCATCAGTTTCCCGGCGGCACCGTCGAGCAGGGGGATTTTCGCGATCGGCTTTGCCGCATCTTCGCCGCCGAGGTGGAAAAGCGCACCAGCGGCGCCTTGAAATTCGACGTCTACGCCAATGCCTCGCTGATGAAGACCAATGCGCAGTTCTCGGCCATGCGGCGCGGCGCCTTGGACATGTCGCTGTTTCCCGTCGCCTATGCCGGGGGCGAATTGCATGCCACCAATCTGGGCCTGATGCCCTGCCTGGTGACGAGCTATGAGCAGGGCGCCGCCTGGAAGAATGCCGAAATCGGCAAGGCGCTCTCCGGCATCCTGGAGGCCAAGGGCATCAAGATCATCGCCTGGGTCTGGCAGGGCGGCGGCGTGGCCTCGCGCGGCAAGCCGGTGCTGACGCCCGACAGCTCCAAGGGGCTGAAGATCCGTGGCGGCAGCCGGGAAATGGATCTGATGTTCACCGCCGCCGGGGCGCAGGTCTCTACCATGCCTTCGAACGAAATCTATATCGGCATGCAGACCAGTGCGCTCGACGCCGCCGTGACCTCGTCGACCAGCCTGATTTCGTTCCGCCTGGAGGAACTCGCCAAATCGCTGACCTCGGCGCGAAAAGGCTCCTTCTGGTTCATGCTCGAACCGCTGCTGATGTCCAAGACGATCTTCGACGCCCTGCCTGCCGATCAGCAGAAGACGCTCCTGGATGTCGGCGCCGAAATGGAAGGCTGGGCCACCAAGCAGGCGCAGCACGACGACGAGGAGGTCGCCAAGGTCTATGCCGCCAAAGGTGTCGAAGTCGCCGATTTCAGCGCGACCGACCTCGCCGAGTGGCGCAAGGTCGCCGAGGCCAGTTCCTGGAAGGATTATGCGGCGCGCTCGAGCGAGGCCGCGGAGTTGCTGAAGCTAGCACAGAAGGTGGCGTGAGATGGGCGGCTCGATCCAGCACGACGCCATTCTCGCCGCCGACGAAACCCGCCCGGCGGAACAGGCGGGAGCGGTGCGGCGGGTGTTCGGGGCTGTCAACGCCGTCGCCTTTCGGCTCTCGGCCGTGGCTCTGCTGGCGGCGGCTGTGGTCCTCACCTTCGGCGTCATCACCGGGCATGTGACGCGCCAGTCCGTGCTCTGGCAGGACGAAGTCACCATCTACCTGATCGCCGGTGCCATCTTCCTGTCGGCGGCCTCGGTGCAGGCGGTACGCGGCCATGTCGGGATCGACATCCTCGACCATTGGCTGCCGGCGACCGCCGGCACCAGGCGGCTGGTCGTCGATGCGCTGGTGCTGTTCTTCTGCGTGCTGTTCGCCTGGAAATCGGGCTCGCTCCTCCATGAAGCCTGGGTGGACGAGCAGACTTCGCACTCGGCCTGGGGCCCACCCTTGTGGATTCCCTATTCCCTGCTGACGGCAGGCATGGTGCTGCTGGCTGCGCAGGTCGCCCTGCAGGTGGCGGAACGATCGCTGCCGGTGTGCATCATCGTGCTGCTCGCCGTGCTCGCCTTCGCCCTGTGGTCGCGCCCACCCCTGCCGCTACTAACCGGCCTGCCGCAATGGGGCATCGGCGTTGCCTACTGTACTGCGACGCTGATCGTGCTGTTCTCGGGCATGCCGATCGCCTTCGCCCTCGGGGTGGTGGCGCTGACCTTCATGATCCTGTTCATGCCGGCCGCCTCGATCGACACGCTGGCGCAGAATTTCTACGAGGAACTGGCCAATGTTATCATCCTTGCCATCCCGCTCTTCATCCTGAAGGGGGCGGCGATCGGTCGTTCCAACGCCGGCAAGGATCTCTATTCGGCCTTGCATGCCTGGCTCCATCGCATTCCTGGTGGGCTCGGCGTGGCCAACACGGTCGCCTGCGGGCTGTTCGCTGCCATGGCCGGCTCCTCGCCCGCCACCTGTTCGGCCATCGGCGCCGCCGGCATCCCAGAGATGCGGGCCCGCGGCTATTCGGGCGGCTTTGCCGCCGGCATCATTGCGGCCGGTGGCACGCTCGGCATCCTCTTGCCGCCCTCGGTCACCATGCTGCTCTATGCGGTGGCGGCAGAGGTATCGCTCGGCAAGCTGTTTCTGGCCGGAATCGGCCCGGGCCTGCTCTTGATGACGATGTTTGCCATCTACGCGATGCTGCATTACCGCAAGGAGAAGCGGCAGGCCCTGGTCCAGGCCGAGCGCACCGGCGTTCGTTCGGCCATCCTGCACGAGGAGAGCTACACCTTCGCCCAAAAGCTTCGCATGGTCGGCTGGGTGGTGCCCTTCGTCTCCATCCTCGCCGGCGTGATGGTGGTTCTCTATGCCGGCTGGGCGACGCCCTCGGAGACCGCCGGCGTCGGCGCCGTGCTGGCCCTGGTCGTGATCTCGGCCATGTACGGCATCTGGCGGCCTTCCAAGGTGATGCCGATCCTTTCGGGCACGCTCAGGGAATCGACCATGCTCTTGATGATCATCGGCATGTCGCTGCTCTATTCCTATGTGATGAGCTATCTCCAGATCAGCCAGTCGGCGGCAGCCTGGATCATCAGCCTGAACCTGTCGAAATGGCTGCTGCTGACGGCGATCCTGCTCTTCGTGGTGGTCCTCGGCTTCTTCCTGCCGCCGGTCTCGATCATCCTGATGACGGCGCCGATCATCCTGCCGCCCTTGAAAGCGGCCGGCTTCGACCTGATCTGGTTCGGCGTGGTGATGACCATCGTCATGGAGATGGGCCTGATCCATCCACCGGTCGGGCTCAACATCTTCGTGATCAAGAATATCGCGCCGGATATCCCGCTCGGGGATATCATGCGCGGTACGCTGCCTTTCGTCGGATTGATGGCGGTGGCGGTGGTGCTGGCCTGTCTGATCCCCGGCCTCGCCACCTGGCTGCCCGATCTGATCATGGGGTGATCCATTGACAGGGTATGGTGAACAGCGATGAGCAGAAACTTCCTGCAGGAATTCCTGGAAGCGGTCGCAGAACGGGGGAGGGGCCTCATCGGCCTCGAACGCCCCTCATCCCAGGTGCGATCGGCCGATCTGCTGGCTCTCAGCAATGCGTTGCTGACCGGCCGGGGCGAGGTTTCCGGCGTCGCCTTGGCGCAGCAATGGCTCGATGCCTATGCTGCGGCCGATGACGAGCAGCGCCGCCGCCATCTGGCGGCGCTGGCCGAGAACTTCGGCGCCGACCAGCCGCGCCTGGATGCGGCGATAGAGGCCTATCTCGGTGACAAGTCTCCCCGGACCATGGCCGAACTCAGCGCCGCTGCCGAGCCGAGGCGCCAGGAGCTCTTCCGCCGGCTCAACCGCCCCGCCGGCGGCACGGCCGCCTTGGTGCGCCTGCGCGAGGACGTCCTCGCCGGCCTGCCTGACAATGAGGAGTTGGAGGCTCTCGATGCGGATCTCGCCCATCTGTTCTCGTCTTGGTTCAACCGGGGTTTCCTGATGCTGAAGCGGATCGACTGGACGACGCCGGCAAACATCCTGGCCAAGATCATCCAGTACGAAGCCGTGCACACCATCCATAGCTGGGAGGATTTGCGCAGCCGGCTGGAGCCTTCGGACCGGCGCTGCTTCGCCTTCTTCCATCCGCAGATGGCGGACGAGCCGCTGGTGTTCGTCGAGGTTGCCCTTATGCAGGACATACCGGCGACCATCGCGCCGCTGCTCGCCCTCGAGCGCAAGCCGATCCGGGCCGAGGATGCGACCACGGCGGTGTTCTACTCGATCTCCAACTGCCAGGTCGGCCTGCGTCGCGTTTCTTTCGGCAATCTCCTGATCAAGCAGGTAGTCGAGGAACTCCGGCGCGACCTGCCAAAGCTGAAGAGTTTCGTCACCCTGTCGCCGGTTCCCGGATTCATGGGCTGGCTGAAGCGGGAACTCGCCAAGGAGGAGCCGCATATTCCAGGCGTGGCCGACCTCACGGTGCTGGAGGGGCTGTTCCGTCCTGCGGAGCACGGGGGAACCGGGCCGGCAGAGGCCATGCGTGAAGCGCAACTCGCGGCTGCCGCCCATTATTTCCTGGTGGCCCGGACACCATCGGGTGCGCCGATCGATCCGGTGGCGCGGTTCCATCTGGGCAATGGCGCCCGCCTCGAACGCATCAACTGGCGGGGTGACGTCTCGTCGAACGGGTTGCGCCAGGCCGGCGGTCTCATGGTCAATTATCTCTATGATCTCGATGCCATCGAAGACAATCACGAGGCCTTCGCCAATCAGGGCGTGATCGCCGCGAGCCCGGCCGTGCGCAAGCTTCTGAAAGCCACGGAAACGAAGCCGATGCGTCGCAAGACAGCCGTACCGGCCCTGCCACCACCCACCCGCAGCGCCGATCCGGCCCCGCGGCCTCGTCCCAATCCCTGAGGAAATTTGCGTGTCGAACCATCTGTTCAGCCTGATCCGTTCCCGGATGCCCGAAGCGGGGAGACCCTTCCTGACCCTCTCCGACGGCAGCGGCTTCGACTATGGCGCCGTGCTTGCCTGGTCGGGACGCTATGCCAACGCCCTGCGCGGCTACGGGGTCGAGACCGGCGACCGCGTGGTCGTCCAGGTCGAGAAGAGCCCACAGGCGGTGTTTCTCTATCTTGCCTGCCTGCGCGCCGGCGCGGTGTTCGTGCCCCTCAATACCGCCTACACCAAGGCGGAGCTCGACTATTTCGTCGGCGATGCCGAACCGCGCCTGCTGGTTTGTGCGCCTGAGAAGGCGGATGAACTGGGCGAGATCGGCACCCGGCTCGGCGCTGCCGTTGCAACCCTGGGAAGCCGTGACGACGGCTCGCTCGCCGAGGCAGCCAGGAGCGCGCCGGAAGCCTTCGACGACGTTGCGCGCGGCGAGGACGATCTGGCGGCGCTGCTCTACACCTCTGGCACTACCGGGCGCTCCAAGGGTGCGATGTTGACGCATGGCAACTTGGCTTCCAACGCCGTTACCCTGGCCGCCTATTGGCGCTTCAGCCAGGCCGACGTGCTGCTGCATGCCCTGCCGATCTTCCACACGCATGGCCTGTTCGTGGCCATCAACACCACGTTGATGGCAGGCTCCTCGCTGATCTTCCTGACACGCTTCGATGCGGCGGAGGTGCTGCGCCACCTGCCCGAAGCAACCTGCATGATGGGGGTGCCGACCTTCTATGTCCGCCTCCTTCAGCAGGAGAGCCTCACGGCCGAGGCGACCGCCCATATGCGGCTGTTCGTGTCGGGATCGGCGCCCTTGCTGTCGGAGACCCATGAGCAATGGAGAGCGCGCACCGGCCATGCCATCCTCGAACGCTATGGCATGACCGAAACCAACATGATCACCTCCAACCCCTATGACGGGGCGCGCGTGGCCGGTGCCGTCGGCATGCCGCTGCCGGGCATCTCGCTGCGCATCGCCAGGCCCGAGACGGGCGAGGCCTTGCTGCAAGGCGAGATCGGCATGATCGAGGTGAAGGGCCCCAACGTGTTCAAGGGCTATTGGCGCATGCCGGAAAAGACCAAGTCGGAATTCCGGCCCGACGGCTTCTTCATCACCGGCGACCTCGGCAAGATCGATGCCCAGGGTTATGTCCACATCGTCGGACGTGGCAAGGACCTGGTGATCACCGGCGGCTACAACGTCTATCCCAAGGAAGTCGAGACGGAAATCGATGGCATTCCCGGCGTGTTCGAGAGCGCCGTCATCGGCGTGCCGCATGCCGATTTCGGCGAGGGCGTGACGGCCATCGTGGTGCGCAAGCCCGGCGCCACCGTGGAGGAACGAACGATCCTTCAGACCCTGGAAGGGCGCCTCGCCAAGTTCAAGCAGCCCAAGCGCGTGCTCTTCGTCGACGAATTGCCGCGCAACACCATGGGCAAGGTCCAGAAGAACGTGCTGCAGACGACCTATCGCGATCTTTACGCGCGGGGGTGATCGATATTGTCATCCCGGACGCGTTGCAGCACGAAGTGATGCAGCGCAGGTCCGGGATCGCAAGTCGGATGAGGCCATATCTCGATGCGGTCCCGCATCTGCGGCGCAGCATTGCATGCTGCACCGCGTGCGGGATGACACTCAGCCGAGCTTCGGCTCGAGCTGGGTCGACCAGAGCGAGGCATCGGCGGCGTCGCGCAAGGTGACGGTCATCACCCGCGTGTCGGCGGCGATGGCGACATGGCCGAAGAACTGCAGGCCGGCCGCGGGCGACAGGTTCTGCTGGCCGCCTTCCGGCGCCTTCACATATTTGAGCTCGGGCCCGAAGGTCATGTCGAGGTCGTTCGGGCCGAAGGTGCCCGAGTGGAGCGGGCCGGAGACGAACTCCCAGAAGGGATCGAAGTCCTGGAAAGCCGCCTTGTCCGGGTTGTAGTAATGGGCCGCGGTGTAGTGGACGTCGGCCGTCAGCCACACCGTGTTCTTCACGCCGGCCGCCTTGATGAAGCGCAGGAGATCGGCGAATTCGAGCTCGCGGCCGAGTGGCTTGCCATTGTCGTTGTTGGAGACGGCTTCGAAGCCCTTCTTCTGGTCGGCCTTGTCCCACACCACCAGAGCGAGCGGCATGTCGGCGGCGATCACCTTCCAGGTCGCCTTGGAGTTGGCGAGTTCGCGCTTGAGCCAGGCAAGCTGCTCGGCGCCGAGGAAGGCGGCTTCCCCACCTTCCGTGGTCTGCAGATTGTCGCCGTTGGGGCCGCGATAGGTGCGCATGTCGAGCATGAAGACGTCGAGCAGCGGGCCATAGGGGATCTTGCGATAGACCCGGCGCGGCTCGGCCAAAGTGGTGGCGATCGGCATATATTCGTGGAAGGCCTGTGCGGCGCGCGCCGCCAGGGCCGCAATCGACTTTTCCTTGTAGCGATCGTCGCTGAGCAGGTCCTTGGAGGACGACCAGTTGTTGGTCACCTCATGGTCGTCCCACTGGGTGATGACAGGAACCTGCTGATAGAGCGCGCGGAAATTCTTGTCCATGAGGTTGTATTTGTACTGTCCGCGATATTCGTCGAGGGTCTCGGCGACCTTGGACTTTTCCGGCGTGACGATGTTCTTCCAGATGGTGCCGTCAGGCAGCTTCACCTCGGGCTTGATCACGCCGTCGGCATAGATGTTGTCACCGGAATGGATGAAGAAATCCGGGTTGTGCTTGAGCATGGCCGAATAGATCTTCATGCCGCCACGGTCGGCATCGATGCCCCAGCCCTGGCCGGCGGTATCGCCGGACCAGACGAAGGAGACGTCACGCAGCCCGGCCGGAGCCGAGCGCAGATGTCCGGTGACGACCTCGCTCTCGACGCCGGTATGGGCGAGATCCTGGAAGCGCACGCGGTAGAAGATCTCCTGGTCCGCCGGCAGGCCTTCCGCCAGGATCTTCACGGTGTAGTCCGTCTCGGGGGAGGCCGTCACCATCGGCAGCCGGTTCACGGTCTTGAAACTCTCGGTGGTCGACCATTCGAAGATCGCATTGGCTGGGCGGTCGGTGCGCGACCACAGCACGGCTCTGTCGCCGGCTACGTCGCCCGACTGCAGGCCGGCCGTAACCTGGGGACGATCGGCGGCACGGGAGACCCCCGGCATCGCCAGCGAACCCGTTGCACCGAGAAGGCCGGTTGCGGCGGTTGCGGTCAGGAAGCGGCGGCGGGACAAAGGTCTTTCGATGAAGCGCATGGCGACTCTCCGGCTTGAATTGCGCTCCTTCTTGGCCACCGACATGACAGAGGCATGTCAAATAGTTGGAGGAATTGTAAACTGTGCTCGAGAGGGGCGATGAACGGGTCTCATGCGGGGGCCTGCAGCAAAAATTCACAGGCGGCGCGCATCGGGTTATGGCATAGGGAGACGGGGATCTTCCATGCAGCAGACCGGGTATTTTATGACTTTCTTGAAGAAATCTGAGCGTAAGCACCGTGTTGCGCGCAAGGCAATGCTGGTGAGCGTCGCACTGATCGGGTTGGTCTCGCCGCCGGCAATGGCAGAACCTGCCACCGAGCAGGGAGCCAAGGCGATCCGAGAAGAGATTGCTCGCTATCTTGGCCCGAAAGTGATCGAGAAGGGTATTGTCACGGTCAAGCCCAATGGCGACAGCTACGATCTCGTCTACGATCTCAGCAGCAGCAAGCTCGGCCTGCCTGCTGACGGTGCACAATTCAGCTTCGGTCCGCTTGCCACCCGCCTTACGCCGCAGGGAGGTGGCAAATACATCTTCGAGCAGACCACGCCTTCGCTCGATTTCACCTACAAATCAGGAAAGGCCGGCCCTCAGAGCGAACTGGTCCAGCGCCTGAAGAATTGCATCGGAAAGGGCGTTTTCGACCCCAAGGCCGTGCAATTCACCGATCAAACAATGAGCTGCGAGTCGGCCGTCTTCACCATGCGCTCGCCCATCGAGGACATCGACGCTAGCATCGGCAAGATCGATTTCACCATCACCGGAAAGGTGGGGGATGCCAGCAAGACGGACCTGAACATGACGGGCGACCTCCTGGACCTCGTCGAGACGGTCACCGTCAAAGATCCGGCCAACCCTGCCCCTCCCATGGTGCTGCGCGCCGATCGCGTGCACGAGACCTTCGCAGCCAGTGGCTTCAGCAGCCCGCAGTTCATGCAGGCCCTCGCCTATTTCGCGGCCCGCAAGGCTGGCGACAATGGCAAGGCGGCCCAGGAGCAGGCGCGGGCCAAGCTGAAGGCCGTATTGCCATTGTGGCAAACGCTGACGGCGCAGATCCGCTATGACAACATGACGGTGGGGACGCCCAAGGGCATCATCAAGATTGCCTCGGTGGATACCAATCTCGCCTCGAACGGCTTGGTGAAGACAAGCAATGTCGGCCTGAATCTGGCCATGAACGGTCTCGTCCTGCCGGACGGCATGATGCCAGACTGGGCCAAGTCCCTGGTGCCGGAAAAAGCTACCCTCGATTTCAACCTGACAGGGCTCGATCTCGAGACGATCGCCGGCAAGATGATCGAGGCTGGCACCGATGCAAAACCCGCCCAGGCCGACGCCTTAAAAGCGGTGCTGATGCCCTTGCTTCTGGCGAACCAGCCCAAGCTCACCTTCGGCCAGAGCCTGACGGCGCCCGCCTACGATGTGAAGGGGCAGGGGGAAACCTCACTGCTGCCCGCCCAGCAGGGCAAGGCGACGGTCTCTACCTCCAATCTGGATGGAATCGCCGCCGCTCTCGGAAAGGCCGGTGGCTCCGACCCCGGGCCGCAGCGCGCCGCCATGGGCATCGCCTTCCTGAAGGGCCTGGCGAAGACCGGGCCTGACGGCCGGCTGACCTGGGATATCGACTTCGACAGTCTCGCCCGCAAGGTCACTGTGAACGGTCAGTCCTTCGGGCCGGGTGCGCAGAAATAGGGCGCCTTCAACCTGCAAGCTGTGCTTTCGGCGGGCGGCCTTCCCTGAAAGGCCGCCTTCTTCGCGTCTAGAGCACCGAAGCGATCAGGCAAGCTCCTTGGACAGCAAATGGCGGACTTCCGTTACCAGGGCCGATTCGCCGGCCTGGGGCGGCAGGATGGAGAATTCGATGTCGGGCATGGCCGGAAGGCCGAAACCGGCGTCGAGAATGGCCATGCCGGCCGGTATGGCGGAACGGTTGAGGCAGGCCACGCCCAGGCCGGCGGCGAGCGCCAGATGCAGGCCGGCGACCCCGGCAGCCGAATGGGCGATCTCATAGTCGATATCGCCCTGGTTGAGCGTGCGGATGATCAGGCGCTGCAGCGCGCAGGCCTCGGGAAGCACCACCAGCGGCAGGCGCTGGCTGCCATCGAGCGCAAGGGTGGGAGAGGCCACCCACGACAGGGGTTCGCGGCCGAGCCGGATGCGGCCGTCCTCGCCCGGCGTGTCGTCGTCGAGAAGGCGCATGGACAGGCCGATGTCGAAGTCGCGGCGGCTCTCGATCATCAGGCTCTGGCGGGTGGCGACATGCAGCCTGAGTTGCGGATAGCGCTCGCGCAGGCGCTTGAGCAGGAGCGTGATCGTCGCCGGGCGGAAATAGTCGGTGATGGCCAGGCGCAGATCGCCGGCAAGTGGCATGCCCAGGACATCGCGAAAAGCTTCCTCGCTGAGCGCCAGCAGCCGGCGCGCATGCACGACCAGGCGCTCGCCCGCCGGCGTGAGGCTTGCACCGAATTTGCCGCGCACCAGCAAAGTCACGCCGCAATGCTGCTCGAGCTTGCGCATCTGTTCGCTGACGGCCGATTGCGAGCGGTGGACCCGTGGCGCCGCTGCCGACAGGCTGCCTGTTTCGGCGATGGCGACGAGCGTTTGCAGCAGGTCGAGGTCGAAGGGGCGCATTTATCCATCCTATTTTCCGATGGATAATATCATATCTTCCTGCTTTTCCGAATGAAAGCTTCGCTTCATACAGGCGCTGTCCCCCATGAAGGAGCTGACATGCCCGGTATCTTTCTCACCGTTTCCGCCCAGGCCGACGGCAGCCTCACCCGCCGCCTTGCCGACGAAGTCGCGCGTCTCACCTGCACCGTCCTGCGCAAGGAGCCCGATCGCACCCTGGTGACGGTCGACTATCTGCCGCATGAGCAATGGTTCATTGCGGGGCAGTCCCTGGCGGAGCTCGGCAAGAACTCGTTCCGCCTGGAAGTGACGGTCACCGACGAGACCAATACCCGGGAGGAGAAGGCCGCCTTCCTCGCCCAGGCCTTTGAGCTGCTGTCGGCGATAATTGGAAACGTTCATTCCCATTCCAATGTCCACATCGTGGATTGCCGGGCGACGACCTATGGCTATGGCGGCATCACCCAGGATCGCCACTATCATGAGAGCGCGAGAGGATGACCGCCTCGGCGGGCAGTCGGAGTTTCGAATGTCTAGTCTACGTTTGTATATGTTCCAGTCCGGCACCCAGCGCTGCAAGCCGCACCACATCAAGATGAACCAGGGCGAGGGGGAGGACTACGAGATCCCGGTTCCCTGGTTCCTGGTGATGCATCCGAAGGGAGCCGTGCTGATCGACGGAGGTCTGGCGACTGAAGGCCTTGCTGATCCCGGTGCCTATTGGGGTGGCAGCGTCGAAGTCTTCCGGCCGGTGATGACGCCCGAACAAGGCTGCCTCGCCCAGCTTCAGGCTCTCGGCGTCCAGCCCGGCAATATCCGCTTCGTGTTGCTCTCGCACCTGCATTCGGACCATAGCGGCGCCGTCGGTCGCTTTCCCAACGCCACGCACATCGTGCAGCGCCGGGAATATGAGTACGCCTTCACCCCCGACTGGTTCGCGGCGGCAGCCTATGTCCGCCGTGACTTCGACCGGCCGGGCCTCGCCTGGCATTTCCTCGAGGGGGAGGCGACCGACGATTTCGATCTCTATGGCGATGGCAGCATCCGGATCCTGTTCACCCCAGGGCATTCGCCCGGCCATCAATCCGTGCTGGTCAACCTTCCGAACAGCGGGCCGTTCCTGCTGGCGATCGATGCCGCCTATACCTGGGATCATTGGAGCGAGAAGGCGCTGCCGGGCCTGATGTGCTCGGCCAGCGACGTGGCGCGGTCGGTACGCAAGCTGCGTTTCCTCGCCGACCGGGTGGGGGCGATCGTGGTGCCGGGCCACGATCCCGAGGCCTGGACCGGTTTCAGGCAGGCCCCGCATTTCTACGACTGACGCGCCCGTTCCCCAGCATGTCTGCCCGCTCAGGCCTCCAGCGCCTGGGCGAGGTCGGCGATCAAGTCCTCGGCATTCTCGATGCCGACGCTGAGCCGGATGGTCGCGTCGGTCACGCCGAGCTGGGCCCTCAGTTCGGCCGGTACGCCCGAATGGGTGGTCGAGGCGGGATGGCTGGCGAGCGACTCGGTGCCGCCGAGGCTGACGGCGAGCTTGAACACCTTGAGTGCGTTGAGCAGCCGGAAGGCCTCGGCCTGGCCGCCCTTGATCTCGATCGAGAAGGTCGAGCCGGCGCCGGTGCATTGGCGCTCGAATACCCGTCGCGCCGGGCTGTCTTCCGGCAGTGCGTGCAAGGCATGCACGGCGGCGACGCCGGCATGAGCGGCCAGGAAGTCGGCAACGGCAATCGCATTGCGTGCGGCCGCCTGCATGCGCAGCGACAAGGTTTCGAGCGAACGGCCGAGCATCCAGCAGGTGTGGGGATCGAGCTGCGTGCCGATGGCACTGCGCAAGGTGCGCACGGGCTTCAGCACGGCCTTGCTGCCGATGGCCGCGCCGGCGATCAGGTCGCTGTGGCCGCCGATATATTTGGTAGCCGAATAGACCACGATGTCGACGCCATGGCCGAGGGGGCGCTGGAAGAGCGGACCCAGCAGTGTATTGTCGCAGACGATCACCGGCCGCGCACCCTGGAGCTCGGCGATGCGATCGGCCGCCTCGCTGATGAGGGAGAAATCGACCAGGGTGTTGACCGGATTGGACGGGGTCTCGATCAGGATGACGCTGACACGGCCCGCCGTCATCGCCTTGTCGGCCGCCTCACTGATTGTTGCGGCATGCAGACCGTCGATGAAACCCGTGTGCCCGATGCCGAAATCGGCAAGTGTACGGGCGAGCAACGTCTCGGTGCCGCCATAGAGGGGCTGGCTATGCAGCACGACATCGCCGGGACGGGCATAGGCCAGCACAGCCATGGAGATGGCCGCCATGCCCGAGGAGAACAGCAGGGCGGCTTCGCCGCCCTCATAGATGGCGAGGCGATCCTCGACGATCTCGGTGTTGGGATGGTTGAAGCGCGAATAGACCAGGCCCGCCGCACTGCCGGCGGGGGGCGAGCGTCGGCCGGAGGTATAGTCGAAGAAATCGCGACCATCCTCGGCCGATTGGAACACGAAGGTGGAGGTGAGGAATACCGGTGGCTTCACCGAGCCTTCCGACAGGGCCGGGTCATAGCCATAGCCCAGCATCAGGGTTTCGGGATGCAGGGGATGATTGCCCAATGTGCGCTTGTGGCTGCGATCGACGGCCATGACCGGCTCCTCTCACGGATTGCCTCGCTGGTGGTCCGTGGGATGGTGCTGCCGGCGAGGTCAGTTTGTCAAAAGGCGAGGCGATGGAGGGAAGGAAAAGGGGCGAGAAACGTGGCCGGGTGGATTGGCACACGTCGCTCTTCAGTCCCCTTGTGCGGCAAGCCTCGGCGTGCCGAGCTTGAACCAGGCCTTGGCGATCCTGCCGTCCTCGACCTCATAGATCGCCATCACGTCGACCTCGCCTCGGCCCTCTGGGAAATTGCGGGTGACGATTTCGCGGTCCACCACCAGGGTGCCGACCGAGAGCCGGCCGATCAGCTTGCCGTGCAAATCGGGTTCGCGAAAACGAACGAGGTGGCGGGCCCGGATTTCGGCGGCGCCCGCCGCCAGCAAGGTCGAAGGATGCTCGAAGACCAGCGCATCCTCATGCCAGAAGGTCATGAAGGCTTCGATGTCGCGGGCATTATAGGCGGCGAGCTGGCCGGCAATCACGGCTTCTGCTGCGGAGGCATCCATCTTGGTTGTCCCAAATAGGCAGGTGACACCGTTCGTCATTACGGGAGAAGGGGGCCACGTAAAGGTTAGCCCGGCAGGCCCAACGCGGCCCGCCTCTTCTTCGAGAGGCCCCGCGAGACGATCAGATGGGACTGGCGCAGATAATCGCGCAGATCCTCGTCGCTCAGGCCGGGTTCGGCGTAATGCTGGATCCATTTCATGCCGCGCGAGGCCAGATAGGGCGCCGGGCGCAGACCCGGCTGTTCTTTCAACACCTCATAGGAGATGTCGCTGACCTTGAAGGTGTAGCGCGGTTCGCCGTCCTGCTGGCCACCGATGGCGAAGACCTTGTCGCCGACCTTCCAGACATGGGCGCCGCCCCATTGCACCACATGGCTGGTGGCCGGGAGCGTGCCGCAGAAGGCGTTGTATTCGTCGCGGGTCATGACGCCAAAGCTGGAAGCTTGCGGATGGCGACCTTGTTGTCATGGAAAGCGCCGCCGCCGACGGGGGCGGGCGCGTCGGCCCCGGTCAAGGTGTTGATGCCCTTGCCGTCTTCATAGGCGCTGTTCGGCCAGATCGATTCCGCCACCAGCACGCCGCGGCGCAGGCCTTCGAAGAGCTTGGCATGCAGCCGCACCTTGCCGCGCGGGCTTTCCAGCTCGACCTTGTCACCATCCTCTATGCCGTGGGCGGCGGCATCGTCGGGATGGATCAGCACATCGGGCCGTTCTTCCTTGGCGAGCGAGGTCGGAGTTTCCGTGAAGCTCGAATTGAGGAAGTTCCGGGCCGGGCTGGTGGTCAGGCGGAAGGGGAAGATGTCGTCGGCCAGTTCGATCGCCGTCCAGTAATCGGGGAAGGCGGGCATGTCGTGCACGGGCCCGAACTTGGCGGGTGCCGCATAGGGGTTCTTCGGCCAGTCGGCCTTGAGGCGGAACTTGCCGTCCGGCCAGCCGAACCCCTTCAGGAAATGGGCGTCCTCGAAAGGCTGCTGCACGTCGAGCCAGCGCTTTTCCTCCAGCTCGGCCAGGGTGCCGCGCTTGGAGGCTTGAAGCGTGCGGTCGATCAGCTCACGCGGATCCATGGCAAAGGCAGGGTGCTCGGCGCCGACGCGGGCGGCGATGGCGCTGATCACCTCGTGATTGTTGCGGCATTCGCCCGGCGGCTCGATCAGCTTGGGACCGAGCAGGATGTGCTGCTGCCCGCCGCCCTGGTAGACGTCGTCATGTTCGACGAACATGGTAGCCGGCAGGATGAGGTCGGCCATGCGGGCGGTATCCGTCATCACCTGCTCATGCACCACGGTGAAGAGGTCCTCGCGGGCAAAGCCCTGCTTCACCAGGTCCTGGTCAGGCGCGACCGCCATCGGATTGGTGTTCTGGATCAGCAGCATCTTCACCGGGCCGCCGCCGCACAATGCCTCGGCATCGCCGGTGAGGATGGGGCCGATGCGGGATTGGTCGAGCTCGCGCACCTTGGGGTCGCGCACGTCCAGCCCCTCGATCAGGGTCTTGCGCCAGCCGAACATGCCCGAATTGGAATGCAGCGCGCCGCCGCCCTCATATTGCCAGGCGCCCATCACCACGGGAATGGCACTGACCGCATGCATCGAGGCCGCACCGTTGCGCGAACGGGCAAAGCCATAGCCAAGGCGGAAGAAGGTACGGGGGCGCTCGCCGAGCAGCCTGGCCAGCGCTTCGATCTCCGCTACCGGCACGCCGGTGATATCGGAAGCCCATTGCGGCGTGCGGCTGGCCAGATGGGCTTCGAACTCAGCCGGGTGATCGGCGAATTTGGCGAGATAGGCCCGGTCGGCATAGCCGTCACGGAACAGCACATGCATGAGGGCGCAGGCCAGCGCACCGTCCGTGCCCGGCTTGAGGATGATCTTGATGTCAGCCTGCTGCATGGTGGCGTTGTCATAGACGTCGACGGCCACGATCTTGGTGCCGCGCTTCTTGCGGGCAGAGGCGGCGTGGGTCATCACATTGATCTGCGTCACCACCGCATTGGTGCCCCACAGCACGATGCAGTCCGATTGAGCCATCTCGCGCGGATCGGTGCCGGTCATGCGGCCATGGCCGGCGAGATAGCCCGACCAGGACAGAGAGGTGCAGATGGTGGAATACTGGCCCGAATAGAGCTTGGCATTGCGCAGGCGGTTGATGCCGTCGCGCATGACCAGGCCCATGGTGCCGGCATAGTAATAGGGCCAGACGCTTTCGGCTCCGAAGTCGCGTTCTGCGGCCAGCATGGCCTCGGCGGTGCGGTCGAGCGCCTCGTCCCAGCCGATGCGCGTATATTGGCCCGATCCCTTTGGCCCGGTGCGCAACAGCGGATGGAGCAGGCGATCCTTGTGATGCACGCGCTCGGCATAGCGGGCGACCTTGGCGCAGATCACGCCCTTGGTGAAGCTGTTGTCGGCGGCGCCATAGACCCGGCCCATCGTGTTGCGATCGAGCACTTCGATCTCGAGGGCGCAGGTCGAGGGGCAATCATGCGGGCAGGCGGAGGCCCTGCGGATCGGGCCGAGCGGTTTGTTCATCGGGGTCTCGTCATGTCACGACGGCATCGTAAGGCGAGGGCGCTACAAGAACCAGCCCTGCCTGCGAGCATTGCGAGAATTCATCGATCCATTCACACGATGAATAGGCCGAGTGCGCCTTTGGCACCACGGCTGCGTTTGTTTTATGAAGGGGCGGGAGCCACGGAGTGTCAGCCTCTCAGCTCCATCAGGTGATGGAGTGGGGCTGACACTCCAAATCCCGCTTAAATGAAAACCAAGATTGCCATTACGCCAATGCGCGTGCTGCTTCGAGCACTTCGGCGACATGGTTGGCGACGCGCACCTTCGACCAGACGCGGGCGACGACGCCCTTGCCGTCGATCAGCAGCGTGGTGCGTTCGATGCCGAGATAGGTGCGACCATACATTTGCTTCTCACCCCACACACCGTAGGCATTGAGCATATCGAGGCTTTCGTCGGAGGCGATTGCCGTGGTCAATCCGTGCTTTGCCACGAATTTCTGCTGCTTGCGCACAGGGTCATGCGAGACGCCGAGCAGTTCCGTGCCGGCGGCGGCGAAATCCGCCTTGGCGGCTGAAAACTCCACGGCTTCACGGGTGCAGGCCTGTGTATCCGCTTTGGGATAGAAGAAGATCACCAGTTTGCGGCCTTGGAAATCCGCAAGCCGGATCGTGCCGCCATCGGCGAGTGGCAGAGAAAAGGCGGGAGCGGCCTCACCGGCCTGCAGGGGATGCATATGCCATCCTTTCGGCAAAATGGTACGTCAAGGCACAATCGTGTATGTTTCGGAGCAGGCACGGTCCAGGCCGTTTTGCATCCATGGCCCTCATCTATCGGGATGAGGAAGTCCGGTGTGTGTTTGCCCAGCGTATTCGTGAGAAAGACGATATTAAATTGTCGACTTATCTCAACAATTTGCATCTTCATCCTACTGCGTTTCCTTAACGGTGCGGCAACCTGGGTGAGGCCATGATCCCAGCGGCATGCCGTGGGGCATGAAGGATCGAGCGCAAGGGGCTGGCGAATCGTTGATGGCGAGGGACGCACACAACGCAGTGCATGAAACGACGGCTGCCGCCGATGAACCGGCGGCCCTGGAGAACGCTGCGGGCCAATTGCCATACGACCATCCCGTGGAGGCGTTGCCGGCAGATCCAGAAGCACCGCCCATGGCCTCCCCGGCCCGGCCGCGGCGCGGTAGCGGCCGGGTGCTGCTCCGAAGTGCCGTTTCCGTGGTCGTTACGGCTGCGGTGGTGGTCGGGGCTGCCATTGGCATCTTCTACTGGCGACTGGGCAATGGTCCTCTATCGCTGCCTTTCATCACCCAGACCGTGCATCAGGCCATCGCCGCCAAATTGCCGCCGGGCTATCGCCTCAGCCTGGACGATGTGGCGATCGAACGCCGCCCGGAGGGGCTGATTGCGATGATCCGCGGCGTGACCGTCAGGGAACATGACGTCGTGATCGCCTCGGCGCCGCGCGTTTATGCCGGTTTCGATCTGACGTCGCTGCTGCTTGGCGACGTCACGGCGCGCTCGATCGTGGTGGAGGGCGCGGCGGCTACCGTCAATGTCAGCATCGACGGCCGATTCACGCTCCAGGCCGGGGTCGATACCACGGCCCCACCCGCGGGCGGAGCCCTGTCGCTTGCGGCGGTTCTCAACGGCTTCGACACGATGATCGCCTCGATCGGCTCCATCGACAGGGTCGAGTTGCGCGATGCCGCGCTGGCCGTGCACGACCAGGCGATCGGTCATGACATCATTCATCGCGGCATCGATCTGACCGTTCGCCGGACCGCCGCTGCCGGTGGCCTGTCGGTGGCCCTGGCCGCCGCGGGCGGCTCCATCAATGCCACCACCGAAGGAGGAGACGGCGAACCGCGCTCGATCGATGTCAAGGCCAGCAATATTGGCGTCACCGAACTCGTGGCAGCGTTGGCGCCGGGTGTCGAACAGCCATCGGTCAAGGCCTCCTTCGATGTGCTGGCCCGTGCGACCATCAATCCCGACGGTTCGGTCGAGATGGCCGAGGTCAGCGTTACCAGCGCCGGGGGCAGTTGGAATGTCGAGCCGAAGGAACCGCCCTTCGTGTTCGATGGCGCTCAGATCAGCCTGAGCTGGAACAAGACGGCTGGCACCGTCCAGGTCGCCCAGGCCATGGTCAGATCGGGTGAGGGCATCCTGGATTTCAAGGGCAAGGTCGTTCCGCCTTCCGACGCGACGGGGCCGGTCTGGACCTACGATCTGCAGGCGCCGGACGTGTTGCTGGCAGGCCGCCGCGAGGAACGTCCGCCGCTGAAGCTCGACCGCATCGATCTTGCCGGACGCTATGATCCCGCCACCAATCGTCTCAGCCTGGACAAGGGCGAGGTGCTGGGGCCGACCGTCGCCATTGATTTCAGCGGCGCTGTCGGCTTCGGCGGCAAGACCCCCGCGATCGACCTGACGGCGAAGGCCAAGACCCTGTCGGCCGTGGCGCTGACCCGGATATGGCCCGTCTTCTCGATACCTGAGGCCAAGATCTGGCTGGAGGATCATATCAAGGGCGGTGTCGCCGATGGAGCGACGCTCAAGCTCGCTATTCCCCAGGGAGCGCTCGCTTCGGTCAATGGCAAGACTCCCCCCCTGCCGGACGAGGCGCTTTCCGGCTCGGTCCCGATGTCGAAAGGCATTGTTCAGATCGTCGATACGCTGCCGCCGATCAGCGATGCCGAGGGCAGGGTCGATTTCTCGGGCCGTCGTCTTACCGTCAGTATCGACAGCGCTTCGGTCGAGACCGGTGACACCGGTACGCTCGCCCTTGCCGACGGGACCTACAAGATCAACGATTTCGCCCAGAAGCCGCCGAGCCAGTCCGCGGTTTTCGGAGTGAAAGGTCCGGCACAGGCGGTAGCCAAGCTGATGACCATGCCGCCGTTGGCCGAGGCCGCCAAGGGCATGGATATCAAGCCCGATGAGGTCAATGGCATAGCCGATCTCAAGGTCAAGCTCGACCTGCCGCTGATCGACCATCCCCGTCCTGACGACATCAAATATGCCATCACGGGCGGCGTGCAGGAAATGCAGATCGATCACGTTGCCGGCAGTAGCTTGCAGAACGGCACGATGAAGCTCTCGCTAGAGCCGGGACTGATGCTGCTCACCGGCAAGGGCGTCTTCGATGGGCTGCCGGCCAATTTCGACCTGCGCAAGGCCGAAGGTCAGGAACCGCAGATGGCCCTCAGCGTCATCCTGGATGAGGCGACGAGAAAGCGTAAGGGCTTCGATTTCGGCGATGCGCTGACGGGGCCCGTTCAGGCCGACATTCACCCGGTCGCCGATCCGCGCGACCCGCGCTACGATGTGGACATCGATCTGGCCGCGGTGCGTATCAAGGACCTGTTGCCGGGCTGGCAGAAGCCGGCCGGCGCTCCGGGCAAGCTCAGCTTCAGTTGGGATCCCGCCGACAAGGGCGGCGGCACGCTCGACAAGCTGATGCTGGACAGCGGGCCGGTCTCGCTGCGCGGCACCGTGACGCTCGGCCCGGACAACAAGCTGCGCAAGGCGATGATGGATAGGATCAGCCTGTCGCCGGGCGATGATTTCCAGGGTGTTTTCGAGCCGCTCGGCAATGGTTGGAAGGTATTCGTGCGCGGCAACCGGCTCGATGCCCGCCCCTTGCTGTCGATGCTGCAGAAGCGGGCCAAGGGCGGCAGCGCCAGCACCAGCGTCAATGCCGACATCAGGCTGGGCCAGGTGGTCGGCTTCAACGACGAGACGCTCGCCGATCTCGGCCTGATGCTGGACAGCAAGGGCACGACGATCCGCAAGCTCGATCTCAGCAGCAGGCTGGTCAATGGCCAGCTCACCGCCTCGCTAGGCAATGAGGGGCGTGACGGCAATCTGGTCACGGTCCAGTCCACCAATGCCGGTGCCGTCATGCGTTTCCTGGATCTCTACACCCGTCTGCGCGGCGGTGCGCTCGGTGCCCGCTTCTCACCGGTGATCGACAATATGCGCGGCCGCCTGGTGATGCGCAGCTTCTCGGTGGAGAACGAGACGGCTCTGGGGCAATATCGCAGCACGTTGAAGAATGCGGGCAAACTCTCTTCATATGCGCCTGGCAGCGGCGACTCCGCCCAGTTCACCAGACTCGAACTCGCCTTCACCCGGACGGCCTCGCGTATCGGCATCCTGGATTCGGTCGTCTGGGGGCCGGATGTCGGCGTCAGCCTGTCGGGCGCCCTCGACTATGGCACGGATAGGGTCAACCTCACCGGCACCTTCGTGCCTGCCTATGCCCTGAACAACATCTTCTCCAAGATCCCGCTCATCGGCGGCCTGCTGAGCGGCGGCCAATATGGCGGCTTGTTCGCCATCAACTTCAAGGTATCGGGCCGGGTCAATGCACCGGTGCTCACGGTCAACCCGCTTTCGGCGATTGCGCCCGGCTTCCTGCGCAAGATCTTCGAGTTCCAGAAGCAGACCAATTGAGAGCTGTCCCGGTACCGCTCCGGCCCTGTACCCTCAGCCGCGCCGAAGGGCCAGCTGCACAAGCAGCGTCAGGAATGCGAAGACTAGGCTGACCACCACGCCGGAGGAAAGCATGGCCACCTCCGTCGCCGGCATGATGACCGCGGTGACCACGGCAAGGCCGCAGGCGCCGCCGACCTGCAGGGAACTGTTGAGAAGACCGGCGGCGAGGCCCTGTTCCTCGTCGGCGACGCCGCTGGTTCCGGCAACCATCAAGGCTGAGATGCTGAGGGCAAAGCCGAAACCCCAGAGCAGCGACACCGGCAGCAAGAGGGTCCACAGCTCCGGCTCCGGACCGAGGCGGAGCGCCAGCAGGTAGCAGGGCACGAAGGCGGCGAGGCCGAGGAGCAGAATGCGGGTAACCCCAAACCTGTCCATCAGCGCGCCGAGCTTGGGGCCGATCATCACCACCATCAACCCCGCGGGTAGCAGGACGAGCGCCATCTGCCAGGGCTGCCAGCCCAAGAGGTTCTGCAGATAGAGGCCGAGCAGGAACTGGAAGCCCATCGCGCCGCCATAGAGCAGGGCCGCGCTCGCATTCGCGGCCACCAGCCCGCGATTGCGGAACAGGCCGAGGCGGATCAGGGGTTCCTCGACACGGCTCTCGATGGCAGCAAAGCCGGCAAGCAGCAGGCCTGACAGAATGAGGCCACCGATGGTCCATGGCGACAGCCAGCCGGTTTCGGCGGCGGAGACGAGCGCGAGGACCAAGGTCAGCATGCCGCCGAGCAGGGTCAGCGCGCCGCCGAGGTCGAGCCGGATCCGCTTGGCGGTGGGCGGGTCTGCCGGCACGAAGCGCAGCGCCGCCCACAGGATCAGCAAGGCGACCGGTACCGGCAGGATGAACACGGCCCGCCAGTTCAGCGTGGCGAGCAGCCCGCCGATCAACAGGCCGGAAGAGTAGCCGGAGGCCTCGAAGACGTTGAAGATGCCGAACGCCTTGTTGCGCTGGGGGCCTTCGGGAAAGATGGTTGTCAGCAATGACATCGCCGCCGGTACGGTGAAGGCCGCCGCCATGCCCTTGACGAAACGCGAGGCGATCAGCAGCGAGGGATCGCTGGCGAAGGCACCGAACACCGAGACGAGGACGAATACGGCCATGGCCGAGACCAGCATGCGACGCCGGCCGAACAGATCGGCGCAGCGCCCGCCCAGGAGAAGGAAGCTGCCGAAGGCCAGGATATAAGCGCCGGCCAGCCATTGCGCGGTGGCGGCGCTCATGCCGAATTCCCGCTGGATCTGCGGTATCGCCACCACGATCATCGAGACGTCGAGGCCATCGAGCAGGATGACCCCGCTCGAGACGAGAAGGACGATCCACAGGCGGGCGGGCCAGCGAAAGGCCGTGCCTGGATCGGGCGGGGAGGGGTGGGCGAGATCGCCCGGATACGCCTCGCAAGGGGCGGTGCCGACAGACATGCAATCACTCCATATGGGGTGCCGAGAAGGCAGGTCGCCGCCTCCCGGCCCCTTGATTGTCAAGTCGTACTGTCATGGATGATTGATGAGGCCATGAAAAACGAGTAATTCTCGATGAAACATCAAAATTGGCTTGAAGATCGATGAAGCGCACCCTGCCGGGAACCCGGGCCCTGAAGACGTTCGAGGCGGCGGGCCGGCATCTGAATTTCACCCGCGCGGCCGAGGAGGTCGGCCTGACGCCGGCGGCGGTCAGCTATCAGGTCAAGGAGATCGAGGAACAACTCGGCCTGGTGTTGTTCGCGCGCACCAGCCGCAGAATCCAACTCACTCCGGCGGGTGTGGTTCTGTTCGAGGCGGTCGGCGAGGCACTTCACACTCTGCAGCGCGCTGTCAGCCGTGCCGGGCAACTGCAGCGCGGATCGGCGCAACTCAGCCTGTCTCTTGGCGCCCGCTTTGCCACCAATTGGTTTCTGCCGAGGCTCCCGGCCTTCCAGGCTGCCCATCCAGGCTTGAACCTGCGTTTCGACATCACCGATGAGGTCCGTGATTTCGAGGTCGACGATGTCGACCTCGCCATCCGTTTCGGCGACGGTCGGTATGACGGGCTTCGTTCAGTCCAGCTGTTCGACACCATCGTCGTCGCCGTCTGTAGTCCGAAACGGCTCGAAGCCGGCAGCAGCTTCCAGAGGCCGGCGGACCTCATGCGGCAGACGCTATGCTACCGGCAGTGGCGCCGGGGCGATCTGGTCTGGCCGAATTGGCGCATGTGGATGACCGCTGCCGGTGTCCGGGATTTCGACGATAGTGGCTGCGTCGCCTTTGCCGATACCAGCCATGTGGTGCAGGCCGTCATCGACAGCGGCGCCATCGGCCTCGCCGATCTCGCCATGATCGCCAACGACCTTGCCGAAGGGCGGCTGATCAGACTGTTCGATGTCGGTGTCAAAATGGCTGGCGACCACACCTATCACCTCGTCTACGCAGAAGGCCGCAGCGAGGACGCCGGGATCATGTCGTTCCGCGATTGGATGCTCGCCGAGGCTGACGATCAGCGTCAAAAGCTAAAGCGCGTTGCTCTGGAAGAAGACTGGAGCCAGCCTGCTCCCCGTCCGGACCGCATCTGAAAAGTGGCTCTGCGATCGCCAGTCGCTTCGTCGGTCAGAACCTGTAGCGCAGCAGCCGACCGACCCGGCCGAGGACGGGGATGGCCTTGAACAACCAGACGGCCAGGCGGGCAGGGCGGGACATTCGGGCGATCTGCGCGGGATCGTAACCCTGCCTGTCATAGGCGAGCAATTCCTGCATCAGCCTGAGACGCGGGATCTGGCGTTCAATGTCATGGGGATCGCCAAGGCTCCAATGCAGCTGTGCGCCGGTGGCGCGTATGGAGGGCTGCTTGCGGATCATGCGCAGGCCGAGGCTGTTATAGGCATCGAAGGCAATCTCGCCGCTGCGAAAATGCCCGGACAGCCTGTCGAGCAGGGGAACGGCCTGGTCGGCCTGCAGATAGGGAAACATGCCTTCGGCAAGGATCAGCGCCGGGCGACCTTCAGGCACAATGGTCTCGAGCCAGGCAGGATCGGTGACGGAGGATCCGATCAGGCTGTAGCCATCGCGCTCGGGATAGAGCCGGCGCCGGAGCGCGATCACATCGGGATAGTCGATGTCGAACCAGTGCACGCTGGTGGGTGGGTCGATACGGAAGACCCGGGAATCCAAGCCGCAGCCCAGATGCAGCACGATCGCGTCAGGGTGGAAGGCAAGGAAGGCGCGGGCCCAGTTGTCCAGGATGTAGGCGCGCATCGCCAGCCCGATCATCATGTCGCGGTTGATGCCGAGGCGCGAGAAATCGTAATCGATCCGGTCTATCGCCGATGCTGCGAAGCGGTCCTGCAAAAGCGAGTCGGGCAGGTGGCTTTCCTGGCCCTTGGCGTAGAGGGTGATGAGAAGGGTTTCCTTCTCCTGGCTCAGAGAAACCTTTTCCATGGCCCGGCTACGCTACAGGGGAACTGACAGGGCGCCCAGCGGGCTGTCTTGTCCATTGAATGGAACCAATCGCCGCGCTTGGCGCCGACGCCACACATCAATGGCGCGAGAGGCGTCGAGCATTGGCCCGCACCCGTTGCTCGGCTGGCTTGGCGGCAGCGACGGCAACGGAGATCAAGCCGGACGCCAGATCCTGTGCATCGGCCTTGCCGAAAGCGGCGCGCAGGCCGAGCGCGGCCATCTCGCCAGTCGCTGCAACCGCACCTTCGGCAAGAGCCTCGAACTTTTCAGTCACCATGAGGCTGGCTTCGATCAGATTGTCGGGGTGGGGCCAGAATGGCAGTGTCGCCAGGATGGGCATACGGTGACCAATGGTGACGGCGCTGGCTTGACTGGTTTCGAGAGCCGAAGACATGGCCCGAATGAACATTACCTGGAAAGAGAGCATGCAGCCTCCGATTCCCAGGCACTGTGGGCCGATATTTTGACAAGGGCAAGCTTGATGGTTGCAGGTCACCGTTGCGCGAGGTCATCGGCTTGCCTCGAGCGCCTTATGCTCGGGCTATCCCAGCCGGCGCCAGGGCTTGAGCTTGTCGGCCTTGGTTTCGTCGCTCCCGGTCGGCTGATAGCGCTTGTGCGAGATCGGCACCTTGCCGGCTTCCAGCGCGGCGATCGTCGGGCCATTGCTGATGTCCAGGGCATCGAAGCCACAGCGGATCATATAGGCGATACGATCGAACAGGATGTCGCCGACGGCGCGCAACTCACCGGCAAAGCCGTAGCGCTCGCGGGCGATACGCGCCAGGGAGAAGGCCCTGCCATCGCCGAATTTGGGGAAGGCGAGGGCCAGTAGCGGCAGGTTCGGCAGGGCCTCCGCCAGAAGGTCGATGTCGTCGGCCGGCTGCAGCACCACCCCGACCGGCGCGTTGCGGGAAGCGAGGCTGTCCTTTTCGACCAGGAAGCGCTTCAGCGAGACGATCACGGCCCCGTCCGGCAAGGCGTCCTCGTCGCCGGCGAGCGTATAGATGTCTGCCTCGAAACGGCCATTCTTCCAGAGGGGCACGCGCGTCTCCTAAATCCCCACGCAAAGCGCAGGCTTCTCAACAGTATGGAAGTCGTCTCTCATACCAAATTGCATGGAGCTCGACTCGTCGAGGGCCAGTGCGAGCGGAGCTAAACAGAAGCCCCAATTATGCGCCTTTCGGCGCCTGGACTGCTTCGCTCCGCTCGCAATGACGGTCAACTACAATGTCAATTGTTATCAGATACCACTTCCGGCCTTCTCAGGCGAAACATGAATGCCGCACTCGACCTTGGACTTGCCGCGCCAGCGTCCGGCACGGGTATCCTCGCCCTCGGCGACGCGGCTGGTGCAGGGCATGCAGCCGATCGAGGGATAGCCGTCGGCAACCAGGGGGTGGGGCGGCAGATCGTGGCGTTCGAGATAGTCCGACACGTCCTTGCCAGTCCAGTCCGCCAGCGGGTTGACCTTGATGCGCCCGGCATCCGCCTCGAAGGGCAGCAGGGCACTACGGGTCGAAGCCTGGTGGCGCTTGCGGCCGGTGATCCAGGCCGAGAAAGGCTCCAGGGCGGTGTCGAGCGGGTCGACCTTGCGGATCCAGCAGCACATGTCGGGATTGCTGTAGGCCAGCAGCCGATCGGGGTCTTCCTGTTGTACCAGCGCCTGGCGAGGCGAGGCCGTGCGCAGATCGGTGAGGCCGAGCCGGCGGGCGAGCTCGTTGCGGTAGAGCAGGGTCTGGCTGAACAGCCGGCCGGTGTCGAGGAAGATCACCGGCGTGGCGCGGTCGATCTCCGCCACCATGTGGAGGAGGGCGGCCGATTCGGCGCCGAAGCTCGAGACAAGCGCAATGCCGCCCTTGTAGAGCGACAGCGCCGCACGCAGCACGGTCTGCGCATCGGCGTCGTGATATTGCGCCGCCAGCGCGATGGCCTGCGCTTCCGGATCGATGGCGGGGCTGGCCAAACCGACGGTCACGGGAGCGACCGAAAGATCAAGCACGCTGTCCATAGAGTGCCTCCTTGAAGGGCGGCAGGCCGACACGGCGCACCGCCTCCAGGAATGTTTCCTGTGGGGAGAGACGCAGGCCAAGATAGGTGTCGACCACCTTCTCGACCGCGTCGACGATGGCCTCGCTGCCGAAGCCGGGGCCGACGAGTTCGCCGATCGAGCAGTCCTCGCGGGCCGAGCCGCCCAAGGTGATCTGATAGTTTTCCACGCCCTTGCGGTCGACGCCGAGAATGCCGATCGCCGCGACATGGTGATGGCCGCAGGCATTGATGCAGCCGGAAATCTTGATCGGCAGGCTGCCGATCTCCGCCTGGCGCTTGGCCGAACCGAAGCGCTCGGACAGTCCCTGCGCGATCGGAATGGCGCGGGCATTGGCAAGCGAGCAATAGTCCAGGCCTGGGCAGGCGATGATGTCGGTGATCAGCCCTTCATTGGCGGTGGCAAGGCCCGCGCCCTGCAGCACGGCAAACAGGGCCGGCAGGTCGTCGAGCTTCACATGCGGCAGCACGAGGTTCTGCAGATGGCTGATGCGGATCTCGCCCAGCGAATAACGATCGGCGAGATCGGCCACCAGATCCATCTGGTCGGAGGAGGCGTCGCCTGGGATGCCACCGATCGGCTTCAGCGAAATGGTGGCGATGCCATAACCCAACTGCTTGTGGGCGTGAACGTTCACCGACACCCAGTGGGCGAAGTCAGCGTCCGTGTCCCTGGCCTTGTCGAAGACCGGCGTCCCGGAGATCGTCTCGAACGGGCCGGCGACGAAATATTGCTGCATCGCCGCCACCGAATCCGGCGTCAGCTTGAGGGCGCCGTCGCGAATGCGGTCGAACTCGGCTTCGACTTCCTTGGCGATGGCGTCGAGGCCCTTTTCATGCACGAGGATCTTGATGCGTGCCTTGTACTTGTTGTCGCGGCGACCTTCGAGATTGTACACGCGCATGATCGCCTCGGTATAGGTGAGGAGATCCGCTTCGGGCAGGAAGTCGCGCAAGGCCTTGCCGACCATGGGGGTACGGCCCTGGCCGCCGCCGACGAAGACGCGGAAGCCGATTTCGCCGGCTTCGTTGCGCACGATCTGATAGCCGATGTCGTGGACCTTGACCGCGGCCCGGTCTTCCTCTGCGCCGGTGATGGCGACCTTGAACTTGCGCGGCAAATAGGACAGCTCCGGATGAGCCGTCGACCATTGACGCATGATTTCGGCATAGACGCGCGGATCGGCGACCTCATCGGCGGCGGCGCCGGCGAAATGATCGGCCGTGACGTTGCGCATGCAATTGCCCGAAGTCTGGATGGCGTGCATCTCGACATCGGCAAGCGCCTGCAGGACGTCGGGCACGTCCTTGAGGGCGATCCAGTTGAACTGCAGGTTCTGGCGGGTAGTGAAGTGGCCGTAGTGACGGTCCCAGCGGCGGCCGATGGTCGCGAGGGTACGCAGCTGCTTTGAGGACAGCGTGCCGTAGGGCACGGCAATCCGCAGCATATAGGCATGCAGCTGGAGATAGACGCCGTTCATCAGCCGAAGGGACTTGAACTCCTCCTCGGTGATGTCGCCCGCGATGCGGCGCTGCACCTGGTCGCGAAACTCGGTGACGCGCGCGTTCACAAAGGCGTGGTCGAACTCGTCATAACGGTAGAGGGCACCCATTTTATTCGGCAGCCTCGGCAAGTTCGGTCTTCGGCAGGTAAGCGATGGTCGGGCCGAGCGCCCGGATGGCCTCGCGCAGTTTGGCGGGACGGGGCTTCTCGCCGCTGACGTCCAGCTCGACGGCATAGATTTCGACGACATCCTGCTCATTGGCAGCGGCGGTAACGCCGGCGAGGATCACATCGGCGGTTGCCTGATCGGGCTCGATGGCGCTGTCCGCCACATCGAGCGACCAGTTTCCGCTGGGGGTGCGGAACACCACGCGCCCATCCTTGAGGCGGTTGGCTGTGATAGCGAGCGGCATGATGAAAAACCCCTGATTGGAATTCATCCACGATATCGGTTCTCGCGCGCAATTTGTCAAATAGATTTCAATACGTAAAAATAATGTTATTTATAGGTGTTTTAAAAATTCATTTTATTTATCAATGAGATGGCCCGAAAGTTATGCATCCTGAGCAACGCTGCTCGGCGACCATGCAACCTTGCGGCGATAAGAATAACGGCTGACTTCTGTAGAAAAGGCGAGCGAACGGTAGAGGGACCTGCCGATATCGTTGCCAGCCATCACCGGGAGACAGGCTCCTTTCGCGCCCTGTTCGTCTTGGGCCCAGGCAAGCAGGGCGTTGATGGCGCCGTAGGCATGACCCTGGCGCCGAAACTCGGGATCGGTCGCCACGGCGTTGAGGCAGACGATGCCGTCATACACCGCGCCGAAGGCGAGGGAGGCCGGGCGGCCGTCGCCGGCCAGCGAAACCGCATAACCGGTGGGCACGGCGACGGCGCCGAACAAGGCGCGAGCGTTGGCGGCGGCCGCTGCGGAGAATTTCTGGAGGCGGGCATGGGCCTCGAACCAGATGTCGTCGAGACCGGGCCGCACGAGCGCTGCGCTGCCGTTGCCTTGGGGCCGGGCGGTGGCAAAGTCGCGATAGAGTACGCAGGTTTCATCTTCGCCCGGGCCATATCCGGCCTCGTCCAAGGCGCCGCCGATATCCTGCGCCGAAACACTCGACAGGCGAAAGATGGTGGGC
Source organism: Labrys sp. KB_33_2 (assembly GCF_052114505.1). Lineage (NCBI taxonomy): Bacteria > Pseudomonadati > Pseudomonadota > Alphaproteobacteria > Hyphomicrobiales > Xanthobacteraceae > Labrys > Labrys sp. KB_33_2. The sequence goes on along the minus strand of NZ_JBFREW010000010.1, from coordinate 301,984 downwards.
AAGCCGTGATGGGTATAGAATGCCTCGGCCGAGCGTATCTGCTCCCGTGGCTGGCGCGTGCCGGGCCAGAGCAGGCTGATGGAATTGGCCCGCTTGGTGTGCCCGTGCGAAAAGCGCAGCAGCCAGCCGTCGAGCCATATCGTCTTCAAGGCTGGCCAGCCGTTCAGGCATGCCTCTTCCACGCGCCGGGCGTCGGTTATGGATCGCAGCAAAGCCATAACCGACGACACGGCCCGACTGCACCTCGCGGTGCCCGAAGCGTCTTGCGATTGGACGGACTCGCCCGGAATTGCAAAGACGTGCGGAAACAACAGCTAGAGCAGGCAAGCGTTCAGCCATGAACGCGGCTTGCTCCAGCGCATCGACGTTTATCGGAGCTTGCCATGTTGCGTCTGGACCCCCGCCATACCGCCCTCGTGATGATCGATTTGCAGAATTGGATCGTCGGCCGGCCGGTGGCGCCGCATTCGGGCGAGAATGTCATCGAGCGGTCGCTGCGCATCGGCAAGGCGCTGCGCAAGGCGGGTGGCACGGTCATCCTGGTGCGCGTGGCTTTTTCCGACGGCTATGGGGATGTGGTGAAGGTTCCTGTGGATGCACCCCTGATCCTGCCCGAGGACAAAATGCCCCCCGAGGCTGTTGCCTTCGATGACAGGATCAACCCTTCGAAGGCCGATGTGGTGATCACCAAGCGCCAATGGAGCGCCTTTCACGGCACGGAACTGGATTTGCAATTGCGCCGGCGTGGCATCGACACGGTGATCTTCAGCGGCATTGCCACCAATTTCGGCGTCGAAGCCAGCGTCCGCGATGCTTTCGCCTACAACTATGCCGCCATCGTAGTCGAGGACGCCACCAGCAGCATGACGGCCGACATGCATCGCTTCTCGATCGATCATGTCCTGCCGCGCGTCGCCCGCATCCGCTCGAGTGCCGTGATCATCGATGCCATCAAGGAAGCCATGAAGGATTGAGCGGTCGTGTTGCCTCACCCCAGCGACGCTCCGGGCCGATTGATCGACCCGGAAGATGCCGACGGGGCAGCGATTCGTCCGCTCACGATTCTGATCGACCGGCAAGGCGGGAAATCAGATCCTTGGCCAGGCGATCGGCGCTGTTCGGATCGCTGACATTCATCAGGGGGATGTCGTGCCTGGTCGCGGCCTCGACGAAGGCTTCATTCTCGCGAACGGATCGTTCCGCGAACTTGTCGATGGCGATTTTCATCCGGTCGTCTTGCTGGGAATAACGGCTCCCTCTTTCGATGCGCTCCCGCAAGGCCCGAGGCTCGGCGTGGAGACAGATGACCAGTGCCGCGCCGATCGCCCAGTCGGGACAATATTCAGGCCGAAGGGCTGCCCCTTCCAAGACGAAGCCGTTGCCCTCTTGGCGTAGCGCCTGCAACTTGCTCTGGATGAGCGGGCGTATGTTCTCGTGATGGACTCGGAGAAACCAGTGAATGGCGTCGTCCGCCAGGCGGAGATAAAATTCCATGACGGGGTCTGGCACACCCGTCCAGGGACGCCCCGGATGGCGACCCAATTGATCGGTCGAAATCACGGGCCACCCGAGGGCGCTGCCGATGTGGTGGGCACAGGTCGATTTGCCGACATGCGAGGTGCCGAGCAGGAGCAGGGCGGACGGTTTTGTCATCATGGATCGACTATTGCTCTTGAGGGGAACCGATGTCCCATTCCGAGACATTCGCGATTCCGGCCCTAGATTTCGGGAAATGTCGAACGGGCAAACTGTTCGGCGGCAAAATCCAGGAACACCCGGACTTTCGGCACCAAGTGGCGTTTGGAAGGATAGATGGCGAAGATGGAGGTTTCCATGCTGTGCCAGTCCGTCAGGGCCGGCTGTAGCCGGCCGGTGCGCAGATCGTCCTCGACATAGATGCGCGGGATAAGGCTGAGGCCGAAGCCACCCAGCAAGGCCTGGCGGACGGCGAGGCTCGACGTCACCTTGAAGCGGCCTCTCACTGGCACGCCGACTGTTTCGCCATTCCTGTCGAAATGCCAGTGATCGGCATGGGAAGACAGGGTGAAGCGCACGCAATCGTGTTGCCTCAAATCTTCGGGCCGCGCCGGAAGGCCGGCGCGGGCGAAATAGGACGGAGCGCCGCAGACCACATGCGGCACGGCCATGAGCTTACGGGCCACCAGGCTTGAATCCTCCAGGAGATCGCTGCCGCGAATGGCAATGTCGTAGCCTTCCTGGATGATGTCGATGCGGCGGTCGTCCATGTTGAGGTCGAGGGATAGAGCGGGATTGGCGTGCAGGAAATCGGGCAAGGCCGGGGTCAGGCATTTGAGCGCCATGGTCATCGGCGAACAGACCCGCAGGAGCCCGTTGGGGGCTTGCCTCAATGCGCCGATCGAGGCACCGGCGTCGTCGATGTCGTCGAGAATCTGGCGAACGCGCTCGTAATAGAGGGCACCGGCTTCCGTCAGGCTCATGCGGCGGGTGGTGCGGTTGAACAGGCGCAGCGACAGAGTCGCCTCCAGTTCACCGATATTCTTGCTGATTGCCGCCGGCGACAGGCCGAGGGCGCGGGCAGCCTCGGCGAAGCTTCCGCGCTCGGCCGCCTGGCGAAAAGCCTTGAAGGCCGTGAGCTGATCCATTGATTGAACACCGCAGGTAATGAATATCGTAATCTTATCCCATATTATCGTTCTGTGGTGAATTCCTAGATTGATCTGCAGTGATCGCAATACGCGCTCCCCCGACATCAAGCAGGCAAGCCATGACCTATTTCGCCAAGATCCCCGTTGCCGACACCGCACTGGTCGAGGCCCAGTGGAAAGCCGCCATCGAAGGCCGGGTATCGGCCAATCATTTCGATCCTTCGCATCGGCTGTCCGACGCCGACATCGGCGAATTGGTGCGATTGGCGACATCGGCGCCCTCCGCCTACAATCTGCAGAACTGGCGTTTCATCGCGGTGCGCGAAGCGCAGGCCAAGGCGCGCCTGCGCCAGGCGGCGCATGGCCAGGCCAAGGTCGGCGATGCCGCCGTCACCTTCATCGTCTGCGGCATGCTGGCGGGCCGGGTCGACCTCGCCGCGCGGCTGCGTCCCGCGGTCGAGGCGGGCCTGATGCCGGAAGGCGTGGTGGATGGCTGGGTCGCGGCCGCCCGGCACCAATTCGAGGACAATGCCGAGGCGGAACGCGACGAGGCCATCCGTTCGGCGAGCCTGGCGGCGGCGACGCTGATCCTGGCCGCTTCCGCTTCGGGCCTGGCCTCAGGGCCGATGACGGGCTTCGATGCCGAGGCGGTCAGGGCCGTTTTTGGCCTCGGGCCGGACGAGATCCCGGTGATGCTGGTCGCGGTCGGCCGAGCGGCGGAGGGCAATGGCTCGCAAAAGCCGCGGCGGCCTCTGGAAGACGTGATGGTGCTGTCATGAGCAGTCTCAGTCAGGCTTCTTCAGGGAGCGCCATGGGGCACGGCCGGCCTCTCGACGTGTTGATCACCGCCATCGCCCCGGCGGTGTGGGGCAGCACCTATATCGTCACCACGCAGTTCCTGCCGCCCGGCTATCCGCTGACCGTGGCGATGCTGCGCGCTTTGCCGGCGGGATTGCTCCTCCTCCTGCTGGTGCGGCAATTGCCGAAGGGGCATTGGTGGTGGCGCATCGTGGTGCTTGGCACGCTCAACATCGCCTTCTTCCTGGCCATGCTGTTCATCGCCGCTTACCGGCTGCCGGGCGGTGTGGCGGCCACCATCGGCGCCATCCAGCCGCTGATCGTGATCTTCCTGACCCGGGCCGTGCTGGGCACGCCGGTGCGGCTGGCGGCGATTGCGGCCGCCCTGGTGGGTTTGGGCGGCGTGATGCTGCTCTTGATCGCACCGCGCAGTGTCGTGCTCGATCCGGTCGGCATTGCCGCTGGCTTTGCCGGGGCGCTGTCGCTGGCGTTGGGAACGGTGATGAGCCGGCGCTGGCAGCCTCCGGTGTCGACGCTCACCTTCACGGCCTGGCAGTTGACGGCCGGTGGCCTTCTCCTGGTGCCTGTCGCATTATGGGTGGAGCCGCCTTTGCCGGCGCTCAGCCTCGGAAATGTGGCTGGCCTCGCCTATCTCACCCTGATCGGTGCGGCGCTGACCTATATGCTCTGGTTCCGCGGCATTGCCCGTCTCGGCCCCTCTGCGGTGGCCTCGCTGCTCTTCCTGTCACCCCTGACCGCCGTGGTGCTGGGGTGGGGCCTGCTCGGCCAGTCGCTCACGGTTGTACAACTCATCGGCATGGTTCTGGTGATCGGCAGTGTCTGGGCGAGCCAGAAGCTGCAGGCTGGAGTGCGGGGACACTGACGGCTGTAGTGTCTGCGTATGTATACAAATAAAAATGGCGGCCAATGGCCGCCATTTTTGTCGTAGGTCGTGCGCGCCCTGGTCAGGCCGGTACTGGCGCATCCTCGCGCAGCAGGCCTTCGGCCTTGAGGTCGTCCCAGAGTGCCGCCGGGATCTTGGCGCCCATGATCTCGGCATTGCGCGTGACTTCCTGGGGCGATTGGCCGCCGGGAATGACGGAAACCACCTGGGGATGGCCGAGTGGAAATTTCAGCGCGGCCTCGACCAGCTTGACGTGGTGGGAGGCGCAGACCCGCTCGATCCGGGCAACCCGGTCAAGGATCGCAGGCGGCGCCGGATCGTAATTGTAGAAGGCGCCCGGGCGCGGCCCGGTCGCCAGGATGCCGGAATTGTAAGGGCCACCCAGCACGATGCCGATCTTCTTTTCCGCGCAATAGGGCAGGAAGCTGGTGAGGGCATCCTGTTCGAGCAAGGTGTAACGGCCGGCAAGCAGGAAGACGTCGAAATCACCGGCACGTGCCAGGGTTTCCGCCACCTGCCACTCGTTGATGCCGGCGCCGATCGCCTTGACCGTGCCCTCGCTGCGCAACTGTTCGAGCGCACGGTAGCCGCCCTCCATCAGTTCCTTGATGCGCTGGTCGGAGGCCTCTTTCGAGCCATGGGTGAAGATGTCGACGTCGTGGGCGAGCAGCAAGTCGATGGTATCGATGCCAAGGCGTTCGAGCGAGAACTCCACCGAGCGCATCACCCCGTCATAGGAATAGTCGTAGACCTGCTGGCGGGAGGGCGTGTCGAAGAACTTGCCGATGCCGGTGCGCTCTTCCGGCGGCACCGCCTTGAGCAGGCGTCCGATCTTGGTGGAGAGAACGTAGTCCTCGCGCTTGCGTCGGCGCAGCAGGGGATTGAGGCGCGTCTCGGCGAGGCCCAGGCCATAGAGCGGGGCGGTGTCGAAATAGCGGATGCCAGCATCCCAGGCCGCGTTGACGGTGAGGGCGGCGACATCCTCGTCGAGTGCCCGGTAGAGATTGCCGAGCGGAGCTGTACCAAAGCCGAGTTCGGTAAAGGGGATCACAGCGCCGGAACGGCTGGTGTGTTTGCGGATGGCGAATTTGCTGTCGGGCAATTTGTTGGTCATGGCCTCTCTCTTCACAGGTCTTCGAACAGTGTGGGATTTTCGGCGGCGAAGGCCACCAACTCCGTGATGACGGTATCGAGATGCGCTTCCATTGCCCTGGCGGCGGCATCGGCATCGCCGCCTCGCAGGGCTGAAACGATGGCCTGGTGGTCGACCAAAGTGAGGGCAATGTGCCGGGGCGAAGAAAGCAGGCGGCGCACGCGATCGAGATTGGCGCGGGCCGCCTCCACAGCCGCTTTGACGCGGGCAAAGCCGAGGGCATCGAGCAGAATGAGATGGAATTCGAGGTCGAGCAGGTGGAAGCCGCGCCGGTCGCCGGCCTCGGCAGCCGCCTGCTGGTAGCGCAGATTGCGCTCGAGTGCCGGCAGCAGCCTGTCGTCGTGATCGCGGGCCAGGCTGCGCACCGCCTGGGCCTCCAGGGCGCGGCGGATGAACATGCTCTGGCGCACTTCAGCCAGCCGGATTCGCGAGACGCGAGTGCCGCGCTGCGGCAGGATTTCCACCAGCCCCTCGGCCTGCAGGCGGGCCAGGGCCTCCGAGACCGGAAAACGCGACACGCCCAGCCTTTCGCAGATGGCAAGTTTGTCGATGTCCTCGCCCGGCGCGAGTTCGAAACCGATGATGGCTTCGCGCAAGACCGCCAGCACGCGCTCCGTCGTGCCGCCGCGGCCCGTCATGCCAAGCGGCTCGAGGAAGGCATAAGAGGCTTTGACGGTGACATCTGACATGCTAACATGTTAGCAATGGCTTTTGCCCTTGCCTAGAGCAAAGTGCGATTTGTCCAAAATCGCACTTTCTCTCCAACTCATTGTTCTGACGCGTTTTCTCAATCGGAAAGTCTATCAACTTTTCTGGAAAACGCTTTGGCACTTTTCACCTGGATTTCGTCATGCAGATCGTTGCCAAAACCGCCCGCACCTTGCGTCTCAATGCCAAGGACAATGTGCTTGTCGCCATCGACGTGATCGAGCCCGGGGCCGATGTCGAGGGCGTGGCGGCGCTGCAGCGCGTGCCCAAGGGCCACAAGATTGCCGTCGTGCCGATTGGCGAGGGCGAGCCGATCGTCAAGTTCGGCCAGATCATCGGGTTCGCCTCACAGGTGATCGTGCCGGGTTCCCACGTCCATTCGCACAATTGCGAGTTCCATGCCTTCGAGCGCGATTACGCCTTTGCACAGGACGCGCGTGAGGAATCGATCCTGCCGCTCGACCAGCAGGCAACCTTCCAGGGCTATCGCCGTCCCAACGGCAAGGCCGGCACGCGCAATTATGTCGCCATCCTGACCAGCGTGAACTGCTCGGCCTCGGTGGCCCGTTTCATGGCGGATGCCTTCAACCAGTCCGGCATCCTGGCCGATTATCCCAACATCGATGGCGTGGTGCCCTTCGTGCATGGCACCGGCTGCGGCATGGCCGACAGGGGCGAAGGCTTCGAGATCATGAAGCGCACGCAATGGGGCTACGCTTCCAATCCCAACATATCAGCCGTGCTGCTGGTGGGCCTGGGCTGCGAGGTGTTCCAGATCGGCCGTATGAAGACCGAGTATGGCATCGTCGAGGGCGACCATTTCCAGACGATGACGATCCAGGACACTGGCGGTACGCGCAAGACCATCGAGCAGGGCATGGAGCGCATCAAGGCGATGCTGCCGCTGGCCAACCAGGCCAAGCGCGAGACGATCCCAGCCTCCGAGCTGATCCTGGCGCTGCAATGCGGCGGCTCGGATGGCTATTCCGGCATCTCCGCCAATCCTGCCCTCGGTGCCGCCGCCGATATGCTGGTGCATCATGGCGGCACGGCCATCCTCTCCGAAACGCCGGAAATCTATGGCGCCGAGCACCTGCTCACCCGCCGCGCCGCGAGCCGCGAGGTCGGCGAGAAGCTGGTCGAGCGCATCAAGTGGTGGGAAGAGTATACAGCCAAGAACAACGGCTCGATGGACAACAACCCATCCCCCGGCAACAAGGCCGGCGGGTTGACCACCATTCTGGAAAAGTCTCTCGGCGCTGCGGCCAAGGGTGGTACGACCACGCTCACCGCCGTCTATGAATATGCCGAACCGGTGAAGGAGAAGGGCTTCGTCTTCATGGACACTCCCGGCTATGATCCCGTCTCGGCCACCGGGCAGGTCGCAGGCGGCGCCAACGTCCTTTGCTTCACCACCGGCCGCGGCTCGGCCTATGGCTGCAAGCCGACGCCCTCGATCAAGCTCGCCACCAATTCCGACATCTATCGCCGCATGCAGGACGACATGGACATCAATTGCGGCGATGTGCTGGAGGGCGTCTCGATCGAGGAGAAGGGCAAGGAGATCTTCGACAAGATCCTGGCTGTCGCCTCGGGCGAGAAGTCGAAGTCGGAAGAACTCGGCTACGGTTCCAACGAGTTCGTGCCCTGGCAGGTCGGCGCGACGATGTAACTTTCCGGATCGGGTCGGATTGTACATTGCTTGTCATTGCCGGGCTTGACCCGGCAATCCAGTGCCTCAGGCCGGCATCTGGCGGCCCCTGGATACCTGGGGCAAGCCCGGGTATGACAAATTCTGTGCCGTTCTCTCCTTAAAGACCATCTGCCATGCCCTTTATCTCCCATAACGGTCATCGTACCCACTATCAGACAGTCGGCGCGGGACCGCCCGTCATTCTGTTGCATGGGCATTTGCTGAGCTCGCAATGCTGGCTCGAAGGCGGCTTCGCTGAAGCGTTCCTGACTGATCACACGGTGGTGCTGGTGGATGCGCTCGGCCATGGCCAGAGCGACGGGCCGGCGGATCCGGCCGTTTATCGCCTGGAGGATCAGGCCGACAGGGTCGCGACCGTGATGGATGCCCTCGAAATCGAGAGCGCGGACGTCATCGGTCACTCGATGGGGGCGTGGACCGCGGCCGGCATGGCCAGGCACTGGCCCGATCGCCTGCAATCCCTGACGCTCGGCGGCTGGGACCCGGTGAAGGGCGTGTCGGCCGCCTTTCCTCCGGGCTTCGACGGACCATTGCATTTCGAACAGGCCCTCGAACTGGCGCGGGCCTTCGTGCCGCATCTGGTCTCGTGGGTGACGCCTGCGGATGAGCCGGGCCTGCGCGCGAGCTGGAATGCGCTCGCCGAAATGGACGGCCTAGCGGAGGCCTTGCTGTCCGGCCGAGCGCCGGTGCTGATGTGGTGCGGCCGCGACGATATTCGAGGGCGCCATATGAAGGTCTTCGCCGAGCGCCACGGCCTCGAGATGATCTGGACCGCGGGAAACCACAACAGCGTCGTCTACGAACACGCGCCGGAAGGGGCGCGAGCCATCAGGGCCTGGCTCAGGCCAGGTGGCTAGAACGCTTTGCTCTAGGACGCCCGCCGCTTCTCCGGCACGGCGAGAAAGGCCAGCAACGCGAGCGCCGCGATGATGGCGGCAGCAAAAAAGGGCGCGCCGGGCAATTCGATCACCGCCTGCTTGCCGGCAAACAGGCCGAAGAGCTGGGTCGCCATGGCCGGGCTCAGAATGGCGGTGATGCCCATCAGGCCGGAGATCGCGCCCTGCAATTCGCCCTGTGCATCGTCGTCGACCTGATGGGACATCATGGCGTTGATGGCGGGCATGGCGATGCCGGCAAGGCTCGAGAAGCCCAGCAGCGCGTAGATCATCCAGCCCTTGCTGGCCAGGCCGTAGGCGACCAGCACGACCGCCTCGAGCGCCAGACAGATCGCGGCGGTGCGCCATTCACCGAGGCGCCGGATGATGACGCCGACCAGACCACCCTGCACGATGCCGGTGATCACGCCGAAGGCCGCCAGCGACAGGCCGACATCGAACTCGCTCCAGCCATAGCGATAGATCGTGTAATAGGCCCAGATGGCCGGGTAGACGTTGTTGGCCAGGAAATGCAGGAACAGCACCAGGCCGGCGCCGAGCAGGAAGGGGTGGTGGCGAAAGGCGATCAGGGTGCCGAGCGGGTTGGCGCGGGAAAGCGCGAAGGGGCGGCGCTTTTCGGGTGCCAACGTCTCCGGCAGCACGAAATAGCCATAGACGAGGTTGGCGAGCGACAGGGCCGCCGCCGCGAAGAAGGGCGCGCGCGAGCCGAAACCGGCGAGCAGGCCGCCCAGTGCCGGGCCCAGCGCGAAGCCGACGCCGAAGGCGGCACCGACCATGCCGAAGGCCTTGGCGCGCTCCTCCGGCCTGGTGATGTCGGCGATGAAGGCATTCGCTGCGCTGTAGGAGGCGCCACAGATGCCGGCGATCAGCCGCCCGAGGAAGAGCCAGGCGATGGTCGGAGCGAAGGCGGTCAGCAGATAGTCGATGCCGAGGCCCCCGATGGAAAGCAGCAGCACCGGCCGCCGCCCATGCGCATCGGAGAGATTGCCGAGGATCGGGCCGAACAGGAACTGCATGGCCGAATAGGCCACGAACAACCAGCCGCCAATCACCGAAGCCTCCGCGATGTCGACATGCGCGACCCCCTCGATCAGGCGTGGCAGCACGGGAATGATGATGCCAAGGCCGATCATGTCGATCAGCACGGTGATAAGCACGAAGGTGAGGGCGTGGGGGCTGGTCTTCGATTCCGTCATGGGGCACCCTATCTGAAAAACCAGATCCTCCGCAGGTTGCTCTTCCAAGCAAATTCCTGCTGATCGAGCCACGGGAACTATCAGCAGGAATTCTGCTTAGCTGGCCGCAGCCGCGGCGTGCAATCCACGAGGCCGGAGACGGCGGGATTGGTTCTCACTTGGCGCAACCGCGCAACAATCGTAGAGAGGGCGCGATTGCGTCATTCTGCCCGCTGCGGCGGGGCCAGAGCGTTTTGTGATTTGGCGGAATCGCCAAGAATCGCAAAGACGCGTTGAAACAAAGATTTAGAGCAAAAAGACGTTTCCGTTTAAACGCGCTTTGCTCTTGGAATGAAGGAATAGAGGATGTCGACGGAATGGAGCGGAGATCTGACCACGGTGATCCCGCCGGATCACCCGCTGCGCGGACGCGTGGTGCCGCCGGGCTCCAAGTCGATCACCAACCGGGCCTTGCTGGTGGCGGCGCTGGCCAAGGGAACCAGCCGCCTGACCGGCGCGCTCAAGAGCGACGACACCCGTTACATGGCGCTGGCGCTACAGGCCATGGGCGTCACCGTCGAGGAGCCTGATGCGACCAGCTTCACCGTCACCAGTTCGGGCCGGCTGATGAAGCCGGCTGCGCCCCTCTTCCTCGGCAATGCCGGCACGGCCACCCGCTTCCTGGCCGCCGCGGCGGCCCTGGTCGAGGGCGATGTCGTGGTCGACGGCGATGCCCATATGCGCAAGCGCCCAATCGCGCCGTTGGTTGCTGCACTCGGCACCCTCGGTATCGCGGCCGAGGCGCCGACCGGCTGCCCGCCCGTCACCGTGCACGGCAAGGGCAGCTTCGGGGCAGGGCGGGTCGAGATCGATGCGGGGCTATCAAGCCAATATGTCTCCGCTTTGCTGATGGCGGCCGCCTGCGGCCAGGACCCTGTCGATATCGTGTTGGCAGGTGGGCGGGAAGGCGAGGAGATCGGTGCGCGCGGCTATATCGACCTGACCCTCGCCACCATGCGTGCTTTTGGTGCCGAGATCGATCGGCCCGACGCCCGGACCTGGCGGGTGTCGCCGACGGGCTATCGGGCTACCGACTATCTGATCGAGCCGGATGCCTCCGCCGCGACCTATCTATGGGCCGCCGAGGTGCTGACATCGGGCGCCATCGATCTTGGCGTGCCGGCTGAAGCCTTCACCCAGCCGGACGCCAAGGCCCATGCGCTGATCGCGGCCTTTCCGCATCTGCCGCCGGTGATCGATGGCTCTCAGATGCAGGACGCGGTGCCGACGCTTGCCGTGCTCGCCGCCTTCAACCAGACGCCCGTGCGCTTCACCGGCATCGCCAATCTGCGCGTCAAGGAATGCGACCGGGTGGCCGCGCTCGCCGACGGCCTGACCCGCATTCGTCCCGATCTCGCCAGAGAGGAGGGCGATGACCTCCTCGTTGCTTCCGATCCCGGGCTTATTGGCCAGACCCTGCCGGCTTCAATTGACAGCTACGCCGATCATCGCATCGCCATGAGTTTCGCGCTGGCAGGGCTGAAGATCCACGGCATCTCCATCCAGGATCCAGGTTGCGTCGCCAAGACCTATCCCGGCTACTGGCAGGCGTTGGCCTCGCTCGGGGTAAAGCTGGAGGAAAGCCACGCGTGAAGGCGCGCTGACCGGGGGCAGAGGCATGGCGACAACGGTTTCCCCCCCGGCCAAGCCCGGTATCGTCTGGTTTCGCGATGATTTGCGCCTGCGCGACAATCCCGCCTTGCATGCCGCCTGCCAGAGCGGGGCGCCGATCCTCTGCCTCTATATCCACGAACCCGCAGGGACGGGCCAGCGCCGGCCGGAGGGCGCGGCGCTCTGGTGGCTGCACGGGTCGCTCGTGGCGCTCGATGCGGCCCTGCGCGAAAAAGGCGGGCGATTGCATGTCCTCGCCGGCGCAGCCGAGGAGATCCTGAATACAATTGTAGACAAGGTCTCTGCCGGCGCCGTCTACTGGAACAGGCGCTATGATCCGGCTGGCCGGGATATCGATACGGGCATCAAGGCGGGGCTGCGGTCTCGCAGTGTCGAAGCCCACAGCTTCAACGGCTCCCTCTTGCGGGAGCCCTGGACGATCTCCTCCCAATCGGGTGGACCCTATCGCGTCTTCGGGGCCTTCTGGCGGGCCTTCCAACAGGGCACCGTCGAGCCGCCCTTGCCGGCACCGGCCGAGCCCACCTTTGCGCCGCTTGCCGAAGAAGTGGTTCAACGCTTCGGCTATCCAACCGCCCTCGAGCCCGATCCCCAGCGTCCCGATTGGGCCGTAGCGATGCGTGCGGACTGGACGCGCGGGGAAGCGGCAGGGCTCACCTGCCTGCAGGACTTTCTCGACGAGGATCTCGCCGGTTATGCCAACGATCGTGATCGTCTCGACGACAGGACGACGTCGCGGCTTTCGCCCTTTCTGCGCTTCGGCAATGTATCCGCGCGGCAACTTTGGCATGCGCTCTCGGCGCGCCAGCATGGCGGCATGACGGCCGGCGATCGCGACGTCGACAAGTTCAGGTCGGAACTCGGCTGGCGCGAGTTTTCCTATTCTCTGCTCTATCATTGCCCGTCCTTGCATGAGCGCAATCTTCAGCCGGATTTCGATGCGATGCCCTGGCGCCAGGACAGCGGAGATCTCGCCGCCTGGAAGCACGGCATGACCGGCTATCCCGTCGTTGACGCGGCCATGCGCCAGCTGTGGGCGACCGGGTGGATGCACAATCGCGCCCGCATGATCGTCGCCTCCTTCCTGGTCAAGCATCTGCTGATCGATTGGCGGGAAGGGGAGCGCTGGTTCTGGGAGACCTTGGTCGACGCCGATCCGGCCAATAATCCGGCGAGCTGGCAATGGGTGGCCGGATCGGGCGCTGACGCCGCACCCTATTTCCGTATCTTCAATCCGGTGACCCAGGGCGAGAAGTTCGATCCGGATGGAGTTTTCGTGAAGAGGTGGTTGCCGGAACTCGAGCGCCTGCCCGCTCCCTTCGTTCATCGGCCCTGGACCGCCTCGTCCGCGCAACTCGATGCGGCTGGCATCCGCCTCGGTAGGACCTATCCTCTTCCGATCGTCGATCACAAGGTTGCTCGCGAAAGGGCATTGGCGGCTTGGCGCTCGCTACGTGGATGATGTGCTGCGACGAAGAATAGGTGTTTTGTTTGATAGGCGGCACTGCCCCTCACCCTTACCCTCTTCCCGTAAAAACGGGGCGAGGGGGACTTCGATGGCACGTTTGAATGGAGATGGTCTTATCTCGCCCAGCCGAAGAGCCAGATGAGATCCTTGGTGATAAAATCGCAACGCTTGTGCCCCCCCTCGCCCCGTTTTTACGGGAAGAGGGTAAGGGTGAGGGGCTGCGCTGTGATATCGAAGGAATCATTCAATCCGCGGCCATCTTTGAGATGTCATGGCGAAGGCCGGAACCGCGGCCTGCAGTGACGTCGCAGCCCCTACCGCGATAGCGTTCTTGCCGCTAGGTTGAGGCCCGCTGAGTCTGAAGGGGGGATCCATGGCGGAGTTCAACAGCGCGGTCGCACTGGCCGAAGCGATCAGGAACGGCCGGGCATCCGCCCTCGAAGCGACCGAGGCCAGCCTTGCCCGATCGACTCTGGCGCAGCCAAGGATCAATTGCTTCACCGAGATCTATGCCGAAGAAGCACGCGAGCAGGCCGCCCGCATCGATGCCTTGCCTCTTGCCGAGCGCGCAGGCCAGGCCCTGTGCGGCGTGCCTGTTGGCATCAAGGATTTCACGCCTATCGCAGGCAAGCTGACGACCTTCGGCTCCAAGGTCTTCCGCGATCATGTCGCCGAGCATGATCCGGTGATCGTGCGTCGCCTGAAGGCGGCTGGTGCCGTCATCGTCGGTCACACCACCACACCCGAATTCGCCTATTCCGGCAACACCCAGAGCCACCTCTGGGGCATCACCCGCAATCCCTGGAATACCGAGCTCAGCGCGGGCGGCTCTTCCGGCGGCTCGGGGGCAGCGGTCGCGGCAGGCTGCGTGATGCTGGCCGAAGGCACCGACATGGGTGGTTCGGTGCGCATTCCCGCTTCGCTCTGCGGGGTAGTCGGATTGAAGCCGAGTTTCGGCCGCATCCCGATGGACATCCTGCGCACGCAATATGACACGCTCGCCCATTTCGGGCCGCTGGCGCGCTGCGTCGACGACGCGGCCCTGTTCCTGGCTGTCAGTGAGGGGCCTGACGATGCGGATGCCCTGTCGCTGCCGGCCTTGCCGCCGGCTTTTCCCGTCGCATCGTCGCCGACCCGGCCGCGCCTCGCCGTCTCGCTCGATCTCGACACCCATGCGATCTCGGACGAAGTCGCCGAGTTGTTCCATCGCCTGATCGACGATCTCGCTCGGTCCGGTGCCGAGATCACCTGGGTGAAGACACCGTTCAGCGTGCAGTCGGTGCTCGATTGGGAGGATCTGTGGGCCTACTGCTTTGCGGGCGATGTCGGCCATCTCCTGGAAGGGCATCGCGGCGATCTCGATCCGAACGTGGTCGCGCTGATCGAGGCGGGCCGCAAGCTCGATGCCGTCAAGCTGCGCGCCATCGAGCATCGGCGCACCGCTCTGTGGCGAGCCTTTGCCGAAGTGCTCAAGGGCTACGATGCCCTTCTGTGCCCGACGACCTGCACGACTGCGCCCTTCGCCGATCCTGCCCGGCGCGAGCGCGACGAGATCCTGCCCGACGGTCGCTTCAAATCGGTCGACATGACCGGCCATTTCAACCTGACCAGTTCCTGCCCCGTCATTTCCGTGCCGATGGGCCTCGGCGCCAGCGGCATGCCGGCCGGCGTGCAGATCGTTGGCCATCGGCATGATGATCGCGGCGTGCTGGCCTTGGCCAAATGGATCGAAGGCCTGCGGGCTCCCGCCTTCCCGCCGGCCGCCGTCTGACGCATCTCCGAAACGTTTTTCCCAAGAAAGCCCTTGAAGCCATCATGTGGACACCTCTGCCGGACCTTCCCACCCACAATCCGCCCAAGCCGCTGCATGGCGTGCGCGTGCTCGAACTCGCCCGCATCCTGGCGGGGCCCTGGGCCGGGCAGTTGCTTGCCGATCTTGGCGCCGAGGTCATCAAGGTGGAGCGGCCGGGGCAGGGCGACGACACCCGCACCTGGGGACCGCCCTTCATCACCACGGAGGATGGCGAGAATCTCGGTGCGGCCTATTTCCACTCCTGCAATCGTGGCAAGCGCTCGGTCGCCCTCAATTTCGAGACCGCCGAGGGGGCAGAGCAGGTCCGCGCCCTCGTGCGCGAGGCCGATGTCGTGCTCGAGAATTTCAAGGTCGGCGGGCTGAAGAAATATGGCCTCGACCATGAAAGCCTGAAGGCGATCAACCCACGCGTGATCACTTGCTCGGTCACGGGATTTGGACAAGATGGTCCATATGCCTCCAGGGCAGGTTACGACTTCATGATCCAGGGCATGGGTGGCATCATGGACCTGACCGGCGATCCAAACGGCGAGCCGCAGAAGATCGGCGTCGCCTTCGCGGATGTCTTCACCGGGGTCTATGCCGTGGTCGGTGTGCAGGCTGCCCTGCGCCGGCGCGAGATGACGGGTCTCGGAGGGCATGTCGACATGTCGCTGTTCGACGTCCAGCTCTCGGTACTCGCCAACCAGGCGATGAATTATCTGGCCTCCGGCAAGAGCCCCACCCGCATGGGTAATGCCCATCCCAACATCGTGCCCTATCAGGTGTTTCCGGCCAGCGACGGCCACCTCATCATCGCCTGTGGCAATGACAGCCAGTTCGTCAAGCTCTGCGGCGTGCTCAACATCCAGGATATCGCGGCCCATCCCGATTATCTCACCAACAAGGACCGGGTGCGTAACCGCGATACGCTGGCGGCCCTGATCGCCGGATTGACCGGGCGGCGGACGAGGGCGGACCTGTTGGCGTCTCTGGAAAAGGTCGGCGTGCCCGCCGGGCCGATCAATTCGGTTGCCGACGCTCTGCACGATGTGCAGGCCACCCATCGCGGCATGATCGTCGACCTGCCGCATGCCGGGGTGAAGGGGGGCTCCATTCCCTCCGTGCGCACGCCCATCCTGATCGACGGCGAGCCGATGGTGGCGCGGACCGCGAGCCCGGACCTACCGAAGGTGTAAGGGGCGCTTGCGGGGGGCAAAACACGGAGGGTCGATCTCCAGATCGACCCTCCGATTTCGCGCCTACCCCGTCACGATAGTACTCGCGAACGAGATGGCGGCTATCCCGAAAAAAGGCCGCCATGCGGCGGCCTCGTATGTCATCAACCGGAATTACCTCCGATACGCGCCGATGTCTTCAGGCGTAGACCTTGAAGCGGTCATTGTCGTTCATGAAGCTCTTCTCGGGCAGGGGCTGCTCGTTGGAGCCGAACGGCATCTGGGCGCGCAGCTTCCAGGACGTCGGCACATGCCATTCCTTCTGCACGGTCTCGTCGACCAGCGGTGCATAGTGCTGCAGGCTGGCGCCGATGCCATGCTCGGCCAGAGCCGTCCATACGGCGAACTGGGCCATGCCGCCCGACTGTTCGGACCAGACCGGGAAGTTGTCGGCGTAAAGCGGGAACTTCTCCTGCAGGCTCTTCACGACATCCTGGTCTTCGAAGAACAGCACGGTGCCGGCGCCGGCGCCGAAGGCATCCATCTTGCCCTCGGTCGAGGCGAAGCTGTCGGCGGGCACGATCTTGCGCAGGATCTCCTTGGTCAGGTGCCAGAACTTGTCGCTCTGCTTGCCGAACAGGATCACGGCGCGTGAGCTCTGCGAATTGAACGAGGAGGGCACATGCTTGATCACGTCCTGGATCAGCAGTGAAATCTCTTCCTGGCTCTTGGGCAATGTCTTGCCCAGGGCATATTGCGTGCGGCGGGTCTTGATATGGTCGATGAAGGTCTTGGACATGGGGAGTCTTCTCTATCTTCTCGACGGCGAGGAGGAGCCGTCATTTGCGGCAGGTTCTATCGCAGCTTTCCATGTCTCGAAAGAGACGCCGTGGAAATCACGATAATCTCGATGGTTAGATCCGAAAAAGTTGAGATGTCGTAGCGCTTGCATCGGAGAGCTGGTCGATTTTGCCAAAAGGCCAGACGGATCGCTTCGATCCGTCTGGCAGTTGGCGACGCAAGGCCGGGCTGGCCCGGCCTTCCTCCTCAGGCGGTCGCAACGGTTTTCCGGTTGTTGAGGACGGCGTCGACGCTGAGACTGCCGGCACCGAAGGCGACGACCTGCAGCAGGCCGCCAGCCATGGCGATGTTCTTGAAGAAGTGGATGAACTGGTTCATGTCGCCCAGATTGTTGTGGAAGAATGCGGCGGCGGCGACCGAGAACGCCGCCATGATGAGGGCGACAAGGCGGGTCTGGTAGCCGACGATCAGCAGCAGGCCGCCGATGAGCTCGACCACGATGGCGATAGCCACGCCGAGATAGGGCAGCGGCAGGCCGACGGTGGCGATGTAGCCGGCGGTGGCAGCAGGGGCCGTGAGTTTGCCGAAGCCGCTGAGAAGGAAGATGGCGGCGATCAGCACGCGGCCAAGGAGCGGGGTGTAACGAACGTCTGAGGACATGGGGGTTTCTCTTTTTTTAAGGAGGGGAGCGGAGGGGCCGCTCAGGCTTTGGTGTCGGTGAAGTGCGCGGTTTCCAGCGCCCTGGCCAGCGCATCCGTGGCACCCGAGGGGGCAAGGGACACGATATGGATCTTCGGCGGTGGCAGGACCTGCTCCTTGACTGGAGCGGAGAGACCGGCTTTGCGTCCGAACAGGCAATCCAACAGGCTGGTGATGAACATGGCGAGCACCTCATCTGAACTTGGCGCTGTTATCTCAGAGATTGATGTTCAAGAAAATCTGGATAATATAGACAATTAGGTTCGAGAAAATTGATATGTCTGATCCGCGCCCCACGCTTGACCAGCTTCAGGTCTTCCTTGCCATCGTCGAGGCCGGTAGCTTCGCCGGCGCGGCCCGCCAGCTCGGGCGTGCAACCTCGGTGGTCAGCTACACCATCGCCAATCTGGAAGCCCAGCTCGGTCTGGAGCTTTTCGATCGCGATTCCACCCGCAAGCCCCAATTGACCGAGGCGGGCAAGGCCATGCTGGCCGAAGCGCGCGTGGTGGCGCGGGGCGTGGGCAGCCTGATCGCCAAGGCCAAGGGCCTGACCTCGGGGTTGGAGGCGGAAGTCACGCTGACGGTCGACGTCATGCTGCCGCCCTGCGCCCTGGTGCGGGTACTGAACGCCTTCCAGGCGGAATTTCCCACCGTGTCACTGCGCCTGCATGTCGAGGCGCTCGGCGCCGTCACCCAGCATGTGCTCGACGGCATCGCCGATCTCGGCGTGGGCGGGCCCCTGTCGCGCGACATCATCGGCATCGAGAGGCGGGGCATCGGCTCGATCCGCCTGATCCCCGTGGCTGCTCCTTCCCATCCTCTGGCCAGCCTCGGTAGCGAGGAGGCCGATGTCCGGGCGCAGGAGCATGTACAACTCGTGCTGACGGACCGCTCCAAATTCACCGAAGGGCAGGAATTCGGCGTACTCAGCTCGAAGACGTGGCGCATCGCCGATCTCGGCGCCAAATTCATGCTGCTCCGCTCCGGCATCGGCTGGGGCAGCATGCCCGAGGACATGGTGAATGACGACATCGCCGCGGGTCGGCTCGTTCGTCTCGCCATGACGGGTTGGGATCGCAATCTCTATCCCCTGCAGAGCATCCGGCGCACGGATACGGCCCTCGGTCCTGCGGCGAGCTGGCTGCTTGCCAAGCTCAAGGCGGCGCTGGACGAGACCGGCCAGGCGCTTGCAGCTGCGCGTAGCGCGGCGTAGGCGCAAGGCACCGGACAGGCTTATGATGAGGCACCAGGTGCGCTGACGAAGCCAGCCTATCGCTGTGCCGTTCCCTTCATCGGCACCACGGTGACCTTGGTGCCGTAGCTATGAAGCGCTTCCAGATGTTCGGGCCTGATGCCGTCATCGGTGATCAATTCGTCGATGGCGGATAGCTCGCAGAAGGTCGAGAATGAAGGCGCCGAGAATTTCGAACTGTCGACCACCACGATGGTGCGCCGGGAGGACTGGATCATCTTGCGCTTGAGCGAAGCGACCTCGAGGGCGGCATCGGTGAGGACATTGCCGCTTACGGCATAGGCGCCGGTGACGCAGACATCGGCATGCACGGTGTTGAAAAAGCTCTCGCCCGGCTCGCCCCAGAGCGAGCGCCAGCCGCCCGGCCGGATGGTGCCGCCGGGCATGATCACGCGCCAGCTCGGCACGTCGGAACTCACCTGGGCAATCTCCAGGCTATTGGTGACGACGGTGAGGGAAAGGTCGCGCAGGGCGGCGGCCCGCACTACCTCCATCACGGTGGAACTGGCTTCGAAGATCACGCTCTCGCGGTTGTTGATGCGCAAGGCCGCTTCGACGCCGATGGCGATCTTCTGGGCGCGCTGCATATGCGCATTGATCTGCGATTCACGTTCGAAGGTCGCCTGCAGCGGCGGCACGAGCAGGGCGCCGCCGTGGGTGCGTTCGAGATAGCCGCCTTCCATCAGATGTTCGAGGTCGCGGCGAATGGTCGACTGCGAACCGCCGATCGAGTCGGCCAGTTCCTGGATGGAGGCGGCCCCATTGATGCGCAGATGCTCCAAGATGAGCGCCCGCCTTTTGGCGGGGATGATCTCGACGCGTTTGGTGGGGGCTTCCATATAAAGCGGACTCCTTGGGGCGGACTGACCATCGAAAGGACCGCGACAGGTACGGGCCGCCTCGACGCAGTCAGACGATAGTGCCCAGACTTACGCACAATCTTGCAGATTCTGCCATTAAAGTGCGCTCTTTCCCAGATGGACAAAAGGCGGATCACAGCGACCCGCCTTGCCTGGAGCAAGGTCTGTTCATGACTGAACGCCTGTTTGCCCGAGCTCCATGTTTTCAGCCAGTCCAATGGATTGGCTAGAGCAGCCTTGCTCCAGCCAAAGGGCTGGGACCGTTTCGGTCAGGCGACCTTCTTCAGGGCCGCCGGCTTGAGCACATCCTCGGTGATCGCCAGATCATCGTCCAGGCTGCGCTTGGCCTTGAGGCCATTCTTGGCAAGTTCGCCATGATAGGCCTTGACCGCCTCGTCCGGAGCGACGGTGCCGTCGGCGACCTGACGCATCAGCCCCAGTAGCGCGAGCGGATCCTCAGCTAGGTTGATCTTGCGGCCGAATAGAGCGACACGACCGCCATATTTTTCGGCTTGGTGCAGCAGCTCGAAGGTGTCGCGGGTGGTGCCGGCGCCGCCGCCGAGCACGCCGACCACCAGATCGGGATCGAAGCTCGCCAATTCCTCCAGCGCCTTGGGACCGTTATAGACGATCTTGAGGAATTGCGGCCGGTCCGCCTTGGTCACGCCGGCCAGGCAGCGCAGGATGCTGTCATTGATGTATTCGCCGATCTGGGCCCGATCGAGGCCGCAATCGACATTCGGATTGAAGACTTCGAAGAAGTACTTGAAATTGTTGTCGGCGGCCTCTTCGCGGAAAGCAGCGAAGGCATCGAGCGCCTCGTAATCGTGATCGATGTCGTTGAGGAAGGTCACCGAATAAAGGCCGAGATCGGTGCCGATCACGGGTGCACCGATCGCAGGCTCGTTGGTGCCGTACATGACGCGCGAAAGGTTGGCGGTCCGGAAATGGCGGGAGGGATGCTTGGTATAGGCCTGGTGACGCACGCCACCCCAGCAATCGGTGGTGTCATTGGCGCGAATGGAGGGTTTCACCGCCGAATTGCGGAAGACGCCGCGCTCGTGCAGCAGTTCGAGATTGGAGGCCGACACCAGCATGATGTCGACGATATCCTGTTCGACGATGGTCTGGATCTGATCGAGAAATTCGGCGCGCGTGCGTACACGGCCCTGGCCGCCATCATCGCTGCGGGCAAAGCCGGTCGCGGCAAGGCCAGAGCCCATGTCGCCATCCTTGGCATCGGCGATGATGAAATCGGATCGCTTGTAATTGCCCGCTCGGATATTGCGCAGTTTCTGGTCGAGACGGGTTTGGGGATAGGCCATCGCATAGGCTCCTTGGACTGGCGATGAATGCCGCCGCTTCCTCGCTGCGGCGAGTCGCATTCATTTCAATGACACTCATATACGATCAAAATCTTTCAAACCAGTGCAAAGTTTTCCTTTTGCTGGAATTGTCGCCACACCCGGCATGGACTGGAAACCTTGCGGATCGCGATGCAAATTTGCATGGATGAGATGTGTTGTTCGCTCCCGCATTGCGGGGCTAAGGCACCTGCCGATCGCGCCGGGTTGAAGGAGGGATGCCGTGCTGCCGAGTTTCGAAACGCAGCGCCTGCTGGTCCGGCCGCGTACCATGGTCGACTTCGAGGCCTGTCTCGTCATGGATCGCGATGTGGAAGTCACGAAGCATATTCCTGGCCCGTGGCACGATCCGGAGCAGCACGAAGCCTTCGTCAGGCGGCGCATGCAGGCCGATTACGGGCCGGGACTGGGCTATGGGACTGTTGTCGAAAAGCATCAGCCCAATCGCTTCCTGGGCTGGATCCTGCTCATTCCGGCGGACGGCATCGGGCCCGAGATCGAGATCGGCTGGCGGCTGGTGCGGGAGGCCTGGGGCAGGGGATATGCGACCGAGGCGGCGATGCCGGTGATTCGACACGCCTTTACCACGCTGAAGGCTGACAGGATCATGGCAGAGATCGCTCCCCGCAATACCGCTTCGCTGCGCGTCGCGCAGAAGCTGGGCCTGAGCGACGCCGGCGTGCGCGATGATCAAGGTGCGATCTGGAGACGCTACCAGATGACGCAAAGCGATTTCGCCTCGCTCGAAGAGACCGGGCGTTGAGGCATTCCGCTTCCGGACGCAGAACCCAGGCGAGGACATGCAGCGGCGTGCCGCTGGGTTGGCCGCTGCATGTGAGCAAAGGACTTAGCCGTTGGTCGTAGCGGGCGCTGCCGACAGGGCCTCCTGCAGCTTCTGCTCCTGTTCCGGCGACAGCGAGGTCTTGATCACCCGCCCCTTGAGGCCGCTGAATTCGGCAAGAACCTTCTCGGGCTGGACCTTGCGGACCAACACGAACAGGGCCGATGAATTGTTGGGAATGGTCTGGCCGAGCGACTTGATGAAGTCGTCGTCGATGCCGTAATCAGCCAAGGAGCCGGAGAGGGCGCCGACGCCCGCGCCGACGGCGCCGCCGATGGCGAAGCCGGCCAGCGGATTGAGGAAGAGCAGGCCGACAAGCCCGCCCCACAGCGCCCCGGAGAGCAGGCCCGAACTTGCGCCGATGCCGGTCAGGTTGATGCTCTGCTTGAGATGAACCTTGCCCTCGGCATTGCGGGTGACCACCACCGCATCTTCGAGATCGACCAGATATTCCTTCTTGAGCGCGTCCAGCTTGAGCAGAACCTTGTCTGCCTCATCGATGGAATCAAAGCCGACGACAATAAGATCGGACATCAAGAGCTCCTGTGTTCACCTGTCATGGCGCGCATTGCGCCATGAAGGAGGTTTATCCCGCAAGCCTATTGAATCCATGTGACCATTGTCGGGCACGGATCGGGCATTCTCCTCGGCGCACGAGGACACCCATTTGAATGTCCTTCCGAGTTGGGTTTCACGGCGATGCCGCGTCGATGGCATAATTGCCGGCGAATTCCTGCGTAGGAGGGATGGGCTTGATCACGTCGATCAGTACGCCATTGGGATCGGCCGTGATGAAATGGCGCTGCCCGAATGCCTCGTCGCGCAATTCGAGCAGGATCGGTAAACCTGCCTGCTTGAGCCTTGCATATTCGGCATCGACGTCGGTGACTTCGAAATTGAGCAGAAGGCCGCCGACCTGCCCGCCGCGCCCCTGTTCGGGAATGGTATGGTGATCGCTGTCGAGCACGGCGAGATTGATGGTCTCGTCGGCCGCCGATTGCAAATGCACATACCAGTCGGTCTCGAACAGGATCCGGAAGCCCAGATGCTCGACATAGAAGGCCGCGGTGGCGGCCACCTGCCTTGTCATGATCACGGGATAATAGCTGGTGATCTTCATGGACATTCCTGCGTCTCCCTTTTAAACATACAGTCTGAATGTTTTTCAGTAACATACAGGCTGTATGTATGCAAGAAGATAGCCGACGCTCCAATCAAGATCGGACGCTGAGAACCCGGGCGGCCTTGATCGCGGCTGCACGGCGCCTGTTCGTGTCCAAGGGCTATGCCGATACGGGAACGCCCGAATTGGTAGCGGAAGCGGGGGTGACCCGTGGTGCGCTCTATCATCATTTCGCCGACAAGCAGGCGCTGTTCCGGGCTGTCGTCGAGGCAGAGAATGCCGCGCTGGCCGACGAGATCGAGCGGGCGGCACCGGAAGAACCCGGCGCGATGGAGGCACTGATCGCCGGCGGCGAGGCTTTTCTGGTCGCCATGTCCGAACCCGGACGTACCCGGCTCTTGCTGATCGAGGCGCCGGCCGTGCTGGGCCGTGAGACGGTGGATGCCATCGATGCCGCCCATGGCGGACGCACGTTGCGCGAAGGCGTCGCCGCCGCTATCGCAAGGGGGCGGTTGCGGCCTGTGCCCGTCGAAGAGGCGGCGCTGCTCCTGTCGGCTGTCTATGACAGGGCGGCGCTGTCCATTGCAGCGGGGGCGAATGGGGAAGAATGGCGGACGCTCATCCGGGCCGTGCTCGACGGCCTTCGTCCTGCGGCCAGATGAGGATCCGATGGCGCAATCCGATCACCAATCCGATGATGCCTCGCTGACGCTCCCCGCCGCGTTGCGCCGGATGGGGCTGCTCGGGCAGAAAGAGACGGCGCGCTTTACAGCGTTGACGGGCGGGGTTTCCTCCGACATCCACCTGGTCGAAACCTCGAACCGGCGCTTTTGCGTCAAGCGGGCGCTGGCTCGCCTCAAGGTGGCAGCCGTCTGGGAGGCGCCGACGAACCGCAATGCGGCGGAGGCGGCCTGGATCCGCCAGGTCGGCCGTTGGTTGCCCGACGGCGTACCCACTTTGCTTGGCGAGGACGAGCAACTTGGCCTGTTTGCCATGGCCTTTTTGTCCCCCGAGCTTAATCCGGTCTGGAAGGCGCAGTTGCTGGACCAGCAGATCGATACGGCATTTGTGGGCCGCGTCGGCGCCGATCTCGGCCTCATTCATGCCGCCAGCGCGCAGGAAGCCGGGCTTGCGGTGCGCTTTGCCAATGACGCGACCTTCGGGCCGATCCGCATCGAGCCCTATCTCATCGCCACAGCCCGCGCCCATCCCGATCTGTCGGCCAAGATTAAGGCCGTCGCCGCCCGCACGCTCGCCACCAGGAAGGCTCTGATCCATGGCGATGTCAGCCCGAAGAACATCCTGTGCGGGCAGACGGGCCCCGTTTTCCTCGATGCCGAATGTGCTTGCTTTGGCGATCCGGCTTTCGATCTCGCCTTCTGCCTCAATCATCTCATGTTGAAGGGGGCTCGGCAGGGCGTGCCCCGCGCGGCCTATCGTGATGCCTTCGAGGCTTTGGTCAACGCTTATTTCGCCAGGATCGACTGGGAGGACCGCGCCGCTTTCGAGGCCAGGGCCGCCGCCCTACTGCCTGTGCTGTTTCTGGCGCGCGTGGATGGCAAGTCGCCCGTCGAATATCTGACGTTGGAGGAGGAACGGAAAGCCGTGCGCCGCTTCGCCAGGCCTCTGATCGCCGATCCCGTTGAAGACCTGATCGCCATCGCCAATGCCTGGACCCGCCAATGATCGATATAGCCATCCGTAGACTTGCTGCCCGCCGTATCTGGGACTCCCGTGGTCGCCCCACCGTCGAAGCCGAAGTCGAGCTCAGCGACGGCACGATCGCGCGGGGGATCGCGCCGGCCGGTGCGTCCCGCGGCAGCCGCGAGGCGCTCGAGCGCCGCGATGGCGGCGAAAAGCTGGGGGGCCTCGATGTCCAAGGGGCAATTGCCAGCGTGCGCGGAGAGATCGCGCCGCTACTGATCGGCCGCGACCCGTTCGACCAGGCGGGGTTGGACGAGGCGCTGATCGCGCTGGACGGCACGCCGACCAAGCAAAGACTCGGCGGCAATGCCACCGTCGCCGTCTCGCTCGCTGTGCTGCACGCCGCCGCCGCCAGCCGAGGCTTGCCGCTATGGCGATATCTGGCAGGGGAGGAGGCGGTCACGCTTCCCCTGCCGGAAATCCAGATCTTCGGCGGAGGGGCCCATGCCGGCCGCCGCACCGACATCCAGGATTTCATGGTGATGGCGCCGAAGGCGGCGAGCTTCGCCGAGGCGCTCGAAACCACGGCCGAGGTCTATCTTGCGGCCGGCAGGATCATGGCCGAGCGCGGCCTGCTGCAGGGCGTCGCGGATGAAGGAGGCTGGTGGCCGGCCTTCAGCTCCAATGAAGAGGCGCTTGATACCCTGGTCCTGGCCATCGAGCGCGCCGGTTTCACGCCGGGCGACGAGGTGGTGATCTCGCTCGATGTCGCCGCCTCCGAATTTGGCCGCGGCGGGCGCTATCGGCTCGGCCTGGAAGGGCGCGAGCTCGATCGGGACGGCATGGCGGATTATCTCCTCGGCTGGTGTGAGCGCTATCCCATTCTTTCGATCGAAGATCCCTTTGCCGAGGATGATGCCGAGGGGCTCGCACGCTTTACCGCGGCCGTGGGTCATCGCATTCAGGTGATCGGCGATGATTTCCTGGTTACCAATGCCGGGTTGGTCGAAGAGGCGGTGAGGAACCAAACCGTCAATGCCGTGCTGGTGAAGGTCAACCAGGCCGGCACGGTCAGCGAGGCGAGGGCTGCCTGCGAGGCGGGACGGCGTGCCGGTTTTGGCACGATCGTATCGGCACGCTCCGGCGAGACCGAGGATGTCGCCATCGTACACCTCGCCATTGGCTGGCACGCCGGCCAGCTCAAGGTCGGATCCTTCGCTCGCTCCGAACGCATGGCGAAATGGAACGAAGCCCTGCGCATCGAGGAGGCCCTGGGACCCAAGGCACGCTTTGCGGGTATCGAAGCCTTACCCTTCAACCGCCGGCAGGGCGCCGCCTGAGAGACTGCGCCAAGGTGTCTTGTCGGTCCGGTTTGACAGGGAGCTGAAAAGGCTGCTTGCCCGCTGGGGTGATGGGGCGCCGGGGCCGCAAGCAAAAAAAGCCGGAGGAGGGAGCGCCTGTCTTCCTCCTCCGGCTGGCATTTACTTGCATGACGTTAAGTTTTCGCAATCGAAATCTGCGCTTGAATGCTAAAGTTAAGCATCTCCTGGCAAATAAGGCGTCTGCAGCTCCATAACTTCATCACAAGCTTGCGCCATCCCGTAACAAAGCTGGCTACACTCGGCAATACAAAAAAGTGCCATGCACGGGGCCGTCATCGGATAAATCGATTAATTGCTTGAATGGTCGAAAATTGTCTGACATGAACTCCGGCGATATGTGGAAATCCTAAGACAATTCGTGATATTTGAGGCCTGGTCACATCCTCGAATCCCGTCATTGGCTTCTGAGAATAGAACCAGAGTATGACTGGACTGATACCAGAGAGGTACCAAAGCGGTGCCGTTTGGCTGCAGCAATACTCGGTAGCCCCTGTTTGCAGGCCGTGTCATTCGGACATCCTGAGGGCCGGGGAACGTGAACGATCTGAGAGCCCGCAGCCGGATCGAACGCGAGCTCAAGGTTGTGGCGGCGTGTGCATGGCCCTATCACAGCGCCGATACGCAGGAACGATGCGGAGTGGCGATGACGGCCAAGATCCTGGTGAGCGCCTGTCTCCTAGGGCGACCGGTACGCTATGACGGGGCGGCGAAGACGCTGGATCATCCGGCCCTCGCGCGCTGGCGCGACGAAGGACGCCTCGTCGTCGTCTGCCCCGAGCTTGCTGGAGGGTTCAGCGTGCCCCGGCCGCCGGCCGAGATCGCCGAGGGGCTGTCGGGCCGCGATGTCCTGGCGGGCACCGCGCGCGTGGTCGACCGTAACGGCGCCGATGTGACCGCGCTCTATCTCGATGGGGCGCGGAGCGCTCTGGCCTTGGCGCGGGCGGAGGGCTGTCGCTTCGCGCTCTTGATCGACGGTAGCCCGTCCTGCGGCAGTGCCTATATTTACGACGGCGCGTTCGCCGGGCGAAAACATGCCGGTGCCGGCGTCACGGCCGCACTCCTGCGGGCGGAAGGCCTGGAAGTTTTCACCCCGTCGGAAATCGCTGCTCTCGAGGCCAAGCTGGAAAGCGTCGACGCAGGCTGAAGGAGGGGCCGCCCGCATCAGGCCAGATCTTTCTCCATATAGACCCTGCGCAAGCCCTTTTCCTCGACGCGATGGGTTTCGACATAGCCGCTACGGGCGTAGAGCGCGATATTCTCCGTCATCGCCTCATTGGTGTAGAGCCTGATCCGCCGATAGGCCGCTTCGCGGGCGAGGTTTTCGGCAGCCTGGAGCAGGCGGCGGCCCAATCCTCGGCCCTGCGCTGCGGGAGCGACGGCGATATTGTCCAGAAGCATCACATCCTCTTGGGGGATCAGGACGAGGATGCCCAGGACATTGCCGTCGAGAGGGCTCACGCGCACACGCCCTGCGCGCACCAGCGCGGCATAATCATCGAGCATCGGTCCGGGCTTGCGACCGATGCGTGCGATATAGGGCGCGTATGCCGCCTCGACGATATGTTCGATGGCCGGAAGGTCGGCGGTGGTGGCCAGGCGCAGGGCTTGGACCATGATGTCCTCCTGAAGAACGGCGGGCGACATCCCCGCTCTCTCCGGTCGCCGGCCGGAGAGAGCGGCCGTCGTCAGGTTTGCACACGCTCCAAGAGGGCGCGCCGGATGGCAATCTCCACGGGTGAATAGTCGCCGTCCTCGCGCTGCAGCCGGAAAGGCTCCTTCGGCATCAGGGGAGGTTGGGCCAGAAAGCGCGGCGCCGAGCCCCGATGTTTCTGGGCAGCGTGTACCAGGAACGGATGGCAGAGATAGACCGTGCCGGCCTCACCCGTGGCCAGCGTCTGCTGCCGCCGGGCGCCCATCTGTTCCAGATCCATGTGCGAGCGGCCGGCCTCGCCTGCCGGTGCGAGATAACGAGCCATGTCCAGATGCGAGCCGACACGGATGCGGGTCGGTGCATCCTCGGGCCCGATATCGGAGAACAGGAACAGCATGAGCAGAGCCCGCCCGCGCGAGGTGATGTTCACGCGCCAGGCCGAGAAGTCGGTGCGCTCATTGGGATCGCAGTCCTCGCCTGGAAAGGAGAGGTCGACATGCCAGCCAGCGTCACCCGGATCGTCCGGATGGGGAAAGCGCACCGGGAAACTGCCGAGCCCGTCGCGCGGATACCAGCGCCCGCTGCCGACGAGCTGGTCGAAGGCGGATCTGAGGACGGGCGTATTGGCTGCCTCCTGGAACGGGCCGCCGCCATAGCCGCCGAGCCGGATCACGGGGCTCGTCCAGGTGGCGGGATCGTCGGGATCGCAGGGGATGTCCCGCCATAGGATGGCGCGGACCTGGTCTGCCAGTTCGCGGGAAAAGGCCCCGTCGATCCGGACGAAGCCGTCTTCGATGAATCGTTCGATCTGCGCAGCATCGAGCGCGCATCCTTCCGGGTGTTTGGGCATGACAATCTCAATCATCGCGCCGTTCTGCCGACAGGGGCGAACGACGACAGCCGTGTGGTTCACGGCGACAGGTCCAGCGGAGCGGACCGGCGTCCAGTCTTCGGTCAGCCGCTAGCCGACGAGGAAGAAGACGGTGGCGACGTTGAATGTTTGCGTCATCATGGCCGCTCCAGCATAGGCATGCACGTGCGTGGGTCAACCACATCGCCGCTGTTTCTTCATACCAATCAGTGGCGCGGGCGTCCGAGCTGTTCTAAGCAGGGGCGGGCTCGACGCCCCAATCCATGCCGTATCGAGGAGACTTCAGATGACGTCCGCCGCTTCCGCTTCTGCCACGCCGAAATGGGTGACGTTATCAAGCCACCGAGCCTGGCTCTTGCAGCAGGCGGATACGCTGTTCTCCGTATTCGAACAGAACAGTCTCAATCCCCTCGGTGGCTTTTACGACCTCGACATGGCCTGCAAGCCGTTCGCGCCGGGACAGCCGCCCGGCAGCCGGCCGACTCGCCAGATCCATGCGACCACGCGCATGGTGCATTGCTTTGCCATCGCCCATCTGATGGGGCGCCCCGGCGCTGACGTGATGATCGATCACGGCATGGACTTCATCTGGAACGGCCATCGCGACAAGGACAAGGGCGGCTATTTCTGGGGCGTCGGCTATGAAGGGCCGACCGATGATACCAAGCAGGCCTATGGCCATGCCTTCGTGCTGCTCGCAGCCTCCAGCGCCAAGGTCGCCGGACACCCCGACGCCGACCGGCTGCTGGCAGACATCTCCACCATACTGGATGAGCATTTCTGGGAGGCAGGCCCCGGCGCCACCGCGGAGGAGTTCACGCGGGACTGGCAGCCCTTCGACAATTATCGCGGCCAGAACTCGAACATGCACCTGACCGAAGCCCTGATGGCAGCCTTCGAGGCAACCGGCGACAACACCTATCTCAACAAGGCCGAGCGCATCGCCGACCTGATCGTGCGGCGCCACGCCGCCGAGAATGGCTGGCATCTGCCCGAGCATTTCAGCCAGGATTGGCAACTCAACAAGGACTATTCCGGCAGCCCGGTCTTCCGTCCCTACGGCACCACGCCAGGGCACTGGCTGGAATGGGCCCGCCTTTTGCTGCAGCTCTGGGAACTGGGCGGGCGCAAGCTGACCTGGCTGCCCGATGCCGCCACCAACCTGTTCCGGCAGGCCGTCAAGGACGGCTGGGATCACGAGAAGGGCGGCTTCTACTATACGCTCGACTGGACCGGCGCGGCGCGCATTCGCGATCGCTATTGGTGGCCCTGCTGCGAGGGTATCGGCGCGGCGGCTTTCCTCAACGCCACTGATGGCGACGGTTTCTACGAAGAATGGTACCGTACTATCTGGAACTTCAGCGCCGCCCGCTTCATCGATAAGGTAAATGGTGGCTGGTTCCCCCAGCTCGGCGACGACCTCAAGCCCAACACCGGACCATTCTACGGCAAGGTCGACATCTACCACGCTCTCCAGGCCTGCCTCATTCCGCTGCTGCCTACCACAGGCAGCATCACGCGCGGGCTGATCACCGAGGGGGTGAAGATCTAGGGCGCCGCGCCGCTCGTTTCCTCACCTCACTCGCTGTCGGACTGGTTCGCCGGATGTGCCTTGACGAAGGCGGGATGTCCTTCGGCCTCGGCCTCGACGCGGCGGATGCGAGGATAGGCGTCGAGCGGCACGCCGAAGCGGCGGGCGGCGTAGAGCTGCGGGATGAGATAGACGTCGGCCAGCCCCGGTGTTTCGCCGAAGCAATAGGGGCCGTCGCCGATCAACGCCTCGACTGCCTTCAGCCCCGAGCCGGCCCAGGTCGCGATCCAGGCGTCGACCTCCGGCTCGGCCTGGCCGAGCGTCCGGCGCAGATAGGTCAGCGGGCCGAGATTGTGCAAAGGCTGGATGTCGCAGCCAATGATGGCGGCGACGGCGCGCACCTTGGCTCTCCGCGTGGGGTCGGAAGGCAGCAGTGGCGGTACCGGATAGGTTTCTTCGAGATATTCGATGATGGCAGGGGATTGGGTCAAAGCATTGCCGTCATCGAGCACCAGCGTGGGCACGCGCTCCTGCGGATTGAGAGCCCGATAGGCCTCGCCATGCTGTTCGCCGCCATTGCGCACGAGATGAATGAAGGCCTGTTCCGTTTCCAGGCCCTTGAGGGCAAGGGCGATCCGGACCCGATAGGACGAGGTGGAACGCCAATAGGTGTAGAGTTTCATGGTCGCGTTGCCTTCCTGTCATGGCGATGCGCAGAGCCAATACGCAAGAAATCCGGTGTGCCAATCTCCTCAGTTCCATCACGTGATGAAGCGAGATCGGCACACCAAACCCGCGCCAGCCTCCATCCTTATGGCGAGACTATAGCGCTGGCCGGACCATCGCACGGCATTCCCCGAAGCCGATGGAGGCAAAGCCTTCGCGCCGGCAGCGGCCCTTGAGGATCACCTCGTCGCCATCCTCGATGAAGCGCCGCTCCTCGCCCGTTTCGAGGCGGATGGGGTTCTTGCCGCCCTGGCTGGCCTCGAGCAGGCTGCCGCAGGCGTCCTGTCCAGGCCCCGAAATGGTGCCCGTACCGATGAGATCGCCCGGGCGCAGATTGCAGCCATTGGAGGTGTGATGGGCTAGCATCTGCGCCACGGTCCAATACATGTGCCTCGCATTGGAGCGAGCCAGGCAATGGGCTGCGAGCCCCCGGCTGCGCAATTCGGCAGTCGTCAGCAGGACCTCCAATTCGATGTCGAAAGCGCCCAGGGCCTGGTCGCCTGCATCGTTGAGATAGTCAAGCGGCGCCGGATCGCCTGCCGGGCGGGGCGCCTGCGCGATGCGGAAGGGGGCGAGCGCTTCGGCCGTGACGATCCAGGGCGAGATGGTGGTGGCGAAACTTTTGGCGAGGAAGGGGCCGAGAGGCTGATATTCCCAGGCCTGGATGTCGCGGGCCGACCAGTCGTTGAGCAGGCAGAGGCCTGCGATCTGGTCGCCTGCGGCCGATATCTCGATCGGGGCGCCGAGGTCGTTGCCGAGTCCGACCCACACGCCGAGTTCGAGCTCATAGTCGAGCCGTGCACTCGGGCCGAAGACGGGAATCTCGGCCTCCGGCCGTTTCGACTGGCCGAGCGGGCGCTGGATCGCGATTCCCGAGGGAAGGACGGAAGAGGCGCGGCCATGATAGCCGATCGGCACATATTTGTAGTTGGGCAGGAGCGGATTGTCGGGGCGGAACAGCTTGCCCACGGCGGTGGCGTGGTGGATGCCGACATAGAAGTCGGTGTAGTCGCCGATCCGGGCCGGCAGCTGGAGCAAGCAGTCGGATGCCTTGTACAGCAAAGGCTCTACCCTGGGACGCAGCGAGCTGGCTTCGGCCAGGAGGCTGGAGAGCGCCTGCCGCAGGGCACGCCGTGGGCCAGGGCCTAGGGCCAGCAAGCCGTTGAGTTCGTTGCCCCGGCTCGCCTCGGCGGCCCGTTCGGCGGCGCCGCTGAGCAGGCCGCCATCGAGGACGGCGCGCAGGTCGAGGATGGCATCGCCGATGGCGACGCCAGCGCGCGGCGTCGCGCCTCCGGGGCTGAAGATGCCGAGCGGCAGGTTCTGGATCGGGAAATCGGCATGGCCGTTCGCGGAGGCGACCCAACTGGTCAAAGCGGGGTCATGGGTCTGATCGAGTTGTGACATCAGGGCCTGTTGGGGTCGAAATGCTTGGTCATCTTGTGGCCGTAGCCGCCATAGTCCTTCTGCAGGGAGTCGGAGCCGGCGGCATAGGCGGACACGCGCTGCGGAAAGCGGCATTCGAACATGAAGGCCAGCGTATTTTCCAGCCGGTGCGGCTTGAGTTCGACACGGCTCGCTTTCTCGAAGGCGTCCAGATCAGGGCCATGGGGTAGCATCATGTTGTGCAACGAGGCGCCGCCCGGCACGAAGCCGCCGCCAGTCTTGGCATCGTACTGGCCATAGACCAGGCCCATGAATTCGCTCATCACGTTCATATGATACCAGGGCGGCCGGAAGGTGTTCTCGGCCACCAGCCAGCGATCCGGGAAGATCACGAAATCGATATTGGCGGTGCCGGGCGTTTCCGAGGGCGAGGTCAGCACGGTGAAGATGGACGGGTCGGCGTGGTCGTAGAGCACCGGCCCGACCGGTGAATAGCGCCTGAGATCATATTTGTAGGGCGCATAATTGCCGTGCCAGGCCACCACGTCGAGCGGCGACTGGTTGATCGCGGCGGACCAGAGAATGCCGCCCCATTTGACATAGAGGCGAGAGGGCACCTCCCGGTCCTCATAGGCGGCGACAGGGGTGAGGAAGTCGCGCGGGTTGGCGAGGCAATTTGCCCCGATCGGGCCGCGTTCGGGCAGCGTGAGGGCGCCCCCGTAATTCTCGCACAGATAGCCGCGGGCCGGGCCATCCCGGAGCTCGACCCGGATCTTCACGCCACGCGGGATGACGGCGATCTCGCCCGGCTCGATATCGATGATGCCGAACTCCGTCGCGAGGCGCAGCGAACCCTGCTGCGGCACGAAGAGCAACTCGCCATCGGCATTGTAGAAATACTCGTCCACCATCGAGCGGGTGATCAGATAGACGTGAGCACCCATGCCGGCATGGGTGGCGGCGTCGCCGGCCGTGGTCAAGGTGTGCACGCCGTTGAGGAAGGAAACCGGTTCGGCCGGGATGGGGAGCGGATCCCAGCGTAGCGGCGCGATCGGAACCTCGACCTCGGGGGCGGGCGCGGTGCGCCAGAAACCGATATCGGCCTTGGTGAACGCGCCCCAATGGCTCACCGTTGGCCGGATGCGGTAGAGCCAGGAGCGCTCATTGGTGGTGCGCGGTGCCGTGAAAGGCGAGCCGCTGAGCTGCTCGGCATAAAGCCCATAGGCGCAGCGCTGGGGGGAGTTGCGGCCGAGGGGCAGGGCGCCCGGGAGTGCCTCGGTTTCGAAGCCGTTGCCGAAGCCCGACATGTAGCCGGCCTGGATAGCGCTGACGGCCTCGCCTTTTCGATCGCTGTCTGGTCGGGGAGACTGGAGATCCATGATCGCCTCCTGAATTCGAACGTTCCTGATATAATCGTTGCGTTTGTAACCATCAAAGGTGCGTCCGGTGCTGCAGATCCTCCTGCCCGAAGGGACTGGCGCTGGGCTGGTTGGAGGCGTCGCCATCTGCGGCTCTACCACGGGTCTCCGGCGTCAATATGAGCACCAGCAGGGCCGGCACGACCATCAAAGCCGCATAGATGGCGACTGACATCGGCGTACCCGTGCGCTCGATCAGGAGAGCACCAATCAGCGGCGCGACCGAACCGCCGAGCACGGATGCGGCCTGATAGGAGGCGGAGAGGGCCGTGTAGCGCACGCGCGTCGGGAACATCTCGGTGACATAGGGGGCAAGGCCGCCCAGCAGGAACCCGTGGGCGCACAGGGCCGGGATGGCGCGAAGGTAGAGAGCCGATGGCGCCTCACCCTTCGCGAGGGTGAACAGGGCAAAGGCGGCGGCCGTGGCCCCGATGAAGCCTGCGATCATCACGGGCCGGCGCCCGATGCGGTCGCTGAGCCAGCCCGAACCGAGGATGACGGGCAGGGAGGCGAGCGAAGCGACGAGGACGACATCGATGGCCTGGGCACGGCTGAGC
Organism: Labrys sp. KB_33_2; assembly: GCF_052114505.1. Lineage (NCBI taxonomy): Bacteria > Pseudomonadati > Pseudomonadota > Alphaproteobacteria > Hyphomicrobiales > Xanthobacteraceae > Labrys > Labrys sp. KB_33_2. The sequence continues at coordinate 267,779 of NZ_JBFREW010000010.1, read as the reverse complement.
CCGAGCCGGGTGGTCGCCAGCAGCAGGACGAAGGTCGAGAACAGATAGAGCAGGGTGTTCTCGGCTGCCTTGACGAAGAAGACCTTGGCCATCGACAGTTTCTGGGTGGCAAAGGCTTCGGCCAGCGGCGCATGGGCGATTTCGGTTTCCGACTTGATCTCGAGGAAGGCCGGCGATTCATCCACCTGCCGGCGGGCCCAGAACCCGAGGGCGATCAGCACGATCGAAAGCAGGAAGGGAATGCGCCAGCCCCAGGCCAGGAAGGTCTCCTCGCCGAGCCAGAGCTGCACGAGGCCGAGGATGCCGAGGGCGAGGACATTGGCGGCCGGGCCGCTCGCCATCGGAAAGCTGGTCCAGAAACCGCGATGCCGGGCCGGCATCGATTCGGCCACGATCGTCAGTGCGCCGGTTGCCTCGCCGCCGACCGCAACGCCCTGGAAGATGCGGATGAGCAGGAGCAGGAGGGGAGCGGCGACGCCGATGGTGTCATAGGTCGGCAGGAGGCCGATGGCGACGGTGGCGATACCCATCATCAACAGGCTGACGATCAGCATGTTCTTGCGGCCGAGCCGGTCACCGATCACGCCGAAGACGATGCCGCCGAAGGGGCGGGCGAGGAAGCCGGCCGCAAAGGTGCCGAGGCCGAGTAGGGTACCCACGAAAGGATCGTCGGCAGGAAAGAACACCTTGTTGAAGACGAGCACGGTGCTCGCGGCGAAGATGAAGAAATCATACCATTCCAGTGTCGAGCCCAATGTGGCGGCAAGCATCACCTTCAGGCGGGACGCCATCGAAGCCATCTTCATCCTCCCGGTCGCGGATCTTTGGTTATGCGACCTCCCGAAGAGAAGCGGCCGCTCGTTTATGAAGTTGCAGTTGTAACTGTCGATAATGTAACTATCAAAGCATGGCCAAGCTCACCCTCGAGAACTTTCTGCCCTATCGGCTCAACCGTATCGGAGCGGCGGTATCGCGCGACTTTCGGGCGGTCTATGGCCCGGAGCACGACCTGACGGTGCCCGAATGGCGGGTGCTGGCGACATTGGGCGAATTCGACGAGATGGGCGCGAAGGCGATCGGTGCCCATTCCTCCATGCACAAGACCAAGGTCAGCCGCGCCGTGCGAGCGCTGGAGGAACGCCGCTGGCTCAAACGCCGCGAGAGCATGGAAGACAGGCGCGAGGAGATCCTCAGCCTCACGCCGCTGGGGCGGCGGGTCTATGCCGAGATCGTGCCGCGGGCGCTGGCTTTCGAAGCCGCCTTGCTGGCGGCCCTTGGCCCGGAGGCCAAGGCGCTGTTGCGGGGCCTCGACAAGCTCGAAGCCAGCATGGACCTGCGCTGAGCCTGCCGGGTTTGGAGCGGATGGAATCTCATGCAGGCCGATGTTGGGCTGTCCGGGCTGGCATCCCTCCATCCGCCTCCTGCTGCCGATCGGCGGGAAGGCGCCATCCCTTGACGATGCCATAGATGGCGGGAATTACCACCAGGGTCAGCAGGGTCGAGGAAACCATGCCGCCGATCATGGGAACCGCGATGCGCTGCATCACCTCCGATCCGGCGCCCGTACTCCACAGGATGGGGATGAGCCCGGCCATGATGGCGATGACCGTCATCATCTTGGGGCGAACCCGTTCCACGGCACCCAGCATGATCGCCTCGCGAAGATCCGCCCTGGTAAAGGGCTGCTCCTTGCCGGATCGCTCCGCCTTCACCTCGGCCAGGGCCTGCTGCAGGTAGATCAGCATGACGACGCCGGTCTCCGCCGCGACGCCGGCCAGCGCGATGAAGCCGACGGCAACCGCAACGGACATGTTGAAGCCAAGCCACCACATCAGCCAGATGCCGCCGACCAGGGCAAAGGGCAGCGACAGCATGACGATCAGCGTCTCCGTCAGGCGGCGGAAGTTGAGATAGAGCAGCAGGAAGATGATGAGCAGCGTGACAGGCACGACGATCTTCATCCGGGCCTCGGCGCGCCGGAGATATTCATATTGGCCGCTCCAGCCGATTGAATAGCCCGGAGGCAGCACGATTTTCGCGGCCACGGCCTTCTGCGCCTCGGCGACATAGCCGCCGAGATCGCGCCCGTCGATATCCACGAAGATATAGGTTGCGAGCTGGCCGTTCTCCGTGCGGATGGAGGTCGCACCCCGCGTGAGTTCAACCTTCGCCACCTCGCCCAACGGGATCGTGCCGCCGCCTGGGAGGGGAACTTGCACGTCGGCGGCAATGGCCTGGCGGTTGGAGCGCAGATCGCGTGGATAGCGGATGTTCACGCCATAGCGTTCCCGCCCTTCCACCGTTGTCGTCACGGTCTCGCCGCCGAGGGCCGTGGCGATGACGTCCTGGACGTCGCCTACGGCGAGCCCGTAGCGGCCGAGTGCGTCCCGGTCGGGCACGATGTCGAGATAATAGCCGCCGATGACCCGCTCGGCATAGGCGCTGGAGGTGCCCGGCACGGTTTTGAGAATGGCCTCGATCTGGCGGGCGATCTTTTCCATCTCGGCAAGATCAGTGCCGAAGACCTTGACGCCGACGGGTGTTCGAATGCCGGTCGAGAGCATGTCGATACGGGCGCGAATCGGCATGGTCCAGGCGTTCGATACGCCCGGAAATTGCAGGGCCTTGTCCATCTCGGACTTGAGGCTGTCGAGGGTGATGCCCGGCCGCCATTGCTCCTTGGGCTTGAGATTGATGATGGTCTCGAACATTTCGGTGGGGGCGGGGTCGGTCGCCGTCGCGGCGCGTCCCGCCTTGCCGTAGACCGAAGCAACCTCGGGGAAAGACTTGATGATGCGGTCCTGCATCTGCAGCAATTCGCCGGCCTTGGTGATCGAGATGCCGGGCAGGGTGGTCGGCATATACATCAGGGTGCCCTCGTCCAGCGACGGCATGAATTCGGAGCCGAGCTGACGCGCGGGCCAGATGCTGAGGGCCAGCGCCGCCACGGCGAGAATGATGGTGAGGGTCTTGGCTTTAAGGACTCCGCGAATGACCGGCCGGTAGAGCCAGATCAGGAGGCGGTTGATCGGATTCCTGTGCTCGGGAATGATCCTGCCGCGCACGAAGATCACCATCAGTGCCGGTACCAGCGTGATCGACAGGAGGGCGGCGGCGGCCATCGCGAAGGTCTTGGTGAAGGCGAGCGGCCCGAACAGGCGTCCCTCCTGCGATTCCAGCGTGAAGATGGGCAGGAAGGAGACGGTGATGATCAGCAGGCTGAAGAACAGGGCCGGGCCGACTTCACTTGCCGCATTGACGAGGATCTGAATACGGGACTGGCCAGGCGCAGCGCGTTCGAGATGCTTATGCGCGTTCTCGATCATGACGATGGCGGCATCGATCATTGCGCCGACGGCAATGGCGATCCCGCCGAGACTCATGATGTTGGAGCCAAGGCCGATCAGCTTCATGGCACCGAACGCCATGAGGATGCCGACGGGGAGCATGAGGATGGCGACCAGGGCGCTACGCAGATGAAGAAGGAACACGACACAGACGAGGGCGACGATCACGCTCTCCTCGAACAGTGTTCTCTTGAGCGTTTCAATCGCCGCTTCGATCAGGTGGGAGCGATCATAGACCGGGACGATCTCGGTTCCCTTGGGCAGGCTTGCGGCGATGTCGGCGAGGCGTTGCTTGGCATTGTCGATGACGGTCAGGGCATTGGCGCCGAAGCGCTGCAAGACGATGCCGCCAGCCACTTCTCCCTCGCCGTTGAGTTCGGTGATGCCGCGGCGCTCGTCCGGCCCGATTTCGACGCGGGCGACGTCCTTGAGACGCAGCGGTACGCCGGCGCTGGTCCTGAGCACGATGTTCTCGAGGTCGGCCGGTGATTTGACGTAGCCGCGGCCGCGCACCATGAATTCGAATTCGGAAAGTTCCAGCGTGCGACCGCCCACGTCGCGATTGCTGGCCCGCACGGCGTCGCGCACCATCGACAGGGAGATGCCCTGGGCCTGCAGCCGCAGCGGATCCACCACGATGCTGTATTGCTTGACGAAGCCGCCGACGCTCGCGACCTCGGCCACGCCTTCCGCCTTCGAGGCGGCATAGCGCAGCTTCCAATCCTGCAGCGAGCGCAGTTCGGCGAGCGACATGACCTTGGAGGTGACGGCATATTGATAGACCCAGCCGACCCCGGTGGCATCAGGGCCGAGGCGCGGGGTGACACCGGCTGGCAGGCGCTGCGCCGCAGCGTTGAGATATTCGAGAACCCGGCTGCGAGCCCAGTAGGGATCGGTGCCATCTTCGAAGATCACATAGACGAAGGAGACGCCGAAGAAGGAGAAGCCGCGCACCACCTTCGACTTCGGGACCGTCAGCATCGCTGTCGTCAGCGGATAGGTGACCTGGTCTTCGACGACCTGTGGCGCCTGGCCGGCATAGTCGGTGTAGACGATGACCTGGACGTCGGAGAGATCGGGAATGGCATCGAGGGGCAGCGTCTTCAAAGCATAGAGCCCGGATGCGACGGCAAAGGCGGTGCCGACGAGGATCAGCACGAGGTTGCGTGCGGACCAGGCGATCAGCCGGGCGATCATGGCGTGGCCTCCGGACTGGTCATGCCGTTCAGCGCGGCCTTGAGGTTGCTTTCGGCGTCGATGAGGAAGGTTGCGGCCGTCACCACGCGGTCACCCGCCGCAACGCCGTCGCGGATTTCGACGAAGCCGCCGCCCTGGGCGCCGACTTTGACTACTCGCGGCTCGAAACGCCCGTCTCCCTTGGCAAGGATGACCGTTTGGCGCGTGCCGGTGTCGATCACGGCGCTGTCGGAGACGGTCACCGCCTCCTTCGCGTTACCGGTCGCGATCTCCACATCGGCATACATGTCGGGCAGCAGAAGGCCTCCCGGGTTCGCGAGCTCGATCCGCACCTTGGCGGTGCGGGTTTCCTTGGCCACTTCCGGATAGATCAACGCGATCCGTCCGTCGAAGACGCGGCTCGGCAGGCTGCGGATCCGAACGGTCACGAGGGCTCCGGGCCTGATGGCGCCGAGCTGATATTCGGGCACATCGGCCAGCACCCATACGGTCGAGATGTCGGCGAGGCGGAAGAGAATGTCGCCGGGCGCCGCTTTCATGCCTTCGGTGACGTTGCGCTGGAGCACGATGCCGTCTCGCTGGGCGCGCCATGTCATTGCTGGCGGCACCTTCCGGTTTCGTTCGAGTTCGGCGATGGCTTCGGGAGGGACACCGAGATTTTCCAGCCGCTGCCGTGCGCCGCCGCCCGTTCCTCCACGCCCGCCATTGCCAAGCTCGGTGAGGAACTGGGCGCCGGCAGCGGCGATTTCGGGCGAGTAGAGCTGAAGGAGCGGTTCGCCCCTGGCGATCCGATCGCCCGTCGTCACATCCGAGACCTTGGTGATGAAGGCATCCGAACGCGTGGCGACCACGCTGATGCGACGCTCGTCGAGCTGCACGCTACCCGGGACGCGCACGGGCCGGACGAGCGCGCGCATTGCCGCAATCTCCGTGCGGACGCCCGTCTGCTGCTGCCTGCCTGCTGCGACCCGGACGGTTCCCGTTTCCGGTTCTTCCCCGGCACGGACGGGGATGTAGTCCATGCCCATGGAATCCTTCTTCGGAACCGGCGACGTGTACGCGAGGCCCATGGGGTTGCGGTAATAAAGGATGGGACGGGGGGCTACGATGGCGGGTGCCGGGCGCGCGTCGGTAGGCTTCTCGTCGAAGCTTACCTCCTCGCTGGCGTGGACGGCAACGAAGTCGCGGCCATCCGCTGTCCTGGCCGGCGTTGCCGAATAGGCGGGAGATCCATCGGGCGCGCGATAATAGATTACCGGCCCGGTAGGCCCTGCTGCCGCACTCGCCATGGGCGACGAAGGCCCGCCGGTCAGTGCGAGCATTTGCTGCCAGGCCGTCGCGGAAAGGGCCGGGCCATGCCGGCCTGCCCAATAGCCGCCGGCTCCTGCCGCGATGATCGCGATGAGGACTAGGCTTGTTCGACCGACGCGGCTCATGGCACGGCCTTGAAGACGAGCTTGCTTTCGAGTGTTCCGGTTTCGCCCTGGAGCTTGGCGGCGAGCGACAGCCGCCATCCGCCCTCCATGCTCAGCCTTGCCTTGAATCGATAGATGCCGGGTTCATCGGATGTGATGGCTTCGATCGGGGCCTTCATCGCCGCCATGCCGTCCGGCGCCATGTCGACGCGCTGGGTGAAAATCACCGCGTTGGGGGCAGGCTTGCCAGAGCGCCTGTCGACGAGGCGTACGGCGATTTCCGATGTCTCGTTCAGCTTGACCTCGGGCTGGACGAGTTGAAATTCGTAGTCTGCGATATCGGCTCGCGCGGGGGAGGCGGTTGCGCAGGCAAGGCCGATCACTGCCGCAAGGGCGATGCGGTTGGTGCCAAATGACATCATGTCTGAAATATTCCGGGTTCACTCCTGGCCGACGAACGTCTCCCAAGCCTTTGCGATCCGCCGTAATCGACGAAAAACGCAAGAATGCGTCGGAGCGAAAGCCGGGATCGACAGGCGTTTACGCCAGGACCCGCTTTGCTCTGGAGGAGGTTCGATGGCCGCTACTGCTGTCCGGCCCCGAAGGCGCCGGACAGACTGCCCCAGTACGGGGCGCGGATGAATTCAGGCGCGGGGAGGACGGTCCGGCGGCGCCGTGATGAAGGGCGTCCTGTCCAGGTCGTTGCCGGGCGGGGCGAGGCGGCGGGTCTCGAAGAGAGGTGCCTGGGCCATTACCGCGATCGGATCACCGGGGGCGCATTTGGCCATGCAGACGATCGCCACCGGGCAGGACTTCTGCCCTCCGGGCAGCGAGGGGTTCTGTTCGGGGCAGCACGGCATGTCGGCAGCCATGGCAGCCTGGCTCGCCGCGTGCGACGGCACGGCCGCTATGGCAGCCGAGAAGGGCGCCATCGGAGCGCTCAGCAGGCTTGCGATCATGACGATCGAGAGCATGCGGGAAAGGAGATGCCAGCAGGTCACGGCAGAGTGATGTCACGTACTGGGGGAAATGAGAAGTCCTGCCGTATTCACATTCTCGTCGGTGCCCCAAGGCGGGAGAGCGGGCAGGGCGCCCGCTCTGCGCTTCTCAGCCGCCCACCATCAGCTTGACGATCTCGTCATGATTGGTCTCGGCGATCAGGCGCTCGCCCGCCAGGGTGCCGCGGCGTAGCACCACGATCCTGTCGGAGACCGCGAAGATGTCCTGCAGATTGTGCGAGATGAAGATGATGCCGCGCCCCTGGGCCTTGAGGGTCTTGATCAGGGAGACGACCTTGCGCTGCTCGGGCACGCCGAGAGCGGCGGTCGGTTCGTCCATGATCAGCACCTGCGCGTTCCAGTAGACGGCACGACCGATGGCGACCGCCTGCCGCTGGCCGCCGGAGAAATTGCCGACGGGGGCATCGAGGCGAGTCACGTGGAAATCAAGCTGCGCCATGGTCTCCTGCGCCGCCTTGGCCATCTTCTTGCGGTCGAGCACGGGCAGGAAGCCGAAGGCCTTCGTCATCGGCTCGCGTCCCAGGAAGATGTTGGCGCCGATGGAGAGATTGTCGGCGAGTGCGAGGTCCTGGTAGATCGTCTCGATGCCATGGCCACGCGCGGCCTCGGGGGTCGCGAATTTCACGACTTCGCCCTTCAGCCGGATCTCGCCACCATCGGCCTGGTAGACGCCGGAGATGGTCTTGATCAGGGTCGACTTGCCGGCGCCGTTGTCGCCAGCGAGAGCCACGACCTCGCCGGCATTGAGCTGGAGCGAGACGCCGTTGAGCGCGGTGACGCCGCCGAAATGCTTGGAGACGTCGCGTATGTCGAGGAGAGGCTGGGTGCTCATGAGCGGCGGCCTCCGGCAATGCTGCGCTGGGCCTGGTCGACCAGCACGGAAACGATGATGACGACGCCCACCGAGACGAATTGCCAGAAGGGCTCGACATTGATGTAGACGAGGCCGAACTGGATGACGGCGATGACGAGCGCTCCGGCCAGCGTGCCGGAGATCGAGCCCGAGCCGCCGAACAGGCTAGCGCCGCCGATCACCACGGCGGCGATCGAGTCGAGCAGGAGCGGTTCGCCGGCTTGGGCCGCACCAGCGGTGAAGCGGGCGGCATAGAGCACGCCGCCGATGCCGGCGCAGACAGCCGACAGCACGTAGAGCTTGCGGGTATGCCTGGAGACATTGATACCGGCCCGCAGCGCGGCCTGCTCGCTGGCGCCGATGGCATAGGTGTGCTGGCCGAAGCGCGTCTGCGAAAGCAGATAGTGCATCAGGATGAGGAAGAGGGCGGCCACGATCACCACGACGGGCACCCCGTAGAGGCGGCCATTGCCAAGCGCTGCGAACCAGGCATTCGAAACCGGGACGGTGGTGCCGCCGGCGAGCAGATAGGCGATGCCGCGAGCCACGCCATACATGCCGAGCGTGCCGATGAAGGGAGGGACCCTGAGTTTCGAAATCAGCAGGCCGTTGATATAGCCGGGGACGGTGGCCACGGCGACGCCGGCCACAATGCCGATCAGCATGGCCGGGAAGGGCGGCATGGAGGCGCCCGCGAGATTGGCGGTATGGGCCGCCACCACGGCCGACAGCCCCATGATGAAGCCGATCGAGAGGTCGATGCCGCCCGAAATGATCACGAAGGTCGAGCCGAGCGCCAGCAGAAGCGGGGCGACGGCATAGATCGAGATCGATTGCAGCGTGGGAACCGAGAATACGAAGGTCGAGCCATAGGCGATCCGGGCCCAGCACTCGAAGAAGACCAGGAGCAGGACCAGGAAAAGCCAGGCCCTGAGCTCCGCGATGCGCAGAAGGATGGGATGAGGTCCTGCCGCGGGCTGCGCCCGACTGAGGGAGGATTGGGCTGCCGACATCAGGCGCTCCGTTGAGAGGTCATGAAGAGGCCGCCGGGCCAGAGCGTTTTCCAGAAAAGTTGACAGACTTTTCGATTAAGAAAACGCGTCAAAACAAAAAGTTAGAGAAAAATGGCAATTCGGAGAAAAGTCATTTTCCTCTAGAGCGTCCTGCTCCAAAGGCTCCGGCGGCGCAGATGCGAGGAAGGCCTCATTCCTTGTAGATGAAGGCGGCAACTTCCGGCTTGTCGACGTTGGACTTGTCCATCACGGTGAAGCCCGTGCCGATCGAGGCAGGGATCGATTGGCCAGTCAGATGGGCATAGGCGGAAAGCACGCCGAAATAGCCGATCTCCGCCGGATGCTGGGCGATGGCGATGTCGACCAGGCCGGACTTGATGTTGTCGACGATCGTGGCCGGAGCGTCGAAGGCGGCGACACGGATCTTGCCACTCTGGCCAGCCTGCTGCACGCCATTGGCGGCACCCAGAGCGGAGAACAGATTGGCGCCGAACACACCGGCAAGATCGGGATTGCGGGCGAAGACCGACTGCATCTGCGAAGCGGCCTTGTTGGCATCATTGTCGTTGAATTGCGTTTCAAGAACAGAGATATTGGGATAATTCTTCATCTCGTCTTTGAAGCCTTCCTCGCGCTGATCCGTGGTCGAGATGCCCGGCTTCACATTGGATACATAGACCTTGCCCTTCTCGCCGATAGCCTTGGCGAGGGCACGGGCCGCGATGCGCCCGCCCAGAATATTGTCCGAGGCGACATAGGAGAGCGGGAAGTCGGCGTCACCCGCGCCGGTCTGATATTTGCCGGTGCCGATGAAGGTATCGACGGTGATCACCGGAATGCCGGCATCGATGGCCTTCTTCAGCGGCTGGACGAGCTGAACCTTGTCGGTCGGCGCAATCAGGATGGCGTCGGGCTTGCGCGCGATGACGGCATCGAGCACGGGCGTCTGCGTCACCGGGTTGAAGTCGGGCGCGCCCTGGAACACCAGTTCGGCTCCCACCACCTTGGCGGCGGCCTCTGCGCCCTTGCGCATGGAGATGTAGAAGGCGTCGGTGGTCAGGCCCGGGATGAGGGCGATGGTGTATTTCTTATCCTGGGCCTGCGCCGGAGCGGCGAGCACGCTGGCCCCGATGGCAAGAGCCGCGAGGGCCGTAAGCAGTTTCCTCATGTCGTTTCCTCGGTTTGACGTAAGTCGGATCGATCCCTCCGGCACGGATCCTCTTCTGACGGGAGGTAGCCGGCCGGTCATGGCGGGAAAGGCCGCCGATCAAGGTGAGGAAAGAGATTTTGATTGCGGCCAACGCGAGTAAATTCGCGTCGCGCGCTCTCGTCTTCTCCTTCCCTGAATTTGTTTTTGTCTTTTATTAATTGTCAGACTATGGTTTTGCGTGATGAGCGTCAATTAAAGATATTGCTCATGGAAAAATTGACAAAATGTGCCTTGTTCGGAGGAAGGGTTTTGGCATTATCGCATTGAACTAAAACATTATATTTTTTGAGAGCAATGATCGGATCAAATTTCCGGGTGGCCAATTTTATGGCATGTAAAAAATAAAATTGTTTGCCTGTGTAAAAATTCAAGGCGAGCTGAACACGACAGGGAGCGGCGGTTGGTGCGAAAGATCAGGAACATGGCCGAGTTCGCCGAGCTCAGTGGCATTTCGCGGCCAACCGTGTCGAAATATTTCAACGACCCTGGCAGTGTGCGCAAATCGATCCGCACTCGCATCGAGCGGGCCCTGGCCAAGTATGACTATCGGCCGAACCTGTTTGCAGTGAACCTCAACCGAAAGCGGCCCAAGATCATCGGCGTGATCGTGCCCGATACCTCGGACATGTTCTATTCGGAGATGGTGCGTCACATCGAGCGACGCTGCGCGCAGGATGGTTACTTCGTGCTGGTGCTCTCCTCGCGAGGAGATGCCCTGCATGAGGCGCGTTCGGTGGAGACGCTGCTGTCGCTCAAGATTGCCGGAGCGATCATCGCCCCCCTCGGCGCCTATACCGATGCGACACGGATGGAGACCCTGCGTGCCCATATTCCCGTGGTCTATCTTGATTCCTCCCTGCAGGACGGCTCGCCCTTCGTCGGCACCGACAATGAGCAGAGCATCGGTCTGATCACCGATTATCTCTGCCGCACGGGGACGCCTCCCTGCTTCTTTGAAATGCCTGCGGTCAATCACAATGCCGCCGAGCGCAGCAATGCCTATGTCCAGGCAATGGAGCGGCTCGGCTTCCGGCCGGAGATCATCACTGTTGCAGGCAAGCCGGACTGGCGTTTCGAGGAAATCGCCTATGCCGAGGCCCTGCAGGTGATCGACGGCGCGGGGTTTCCGACCTCGACGGTGCTGTGCGCCAATGACCGTATCGCCGTAGGGGTGATGGCCGCCGCCTTCCAGCGCGGCCTGAAGGTCGGACGTGAAGCCGATTGCCGATTGCGCGTCGCCGGCCATGACGACCAGCCCTATAGCCGTTTCGGCTGTCCGCCCTTGACCACGGTGGCGCAGGACTTTTTCCGCCTCGGCAATCTCGGCGTCGAGTTGCTGCTCGCCCAGGTCGAGGGCGAGGAACCTGCACAAGGACAGCAGCAATTGCGGCTCGAGGCACAATTGATGATGCGGGCTTCGGCCTGATTGCGATCCACATTTTACGGAGACCCTACATGACCAAGCTTCTCGACCTGGCCCTTGCGCGCCGTGCCGGAAGGCCGCGGGGCATCGCCTCGATCTGCTCGGCTCATCCGGACGTGATCGAGACGACGCTGGCACATGGCCGCGAGCGCGGGCGTGAGGTGCTGATCGAGGCGACCTGCAACCAGGTGAACCAGGAGGGAGGCTATACCGGCATGACGCCGGCCGATTTCAGGCGTTTCGTGCTCGGGAAGGCGAAGGCAGTCGGCTATGACACTGCCGGTCTGGTCCTTGGCGGCGATCATCTCGGTCCCAATCCCTGGCGCCATCTCGAGGCGGAAGAGGCGATGGCCAAGGCCGAGGCGATGATGGCGGCCTATGTCGCGGCGGGGTTCGGCAAGATCCATCTCGATGCCAGCATGGGCTGCAAGGGCGAACCCGAGGCGCTCGACGACGAAACCACGGCCAGGCGTGCCGCCCGCCTGACCTGGGTGGCGGAGCAGACAGCCCGCGACAATGGGTTGCCTCTGCCGGTCTACATCATCGGCACAGAGGTGCCGGTGCCGGGGGGCGCCTGGCATGCGCTCGACAGCCTGCAGCCGACCGCGGCGGGAGCGGCACGCCAGACCATCGAGACCCATCGGACCATCTTTCGCCAGCAAGGCGTCGAGGCGGCGCTGGAGCGCGTGATTGGTCTCGTGGTGCAGCCCGGCGTCGAATTTGGCCATGAGGATGTGGTGGTCTACCGACCCGAGAAGGCCCGGGATCTCATCGGCGTGCTGGGCAACGAGCCCTCCCTCGTGTTCGAGGCCCATTCCACCGACTACCAACCACGGGAAAAGCTGGCGCAACTGGTGGCCGATGGCTTTGCCATCCTGAAAGTCGGGCCCGGCCTGACCTTTGCCTGGCGCGAGGCGCTCTACGGCCTCGATCTCATCGCCGGGGAACTCGATGCCTCCTATGGCGAACGCTCGCTGGCCAGGGCGATGGAGGCCCTGATGCTGGCCGAACCCGGCTACTGGCAGCGCTATTATCAAGGCGATGCCGCCGGCCGGCACGTGCTGCGCCATTATAGCTACAGTGACCGCATCCGCTATTACTGGCCGCATCCGGTCGCAGCGCGCGCCGTGGCGCGCTTGTCGAAGGCGCTGGCGGGGCGCACCTTGCCACCCACTTTGGTGCATCAGTTCGTGCCTGCAGCGGCGGGGTATGACGGACCGCTGGATATGGCCGCCTGCCTCTCTCTGGCCATACGCGCGGTGCTGGACGATTATGCCGGGGCGACGGCGGTGCAGTGAGTCGGCGCCGGCATTTGGTAACAAAGCCGTGAGACCGGCCGTAGAGAGGAAGGCTCGTGCATAATCCCATGCGCGAAGAGGAGTGGGCGGCATGGTTGCGGCAGTCGATCGCTGGAGATGCGCCGGCTTATCGGCGGTTCCTGCAGTCGGTGACGCCCTATCTGCGCGGCACGGCGCGCCGCTATTGCGAGCGTTTCGGTGCCCCATCGGCGGAGGTCGAGGACGTCGTGCAGGAAGTGCTGCTCGCCATTCATCTCAAGCGTGGAACCTGGGACCAGTCGCGCCCGCTCGGTCCCTGGCTTTCGACGATCGTGCGCAACAAGATGATCGATACCATGCGCCGTCGGGGACGGCAGGTTATGGTGCCGATCGAGGACGTGATCGAGATTCTCGAAGCGCAGGAGCCGGCAACCGTGCTGTCCCAGCATGAGGCCGAGAAAATGCTGGCGCATCTCAAACCGCCGCAACGGCACATCGTGGAAGCCATCTCCTTAGGCGGCGTCAGCATCCGGGAGACGGCTGCAAAGTTGAAGATGACGGAAGTGGCCGTGCGCGTTGCTTTGCATCGGGGCCTCAAGAAGCTCGCAGCGCTCTATCGGAGTGACCAGTCGTGAAGACCGACGATCTCATCAATGCCATTTCGGAAGATGCGCCGGTCAGATGGTCCCTCGGCAGGGCTTTCGGACTGGCGGTGATCGTCGGGACGGCTTTTTCGGCCATGCTTTTCTTCGTCGGCTTCCGTCCTCGTCCCGATATCTCCGCGGCTGCCGAGACATGGCGCTTCCTGTTCAAGTTCGTGGTGACGGCATCACTGGCCGTTTCGGCCTGTGGCCTGATCCTGCGTCTGGTCAGGCCGGGTGCACAATCGGGGGGATGGCGCCTTGCTTTGGTCGTTGCACCCTTGCTCTTGATTGGCGCAGTCGCCGTGGAAATGATGGTCATGCCGCCCGCCAGTTGGGGAATACGCTGGATGGGTGTCAATGCCCGCTATTGCCTGATGCTGATACCCTTGCTGGCGCTCGGGCCGTTGGCCTGCATTCTCTATGCCCTGCGCCAGGGCGCTCCCGAGAACCCCGGCAGGGCCGGGGCGGTGGCAGGCTTGGCCGCCAGCGGCATCGCGGCAACCCTTTATGCCAGCCACTGTGTGGACGACAGCCCGCTTTTCGTCGCCACCTGGTATAGCCTGGCGACAGGTATCGTCACCGTCTTGGGATATATCGCCGGCCGTCGTTTGCTGCGCTGGTGAGCACGGCATGGCCTCGTGGCCATCGACATGCTCTGCAATGAAGCGGGTATTTTGAATATCCCTGCAATATGTTGTTATTGTTATTTGTTCTTTGAATTTAACTTCCAGGGCGGTGGCTATTCTCCGATAGCCATCACCAAGCCGCTTTGCTTTTTACGCGGAAACGAATGATTTGGTTTGGGTCTTATGGTTATCATTCTGTAAAGACTGGTTTTTTTGAGAGAGTCTAGCCGTTCGGTCGATGCCTCTGCAGCGCCTGGATATAGGTGAGGAAGAGTTCGCGCTCCGACGTGATGTCCAGCTTTTCATAGATGCGAAGCCGGTGGTTCTTCACCGTCCCACGCTGGAGCTTGAGGCGCTGGGCAATGGTGGCGGTAGGGTGGCCTTCGAGCACCAGCTTGACGATGTCGATCTCCCGGGGCGTGAGGGTCGGATTGAGCTTGGAGATGATCGTCTGGTCGTAATCCGTTGAAGAGGATGCCGATTTCTCCACCGTGAAAAGCCAGCCTTCCGACGCGGAGCCATGGGTTGGCGAGATACGGGTCCTGTGCAGAACGGTGGCTTCGTCCAGTATGGCTTCGCCGGCATTCTCGACCGTCAGCCGTTCGACGGCACGCGGCAGGCCGGCATCCCTGCTTTCAAATTCCCGCCAGGCCTCCGATGCGTGGATGACGCAGCCTTCGAGGTCGCGCAGCATGATGGCCAGCGGCAGGGAGACGCCGCCTGCGCCGCGCCCGATCGCCGCCGCCAGGACCGCATTGACATGCGCGCTCTCCAGCCCGGCAAACAGGGGATAGAAATCTTCCATGGCCGTGCGTTCACTGTCGAGGAAGCGGCCGATGCGACGTTCCAGGAACAAGGCAACGCTGGCCCGTCCCATGGCGGGAAGGAAGTAACCAAGTTCGTCGGTGATGCTGGATTCCTGCAGGAATTCGCGGACATAGCGGCTCTGCCGGGTGGCCGTGGCCGGAAACATGTCGAGGCTGACGACGCCGGGCCGTTCCGTCTGCGCCCAATAGCGATGGAACGGGTCGAAGACATGGAAGGTCGTCTCATATTGGCGGGCCAGGGCATCCGAGAAACCGTGATGCATGAGGAAGCTCGGCCGGCCGACCGCCGAATAGCGCACCATGGTGGCGATGTCGTGCGAGACCAGGGAACGGAAGGCCGCGAGCAGGGCGACATAGAAGTCGGATGTTCCTACCAGCCGGGCGGCCTCTCCGATGGCAGCATTGACGGTGGCGAGCGGAAGGCCGGAAGCGATCAGGGAAGATTTCATCCGTACATTCCACGCCGAAGTCGCATTCGGCCACAGGTGCTGTCTGACATAAGTGAGACGCTGCCTTTGTCATGCCCGGACCCTGGCCCAGGCATCCAGCGGCCCCGATAACCGGAAGGGAGCTGGATTTCCGGGTCAAGCCCGGCAATGACAAAGGTCGAGCTAATTTAATCCGTCTATTGACCCGCAAACCCTTGGCATAGAGGCAGGGTAGCGTTCCCTGAAGCTTTCTACCAGAGCGCCCCCCCGGTGATCTGGATGTTTTCGGCCGTGATGCCTTTGGCGGCCTGGCTGCAGAGAAAGACAGCGAGACCAGCCACTTCGTCGGGTTGGATGATGCGCTGCTGCGGATTCTGAGACGCAATCCGGGCCATGGCGCTTTCCAGGCTTTCCCCCTTGCCGTCGCGCTCGGCGACCTGGGCGACGTTGCGGCGCATCAACTCGGTCTCCACCCAGGTCGGTGAGATCATCACGGCCGTGACGCCATGCGGCGCTCCTTCCAACGCTACGCAGCGCGTCAAGCCCAGCAAGCCGGATTTGGAAGCGCAATAGGCCGGGTTGTCCTTCCAGCCGACACTGGCGGCCGTCGAGCCGATATTGATGACGCGGCCCCAGCCCCGCGCGATCATGCCGGGCAGGAGGCTGCGCGTGGTGCGAAAAGCCCCGGTGAGATTGGTGTCGAGGATCTTGTCCCAGAGTGCATCGGAATGGCCGCTGACCGGCTGTTCGGCCGTGGTACCGGCGGCGTTCACCAGGATGTCGATGGGGCCGCAGGCTGTTTCGGCCGCCTCGATGAAGGCCTCGATGATCTCGCTGGAGCGCACGTCGAGATGGCCGGCATGCACCTTGACGCCCTCAGCCTCGAGCATGGCGCGCACGCGCTGCAGTTCAGCCCGCTCGGGATAGGCGGCGGCATCGCCCAGGCGCGCGCCTTCGCCGATATAGGAGCCGACCGCGACATTGGCGCCGACGCTCGCCAGAGCCTGTGCGATGGCGAGGCCCTGGCCGGTGAGGCCGCCGGTGATGAGCGCGGTACGGCCTTTCAAGCTGGTCATGGTCTTCCCTTATGGCCGGATGAATTCACGGGCCTCGGCCTCGTGATACGACTTCGTCCCGCGATAATATTGCAACGAAGCATCGCTCCAGGGCTGATAATCCCAGGGCGTGATCTTGCCGGTGCTCAGCGCCTTGTAGACGAGGCGGCGCCGACGTTGGCTGGCGATGATTTCCCGCTTGAGCCTGGACATGTCCCACCGGCGCTCGACCTCGCCGAGCATGTCCCGCACCACGCCCGCATGGCCCCGATCTCCTGCGAGGTCATGCACCTCGTCCGGATCGGCTTCCATGTCGAAGAGCTGCGGCGGGTCGTGCTCGACATAGGTGAATTTGTAGCGGCCCTTGCGCAGCATCACATAAGGGGCCGCCACGCCCTCCGACATCAACTCGCTGACCGCGATACGATCGTCGGCGTCCTGTCTCAGGAGGGAGAGCAGGCTGCGCCCGTCGGGACCTTCGGGGTAATCGTTCCATTCCGGGCCAGCGGCGATCTCGACCAGGGTCGGCAGGATATCGACGAGGGAAGCATTCGCCTTGATGCGGGCGCCTGCCGGCACGTTGGGGCCGGCCATGAGCAGGGGCACGCGCGACGACCAGTCATAGAAGCTCATCTTGTACCAGAGGCCGCGCTCGCCAAGCATGTCGCCATGATCGGCGAGGAAGATCACGATGGTGTCCTTGCCATGCCCGGAGCGCTCAAGCGCATCGAAAACCTCTCCAACTCGCTCGTCGAGATAGGACACGCTGCCGTAATAGGCGTGGCGGGCAGCGCGCACATGCTCATCGCCGACCCCGAACTCTCCGCGATCATATTGTTCCCACAGTCGCCGTGAATGCGCGTCCCGTTCGGCTGGAGGAATGAAAGGCACGCGGGGCATGTCGATCTTGTCGTGATCGTAGAGATCCCAGAACCGTTGCGGCGTCACATAGGGATCGTGCGGATGGGTGAAGGAGGCAACGAGCAGGAAGGGGCGATCGTCGCTGTCGCGCGCCTGGTCGAACAGCCAGCGCCGGGCGTTGTGCGCGACCTCCTCATCATAGTCCTGCTGCAGGGCCCGTTCGGCTATGCCGGCGTCGCTGACGTTCTTCATGTTGTGGAACCAGTCCATGGTCCGCCACGGATCGTCCCAGTCGGCCGTCCAGTTGAAATCGGATGGACAGATGTCGGTCGTTACCCGTTCTTCGAAACCATGCAACTGATCGGGCCCGATGAAGTGCATCTTGCCCGACAGGCAGGTCCGGTAGCCGAGCACGCGCAGATAATGGGCGAAGGTGGGAACATCAGACGGGATCTGCGCGGCATTGTCCCAGGCCTGGATGTTCGAACACAGCCGCCCAGTCATCAACGCCAGCCGCGCGGGAGCGCAGAGGGGAAAGTTGGAGTAGAAATTGTCGAAGACCGCACCGGTTTTGGCGATGCGGTCGAGGTTGGGGGTCTTCACAACAGGATGGCCGTAGACGCCGAGCGCCGGGGCACCCAACTGATCGGCCATCAGAATGAGGATGTTGGGGGGACTCATCGAGCATCTCCCTCGGGTTCAAGAGGCCGCTTGAGCCATTCGCGATAGAAGCCCTCCAGATCCGGCTCGAAATCATGCACGATCGGATAACCGGGAGCGGCTGCCTCGACCTCATGAAGGGTGCCGCAAGACTGGCAGAGGAATTCCCGGATTTCCATCCATTCCGGATCGGGGATATCGGAATTGGGATAGATCTCGCGCAGGGCCTCCTTGGTCCGGCGCACGCGGATATGGGCACCGAGTTTCCAGTTCTTCCTGTAATGCCCGAACTCCTGGCCGCATTCGCATTTGGTAACGCGGCCATTCGGCGTGTCGGCGATGAAGAGATGATCGCCGACCGGCAGCAGGATCGGGTCCTTCCAGGCCATCCGCTCCTGCAGGACCTGGATATAGGTCTGGAAACGGTCGTCGTCCTTATAGGCGCTCATGATCTGCCGGGTCTGGTGCCAGGGCAGGCTGCCGGCAACGAGTTCGCGAATGGTTTCCTTGGGATAGCTGGACATGCTGACCTCAGTAGTGAACCGTGAAGGAGGCGTCGAGGCCCCAGAACTTGCGGAAGTCGGCGGCAAAGCGCGGCGAGAGCTTCATCGCATTGGCGTGCATCTTGGCGACCTCGGGCGCGAAGTCGCTGGCGGCGACGCGCTTGGCCTCCTCGGCGATCCAGGCCGAGACAGGCACGGACGTCGCGATGCGTTCAGCCCGCATCTTCTCGCGCAAGGCGGCGGTGGCTGCGAGATCGGCCTCCAGCCGATCCGTCTGCGGGACTTCTCGGATGACGATGCCGAACACCTGCTCGGATGCTTCCGGGGTGAGGTAGCCGTTTTCCACATCCTGCGCGGTCTTGATCGGATCGCGCTCCAGCACGTCGCCGTAACCGCCGCCGCCATTATAGGAATGGGTGAAGATGTCGCCGGACTTGTGCGGCGCGGTGATATAGGGGCCTTCCTCGGTGATGTGCCGGCCTTCGACCAGTTTCTCCAAGTCCGAATGAGCCGGGTCAGTGCCGATGGTGTGGGGGAGAGGCCGCCTGTCGGCGATGATCTCGGCAAGATTGGTATCGCGCACGGCCCGGTGCATCTGGCAGGTCGGCGCAGGATAGCCGCCGCACATCCCGCCATTGTCGAAGACTCGCGAGGAATGCTCCGAGGTCATCAGGCGTAGATGCCGCGTCTTGTTGATCAGCCAGGTCGAGATGAAGGCACAGCCGCCGCGATACTTGCCCGACCCGCCGGAGTTGGGCAGGATCGAGCGGCCGATATAGAGCATCGGCATGTTCTGTTCCCATATCTCGATATTGCCCATGTCGGATTCCGGGTTCCAGCCGACATAGGCGGTGTCGAGCCCGTCCTTGATGGCGAGGGCACCGGAGCCGGCAGCCGCGCATTCGAAATGGGCCATGCCGAACAGGGTGCCGTATTGGCTCTCGCCGCCCATCTCGATCATCGGCGAGTTGACTTGGCCGACGAAGACCTCCTCGACGAAGCCGCGGGCGAGAAAACCGCGGGAGAGCAGGCGCTGGAACACGCCATAGGCCGGCAGCAGCAGGGCCCAGGAGGTCGCCGTCGCGACCATCTCGTTGTCGGGGTTGGTCCAGGTGCCCTTGGGCAGTTTCAGTTCAGTGGCGAGCCAGGCGCCATCATTCACCAGGCCTTCGAAGTTCATGTGTTGGGTCAGGGTGACGAACATCCCGCCATCCATGCCGGCCGGTGTGCAGTTCATCGAATGATAGCCCCAGGGCTGGGTGCCCTCGAAGTCGAGTGTGATCTTGCCGTCGGTGGTGATCTCCATCTCGACGGGTATGTTGTAGAGCCAGTTCGGATCGCCCAGGGGCTGGAAGCCCGGCTTGCCCTCGGTGACATGGCCATAGAAGGTGTGGCCGCGATAAAGGCCGGGCACGGTAAGCTGGCGCGTGCGGGCGAGTTGGCTGATGCGGCCTTCCTCGATGAATTCCTTGGAGATCTGCTTCCAGTAATCCAGGCCGATCTCGTCGACGAGGGCGATCAGGTTTTCCCGGATGTCGATGCACGAGGCGACCTTGGCCTTTTCGTCGAGCACCCAGTAGATCGGCATGCGCAGATTGCGCTCGCAACGGATGACGTAATCGCGGCGGATCTCGTCATTCGTGCCGATCTTCTCGGCACAGACGAACAGGCCTTCGGTAAAGCGCTCCTGGGCCAGGCAGACGTCGCCACCTGGCGTGATGCCGCCGGCCTCGAGTTCGTGGCACACGGCGCCGGCCCAGCCGATCAGTTCACCCGAATGGAAGATCGGCACCACGTCCATCACGTCGGGCACCTGTACGGTGCCGATGAAGGCGTCGTTGTTGGCGAAGATGTCGCCGGGATTGATGCCCGGATCGGCTTCATAGCCTTCGCGGATCATCCATTTGATGAAGCGGCTCATGGTGTGGACATGCACCATGATGCCGTTGGAGAGCGCGATGGCGTCGCCCTCCGGGGTGTAGAGGGCGACCACCATCTCGCCGACCTCGCGCACGCCGGGTGAGGCGGAGATGCGGCGGGCCATTTCGCGCGCCGAGACGCAATAGGCGCGCAGCTTGGTATGTAGTGTCTCGAATTTCAGAGGATCCTGCTTGCGCAGCTTCAGCGAGGTGATGCCGT
This sequence comes from Labrys sp. KB_33_2, assembly GCF_052114505.1. Classification (NCBI taxonomy): domain Bacteria; kingdom Pseudomonadati; phylum Pseudomonadota; class Alphaproteobacteria; order Hyphomicrobiales; family Xanthobacteraceae; genus Labrys; species Labrys sp. KB_33_2. The sequence continues at coordinate 247,282 of NZ_JBFREW010000010.1, read as the reverse complement.
CATAGCAGCCGGTTTCTTCCATCAGCCGCTCGGATTCCAACATCCGTTCGCGAAGCGGCATGCGTGCTTTCACGTGGTCCAGCATGGGTTTAATCCTCTTCGCTCAAGCGTGGCGGTAATGCAGCAGCGTCCACTCGTCGATGAAGACGCTGTCGCCGGGATGGACCACCAGCGTGGTGGCGGGATGTTCGATGATGGCGGGACCCTTGACCTCGTGGCCGGGCTGAAGATCGTCCATCTCGTAGAGGTCGGCCTTGTGCCAGCGCCCGCCCATATATGCTTCACGCGTACCCTTATGGGCCGGGGCCGGATTGGTCGCGCCCAGCGGACGCCTGAGCAGGGTCGGCTTCACCTTGTCGGCCGTGGCGATCAGGCCGAGTTCCATCACCGAATAGCCGGCCGAACCGTAGCGTGAGACGCGGTGGTTGATCTTGCCATAGACCTCTTCGAAAGCAGTGATGATGGTGCGCATGTCATCCGCCGTTGCCGCCTGATGGAGCGGCGCGAGCACCTCCACGTCTTCGAGCTGGCCGGTGTAGCGCATCATCAGGAAGGGCTCGGTCCGGATCTTGTCGAGGGCGTGCCCGTCGGCGGCCATTTCCTTGATTGCGGCGTCGCGCAATTCTTCCCACACGCCCGAGATCCGGGCCGCTGTCGCTGCCAGGCTGTCATCGCCGGCCGAACTCGAAATGTCGATCTGCGTCGAGATCGAGTGGCGGCGCATATAGTCGGCCGTGGTACAGCCGAAGGCCGAGAAGGCTGCGGCGAACTGGAAGGTGATGATGTCGCGGAAGCCGATGCCGCGGCTACAGCCGGCCAGATGCAGTGGCCCGGAACCGCCATAGGAGAGCAAGGTGAATTCGGAAGGATGAATGCCCTGGCCCGAGATCACGCGTCGCAGAGCATTGTTGGCGTCGGCCTCCAGCATCTCGATCATGCCTTCGGCCGCCTCGTGCAGAGGCACGCCGAGGATGTCGGCGCATTGCTCCTTGAAGGCCCGTGTCGCCTTCTCCACGTCGAGCTTCACCTTGCCGCCGAGGAAATAGTTGGGGTTAAGACGTCCGAGAATGGCGTCGCAATCGGCGATGGTCGGCCGGGTGCCACCCCGGTTGAAGCAGATCGGTCCGGGATCGGAGCCGGCGCTCTCCGGGCCGAGGCTGATCTTCCGGGTCAACGGGTCGACCTTGAGGATCATGCCGGCGCCGGCACCGATGGTGTCGAGATGCAGCGTCGGCACGTTGAGTTTGAACCGGTCCATGATCGGTTCGTTCTCGATGCGGGTCTGGCCGCGGGTGATCACGCCCATGTCGAAGGAGGTGCCGCCCATGTCCGAGCAGATCAGCGAGTCGTTGCCGATCAGCTTGCCGACATAGGCTGCGCCGAGAATGCCGCCAATCGGACCGGAGATCATGGTTTCGTGCAGGCGGGGATGGTCGATCGAGGTGAGGCCGCCGAAGGAGAGCAGCGTCTGCACGCGATAGCGGTAACCGTGTTTTTTCGAAATGTCCTCGATGCCCTTGAGCTGCCTGCGACCGCGCGAGGTGGCATAGGCTTCGATCAGCACCGAGTTGAGGCGGGACTGCTCGCGGATGACGGGGCGGACCTCATGGCTGGTATAGACCAGGATCTCGGTGCCCGCCGCGGCGATCTCCTCCCGGGCGATCTCGGCGATCCGCTTCTCGTGCGCCGGATTGACATGGGAGAACACCGTCATGATGCAGATGGCGTCGACCTTGTCGGCAATCAGCTTGCGTACCGCCGCGACGACTTCATGCTCATAAAGCGGGATGATCACATCGCCGAACTGGTCGACGCGCTCGGTGACCCCATGCGTGCGGCGCCGCGGCACCAGGGGATCCGGATGGTGATGGGTGATGGCGTGCAGGCGATCGGCATAGGAATAGTCGGCCCAGGCCTGCAGGCCACGGCCCATCAGGATCATATCCTCCAGGCCCTTGGTGGTGATCAAGCCAAGCTTGCGTCCCGTACGCGAGAGCAGGGTGTTGAGCATGCCGGTGCCGGAGTAGAGCACCACGTCGATGCCGGAGAACAGATCGTCCAGCGAGATGCCCCAGGCATCGGCTGCATCGGCGGCCGAGATGATGAAGCCTTCCGATTCATCGCGCGGCGTGGTCGCTGCCTTGCCGATCTTGAAGTGGCCGTTGCCGTCGACCAGGATCGTGTCGGTCATGGTGCCGCCGGCATCGATGCCGATGACGATGGGGTTGCCGATTGTCTCTGCGCCTGCCGTTGTCATCGCGGTTCCCGTCCCAGATGAGGTTGTGACATGCAAGCATGTCGCGATGTCCACGCTCCAGATCATCTTGCCTGATAGATCGCCAGATTTGTGTAAGCCGCTGACAGCAGGGGTGTTTCCATTCCTGCCTCCTGAGCTCGCACCAGCAGGTCCCCGATGATCTGATCCGCCTCGATCGGCGCGCGTTTCTGCAGGTCCCGATACATCGAGGACGCCATGGCCGAATCCTTCTGGGTCAGCATCGAGAGCGCCATGTTCAGGATGGGCTCGCCCGGCAGCTTGCCCACGGCTTTCACCACGCCGACCACCTCGTCGAAGAAGCGTTGCACGAAGGCGCGGCCGCCTGGTGCCGCTTCGATCTCGCCAACCGAGCCGCGCATCAGGCAGCAGATGCCGCCAAGGCTGGCAAGCGTGATCCATTTGCCCCACATGTCGCGCTCGATGTCATCGGAAAGCTTGGCGTTGAAGCCAGCCCCCTGCATGGTCGCATCGACTGCCTCGACGCGCTCGGACCGCTCGCCACTCATCTCGCCATAGATGAGGTTATGCATGGGCGTGAGCTGCACGATGCGATCCTCGTCGTCGATGGTGGCGGCGATCAGGCAGACGCCGCCGAGCAGGGCCTTCTCGCCGAAGCGGGCCTTGATGAGATCGACATGGTGCATGCCGTTAAGCACAGGCAGGATCATCGTCTCGGAAGCGACGGCGGGTGCGATGTCATCAAGGGCAGCTTCGAGCCCATAGGCCTTCACGGTGAGCAGCACAAGGTCGTAGGGGGCGGAGATGCTGCCGGTGGTGACCAGCTTCGGAGCAAGGTCGGCATTGCCGAACGGGCTGACGATCCTGAGGCCTTCCGTCCGCAGCTTTTCCGCTCGCGCGGGCCGAACCAGGAAGGTGACGTCACGGCCCGCCTGCATCAGGCGGCCGCCAAAATAGCCGCCTGTCGCTCCAGCACCGACAACCAGGATGCGCATGGTCCCTCCGCCATTGGTTGGCTGTATTCGAGCCTGAGGTATAGGTCTCCGTGAATTCGCGGACAAGCAAGCCAGGCCTGCACTATCCGAATTGCGGCTTCATCAGCATCAGCCAGAGAATGGCGAGCACGGCGAAGAAAGCCGGAAAACCGCAGGCAAACCAGATGCGGAAAAGCCTGTAATAGTCTGAGGGAAGAGCCGAATTTTCTTGTACGGCCTTCCTGGCGAGATCACGCATTTTGACCTGGATGACGACGACGGGCAGCCAGAACAGGCCGGTGAAGACGTAGAGTCCCAGGGACAGCGCGATCCAGGGCGAGCTCAGCGGCCAGCCTATCTCCAGGGCCAGGAGGGCGCCGGTGAGAGGCTGCAGCACCACGGCGGTGGCGGTGAACAGAAGGTCCGCCGTAACCACGGTGCCGGCGACATGCGCGATCAGCCTGGCATCGTCGGTGCGGTGGGCGACGAGCATGAAGAAGGCGATGCCCGCCCCGGTGCCCAACAGCACGGTCGCCCCGATCACATGGAGCCAGAGCAGCAGGTCGGCATAGGTCATCGCGCATCCTTGATGGCGAGCGCCACCAAGGCGAGTACGGCCGCCGGTAGCGTCTTGAGGAAGGGACCGAGCGGATCGAGCCAGAGATCGGGCGTGAACGCGCTGCCGGCAAGCAAATAGACAAGGGTGATGCCGATCATGCCGATCGCCGCGGCCGGCATCGTCCGTCGCCAAAGCATGGCTGCGCCGAGCAGGATGTCGACGATCGCACCGCCATGGACGAAGAGGGCCGCGGTAATCGGCGCAAAGCCTCGCGCTGTCAGCACGGCCTCGGCTTGGTCCGCCGCGATGAGACCAATCAGTCCCGAGAGCAGCCAGAACAGGCCCAATGTCGTGACGATAATCGGCTTGAGCAGGAAGAGGCGCGCGAACCAGCGTTCGCGCACTGTGCCGCCAATGGCTTCGAGGATCTCCGGCAGGGCTTTGAGCGAGCGGCCGTTTGCGGCCCCGAGCGGCGCCGGATCGCCATCAATGCCGGCCAGTATCTGGTCGAGCGAGGTCGTGCGCATCGGCGGGCGCCAGCCGAGCAGGCCCGCCACATCGCCGAAGCGAAAGCCAAGCCGGAAGATCCACAGGGGCCAGCGGACGAAACGGGCGGGCGGCAGGCCGAGCCTTGCCCGCAGCGCGGCGACGATCTCCTGGAGGCTATGCGCTTTGTCCTCGACGAGATCATAGATGCGCCGATGCGGCAGCCGTCCTTCCACTACGGCCAGGGCGGTTGCGGCGACGTCGTCGAGTGCCACGCTGCGGATCGATGGCGCAGGCGGCAGCGGAATGAAGCCCGGCAGGCTGGCGAGGGCGTGCAGCAGGGCACTGCCGCCATAGGCCGAGGAGCCCAGCACCAGGCCGGGACGCAAGATGGTCCAGTCGAGCGACGAGCCCTCCAGCGCCTCGTCGGCATTGCCCTTGCTGCGCATGAACACGGTGGCGGCGTCAGCCGAGGCGCCGACGGCGGAGATCTGGACGACATGCCTGACTCCGGCCTGCTCGCAGGCCTCGAAAAGGGCGACGATGGCGAGGGACTGGGTCACCATCACATCGTCGCCAGGGCCGCTCTGCAGCACGCCGGCGGCATTGATCACGGCATCGATATCGTTCAGGAGCGGGCGCCACGCCTCGGCGCTTATGAGATCCTTGAGGTCGTGCTGAAGCCAGCGCGCACGGGGTTCGAGCAACCGCGCCTGGCCGACGGAACGACCGAGACCCGTGACCTCGTGGCCGGCCGCGAGCAAAGCCGTAACGATGGCCGAGCCGATCAAGCCGTAACCGCCGGGAACGAGAATATGCATGGAGGCCGTTTGCCCGGTTTACCATGGCGAGGCAAGCAAGAAGAAGAGCTGGTGCGCAGTAGGGGGCTAGCGCTTGGCGATTTCGTCCATCACGGCACGCCAGGTCTTCACCAGTTGGCTGCGCCGTCCGGGATAGCGCTCGCCGATCTCGCTGGCGGCCGCGATGCGATCGGTGCGGAAATGGCGGAAGTCTTCACGCAACTCGCACCAGGCGGCGAGCATGCGCGCCTCGTTCATGAAGCCGATGGCAATCGGCCAGATCACGCGGGTGGTCGCCTGGCCATTGAGGTCGCCATAGTCGATGCGCAATTTGGTTTGGGCACGGATGGCGCTGCGAAACACCTCGATCGCGACCCTGTTGTCAGGGAATCTCTTGTGGCTGGGTCCGGGCAGGGCGATCGGATTGCGGGCGATTTCCTGCGCTGCAGGCGGCAGCACCGCCTCGATCTTGGCGAGAGCCTCCCGGGCCGCGCCGCCCAGCGTGTCGTCGCCGCGCTGCTCGACATAGCGCAGGCCAAGCACGATGGCCTCGGTCTCGTCCTCCGAGAGCATCAGAGGGGGCAGGAACAAGCCGGGCCGCAGGATATAGCCGATGCCGGCTTCGCCCTGGATGGGAGCGCCCTGGGCGACCAGTTCGGCGATGTCGCGATAGAGCGTGCGTTCGGAGACGGCGAGTTCCTCAGCCAGGGCAGCCGCCGTCACCGGCCGGCGCTTGCCGCGCAGGATCTGCAGGAGCGAGAGGAGGCGGCTCGTTCGGGCCATGGCGTCTCATCCGACGTGGAACCATCATTCTATACGCCCGACTGACAGATGATGTCAGGAGGCTTTCTCTCGTTCGGCGCTATCGGGTGCAATAAATAATTTGCATGCTTTTAATTAGAATGCTAATTATTAGGCATGGAAAAGATTGACGCCTTGCGCTTTGCATTGACCGGGAAAACCCAGCAGATCGGCCGCCATTGGCGCCGTCTGGTGCATGACATCGTCGCGGCCCACGGCGTCTCCGACGCCGCCGCGGTGCCGCTCATCCAGATCGAGCGCATGGGCGGCGGCGTCAATCAGACCGAAGTCGCCGATGCGATCGGCATCGAAGGAGCCTCCCTGGTGCGGCTGCTCGACCAGCTTTGCGTCAGCGGCCTGATCGAGAGGCGCGAGGGCGCAGATCGCCGGGCCAAGACGCTCTGGCTGACGGCCGAGGGCGAAAGGGTGACAAGCGTGATCGAGCAGGAGCTCGTCGCCTTGCGCGCCCGCATTCTTGGCCATGTGTCGCAGGAGGACATCGAGGCAACGCTGCGGGTGTTCCGCGCCATCGAGGAGGCGTCGGCCCGCCAGCAGGCGGAGGCGGCGACATGACCGCCGGCTTTCCCCTGCCGACCGTTCGGGACTGGGTCTTCTCGCTCAAAGCTTTCTCGGCCTCGATGGTGGCGCTCTATATCGCGCTGGCTGCCGGGCTGGAGCGGCCCTATTGGGCGATGGCGGCTGTTTATGTCGTCGCCAATCCCCTGGCTGGGGCCACGACGTCGAAAGCGCTCTATCGGGCACTCGGCACCTTCATCGGCGCGGCCGGGTCGATCCTGCTACTGCCCATTTTCTCGTCCGCGCCCGAATTGTTCATCATCGTCGTCGGCCTGTGGACCGGCGTCTTCCTGTTCGTCTCCCTGCTGGACCGCACGCCGCGCAGCTATGTCTTCATGCTGGCGGGCTACACGCTCCCCCTTATTGCATTGCCCACCGTCAATGCGCCGGACACGATCTTTGACGTCGCCATTTCCCGCGCCGAAGAGATCACGCTCGGCATCGTCTGTGCCGCCTTGGTGAACTCCCTGTTCTTTCCGGCCCGGATCGGGCCCGTGCTTGCGCAGCAGATCAAGGGCTGGCTGCGTGATGCGGGAGCCTGGGCGAGCGCCGTACTCACGGATGGTGCCGGAACAGGCGCCACACCCGAACGCCAGCGCCTGGCCAGCGACATCCGGGCGATGGACATGTTGATCAGCCAGCTCAGCTATGACACGGCGAACCAGGCGACCGTGCGCGTCGCCAACGAGCTGCGAGGGCGCATGGCCTTGCTCCTGCCGCTGTTGTCGTCCCTGGACGACCGTCTGGCCGCCTTGCATGAGACGAGCGGGGAGGTCGCCGGAATCGAAGCCCTGCGTGCACGCCTGCTTGATTGGATGCGCTCGGGAGAGGGCAATGAGCGCGGCGCGGCCGACCGGCTGCTTGCCGATATTTCCGCGTTGGAGCCAAAAAGCGATCCAGGCAGCGACCAGCAGGCGCAATGGCCTGCCTTGGTGCTTTCGAGCACCTTGGAACGCATGAAGGAACTGGTCGATCTGTGGGAGGATTGCCGCCAACTGCAGCGGCAGATCGAACTCGGCGACCGCATCAGCCGCTGGCGTCCGACCTTCCGCATGCGCCGGACCGTCGGCAAGGTTAGCCACTACGACTATGCGCTTCTGACCTTCCAGGTCGGCTCGGTAGTGCTCGCCACCATCCTGTCCGGCCTGATGTGGATATGGACCGGCTGGAGCGAGGGATCGGGCTGTGTGATCATGACGGCGGTCGGCTGCTCCTTCTTTGCCGCCATCGACAACCCGGTCAACCAGATCCGCAGCTTCACGGTGTGGATGACCATCAGTGTCGGCTTGTCGGCGGTGTATCTCTTCGCCCTTCTGCCGCTTGCCCATGACTATGTCGGGCTGGTGGTGATGTTCGCCGTACCGTTCATTCTCGTCGGGACGCTGGTGTCGCGCCCGCAGTTCAACATGATCGCCATGCTGCTGGCGGTGAATACGGCATCCTTTGTAGGGCTGCAGGCCAATTACAGCGCCGAGTTCTCTGCTTTCATGAACTCCTCCGTTGCCTCGATCCTCGGCGGTGGCTTTGCCCTGGTCTGGACCCTGGCCACCAGGCCCTTCGGTGCAGCGCTGGTCGCCAAGCGCCTGGTCAGGGCCGGCTGGGCGGACATTGCCGCAACCTCTCGCGGCGGGCGCAACGCCGACGCCAATGCTTTCGCCGGTCGTGTCTTCGATCGGCTTGGCCAGTTGGTGCCGCGGCCGGCCCAGGGTGTCAGCGAGGATGTGGCGGCGGCCGATCTCCTGGTGGAACTGCGGGTCGGCATCAACGTGCTCGATCTGCAGAGGCTCCGGGGCAAGCTGTCGTCCACACAGGGCCGGCGCCTACAGCAATTGCTTGACACCATCGCCCGATTCTACGGCACGCGGGCGGCGACGGGCAGGGCGGTCGATCCTCCGGCTTCGCTGCTGGGCGCCATCGACGAGGCTCTGTCGGATTTTGCGCAAGGCGTGGAGCCGAGCGTGCGCCGGAATGCCGTACAGGCGCTCGTCGGCTTGCGGCGCGCCCTCTTTCCCGCTTCGCCGGCACCCGTGAACCTGGCCGCACCCGCAGCCATGCCCGCCCTTGCCGAACTGGGGCTCGCCAAAATGGAGTTGGCATCGTGAACGCCGACATCGATATCTTTGGCGTCTATGTGCCGAGCCTGATGATCCTCGCGCTCGTCGCCATCATCGCCAGTCTCCTGATCCGCTCTGCATTGGCCAGGGCTGGCGTCTATCGCCTGGTCTGGCACCGCTCCCTGTTCGATCTCGCATTGTTCGTCATCGTGCTGAGCGGCTTGTTTTCCATCTTTCAACGGTTCGTATCGTGAAACGCTTTTTTGCCTCGCTGGGGCGAGTCCTCATTACCCTCATCGTCGTCGTCATCGCTGCCGGTTTCGGCTGGCGGCTGTGGGACTATTATATGAACGACCCATGGACCCGGGATGGCCATGTCCGGGCCGATATCGTCGGCATCACGCCGGACGTGTCCGGGCTGGTCAGCGAGGTGCTGGTCCGCGACAACCAGGAAGTCCATCGCGGCGACGTTCTCATCCGCATCGATCCCAAGCGCTTCGAGCTCGCCTTGCAGCAGTCCGATGCGGCCGTCTCCGGCACCAAGGCCACGCTCGAGCAGGCGCGGCGCGACTATGTGCGCTACAGCGAACTGGGCAAGGACGTGGCATCCGCCCAGAAGATCGAGCAATCCTTGGCAAGCCAGGACGTTGCGAGCGCCAATTACCAGCAGGCTCTCGCCAACCAGGCGGTGGCCAGGCTCAATCTCGAACGCTCCGAGATCAAGGCGCCGGTCAATGGGGTGATCACCAACTTCCACCTCAATCCCGGCGACTATGTCGCGGCGGGCAAGGCGGTGACCGCGCTCATCGATACCGACTCCCTGCGCGTCGAGGGCTATTTCGAGGAAACCAAGCTGCCTCGGATCGCGGTGGGAGACCCCGTCGACATCCATCTGATGGGTCAGCCGGCCGTCATCAGCGGCCATGTCGAGAGCATCGCCGGTGGCATCGAGGATCGCGAGCGCAGCGACGGCTCGAATCTTCTGGCCAACATCAACCCGACCTTCTCCTGGGTGCGTCTGGCCCAGCGCGTGCCGATCCGCGTGGCGCTCGACAAGCTGCCGGAGGGCTTCCGCCTGGTGGCGGGCCAGACGGCGACCGTCACCGTCAAGTCGAAGCCGCCACAGGTCGGCACCGGTGGTTCGGGGGGGACGAGTAAATCCTGAGAAGAATATCGAGGCGCGTCTGCGGGCGTGCGGTGTCGCCTCGATTTTTCGAGCTCCCAAAGTTGGAGCAGATAAGCGTTCAATCGTGAACGCGCTTGGCTCCCGGTCTATAGAGTAGCGTTCCTTTGCCGCTGAGGACTCTTCATGACCGCGCTGATGACCGCCGAACTTGCCTGGTACGCCACCGGACGCTTCTACCGTGCCAATGACGGCTCGTTGGCGGATTACGGCTACTTCCTGCATTTGCCGTTCCCGGACGCGCTGCTGTTCGACGGCACTCCTGCCGAAACCAACGCTCACTTCACCTTTGCCGCCACGCCGTTCAAGGCGGATGGGATCGACAATGGCGCATTGTCGCTTGGGCTCGACCCGGTTGGTGAATTCTCCCTGTATCTGCAGCGGCGGCCAGGGGCGACCTTTGCCGATCCGGCCTCCTTCGCACAGGGCGAATGTATCGCCACCTTTCGCCGCACCAGCCTGGTGGTCGGCACCACGGTTGCAGCTTCGCTCACTGCGGCGAGCGTGGCCATCGTGGGTACCAATGTGTTTTCGGCCCGTCTGACCGCGAGTAATCCGTTCGACTTCGGTGGAAGGCGCTACGATCTCGCACAGGCCGTCGGGGCGGGTATCACTCAATTTGGTACCGCGGCAACCACGCCGATCGCGCCGCCGCCGACAGGTTACGATCTCGTCTTGCCTTTCACCGGATCGGCCATTGCCCTGGGCAGAGCCGGCTAGGGCGATTATTGCGCCGGAGACTCTCTACCTGAGGTGGGCGTGAGGCGCCGATCCGAGGCAGTCTTCAGCGCCTCAAGGCCGCCGCGAGATCATGAATGTGCCGGGCACCGATGCCGCAGCATCCGCCGATCAGGGTGGCGCCCGCATCGGCCCATTCGCAGGCAAAGCGCGAATAGGTGGTAGCCGTCAGGTCCTCGCGCGTGCCATGCAGGGTCTCGTTGGCGGCGCCATCTCCTTCCTGTTCTTCGAAGGCATTGGCATAGACACCGATTTCGAGGTCGGATCGCCGTTCGTCCAGCAAATGGCGGGCCACGCGTACGGCCTTGCCCATCACCTCGGGGCGGCTGCAATTGAAGAGCAGCGCTCCAGCCCCCGACCCGGCCGCCCAGGCAGCGGCATCGGCCACGCTTTCGCTGGAGCGCAGCCGTGGCTCATCGTCCTTGGCTCCCATCTCGTCGGCCAGGGTGAAGGAGACCCAGAAGGGTTTGCCGGTAGCGGCAACGGCCTGACGGACGGCTTCGCCCTCGGCGATCAGGCTGAGAGTTTCGCCAAGCCAGACATCGACATGAGGCGCGAGGCCAGCGACCAGAACGCTGAGATATTCCTGGGCACGGGAGGGATCGAAGCGCTGCGGTTCATAGGAGCCGAAGATCGGCGGCAGCGATCCCGCGACTAATACCTTGCGGCCGGAACTGTTCTCGGCGGCCTGCCTTGCGAGCCGGCCGGCGAGGTCGATCAGGGCAGGCCCTTGCTCGCGGAAGCGCTGCTCACCGATGTGGAAGGGGACCAGGGCATAGCTGTTGGTGGTGATCACCTCGGCGCCGGCTTCGATAAACTCGGCATGAACTCGGCGGACGGTATCGGGGGTTTCCATCAATGCGAGGGCCGACCATTCGGGCTGGCGCAATTCTGCTCCGAGGCGAAGCAGTTCCCGGCTCATGCCGCCATCGAGAATCCGGATCGTTCCAGGCATGTAGCGCACTCCATCCATGATGCAAAAGCCACTAGCTGTCCTCACGTCGGAGAACAAGGTGTTGCTGGAGGAGGCAAGGGCAGAAGAGGTGCGCTCGCGATGCCGGGTGGCGGGCATGACCGCGAACCGGCCTCCGCCATATAGTCCATTGCACATCGTCGATGAGGGCGCGCGCCTCAGTCGTTCGAGGTTTCGCTGGGAAGCAGCAGCTCATTGGTCAGGAACGCAACCTCGGTGCGGTTCTTGGCCTTGATCTTGCGCATGATATTGCGAATGTGAACCTTGACCGTGCTTTCGGTCATATTGAGCTTATGGGCGATGATCTTGTTCGGTTCGCCCTTGCGGACGCAGGCAATGATCGCCAATTGGCGCTCGGTGAAATGGGGGCGCCCTTCGATGGCCGGCAACTGGCCGTTGGTCGGTGCCGCGAAGCCCTGGCGTGCGGACAACAGGCCGCTGGCCGGAACGAAGGTACCACCGACATTCACGATACGGATTGCTTCGATGGCCACTTCCAGGCTCAGGCTCATGGTCACGAAGCCGCGTGCTCCACGCTCCAAGGAGGAGACCATCGTAGACGGATTGTCGATATCGGATAGGATGACCACGCGTGCGCCCGGTACGCTGGAGAGGATACGATCCAGCCCGGACTGAATGGCGCGGGCCGTACCTTCCTCACCGGTGGCACATAGCAGGATGATCGATGAAGGGGCGTGCGTGGAGGCTGTCAGCCAATCGTCGATGGTGTCATAGCCGACGGCAGCAAGATTTGCAGAAGAGGCCGTCAAGCACATCGTCAGACAATCGCGCCAGAAGGCACGCTTGTCGATTACACAAACGGGGATCTTCAAGTAACGCTCTCCCTCGTGTGTGAGGCCACTCTCACCGATCGATCTCACCTGCTTCCCCTCCCTCAGTTGCGAAATAGGCAAGGACTTTCAGCGAAATGTCAAACTTCCATGTTATCGCAACCCAGGAAGAAAATAGTTTCTTTTTTGGAGAAATATTGAACATGCCGTGACCGTGGGCCGAGAACTTGGCCCAGCGTAGCCTGGATTCGACGTCTTCCTTGATAACGCCTGTGGATGCCACCCTTGAGGTGAGAAACACCATGGCGCGGGACTGCGATGTGCGATTTTGCACAACGCGGTCTGGCCGTGCCGGCCAAGTGACGATCGGCAAGACGGCACCAGTCATGGAGGGAAGCGGCGGGCATCTCCGAGAGCCAGGCCATTTCTTAGACAGTGCGGGCATGCTGCTGCCATATCGCAATGGGGATGCCATGAGGCTTTATCACCTCTGATCACAGAATCGTACCTCGCGCAAATATGTGACAATGGCCGGGTGGGCACGATCGGAGAGGCGCGGCGCGGATCTGGACTCAGTGCCCAGTTCCAAGATGGGATAGGACACAGCGCAAAGGCGATATGATCGGATAGCGGCCATTGATATGTCGCCGCGGGGTGGTGGCAGCTTTCACGCGCCCGCGCAGGTGATCTTGCCATATGATCTGGCCATGTGATGTGGCTTGGGGCTGAAGAAGATGGAGCGCACGGAGCGTGCGTCATCGCGGCGGCTGGAAAATGGCCATGCAAATGAGGCCCGTGGCGGCATAACCACCCGGGCTTCATGTCATTCAGCGGATCTGGATCCGCCCGAGAACCAAGTGTCCGGCAACGATCGTCCAGTCCAACGATCGTCAGCTCCCTTGAATGTCAGGCTCGCTTCTGTGTCAGGCCCGCTTGGGGAACTCGTTGCCGAAACTCGTCCAGTGAGCCGTATTCAAGATACTACGACCCTCGACTTCGATATCGCCATCGGCCGTCATCACGATTCGCACCGGTCCATAAGCCACCAGATCGATGGTGATCGTGCCGGTGTCGTCATCGATGGTGACCATCGATTGACCTTGTTGAACTTCAGGCATTACGTCGTGACCCTTATTAATCATCGGTTCGACCCCACCGTTCGTGAGAATGGCGAAACATCGTCATATCGGAGGTTCAATCGATTGCTGTTTCTTGACGAATATTCAACCGATCAACCTTTGTTGGTTAGCTACTAATTGGCATCAGACTGGAATGAACTCAGATTTCTGCCATTTTTCTTTCGAGGTCTAAAGAGACATTGAAGTATATAATTCAAGTCTTCATCCCATCCCAGCAAGCGTCTGCGAAGTAATCTAGGAACTAGCATCCCGCTAGGTTTTGCATTATCATACCGCCCCGTGGTTTAGGGGGCGGCATATGAGAGCGCTCGACAAGATATATTATGATATTGTCGATGAAATTGGCAGTGTACCGACGTCCCGAGACGTAAAAGGGATGTTGAATCGAGTTGTTCAGAGTTACGGGCTGCGTACGGCTGCCTATTTTGCTGTAAATATTCCAAGCTCTACCAGCGACGATCCCTATCTAGCCGTTACCTACTCCGATGACTGGGTTGAGCACTATAAGAGCGAAAACTACGTTAGAATAGATCCCGTTCTAAGGGAGGGGTTCTCGGCTGTCCTGCCCATTGACTGGCGCAAATTCGACCTGAAAGGGTCAAAACTCCGTGCCTTTTTCGGCGAAGCTGCCGAATTTGGGCTGGGGCGCCAAGGCCTGACTTTTCCTATCCGCGGTCGCCATGGCGAGCGCGCTCTCTTCACCATCACCAGCGACGTCCCCGATCAGGAATGGGATCAGACGTTGGGGGCTTTCCAGCGCGACTTCCAGGTTTTGGCCTACCACATCCACAATGCCATCCTGCGAACAGAGGCGGTTGAAGAAGAGGAAGTCCATCTTTCTCCGCGTGAGATCGAATGCCTGAAGTGGGTTGCCCGCGGCAAGACGGTCTCGGAAACTGCGACGATACTCTCCCTTTCGGATCGAACGGTGCGGTTTTACCTCGACCTGGCTCGAGCAAAACTGAATGCAACCAATGTTACTCATGCCGTCGCCAAGGCAATGAATATGAGCATTTTTTTCGGAACGAGGTAACCCGTCAAATACGCCGTATTTCTAAGGGAATAAGTGACTAATAAATTCGAGCAGATTCCGACGGAGGGTCTGTTCGATGATTGAAGTCATTCAAAGTTACGAGCGTCATTTACATACTGAAACCCTTGATGCACTTTACGAGATGCGTGCGAGGGTCTTTAAAGACAGGCTGGATTGGGACGTTAATGTTTCCAACGGCCGCGAAATTGATTATTTCGACGATTGCGACCCTGTTTACTTGATATCGCGAAATCAATACACGGGGCGTGTGGAAGGTGGTCTGCGCTTGTTGCCGACGACTGGCCCGAATATGCTGCGCGATGTGTTCTCTGTACTGTTGCCGGACGGCGAAATTGTAGAAAGCCCGCTCATCTGGGAAAGCTCCCGGTTTGCGATCGATCCCGATCTTGCCACTGACGGCAACCGTCGCCTGCATTCGGTGACGACGGAGCTGCTGTGCGGCATTGTCGAGGTCGGCATGCTGGCCGGTATCGATTTCGTGGTGTCAGTCTACGATGCACGCATGGCCCGCATCTTCAAACTCGCCAATTGTCCGGCAGACGTGATCGGCGTGCCCACCAGAATCGGCCGCGTGATGACCTATGCTGGTCTTTTCGAGATCAGTGAGGAGATGCGTGCCGGGATTGCCGCTGCTGGCCAGATCACCGGTTCGGTTCTGCGTTCCGAGACGCAAGTCCACGCCGTTGCGGCTTAAGCCGCAACCGCGGTTGGACATTCGTTCAATCAGCTACTGCGCGGAAGGCTGTGGTGGCATCAATCCATGAGCCCGAGACCGGTTGAAGGTCCCGGGTTCATCTTGATCGTCTCCGTAGGTGCGGGCCGGAAGCCGTCGCCAGGATCCGGTATCGCCCTCTGAGGCGTTACATAGACGCCAGGGTTCGAAGAACTCTGTGCGTTGTCTGTTGCGCGTATCGGCAGCGCGGCCGATGCTGTCCGTCAGTTCATTTCGACGATCGACCAATCGAGGCGCCGTGCCGCCACCGAGCCGGCGCGGTTCAATTCGGATCGCAGAGCGCGAATGCGCCAACATTTCGCTTCTTCGGAGTCGCCGCCGACGAAGCGAGGTGCCGTGTCGCCTCCGATGGCAAGATCGAATTCGAAATGAGTTGGCGGATGAGCAAAGCCGGTGCCGAGCGCCTTCAGGCAGGCCTCTTTACGGGCCCAACTCTCGAAGAAAGCGCTTTGCTGCGCCCCGGACGGCAATGCGTTGAATTGCGCGCGTTCGCCAGGTGAGAACACCTGCAGTGCGACGCCGTCTTCGATCGGGCGGATATGCTCGATGTCGATGCCGATTTCGAAACCGTTTGCGACGGCAAGTGCGGCCGCGTTCTCGCTATGGCTCAGATTGAAGCAGATCCGCCATCCCACAGGCTGGGTCGTGCAGAAGGGTTTGCCTTCGGCGCCATAGCCGAATCCGACCTCCTGCGGCGGTGTCGCGAGATAATTGCCGAGAATCCGCCTGAGTTCTCCCCGCGCTGCCACGAAGCGGCGCCGATGCCGTTCGAAGCGGAATTTGTCAGCGCGACCGCGCTCCTCCCCCGATAGGACTTTCCAGTTCCGATCGAAGCCGCTCTCGCTGGCGTCGAGATCCCATTGCCAGACATGAACGTCCTGAGGGGCGGGCGGTGTGGGCGGAGGAAGCGGCATCGAAAGCTTGGATTCAACTGGCGTGGTGATTGACTGATTCTACAGGATCAGCATCGAGGCCGGCGCGCAAGCTCTCCCGGGGCGATCCGCGGCGGCGGGGCTTTGACCGGTACCTCCACTTTTAATCTCGCGCCGTAAGGCTATCGGAGTATGGGCGCTAGGCTCCGGGGGTGATGAAACCTACTCCTTTTGGTCCGACTTTGCCTATCGGGTGGGGGGAGGGCATTCAATTTCCCGAATTGAGACTGTGATCTTCGAACTCTACAATAATCGCAGTGTTTCGTTGGATGGGTTCTTTGAGTCTGCATCGAGCTTCGCCGGTTTTCTTGATTGCCGCAAAGGTCATTTTGTTTTGCTGGGGTCATGAAAGCGAAAGAAGCCTACCACTCTAATAATTCCTTCGTCGAATGTAATGTACCTCGTAAGTTTTTAGGTTTTCTTGCGAAGATTTTGCCATTTCACGGTAAATTCACGCATGGTTTCGAAACATAAGATCGCGTCGATATTAAAGTATTGCTCACGCATATCTGGAGTGAGGAAGGCAAAAGCTGGTCTAGGAATGTTCGACACGATTGTGGGGTTTGTTTGCTGGGGAGTGTGTGAAAGCACACACGAGGCATCCGAGAGCCGGGGTATTCCGGCTTGCGGTCAGCCGTGAGTTCAGCACCTCTCGCCGCCCCGATGGGTCGAAGGAAAGCAATGGGTATTACATCGGTGCTGGAGGGCGTCGGCAACGACGGCTCGGCGGCACGGCCTGCGGCAGAACGATCTTCCGGGGCGACTATCACACGATTTTGCATGGGGGCTGCGTGAGCACGTTTCAAACCAACTTGTCTGTCCATCAACTGATCAGCGAGCAGGCCGCGCTTCGCCCCGACAGCCTTGCCGTAACCTGCGACGGCGTTTCGATCACCTTCGGCGAATTGAACGCCCGCGCCAACCAGCTCGCCCATCGCCTGCTCAAGATGGGCGTGAAGCCCAATACATTGGTCGCCATCGGCCTGGAGCGATCGATCGATATGGTCGTGGGCATGCTGGGCATCATGAAATCGGGCGCCGCCTATCTGCCGCTCGATCCGAGCTATCCGCGCGAGCGACTGACCTTCACGCTGGAGGATGCCCGGCCTCTGGCATTCGTGACCACGACCAGTGGCCGCCCGACGCTGCCGCCGAGCGATCTGCCGATGATTTTGCTGGATCAGGACGCCAATAGCCTTAGCGCCGAACCGGTCACGAATCCGGATATTGCCATCGATCCGCAGTCGCTCATTTATGTCATCTATACCTCTGGTTCCACTGGCCGGCCGAAGGGATGCAAGCTGTCGCACCACAATGTCGTGCGGCTGTTCCACGCAACCGATCACTGGTTCGGTTTCGGGCCTGAGGATGTTTGGACCTTCTTCCATTCGCACGCCTTCGACTTCTCCGTGTGGGAGATCTGGGGAGCACTGGTCTATGGGGGCCGTGTGGTGGTGGTGCCTCATCGCATCAGCCGTTCGCCCGAGGATTTCCTGGACCTGCTCGTCCATGAAAAAGTGACCGTGCTCAACCAGACACCGTCCGCTTTCCGCACCTTGATCGAGGTCGACAGGCGCCGTGCGGAGGCTTCTGCCCTGGCCCTGCGCTACGTGATCCTAGGTGGCGAAGCCCTCGAGTTCCAGATGCTGCGGCCCTGGTTCAATCGTTATGGCGATGCCAAGCCACGCATCATCAATATGTACGGCATCACCGAAACCACCGTCTTCGTGACCTATCGCCCCGTGTCTGCGGCCGAACTCGACGGCAACCGGGCAAGCCTGATCGGCGTGCCCATCCCCGATCTGACCATCCATGTGCTCGACGAGAACCGCAAGCCTGTCCCGGTGGGCGAGGAAGGTGAAATCTATGTCGGCGGGCAGGGGGTCTGCCTCGGCTATCTGAACCGTCCCGAGCTGACGGCGGAGCGTTTCATCGACTGGCAGCCCTCGGAAGATCAGGTTGCCGAGAAGCTGTACAAGACCGGCGACCTCGTCCGGCGTACGGCGGATGGCGATCTCGAATATCTTGGGCGCAGCGATCACCAGGTGAAGATCCGCGGCTTCCGCATCGAGACGGGAGAAATCGAAAACCAGCTTATGCGCCATCCGGCTGTCACGGCTTGCGCCGTGATTGCTCGCACGGACGGGCCCGGTGAAGCGAAGCTGGTCGCCTACATCGTGCCTTCGGCAACTCCGGCCGATGCCGGCAACCTGAAGGCGCATCTGTCGCAGACCCTGCCGGACTACATGCTTCCCTTCGCCTTCGTCGATCTGAGCGAATTGCCGATGACGGAGAACGGCAAGCTCGACCGCAAGGCGCTGCCGATCCCGACTTTCACCGCCAGCCCGATCGTGCCGGAGGCGCGCGATGAGCTCGAACAGAAGATCGCGGCCATCTGGGCGCGTGTTCTGTCCGTGCCCGACGTCAGTACCAAGATCAATTTCTTCGATCAGGGCGGGAGTTCGCTGCAGATTCTCACCGTTCTCGGTGAAATCCAGGAAAGCATCCATCCTCAGCTTCGCCTGAGCGACGTGTTCGAGCGCCCCACCATCACGGCGCTGGCCAATTTCATCCGTTCGAGCGCCGCACCTGCTACGGCGCCCGCCGCTCGGCCCGAGAATCTCCGGGCCCGCCAGCAGGCCGAGGCGCTCCAGCGCCTGCGCCAGCGCCAGATGGGAGCGGGCAGGTGAGCTCCATCTCCGACCTTCCGCTCAACGCCATCGCGGTGATCGGCATGGCGGGCCGCTTTCCCGGCGCCCGCTCTGTCGGCGAGTTCTGGCAGAACCTGCGCAATGGCGTTGAATCGATCACGCGTTTCGAGGACAGCGAGCTCGAAGATACGTTTGGCCCCGAAGTCCGGCGCGCGCCCAATTTCGTACGGGCCCGGCCGATCCTGCCCGATGTCGAGTTTTTCGATGCTGAGTTCTTCGGCATGTATCCGCGCGAGGCGGAACTGACCGACCCGCAGCATCGCATCTTTCTCGAGTGTGCCTGGGAAGCCCTGGAAGACGGTGGCTATGATCCGGCCACGTTCCCAGGCAGCATCGGCGTCATCGCCGGCTGTAGCATGAACACCTATTTCCTCCACCACGTCGTCGGCAATCGTAACGTGTCGGAGGATTTCACCAATGCCTTCCAGGTCGCACAATACCCGATGCTGCTCGGCGCCAGCCGGGAATTCCTGGCGACGCGGGTGTCCTACAAGTTCAACCTGACCGGGCCGAGCTTCAGCGTGAACACGGCCTGCTCGACCTCGTTGATGGCGATCGCGCAGGCCTGCCAGCAATTGCTGCTGTTCCAATGCGACATGGTCGTTGCTGGCGGCGTTTCCATCACTTTCCCGCAGAAGCGAGGCTATCTGACCCAGGAAGGCGGCATGGTATCGGAGGATGGGCACTGCCGCAGCTTCGACGCCGATGCCAAGGGCACCGTGTTCGGTAGCGGCGCTGGTGCCGTGCTGCTGAAGCGACTGGAAGACGCGCTCGCCGACGGCGATCATATCTATGCCGTGGTTCGGGGTAGCGGCGTCAACAATGACGGTGCGGCCAAGGTCGGCTATACCGCGCCGAGCTCCGATGGCCAGGCGGCCGCCATCATGATGGCGCATGCCAATGCCGGCATCGATCCTACGTCGATCAGCTATGTCGAATGCCACGGCACCGCGACGCCGCTCGGCGACCCGATCGAGCTCGCGGGCCTGACCAAGGCATTCCGGGCGACCGGAGATGAGGGCCGCCAATATTGCGCCATCGGCTCGGTAAAGAGCAATGTCGGCCATCTCGATGCGGCGGCCGGCGTGGTCGGCTTCATCAAGACGGCGCTCAGCCTCGAGAACCGCCAACTGCCGGCGACGCTGCACTTCAAGAAACCCAATCCGCGTCTCGACATCGAGAACAGCCCGTTCTTCGTCAATGCGGCGCTGACGGAATGGCAGGAGGGGCCTGAGCCGCGCCGTGCGGGCGTCAGCGCCTTCGGCGTCGGTGGCACCAACGTGCACGTCGTGCTCGAAGAGGCCCCCTCGCTGGAGCCGCGTGCGGCCGGCAGGACTGTCGAAATCCTCACGCTGTCGGCGCGGAGCGAGACAGCTCTGGCCAAGGCTCGTGCCGCCCTGGCCGGCCGGTTGAGTGCCAATCCGACGCTGGAGCTTGCGGATGTCGCCCATACGCTGCAGGTGGGGCGCAAGGCATTCGACCATCGCTGGTCGGCGGCCTGCAATGATATCCCCGCCGCTGTCGCAGCCCTGAACGATCCGGCAGCACGCGCCTTCAAGGCCGCCGGTGATCCGGGCGTCGTGTTCATGTTCCCGGGGCAGGGGTCGCAATATCCCGACATGGGGCGCGGCCTCTATGAAGCCGAGGCAGGTTTCCGGGCCGACATCGACCGTTGCGCGGCGATCCTGCGCCCTCATCTGGAGCGCGATCTCAAGGAACTGCTTTATCCGGCCAAGCGCGAGGCCGATGATCACAAGCGCTTGGCCGCCACCTGCTATGCCCAGCCCGCGATCTTTGCGGTCGAATATGCATTGGCCCGATTGTGGATCAGCCGGGGAATCGTGCCACGCGCGATGATCGGGCATAGCGTTGGCGAATTCGTCGCAGCCTGCCTTGCCGGGGTCTTTACGCTCGAAGAGGTGTTGCCGCTCGTAGCCGCCCGCGGCCGCCTGATGCAGAACCTTCCGTCGGGGGGCATGCTGGCGGTAAGGCTTCCCGAGGCGGAGCTTGCGCCTTTGCTCGGCGCTAATCTTGCCATCGCAGCGATCAATGGTCCTGCACTGTGTGTCGCGTCCGGGCCGGACGCCGCCATCGATGCGCTGGAAGCGCAGTTGAAGGCGCGTGGCGTCGTCAGCCGCCGGCTTCACACCTCGCACGCCTTCCACTCTCCCATGATGGATCCAATCATCGCGCCCTTTACCGAGGAAGTGCGTAGGATCGGCCTGAAGCCGCCGACCATTCCCTACGTCTCCGGCGTCACGGGTCAATGGATCACGGGTGAAGCTGCGACATCGCCCGACTACTGGGCCCGCCATTTCCGTGAGCCGGTTCGCTTTGCCGACGGCTTGGGCCTCCTGCTCGGCGATGCGGCGACGGTCCTGCTCGAAGTCGGCGCCGGCAACACACTGACCACGCTGTCACTGCAAGGCGCAGCGAGGGGCAGGACCGTGGTTTCCTGCCTGCCCGACGCCGCGCGCGAGCGGCCTGACCAGTACACCATGGCCGAGGCCATGGGTCGCTTGTGGACTGCCGGCGTGGCCGTCGACTGGGCGTTGCAGCCGACCGAGGCGACGCGTCGCAGGGTGCCTTTGCCGACCTATCCTTTCGAACGCACGCGCCACTGGGTCGAGTCACCCATGCGGCAGAGCACTCCCGTGGCTGCGGCCAACCCGCACGCCGCCCCACGATCCGAACCGGCATCTGCGGAAATTGCACCGCCTGCCGAAATCCTCGCAATGCCGCTCCTCGAGCAAACCGTGATGTCCGACATGACCGCCCGCACAGATACCATCAAGGCCGCCATCATCTCGATCTTCGCCGACCTTTCCGGCGAGGACGTGGCTTCCGCCGAACCCGGCACGACCTTCCTGGAGATGGGCTTCGACTCCCTGTTCCTGACCCAGGCTGCTCAGGAGCTCCTGAACAAGTTCGGCCTCAAGATCACCTTCCGTGCGCTCCTGGGAGATCTCGGCAGCATCGAGGCCCTGACGGAGCATGTCGCAGCGGCGTTGCCGCCCGAAAAATTCGCACCTGCTCCAGCCGAACCAACGCCGGTCCCGATGGCCGCGGTATCTGCCGTCGCGACGGCTCCGGGGGGCGTTTCGACGATCAGCCAGCCCGCGCCGCTTCTTTCGGCGGTGTTGCCGCTTGCCGGCACAGGGGCCGGCGTCGAGGGCTTGATGCGTGACCAGTTGCAGGTCATGGGCCAGTTGATGCAGCAGCAGCTCGAGGTGCTGCGCGGCGGGGCGGTATTGCAGGCTCCTGCCGTCCAGGCCGTGATGGCTGCCCCTCCCGCCGTGCCGGCTACATCGCAGGGCCAGGCTCCCGTCGCCTCACAGCCTGCCGCGGCTGCCCCGGCCGATGGCGCGCCGGTGAGGGAATTGCCGTCGCGCTTCGCCGTCTCCAAGAACACCCAGAAGTCGCAGGATCAGGGGCTCGATGCCCGCCAGCGTGGTCATATCGAAGCGCTCGTGGCGCGTTGGAATGCCCATAGCCCCGGCTCCAAGCAGTTGACGCAGGATTATCGCAACGTCCTGGCCGATCCGCGCGCTGCCTCGGGCTTCAATCCCGATTGGAAGGAGATGGTCTATCCCGTGATCGCGGCCCGCTCGAAGGGCTCGCGGATCTGGGACGTCGACGGCAATGAATATATCGACCTAGTCAACGGCTACGGTCAGACCATGTTCGGCCATGCGCCTGATTTCGTGGTCGAGGCGGTCGACAGGCAGTTGCACGAAGGTTTCGCCATCGGCCCGCAATCTGCCAGGGCGGGCAAGGTTGCGGCTCTCTTCTGCGAGATGACCGGTAATGAGCGCGCCACCTTCTGCAACACCGGCTCGGAAGCCGTGATGGCGGCCATGCGAGTGGCGCGTACGGTCACCGGGCGCAAGCGCGTCGTCACCTTCGCCGGTGACTATCACGGCCAGTTCGACGAGGTGTTGGTCAAGGGGCAGGTCCGGCAGGGCGAGCATCGCACACTGCCGGTGGCGCCGGGAATTCCGCCGCAGTCGGTCGAGAACGTCACGGTGCTTGAATATGGCTCGGACGACGCGCTCGCTTGGATCCGCGAGCATGCCGGTGAGCTTGCCGCTGTCGTGGTCGAGCCTGTACAGAGCCGGCGCCCGGACCTGCGTCCCGTCGAGTTTCTCAAGCAGGTTCGCGCTGTTACCGAAACCTCCGGCACCGCGCTGGTGTTCGACGAAGTGGTGACCGGCTTCCGCATGCATCCAGGGGGCATGCAGCATCTGTTCGACATCAAGGCGGATCTGGCCTGCTACGGCAAGGTGGTTGGCGGTGGGCTGCCGGTGGGAGTTCTTGCCGGCAAGGCCAGCTTCATGGATGCGCTTGACGGCGGCGACTGGCGCTATGGCGACGATTCCTACCCGGAGGTCGGTGTCACCTTTTTTGCCGGCACCTTCGTTCGCCATCCGCTGGTCCTGGCCGCGCTCGAGGCTGTACTCGAGCATCTGAAATCCAGGGGGCCGGCCTTGCAGGAGGAGGTCTCGGCCCGCATGGCGCGCCTGGTCGAGCAGTTGTCGGCCTGTTTCGCCGAATGTGGCTTGTCACTGCCGGTCCCGACCTATGGCAGCCTGTTCTATATCAATCCGAGCCATGACTACCGCTTTGGCAGCCTGCTTTACTATCATCTGCGTGCCCGCGGCATCTATGTGCATGAGGGCTTCCCCTGCTTCCTGACCACGGAGCATACGGACGAGGACGTCACCCGCATCGTTCAGGCTTTCCGCGACAGCATCGAGGCGATGCAGGCCGACGGCATGCTGCCCGGTGGTCCTCCGGTTGCGGGCGGTGACAGCAAGACCGGGGCGGCGCCGAAAGCGGCCACTCCGACGGGGCCGATTGCGCCGACTGCCTCCCAGACCGAAGTTTGGCTCTCCGCGCAGCTTGGCGACGAGGCTTCCTGTGCCTTCAACGAGTCCATCAGCCTGAGTTTTGATGGCGCTCTCAATGCGGCGGCCCTGCGCGATTCCCTCAACGACGTGATCGCG
The DNA here is from genome assembly GCF_052114505.1 of Labrys sp. KB_33_2. NCBI lineage: Bacteria > Pseudomonadati > Pseudomonadota > Alphaproteobacteria > Hyphomicrobiales > Xanthobacteraceae > Labrys > Labrys sp. KB_33_2. The sequence goes on along the minus strand of NZ_JBFREW010000010.1, from coordinate 223,536 downwards.
CGTCACGATGCGCTGCGCATCCACTTCGACACGACCGGGACCCGCATGAGCTTCGCACCCGAGCTCCGCCTGGACCTGCCACTCGTGGATGTTTCAGGAGAAGCCTCGCCGCAACAGGCTCTGAAGGCGCGGATCGAGCTGGATGCCAGGACTGCCTTCGATCTCGTGGGTGGCCCGTTGGTGCGCGGCGAACTAGTCCGGCTGGCGCCGGATCGGCACGTCCTCGTCTTTACCGCTCATCACATCGTCTGCGACGGCTGGTCGGTCAATGTGCTGATTGGCGAACTCTCGGAGTTCTATCGGGCCAGGGTCGAGAACAGCAAGCCCGTGCTGGCCGATCCGCTCCCCTTCAGCCGCTATGCGCAGACCTTGCGGGAAGTGGCTGATGACGAAACCTATTGGGTCGGCCAGTTCCGTACAGCGCCACCGCCTCTCGAGCTGCCCTGCGACCGCGCGCGGCCGCCGATCAAGACTTTCAACGGCGGTTCGACCCAGTTTGCCATCGAAAGGCCGCTCTATGAAGCGGTCCGCAAGGCCGGGGCCAAACGCGGCAGCACCTTGTTCGCCACGCTGCTCGCTGCCTTCGAGATCCTGATGGGCCGCCTTGCTGGCCAGAACGAAGTGGTGGTCGGTATTCCAGCCGCCGGTCAATCCCTGGTCGAGGACGACAGGGCTCTGGTCGGCCATTGCGTCAACCTGCTGCCGCTGCATGCGTCCTGGCAGGACGGCATGAGCTTTGCTGATTTTCTGGCCGCCACCAAGCAGAGCGTGCTGGAGGCCTATGACCATCGCAGTTGCACGCTCGGCACCATCCTGCGCAAGCTGACTCTCCCGCGCGATGCCAGCCGGCTGCCGCTTGCCGAAGTCCAGTTCAATCTGGAGCGCCTGGGTGGGGATCTGGCCTTTCCCGGGCTGACGACCGAAGTCGTCCCCAACCCGAAGAGCTTCTCGACCTTCGATCTCTTTGCGAATGTGACGGAATCCGCCAACGGCTTGCGCATCGATTGCGACTATAATGCCGATCTCTTCGACGCGGAGACGATCCGCCGTTGGCTGGGGCATTACCGCACCTTGCTGCAGGCGATCGCCGACGACATCACGACGCCGATCGAGCGTTTGCCGTTACTGGCTGCCGGTGATTTGACTGCCACTCTGGCCGGACCGTCCATGCCCGCGCCTTCCGACCCGAGCCTGCTCACCATTCACGGACTGATCGAGGCCCAGGCCTCTGCCAATCCGCAGGCCGTGGCTGCACTCTTCGAGGATCAACAGCTCACCTACGGCGAGCTCGACCGTCGAGCTGGCCAGCTTGCAGCGCATTTGCGCGATCGGGGCCTCGGCAAGGGCGCGCGTGTTGCCGTGCTGGTCGATCGTTCGCTCGACATGCTCGTTTCCCTGCTGGCCGTGCTGAAGGCGGGCTGTGCCTATGTTCCTCTTGCCACCAATCACCCGGCATCCCGGCTCAATGGCATTCTGGCGGAGGCCGAGGTCGCGGCCGTGTTGAGCCAGGCGGCCTATGACGACATTGCTTCGGCTGCCGCCGTGACGATCCTGGTCGATCGCGACCGCGACGCAATCGCCGCATGTCAGCCCTTGCCGACGCCGGGCATCAAGGCGAGCAGCGAGGATCTTGCTTATGTCATCTTCACCTCTGGCTCGACGGGCAAGCCCAAAGGGGTCGAAGTGACCCATGGCTGCGTCGCCAATTTCCTCGCATCGATGCGTCAGGTACCGGGCTTCACCGCCGAGGACCGGCTGCTGGCTGTCACCACGATCTCCTTCGACATTGCGGCGCTCGAACTCTATCTGCCGCTGGCTTGTGGGGGCAGCGTGGTCATCGCGCCCCAAAGCGAGACGGCGGATGGCCATGCCTTGCTCAAGCGTCTGGAGAACTGCGGTGCCACCGTCATGCAGGCGACCCCGATCACCTGGGTGATCCTGCTCGAATCCGGTTTCAAGCCATCGCCGAAGCTGAAGATGCTCTGCGGCGGGGAAGCACTGCCGCGCAGCCTTGCGGATCAATTGGTCCAGAATGGCGGGCAGCTTTGGAACATGTATGGCCCGACCGAGACCACGATCTGGTCGTCGGTCGCCCATATCCGTCCAGGGCCGGAGCCGATCACGGTCGGCCACCCCATCGCCAATACCCAGTTCCACGTGCTCGACAAGTTCGATCGCGTGCAGCCGCTCGGCGTGGTGGGCGAGCTCCATATCGGTGGCGATGGCGTCGCCCGCGGTTATTTCCGCGGCCCGGATCTGACGGCCGAGAAGTTCATTGCGGACAGTGTTTCCGGCACGCCCGGTGCGCGGCTCTATCGTACGGGTGATCTTGCCCGCCTCATGCCGGGTGGCCGTCTCCAGCTCCTTGGGCGCAATGATCACCAGGTGAAGCTGCGTGGCTTCCGCATCGAGCTCGGCGAGATCGAGGCCGCGATCGCCAAGGCGGGCCTCGACGTCAATGCAGTGATCCTGCGCGAGGACATTCCGGGTGATCCCAGGCTCGTGGCCTATTACGAAGCTGCCGCTTCCACCGCGCCGAGCATAGAGGCTCTTCGCAATGCCCTCGGCCGGGACCTGCCCGACTATATGATACCCGGCCAGTGGGTCCGCTTGGACGCCATGCCGCGCGGTTCGAGCGGCAAGCTCGACCGCCGCTCCCTGCCCAAGCCGAGCGAGTCGGCCGCCAACGAGCTGTCGGCCACCTATGTCGCGCCGGGAAACCAGGCCGAGACGGTCCTGGCTGAAATCTGCGCCGAGGTTCTCGGCCAGCCGAGGATCAGCGTGGTGGACGACCTGCTCACGCTCGGTGCGGACTCGATCCATATCTTCCAGATCGTGGCACGGGCAAACCAGGCGGGGCTGAGCCTGTCGGCCAAAACCCTGCTGCAGCAACGCAGCATCACCAAGGCGGCGGCCACGCTTGCTGGGGTAGCACCCGTCACGGAACCTTCCGAGCTCCCGCAACTCGTTCGCGTTGCCAGGAGCAGCCGTCGAGTCGCCGCCAGCGCCCTGCAATCTCCGGAACGGTGAAAGTCGATGGCTGGCTCTGAAACAGACAACGATGTCGGCATCGGCTCGCAAGAAGCCGATACGGACCTTTATGCCTTTCCCTGTTCATTGGCCCAGGCCCGCTTCTGGATCCTGGACCGGATCACGCCGGAAGACCCCGCGCTGAACGTTGCGGTGCGGTGGCGCCTGCGCGGTCGGCTCGATGCCGGTGTGCTCCAGCAAGCGCTGAACGCGGTGATCGACCGTCACGAGATCCTGCGCACCAGCTATCGCGACGTCGATGGCGAGCCCGAGCAACTCGTTCATCCCGCGGCGCCGATCCAGCTCCCGGTCATCGACCTGACATTGCTGCCGGAAGCGGGGCGCCATGAGGAAAGGGACCGCATCAGCCAGATCGAGGCTCGCAAGCCTTTCGACCTGACGCAGGTGCCCAATCTCCGCGCGACCCTGCTCAAAGTCGAGGCCGAAGAGCACATCGTCCTGGTCACTGTTCACCACATCGCCAGCGACGGTTGGTCGATGGGGATCATCGCGCGTGACATGATGGAATTCTACCAGGCCCGGCTGCGCGCCCGGACGCCGAAACTGGCCGACCTTCCTTTGCAATATGCCGACTTTGCGGTGTGGCAGAGCGAATGGATGAAGGCGGACGCGCTGAAGAACGAACGGGTTTACTGGACTTCGCAATTGGCCGGGTTCAAGCGCTTCGATCTTCCTGCAGACAAGGTGCTTGAGGGGACTGGCACCGCGCCGGCCTTCATCCTGGGGCGTCAGTTGCCCCGTACGTTGACTGATACTGTGTCGGCGCTGGCCACGGCGGAAGGCTGCACCTTCTTCATGGTCGGAGCCGCGGCGCTGATGTGTCTCCTGCATCGCCGCAGCGGATGTGAGGATATTACGGTCGGTACGCAGATCGCCGGGCGGGATCGCGTCGAACTCAACGACATCGTCGGTCCCTTCATCAATACCGTGCCGTTGCGCGCCAGGATCACAGGCAATCCGAGCTTCCGGCAATTGCTTGCCCAAATGCATGACGTCATCGAGGGGGCGTTGCTCAATCAGCGTATGCCGATCGAGGACATTATCGCTATCGCCAAGCCCGTGCGCGAGCCCGGCCGCAATCCGCTGTTCTCCGTCAATCTGATCTGCCAGCGCTCGTTCATCTCCACCGATGAACGCCCGGAGCTCAGCCTGATCGACATGCCGTCCGTCTCGCCGGGGGCGCTCTACGACCTGAACTTTTTCTTCGTCGAGCGTCCCGACGGCTGGCGCATATCCTGCGAATACGACACCTCGCTCTACAACAAGGCGACGGTGGAAGGATATCTGGCGCAGCTGCAGGACTTGCTTGGCGGCTTCGTTGCCGATCTGGATCGACCGGTCGGTGAGGTCGGCAGCCACGCACCGCTTCCCGCACCTGCGCAGCAGTCCCCATCCGTGCGTGCATCCGAGGCCCTCGACAGTCGTGTTCGGGTGGAGGCCGAGCTTGCGGAGATCTGGGTCAATATCCTCAAGGTGCCGATCCTGAGCGTGAAGGACAATTTCTTCGCGCTCGGTGGGCATTCTCTCTCGGCGTTCCGGATGCTCTCACGCCTTGAGAAAGTCTTCGGCAAGCGCATTTCCTTTGACGATCTGCAGAGCCATCCTACTATCGGCGAGTTGGCAAAACTCCTGGGCGGACCGGTGGCCCCCGAGGCGAAGGCCGCGGTGGTCATGCAGCCGCACGGCGCGAGCACACCCATCTTCGCCTTGCACGACACCTTCATCTTTCAGGAGTTGGTCAATCATTTAGGGCAGGAACAGCCCTTCATTTCGGTCCCGTTGCCGACCTTCGTCGAGGGAGAGGCGGAAATCAGCCAGGCGGAGATGGTGGAGCACTGCGTGCGCATCATCGAGGAAGAGCGCCCGAACGGGCCCTACATCCTGCTCGGCTTTTGTGCTGCGGCCCGGCTCAATGTCGCGATCGCACGCCGTCTTATCGAGAGGGGACACGCAATCGAGCTGTTCGTGACGCTCGATGCCTGGGCTCCCGGTTACTCGAAGCGTCAGTCACGGCTGAAGGGGAGGCTGGGACGATTCTCCTATCAAATCCAATCGGGGCTCTATTATGCCCGCTGTCTTCTCGGCGGCGCGGAACAGCGCCGACATGCCCTCAGGCGCATCCGCCTCTTCCTGCAGGCTGTATTCGGCCGCACGTCGTTCGGAGGGGGACCGGACGAGGATGCGCGGATAGGTCATTGGGTGTCCGAAGCTGGTCGGAATGAAGACGGCAGGCCCTTGCCCATGCCAATCCTCACCTTCCACAACGAGAACATGCCGCTCGGCTACTTTCTCGACAGAACCATGGGCTGGAGCGCCCTTACCTCGAAGGGCGTCACTATGGTTTCAGTGGCCGCGACCCATGAGGAACTCATCCGCCGTAATGCCTCCAGGATGATCGGTGACGTCATCAGGGCAACACTTAAACAGCAATCCGGCCATTGAGGATCTTCATGTCAGCCTCTCAGATCCGATCGCCGATGTGGTCGAGCAAAAAAAAGGGGCTCGTGGGGGTGCTTTGCCTGGGAGCGGCATTGCTGGGGGCGGGTCTCGGTGTCGCCGGCCTGGCGCGGGCTGGAGATCCCGAGGTTGCAGTTACGGCTGTGCCGCTATCAGGGCTGTGCGGTGACAATTCGGCCACGCTGCCTCGCGATGTCGCTGGGCGCCTTGCGGTCAAGGCCTGGTATACCAAGCAGGCGGATGGCATCGGCGCCTTGGCTCGGTCGCCCGTCATATTCTTCAATGCCGGATGGGGCGGCAGCGTCGAAGGCCATATGAACCAGATCGATGCCCTGGTTCAGCGCGGCTATGTGGTGATCGGAATCGATCAGAAAGGTCCCGATGCCTACAGGGAGTTCGTCGACTTCTCGGGCGAGGCGGCGTTCGCGCGTACCCGGGCGGCCGTCGACCTCAAGGCAGGCGAGTTTGCCAAGGACAATATCGCTGTCTTCGATCTCCTACGGGCAGCCGTTCCCTGCGCTGACGATCGCGATGTTGCCTCAGTGCTGAAGAGGCTCGATTTCGAGCGGGTCGGAATCGTGGGTTATTCATTTGGTGGTGCGGTTGCCGCCGAAACCAGCAGGCAGGACCCGCGTTTCAAGGCTGCCGTCAACCTCGATGGCTGGTTGTTCGGAGATGTCGGCAGGCTTGGCTTGAAACGCCCATTTCTTGAGATCAGCGACGATAGCGAGCTGCCGACGACGGCCGACCTCAATTCGAACGACACAGTACATCGCCTGACGTCCAGATTGACGGAAGGAGATTACAAGCAGGTTCTGGTCAATATGGACCGATATGGCGGATATTTCCTAGTCATGGTCGGGAGCCGGCATCAGAGCTTCGTTGATATCTCCCAACGATCGCTCCTGGCGCGGATGGCCTCCCTGTTGCCAAGCAGCAGACGCACGATCGAGGCGGTGAACATCTATGCCGGCGCTTTTCTCGACCGATATGTTGCTGGCGGAAGTTCCGATCTCAGTAAGCTCATCGCTTCGCCCGATGATGGCGTCAGGGTGGTATTCGCCAAGTCGCCTTCGATGGAGGCGACTCAATGAGAGAGAGCTTCGCCGCGGGTTGCAGGGTTCACGATCGACGCGCGAACGTGATTCGCCATCAGTGTTCGGAAGTCACGAAATCGCCACGAAGCGACATGTTCCGATCCGAGAGCATCTTCTTTGTCGATGTCAAGCTCGCCGACGGCTGGGATGGAAGGCAAGCTTCTTCCAAAGATCTCCGGCCAATGTGTGCAATTAAACGAGCAAAGAAGGGAAGCTGTCGCAGCGCTTTCATGCGATGTTCTTTCTAAACTGTTGAAATGAAAGGGTGTTTCTCGAGAATTGGTGAGACTGGCCTGTAACTTCAGGTTGTTCCGGTACGAGTTCATATGCCTCGGATAAGTAAGAATCTTTTGTGACCGATGCGTGCAGCTTCATCCGTTCGATAGGTAACACAGTGCTTCCCCAACGGCATAAAGCGAGCTAATACGTCGGCGCCGTACTTTGGACCGATTGACCGCCTAAAAGTATCACGTCGGTGTCACGGGGGCTGGGGTCTAACGTAACGCATCATACAAAACTCCATGTGCTACTTCATATTCTTATGGAGTTTACAAAGAGGCTGATACGTAGTAATAAAGTAGCTTGATAAATTATGCTTGGCTGTTGCTGCATTTAGATGCGGTATATGGTTATTATAACCCAAGCATAGAATAAAAATGCTCGGAATTGAGCGTGTTGGTTGCCAGAATTTTGACTGCCACGGAGCTGCTGTCCCAAGCACGCGTGTGGTATTTGTCGGACGACTTGTTTGGAGATTGAGACTGTGACTGATTATTCCGCGAGTAGCCAAGCTTTGATGCCATTTGCGGTAGGTTCAGTGCTGCCGCTGAAGTCATCTTCCTCTGTCGTTGAGCTTAAGCGGGAGCGCCGCATGGATGACAGTCCTCAAGATGACTCCACTTCTGGCAAGCTCGACCAGGATTTGCAGACACGGATCGTTATCGTCGATGAGAATGCTCTTTCGCGTAGCTGCCTGATGCGTTGTCTTGCTGCGAGTGAAGGAAATTTCGTTGCGGAGGGCTATTCGCGTATCGCCGATTGGGAGGCCGCTGGGCCGACTACGACGATGCCTATCGTGCTTTTGTGTGCGACAGGGCGGAAGGCGACGGAAACCGCGATACGACGCGATTTGGATCTTGTTATCCAGGCGGCGCCGGACGCGAGGGTTATCCTCGTCTCCGATAATGAGGAGCCGGCGGAGATCGTTGCAGCTTTGGAACGGGGGGCAAGAGGCTACATCGCCATGAGCTCCAATCTCGACGTCGCGATTGCCGCTATTCGCCTAGTGCGTGCCGGCGGCACTTTTGTGCCGGCCAGTGGCCTGCTTTCGTCGCGTTCTCAAGGCGCCCAGGCGATCGAGGAAGGTGAAACCAACGGCAGGTCCCGGCAGACTGTCTTTACGCAGAGGCAGCTCGAGGTGATCGACCGCTTGCGCCAGGGCGAGTCGAACAAGCTCATCGCCTACAAGCTCAATATGGGCGAATGCACCGTCAAGGTGCATGTCCGTAACATTATGCGCAAGATCAAGGCGCGGAACCGCACCGAGATCGCTTTCCTGACCAATGAGCTGTTCTGAGACGCTACACCTAACCGCAAACGCCGATCCACCGCTCCGATACCACCTGGTATTGGGGCGGTTTTGTTTTAGCGGGCAGGTTGCCGGTTGTAATGGAACTATGAGCACGGGGCCCTACGGCGCCAAGCCCGATTCCAACATCGGGTCCGGTGCTCTGGAGCAAAACGCTTTCATGGCGGAACGCTTGTTTGCTCTAAGTCCTTGTTTCGACGCGTCTTTGCGCTTCTAAGTGACTTCGTCAAATCGCAAAACGCTCTCGCGATGATTGGGGGCGGAAGTTGCACATGACCGGGGGGCGGCGATCCTATCTGGATGCCTGAGTGCGCTGCTGGCTTTTCGTCGACTTGAAATTCCACCTCCCGGAGCGGAGATGGGTCAGGCAGTCAAAATCTCTGCCTTCATCTTTCGAGAAGCAGGCGAGCGGTTACCATCTTGCCTCTCCCGTAGCCAAAGTTCGAGATCGGCTGCATTCAAGGGGCGGCTCAGCAGATATCCCTGCACGATCTCGCAGCCCAGTTCCCGCAGCATTTGTTGCTGCGTTTCGGTTTCAACGCCTTCCGCGACGACCGCGATGTTGAGGCTCTGACCGATGCTGTTGATTGCCGTCACCACGGCAAGCGCGCTGGGGTCGGTTACCATCCCCTCGATGAAGCTGCGATCGATCTTCAGCTCCGAGAAAGGAACATGAGTCAGGCGGCTCAAGCTCGAATAACCGGTGCCGAAATCATCCATGGACAGTCCGACGCCGAGAGCCTGGATGGCGGCGATGGTGGCTAAGGTGGTCGGATGATCGTCCATCATCACGCCTTCGGTGATCTCCAGCATCAAGGTGTGCTTGGGAATGTCGTATTGGCGCAGCAGATGAGCCACGACATCGGGCAGATTGCGGTTACGGAAATGCAGGGGTGAAAGATTCACTGAAATCGCCGGAATGTGCTTGCCAGCCGCTCGCCAGACGGCCATCTGGCGGCAGGCCTCGCTGAGCGCCCAGATGCCGATTTCATCGATCAGGCCGATCTGCTCGGCGATCATGATGAAGCGGCTGGTGGAAATATCGCCCAAAACGGGATGAGCCCAACGGATGAGGGCCTCGACACCGTGCAGGGTACCATCCGCGAGGTTGACTTGCGGCTGATAGAGCAATCGCAACTGCCCCTGCGAGACGGCTTCACGCAGGGCTGCGCCCAAGATCACCCGCTCCTGCGCGCCGTCGACAACCTCATGTTCATACAGGCAAACGGCTTCCTGTCCGGCTGCCTTGGCTTTACAGGCGGCGGAATCGGCCCGTTTCAACAGGGTTTCGACATCGGTGCCATTATCTGGATAAAGGCTGATGCCGATGCTGATCGAGATCGGCAGCAACAGATCCGCGATCGCAAAAGGTTTGGCGACGGCGTCCACCAGCTTTCTGGCAACCATGCTGGCATAGGCACTGTCGGCCTCCGGCAGCATGATCACGAAGACATCGCCGCCGAAGCGCCCGACAATGTCGATGGGTCGAAGCTGGTTCTGCAAGCGGGTGGCGACCTGGCCGAGGATCTGATCGGCTGTGGAATGGCCGAATGTATCGTTGATGTCCTTGAAGCGTTTGACGTCGAGGCGCAGCAGCGCCATCGTGCCTTGCTTCTCACTGGCTTCCACGATCGCCTGGCCGGCCTTTTGATAAATCTGGCGGCGATTGGGCAGGCCGGTCAGCATATCGAAATAGGCAAGCCGGTTAATATGCTCCTTGGCCTCGTGCTGCTCGATCGCCAGAGCGCACAGATGAACGCAGGCTGTGACGATTTCCTCATGCAGATAGCTGGGGCCGCGTTTTTCGCGGAAATAGAAGGCGAAGGTGCCGGCAACCCGGCCATCCCGCAGCTTGATGGGGACGGACCAGCAGGCCCGCAGACCCAGCGGCAAGGCCAGCCCCTTGTAAGGTGTCCAAAGCGGATTGGTCTCGATATCGTCGACGAGCACAGGCTCACCGAAATAGGCTGCCGTCCCGCAGGAGCCGACGCTGGGACCGATCGCGATCCCATCCAGAGCGTCCGAATAATATTGCGGCAGGCTTGGGGCGGCGAGGGGGTGGAGGAGGCCGTTGTGGTCTACCCTCAGAATCGTCGAGATGACGTCTCGCGTGATGAACTCGGCCTTCTTGCAGATGAATTCCGATACGCTCTCCAGCGAGGCGCCGGATACCAACTCCTCCAGCACATTGTTCTGGAGCGTCTGAATCATTCGCGCAGGGGTATTGCTATGGATGGTGACAATCGTCTCAGTGACGTTCTCGTCAATGTCACGAATATGATCGGTATAGATCAGCAGCGTGATTTCATTGCCGAATTTGTCGCGGCCATTGATCTCTTCCAGGCCGCCGCGCTTGGCGTTGACGAGACGCTCGAGGCTGAGGCGGGCCGCCGAAGGGGTGGCCTTGCTGATGAGCACCGAAACGAGCGGGCGACCGATCACGTCCTCGGACTGATATCCGAGCATCTTGGTGAAGCTGGGGTTGATCCAGACTATTTCGCGCCGGGCGTTGAGGACCGCAACTGCCTTGTCGCTCTCCTGAACCGAACGGCCGAGGAGCTGAATGCCTCTGTCACGCGTAAGTGGCATGCTTCTTTCCAATGTATCCTTGTCGTGCCTGACGATCATTGGCGCGCCTCGGCGAAGCAGACATCGCAATTGAGATCGCCAACGATGCTACAGCACTCCAGTGGTCTTGTTAAGATTTCATCGGGGGCGACATTGGACGCATCAGAATCCGAGGTCGGAGCAACGTTTGTCAGGCTATTCGATACTTCTCGCACCGGTGGTCATTTGGTTTCAACAGCCTTTTGGTGCGCTATTGTGACTGAAAAAGCTCGCTGGTCATGCAGACGAGTTCGGTTCTGTTGCGAGCCTGAATCTTCTTCATCATGTTCCGCACGTGGACCTTCACGGTGCATTCGCTCATGTTGAGCTTGTGAGCGATGACCTTGTTCGGATCACCCTTGCGAAGATTTTCAAGCACGGTCAACTGCCGTTCAGTCAGCAAGGCGGAAGCGCGCCTCTGCGGCTTGACTTCGGCAGCAGGCGAACTGGCGCCGCGCACGGAAAGCAGGCTGCTGGCAGGAATGAACGTGCCGCCGACATTCACCAGATTGACGGCACCGATGGTCACGTCGAGATCCAGGCTCATCGGCACATAACCCTTGGCGCCGCGCTCCAGCGCGGCGACCATGCCGGCAGGGTCCTCGACGTCGGAGATTACGATGACCCTCGCGTCGGCCGTCGTCTGCAGAATGGCATCCAAACCCTGGTGGAGGGCGGTTTCGGTCGCTTGGCGCCCGGTTGCGCACAGGAGAATGATTGGCATGGCGGACTTCGTTGCCGCATCCTGCCATTCCCGGATGCTTTCATAAGCGCGGATTTCGAACTCGCTGACAGCGTCACCAAGGCAACGGCTCAGGCAGTCACGCGTGAAGGTGTTGTCGTTGATGATGCTGATCGTGGCTTTTTCTGCCACGCTGTCCTTGTCCTTGCGGATGGGCGAGGCCTCATCGCTGGCCTCGTCGAAGGCCCGTCTGTCGCGCTGGTACTGCAAGGGCCGCCGCCTGTCGAGGATGGTGGAAGCGTCTGGGAAGGCGATGTTCATGATCAATCCGCAACGTGTTGGTACTATGCTGACTAAGGGGCAAGTTATGCGAGATCGATGATTTGGTCGTTAGCTTGGAGTCCGCAGACATAGCAATGAGTACAAATTCCGAGGCAATCTGGTCCGGACGTGGTAGCAAAATGTCTCCAAGGGCGTATGGCCTCATACGCCTTGCCCTCGCGGGAGCTGTGCCAGGGGCGGGGATTTGAGCTCTTTTGCCGTATATATTGTTACTGCCTGAGTACGCACGCGTGAGGGGACGGCGGCGAAGGGCGGAATTTGCGACGGAGATATGCCTCTGTATAATTGGTAATAACCTCTACGATATATCCGTTGAACGGTATGATTTTATGAAATATCCCCTTGGGCATGGCGCAACCTTACCGTGCGATACGTTGGTTTGCGCAACAGGCAGGAATCGGCAATCCACTTGTGCATAAGGTAAAGGAGGAGGGGCTGGACGCGTTGAAAAGTCTCTTTTGAAGATTTCCTTTGTTGTTCATAATAACAGGTGCGGTCGCCACCTCGAGGTGCCGTCGGCAAGATATATGAGCTCCCGATTTGCGTGAGCCTGCCGCGAAAGCGAGGAAAACAGAATGGACGATGGCGCGTCCCGCAACGATCAGAAGCCGGTCTCCGGTGCCCCGGCCCAGCGCCCTGGCAAGGAGCGCCGCCGTTGGTCGCGACAATCCGGTTCTCAGCAAAACGACAATCCACCTCCACCTCCAGCTCTGGCGCCTCTGGTTTTTTCGACAGAAACATTCCCGCCGCGCGAGCAGTTCGAAGCCTGGCAAGCGCTCAATGCGCCGCTTGCCGATCTGACGCTTCCCGATGGCGTGACGGCGGAGCAAGGATTTGCAGCGCGTCAGATCGCGTGGAATCTCGGCGGCATGCTGGTCGTGCAGCAGAAGGCGTCTGCCCACAGTTATCATCGTTCCGCCGCTAAGCTTCGCTCCAGTCTCATCGATCATTGGGTGGTCATTCTCAGGCGCGAGGGAAAGGCATGGACAGAGGTTGGCGGACGTGTCGTCGAGAGCCAGCCGGGAACGGTCGAGATCCGCTCTCTCGGCCACGCTTTCCGCGGCAGAATGCTCGAATCGCAGAGCCTGACGCTTTATTTGCCGCGCGATCTCTTTGCCGATTCGACTGCGATTCTCGATGCCGACAACAATCGGATTCTGTCGCGTAACCTTGCCGGCCTGCTGGTCAGCCACGTCGACACCGTGGAGGCACGGCTGAGCGAGTTCAGCAAGGATGATCTACCCGGTGTGGTCAATGCCACCAGGGATATGGTCCTGGCCTGTGTGGCGTCCACCGAAGAGCGGGTGGTGGCGGCCAGCAAGCACGGAACGGTGGCGCCCATGGAACGTGCCCGGCGCTTCATCCGCAATAATCTACAAACAACCGCCATTACGCCCGACCTGTTATGCCGGGAACTCGGCATATCGCGGACTCATCTCTACCAGTTGTTCGAGCCGAGCGGCGGTGTGGTTCACTACATCCAGAAACAACGGCTGCTCGCCGCTCACGCCGCGCTCAGCGATCCGTCGGACCGCCGCTTGATCGCCGATATTGCCGAGAGTTTCGGCTTCGCATCGGCGGCCGATTTCAGCCGCGCTTTCAGCCGGGAGTTCGGCTACAGTCCACGGCAGGCGCGCAGCGCCCCCGCGCCGAGCCGTCTGGTGAAAGACAGCGCTCAGGATGCGGATGGCCTGCCCTCGTTCGAGCGCTGGCTCAGAGCTTTGGGAAGCTAAAGTGTTTTTGCGATTTGAAGGAGTGGCCTAGAATCGCAAGGGCCCTTTCCAGACAAGAAGCTAGAGCAAAGCGCGTTCAGGCTTGAACGCGCTTTGCTCTAGGTGACGATGGCACGGTGTCATGATCGCTTGGCAATGATACCGTTCCCGCATGATGGGCAGCTTTCTCTACGCCGTGCGTTTCAGAGGGAAGCAGGCATGTCTTCGAATGTGCGAAGTGGCGGTCAGCAAGAGGATGGCGCGGGCAACATCAAGCCCGTCATTCCCGCCGCTGTGCTCGATGGATGGGCCGCTGCGGCCGATACCTTGGCAGGGCTTTTGGAGAATGCAGTCGCACTTGTCACGCGAGGAGCCGGCCAAGACGGTGAGATCGTCGTCGTCAGCCAAGGGGCGGTCAATGCCTATCGTCCCGGCCCAATGCCAGGCCAGACCACCCTGCAGCACTTCAGCGAGGCGGTTATACGCGATGCCGGCAAACAAGCGCTCAGCATCTCCGGCGAGGGAGATCGGCAAGCAGGCATCACTATCGACACCGCGGCGGGGCAGGTCCTCCTCGGGACGCCGATCTATGGATCGAAGGGTGAAATCTTCGGCGTGCTGATGGTTCAAAAGGAGGGTGGGGCCGAGTTCTCGCCTGCCTACCAGAGCTTGGTCATCCGTTTTCGGAACGAGATCGAGCATGATGTGAGGCTGCTGTTCCTGAGTGGCAGCGACGTGCAGCGCGACGGCAAACGGATCGAAACCGAAAAGCGACTTGGAGACAATCGTTTCAGCTTGCTCCTGGAACATGTGGCCGACGATTTCTTCGTCCATGACGATCAGGGCAGATTCCTGGACGTCAACCATCACGTGACCCTCAGCACCGGTTTCACAAGGGAAGAACTCCTGCAGATGTCGGTGCCCGACATCGTCGAGGATTTTGACCTGGAATGGGCCAAGCAGGTGTGGGCGGCGGCCGAACCCGGCGTTACGAAGACGCTCTACGCCAAGCATCGCCGCAAGGATGGCTCGATCTTTCCGGTCGAGGTCCGCCTCTCCTGTCATCTCTATCAGGCCAGGAAGACGTTCTTTGCGACCGTGCGCAACATCAGCGAGCGCGTGGAGGCCGAGAATGCCATTCGCCGGCTCAACGCCGGGCTCGAGATCAGGGTCGCCGAGCGCACGGCCGAACTGCGCAAGACCACCAATTTGCTGCAGACGGTTTTCGATGGCACCACGGATGCCATTTTTCTGAAGGACCTCGACGGCCGCTTCGTAATGCTCAATCAGGCGACGGCCCGGTTCCTGGGCCGGCCCGCGCCCGAGATTCTGGATCGGGATCTAACGGCAGTGGTCGATCCGGAAAATGCGGCCCGAATCCTGCGGGCGGATCGGGAGATCATGGCGGGCGGCAAAGCCGTGACCATGGAGGAGACCTTCATCGTCAATGGCACCAGGCGCTATTTCTTCGTCACCAAGGTTCCAAGGCGCGATGAAAATGGCGACGTGATCGGCCTGATCGGCGTTTCACGCGACGTGACGGAGATCCGCGCCACGGAGGCAGCCTTGCGTCACAGCGAGGCGCGTTGGGAATTTGCGCTCAATGGCGCGGGCGATGGATTGTGGGACTGGGACCTGCGCACCGGGCATGTCTTCTACTCCCGGCAGTGGAAGGCGATGCTGGGGCATGCCGAGAACGAGATTGGGCCGACACTCCAAGAGTTCGTCGATCGCATCCATCCGGACGACCTGCAGGCGGGTTGGGAGGCGGTGGAACGGCATATACGCGGCGAGGCTCCGGATTTCGTCATTGAGCTGCGCATGCGGGCCAAGGACGGATCCTGGCGCATGATTCTCGATCGCGGTAAAGCCATCGAGCGCGATGAGGATGGTTCGCCCCTGCGCGTCATCGGAACCCATACTGACATCACCGCGCGCAAGCAGATCGAAATGGAATTGTCGGCGCGCGTTCGGTGGTTGTCCGAAATGATGGAAAACCTGCCGATTGGTGCGGTTTTCGTGACGGACGATGGCATCCTGGTCAACCGGGCAGCCGAGGAACTCACCGGCTACGGGCGGGAGGAGTTGTCGAAGCCCGATGCATGGTCCAGGCATTTTGGCGGCGATCTGTTTGACGCTCTCACCTCGGGTTCGTCCGGCGCTCAGGTGGATAGGACCTATCGCACTGGACAGCATAGTTTCTTTCGCAGGGACGGGGCGTTACGCCTCACCGAAGTGGCTGCAGCCCAAGTCGGAGATCACGCAATCTGGCTCATGCGTGACATCACCGAGAACAAGGAACTGGAAGCCCAACTCAGCTCGCTTGTCGACAACCTGCCCCATGGCGCTGTCTATCGCCTGGTGCAGACGCCGGACGGCAAATTGTCGTTGCCCTATGTGAGTGCCGGCATCCTGGCTCTGACCGGCGTACCAGCCAGCGAGATCATGGAACGGCGAGAGGCCTTCATTCAGACGATCCATGAAGACGATTTGCCCGGCTACAACGCGATGCTCGAAGATTCGCTCTCGCGTGGCAGCGTATTCGATTGCCAGTTCAGATCCCGCATGCGCGATGGCCGCATTCTCTGGCTCCATTGCCGCTCCGCTCCCCGCTATCAGGGCGATGGGACGGTGATCTGGGATGGTGTCATGCAGGACATCACCGCCCGCAAACAGGCGGAGGATCTCATCGTCGCCCTCAAGGAGCGCATGGAGCTTGCGATCAAAGTCGGTGGCGTCGGCATATGGGACATGAATGCTCGGGAGCAGAAATATATCTGGGACGAGCAGATGTATGCCCTCTACGGGTTGGAGCACGATGCTTTCGACGGCAGCCTCGAGCGCTGGCTTTCCTTGCTTCATCCCGACGACGTCGACCGCGTGCTGAAGCAATGGCAGGAAGCCATCGGCAAGACGGGGACATTCGAAAGCGAATTCAGAATTGTGCATCCTGATGGCGCTATCCGGCACATTCGAGGTCAGGCCGAAGTTTTTCGTGCCGAGAATGGGTCGGTCTTGCGCGCCCTGGGCATCAACCAGGACGTCACCGAGGAAAGGCGTACGGCCCAGGCCCTGATCCAGGCGCGCAAGGCCGCGGAAGCCGCGCAAGCAGCCAAGGGCGAATTCCTGGCCGTGATGAGTCATGAGATCCGCACGCCGATGAACACGGTACTCGGCATGACCCGGCTGGCGCTTCAGGCGGAGCGAAATCCCAGGCAGCGCAATTATCTCGACAAGATCAGTGCATCGGCACAGACGCTGACCTCCATCCTCAATGACATTCTCGACTATTCCAAGATCGAGGCCGGCAAGCTGGAAATGGAGGAAAGCGAATTCAGGCTGGAGGCGGTCCTGGAATCGGTCTCCGCCGTGACGGCCATGAAGGCCGAGGAGAAGGGTATCGAGATCATCTATGCCGTGGCGCCGCATGTGCCCTCGCGCCTTGTCGGCGACTCGCTCCGCCTCGGACAGGTGCTGATCAATCTGGTGAATAATGCCGTCAAGTTCACCCATAAGGGCGAGATCGTGGTGTCGGTCGACGCCAAGCAGGTCGGAGTTTCCAATGCCGTCCGGCTGCAGTTCGCCGTGCAGGATACGGGGATCGGCCTCGATGCCGATCAGGTCGCCGGCCTGTTCCAAGCCTTCGCCCAGGCCGAGAAGCATGTCTCGCGCAAATATGGCGGCACAGGCCTCGGTCTGGCCATCTGCAAACGACTCGTCGAGGGCATGAATGGGCAGATCTGGGTTTCGAGCACGCTGGGCAAGGGCAGCACCTTCTATTTCACCGTCGAACTCAGGTCACCCCAGCGCTCCGCTTCGCATGATGGAGCTCTGCGCAGCGGGGAGTTGAAGGGAAAAAGGGTCCTGATCGTCGATGACAATGCCAGCGCGCGTGAGACATTGGCGGGGATGGTGCGGGATTTCGGTATGGAGAGCCATGCCGTCGGTTCCGGCAAGGCTGCGCTGGTGGCACTGAATCAGGCCTGCGAGCAGGAGCGGCCCTTCGAAGTCGTTCTGATGGACTGGCGCATGCCCGGAATGGACGGCCTGGAAACCGCTGGGCGGATCAGAACGGATGCGAAGCTGAAGAGCACGCCGGCCGTGCTGATGGTGACGGCCTACGGCCGCGAGGAAGTGCTCCGGCGTGCGGAGCAGCTCGGTCTGCATGGCGTGCTCATCAAGCCAGTCACCGTGTCGGTGATGTTCAACACCATCGTCGGGGTCTTTCATGACGCGGCAAGCACGGCCTCTGCCGCAACGAGCGGGGGAACGCCCGAGATCGCGCTCCCCCAGGCCCAGGACGAGATCTTGGCAACACTCTCCGGCCGGCACATTCTGGTGGTTGATGACAATGCTTTAAATCGGGAAGTCGTTGGCGATTTCCTGCAGTTGGCAGGTATGCAGGTGGACACGGCAGTGAATGGCAGCGATGCCCTGGCCAAGCTGGAAACAGCCACCTACGACGCCGTCTTGATGGATGTCCACATGCCGGAGATGGACGGCCTGACCGCGACGCGCAGGATACGCGCGCAAGAGCGCTGGGCGTCGCTGCCCCTGATTGCGCTGACGGCACAGGCCCTTACCAAGGATCGCGAGGCCAGCCTTGCGGCGGGCATGAACGCGCATTTGACCAAGCCGATCGATGAGATCGCCCTGTATCAGACGTTGATGGAATTGCTCTCACCCGCATCCATAGCGCAAGGGGTTGACGAGGGGACGCCGACCAGGATTGCGGAGGGGGGCGATATAGAGGACGTTTTCGCTGGGTTGAGTGGTGTGGATCTATCCGCAGCCCAGAAACGTCTCGGTGGTAGCCGTGAGCGGTTGCAACGCCTCCTTCAGGGTTTCGTTCGCGACTTCAGACAAGCACCCGCACAGCTTGATCAATACATGTCGCGGCGGGACGCCGGAGCCATCGCGGCGCTCGCCCACGCCGTCAGAGGCGCGGCCTCTTATCTGGACGCTCATGATTTATGTGCGGCCGCAGCCGACATCGAGGAGATTTCCCGTCGCGGTGACCTCGACGAACTCCAGGTTCTCTTACCCCCGTTTCGTGACGGCTTGGCAATGCTGCTTAGTCAGCTCGACCGTCCTGCCGTAATATCCGTGGAGCAGAGGGGAGAGACGGGACGCGACGATCTGCATAAGGTTCTGGAACTCATCGCGGCAACCGAACCCCTGTTGCAAAGCGGCGACTATGCCGCTTATGCCATATTGGATCAGATCATCGCCGAGCTCTCCGGAACTGTCGAAGTCGAAAGAGCAAGAGCGATCCTGAGCCATTTCGAGGAACTTGAGCTGGCCGAAGCAACAACCCTATTGCAGCAGTTGAACGCCGATTTGGATCAACGGGTGTTTGAAAGATCTCCAGAGTGAGTGATGCTCTTCTGCAGACGGTGCTGATCGTCGACGATGACCGGATCAATCGGAGCGTGCTGGCTGAGCTGCTGCAACGAGAATGCAGGATTCTCCTGGCGAAGGATGGGGAAACTGCCCTCCAGCGTGCACGGGATGAAAGAAGCATCGACTTAATTCTGCTCGATGTCTCGATGCCGGGCATGGACGGCTACGAAGTGCTGCGTCGGCTGCGCTCCGACCCCCAGACTGCCAATATCGCCGTGATCTTCATCACCTCTCTCACGGATGAACAGGACGAGGAGCGTGGGCTGTCGCTGGGTGCTGCCGACTATGTCTTCAAGCCGATCAGCCCCGCGATCGTGAGGGCGCGCGTGCGCAACCATCTCAAATTGGTGGCGCAACGCAATGAGCTGGAGCGCCTGTCCGAAAGGGATGGCCTGACAGGAATCGCGAACCGGCGCTATTTCGACAAGGCATTCGAGCTGGCCTGGCGGCATGCCATTCGCTCCGGCGATCCGCTTAGCGTCGCCATGATCGATGTCGACCACTTCAAGGAATACAACGACCATTACGGTCATGGCGCTGGCGACGAGGCCCTGCGGCAAGTCGCCCAGGCCCTCACACTTGGGGCCGGGCGCCCCTACGATGTTTCAGCTCGTTATGGCGGCGAGGAATTCGTCCTGCTGTTGCCGGGCCTGTACGAGCTGGAGCCGCTGCTGGAGAGATTGAGGTTGGCCGTGCTCGACCTTAATCTACCGCACGCCCGTTCACGCACCGCCGAGGCGGTGACCATCAGCTGCGGCGGGGTGGTGGCTTTCATATCGCAGACGGATAAGCCTTCTGCCTTGCTGGGCTGGGCCGATAAATTGCTGTACCGGGCCAAGCAGCAGGGACGAAACCGGGTGCTGGTTTGGCAGGGGCAAAAGGAGGGACTGTTCCTTCCTGTCGGGCAGAACGGAGCCGGCAAGCCGCCGGTAAAGCCGGCGTGATCGCCGGGCTCGGCGAACGAAGCCACCTGTAAGACAGCCGGGAATGAAAGGGGGCAAGTACCTTCTTGTCAGGAGGTCCTGGCGATATCCAATGTGAGGCGCTGCATATCCGAGGCGCTATGAAGCTCATAGCCCTCGGCGCGCAGGATGTCGCGGGACTTATGGGCAATTGCCGTCCGGCTTTTCACCTTCAGTTTCTTCATGATGTTGCGAATATGGACCTTCACCGTGCTCTCGCGCAGGTTGAGTTCCGTCGCAATGGCGGCATTGGACTTGCCGCGGCTGACGGCCGCGATGATCGACAATTGTCGGGGAGAAATGCGCGGATAGTGTCGGTCAGTCTGCTCCTGGCGGCCAAGGGAAGGCTCGGCCGTGGCCCGGATCAAACTGGCAGCAGGCACAAAGACACCCCCGGCAATGACGAGCCGCGTCGCCTCGATTGCCACCTCGGCGCCGAGTGTGCTGGGAATATAGCCTTTCACGCCGAGGTCGAGAGCTCTGAAAATGCTGGCTGGATCCTCGGAGTCCGACAGGATGATGACCGCTGCGGAGGGGGTATGTGCGGCCGCCGCGGCCAGAGAGGTCAAATCACTCGGATCCTCGCCTTCACAGATGATGACGAGCGAAACATCCTCATGCACATCGGCAGCAGCATTCCATTCCTCCAGTCGAGCGAATGGCAAGATTTTTCGATCAGGAAACTCTACTTCCAGGACACGGCCGATGCAGTCTCTCTGTAATGTCCTGGGATTGACGAGGGCGATTTGTCCTGATGGACTGTTTACTACCATGGTGGTGCCATATGATTGACCAAGCTGCCTCAAGGGCATCGAGGAGGATATATCTGCAGGATTCAATTCAAACACTTCACATAACGTTAAACGGACAAGGTAAGACTGAATTCTGGTCAAGAGACAAACAGCTACTCTTGCGCGTGACAGAATGAACAATCTGTCCCCTGGATCATGAATTCGACCGATGTCCGTTGGTCATGCCTGGCAAGAGTAGGATGTTCCGCGAAGGAAAGACTTGTGAATTGCCGCCACCTCGACGATTCAGTCTGGTATTTCCTTGGTCTAGAGCACTGCAATGCCATCATGAGCCCCTGCAGAATGTTGCAAGGCCTGCTCTAATTCAATCTAGCAATGTTGATAGGAAGCAAGCGGAAGCCGGAACCGATTTAGGTACTATCTAACTCAAAGGCGGTACCCTAAATTGGACGAGAGAGAACGTTGGGTAGACAGAATGCCAATTGGCCTCGTTACGTGGCCAAACGGCACTACCGACGGCATCCGCGGGCTTTGCCCGGAGGTCGGCTACAGTCTTCACCGACCTCGTCGGACCGGGCACAGATTCCCTCCAAGGGGGTATTCGGCCCGAATCGAGGGAGGCACCGAGGCACGCGGCCATGCTCTGCGGAAGGTGCTATATTGAAGGGGGCGGCGCCGATAAGCGATGCGTGCCGGCTTAGTGGCGAGGGCGGCGCAGAAGTACCGGCCAGTCACGCCGGGGTACTTTGTTGAGCACGGCACCCAAGACCTTGCCATTGGCTTGCTGCAAGGTATCGAGCGCCTCGGTCACATCGTCACTGGTGGTTCGGCCTGCTTCGATGACAAAGATCATCGTATCGAGGAGTGGTGCCACCGCCTTGACATCGGAGGACAGGCTCATCGCTGGCAGATCGACGATGACGCAATCATAGGCGTTCAGCGCGTTGAATTGTTCTTGCATGGTGGACGAGCCGATGAAGAGATCGATATCGGCCGAACTCCCAGCCCTGTTCGCAGGAATGAAATCGAGACGAGGAGCCAGATTGATCGCGGAAGCGGTGATCTGCTTGCCGCGCTGTTGCAGGACCTCGCTCAGGCCGTAACGGGCGTCCGGGGCGTAGTGACGGCTTAGCGCGTCGTCGCGCAGGTCGCAGTCGATCAACATGGTGTGGTGGCCGCTCGCGGCAAACAGATGGGCCAGATTGGCGGCGATGGTGGACTTGCCTTCATGGGGCAGGCACGATGCGATGCCGATGACGCGCGCGCCGGAATTCTGTTCCTTGCCCATGATTGCCGTACGCACGGCCCTCAGGCTTTCGGCGAAGGGCGAGAGCATGCCCGCTTGAGAGGTGCTGTAGGCGAAGTAGCTCTCGCCCGACTTGGCTTGGCGCCGCTTGAACAGCCGTAGCGATTTGATCGCTTCCATCAGCGTTTTCGGCAGCTTGACCAGATCCCGGCGGAGATCGGCGAGGTTGTGTGGCAGGCCGGAGCCGCGCTCGTCGGTCGCAAAGGGGATGATGCCGATGCAATTGAGACCGAGCTCACGCTGCACATGCCGCTTGGCGCGCAGCGTGCGGTTGAGCGTGTGAAAAATACTGACCGCACCAAGGCCAGTCAGCAGGGAGAAGGAAGCAGCCAGCAGCAGAATCAGTTTCGTTTGCGGATAGCTTTTCGAAAGCGGCTCCGTCGCGGAACTGATGATGCGGGCGTCGGAGGCGGAGAACTGGCGGTCAGGCAGGACACCCCTGCGTACCGCGTCCTCAATGGCCAACTGCTGCCCCTTGATTTCGTCGATACGCCCTTGCAGCCATTCGTTGTTGCGCTGCATGGACAGCGATCTGGCATCGATCTGGTCGCGGATGAAGGCGGCGGTGACCGAGTTGGCAATCGAGGCGGCCTTGGTAGCGGATTTCGAGCGATAGCCGATCTCCAGCACCAGGGATTGCCCGATTCGGCGTACCGAGACGCGGTCGCTGAAGGTGGTGAAAGCGGCTGCGTCATGGCGTTTGACCAGGTCCGGCGTCACATTCTGCGAGGGCAGCGGGCCAACGAATTCGGGATCGTTCTGCAGATTCAGCGTCTGGAACACCAAACGCAGAACCCGCTCCGACTTCACGATCTGAATCTGACTCTCGATCTGCGAATTATCGAGATTGGTCTGCAGAAGGCCAGGGTCTACCCCCTGGGAACTCGAGAACGAACTTCTGGGCTCCAGAATTACGAAGGAGGCCGCATAATATTCCGGCGGTGTGCTGACGATATAGATGATCGCGGCGACGACGCAGAGGATGAACCACAGCACCAGGCCGCGGGCATAGCGCATGATCTCGACAAGAATGTCGCGCAAGCCGAAACTCGTGGGCTGATCATTCAGCGGCCTGAGATAAAGCATGTCAGCGGCCTCGAACCTTCAACAAAATCCATGAACAGGGCGACATTGGAAAGCCAGGAGACAAGGCGCTGCCACGCGGCCTGTTCCGCCCAGGCAATGCAGAATTCAGATCGAATATCGGGCTTATAGAGTTAGGGAAGGCAAGTCGCAATGCTTGGCTCGCAATACTATTGGCAATAATGGCGGAAGGTTTGGCTCATGTCGGTTCGCGACGCGCCAAGCTCAAATCAGGGGCTGAAAACAGGTTACGATGAAGGCATGACTTCCAAGAACGCGTCATGCATTTCCGGCGTGCCTCTCGCGAATGATGTCGAGATAGCCTTGGGCCGATTTCCGCCATGAATAGGCTCCGACGCGCTTGCGCCCTCGTTCGGCGAAGGTGGCGCGCAATGTGTCCGATGCAGCCAGGCTCTCGATATGGCGGAGCCAGAGGGTAGGCTGGTCGGGTGGGGCCAGCATCGCCGCATCGCCGCATACTTCCGGCATGCTGGCCTGATCGGACGAGATCACGGGACAGCCAAGTGCCATCGCCTCGATGATCGGCAGGCCGAAGCCTTCGGTGAGGGAAGGAAACAGCAGGCACAACGCGCCTTGCAGCAGGGCTGCCAGGTCGTCATCGTCGACAAAGCCCATGAAGCGCACGTTCGGGGCGGGCGTCCCGTGTTCTTCCGCGGCAAAAATGCTGGATTGGCCCCCGGTGACGACAATGTCGATGCCGCGTTCATCCAGGGCCTTGGCGAGACCGAGCACCATGGCGACGTTCTTATGGCGGGCGCGGCTGCCGATAATGAAGACGTAAGGCCGTTCCAAGCGATGCTTGGCGCGAATCGAGGAGCGGGACGCATTCCAGCGAAAGACGTGTTCATGGCCGTTGGGCAGAACGACGATGTCTTCGCGGGCGATCGGCAAATGGCGGGCAAGCTCTCCCGCCGAGAAATGCGAGACGGTGGTGATCGCGGCGGCGCGTCGGACCAGCAGGGGAATGAGCGTTCCGTAAACGGCGCGAAAGGCGAGGCTGTAGCTCGCCGGCATATTGGCGACATTGGCATCATGGATGCAGACGATCTGCCTGCTTCGAGCAACCGGTCCCAGATTACACAGATTCAAGAGGAAGCGCCGATCGAGGGTGGGCAGCGTCATCTGCTCCCAAAGATGCCCGCGCAGGCGTTGGGACCGCCTGGTCTGAATGGCGCGATATGCCGGAACGTCGCTGCTATCAGGCAAATAGAGGCTGGCCTGGCCTCCTTGCTCGTGCAGAAGCTCATCGAGATGGGCGGTGATCTCCCGTGCGTAGCGCTGCACGCCGGTGACTGGTTGAGTGAAGAAGCGCCCATTGATCGCAAAGGAAAGCGGCTCGGTCATCGTAGACGAAGGGGCTTGTGGGGCAGGAGCCAGGGCAATCGCGCTCGATTGCGGCAATGTGTCGACGTTCATCGCAGGCATTCCCTTTCGATGCAAGCGACCTGAGGGCCGGCGCGCGCGGTTCGCTGAGACAAGCCACCGCGGTCAAAAAAGAGCGCCCGAAGTCGGTGGTACTTCGGGCGCAAGGCTGACATTTGCTCGATCGCTTGAACTGCGACCGACTCTTGAACCGAACTCAATAAGACCCAGAGGGACGCAGCACAGCGGGGATCGTCTTCAGGATGATGACGATATCGCTCCACAGGCTCCATTCACGCACATAGCGGACATCGAGACTGACACGGTGCTGATAGGATACGTCGCTGCGGCCGCTGACCTGCCACAACCCGGTGAGACCGGGCCGCACCTTGAGATAGTCATCGATATGGGCGCCGTAGCGCACCATTTCGTCGCGGACGATCGGCCGGGGCCCGACGAGGCTCATGTCGCCGCGGATCACGTTGAGGAGCTGGGGCAGTTCATCGACGCTGGACTTGCGCAGGAATTGGCCGAGCGGCGTGATGCGCGGGTCGTTCTTGAGCTTGTGAGTTTCTTCCCATTCCTCACGAGCGACATTGTTGCTGGCCAGGTGCTCACGCAGCACCTCGTCCGAGTTCGTCACCATCGAGCGGAACTTCAGGCAGGGGAAGAGCGCGCCGCCACGTCCGACGCGGTTGTGCCGGATGAAGATCGGTCGGCCCTGAAGGACGAGCAGCGCGCCCAGCAGCAGCAGGAAAAGTGGGAGCAGGAAAACGAGTGCGGCCGAAGCCGTGACGATATCCAGCACGCGCTTGCTCCCCCTTGCCAATTCTAGGGACAAGCCGCTTCTTTGCTTATTCGATTTGAACAAGGAAGCATCGTCCTTGCCGGATATACGGCTAAGACTGTTCGAGCTAGCCAAGTTTTCCATCTCTCGCCTCGGTCAGAGTGCTATATTACGTTATGTCATTCATCTCGGGTGGAGCTGCCGTCCAGCATGTTGCGCTGCAGCAGCCAAAACAAACTCGGACTTGGTGCGGCGTTTAGAAGTTTTTGCCGACGTTCGTAAACACAAGCCGATACGTGTTTTGATTTGGATGAACTTATTGACCCTGAATTGCTGAATTTTGTGTTGGAAATCAAGGATTAGAGCTATTGGAATTTGGGGGGGTTGGTACCTACCGTTGCGTCGAGTTGGAGGCATACCCCTATCCAAAAAGGATAGAATTTGAATGGTTGCATACCGTTTAGGAGGTAGGGATGGGGTGCGCTGCATCATAGAAAGGCGTTGGATCTATCTCTTTGGAAGGCTGGATGAGGTAATGCTCTGCATCTTCGCCATATTTTCCCCTATCCCGGAGGGGGGCATCGATACTCTAACCTAGACTCTCGAATAGGAACGCCATGCTTTCGGCATCGCCGGGAGGCTGCCAATTAGCCCGTGGTGCGTCTTCAAAGGGAGGGAAGGGATAGTACCGAAAGCGGAATCCTGGCGGGACTCACTAGGAATTTGGCGGGTTTCAGGCCAAAAATGGCCGAATACCCCACCCTGGGGGGATGTGTGCTAGAACGCACATCGTGGCCAGCCGGCACCTGCTAATCTGCGAGGCTTGCGGTCATCCCGTCGCAGTTTGCCGGCGTTTCGTGCATTGGTGGGATGGGGCGAATTACCCCCTTCGTCGTACGCCCGAATGCTTCGGCGCGGGTGGCGAAAACTGTATGTGTGCTTTGAATTGGGCGATCGACTTGGGGCCCGCAGGAAGAATTGGTGCAATGCGAGTTGCAATCGTACATTACTGGTTCGTCGGCATGCGTGGCGGCGAAAAGGTTATCGAGGCGCTCTGCGAGCTTTTTCCGCAGGCCGACATCTTTACCCATGTCTATCGAGCCGACGCCGTGTCCCCGGTGATCCGCCGGCATAAGGTGTCGACCTCCTTTATCGACCGGCTGCCCGCCGCCCATCGTTTCTACAAGTCCTATTTGCCCTTGATGCCGATGGCCCTCGAGAACCTCGACCTTCGCGGTTACGACTTGGTGATCAGCAGCGAGTCCGGACCGGCCAAGGGAATCGTGCCACCCGCGGATGCGACCCATATCTGCTATTGCCACTCGCCGATGCGCTACATCTGGAACATGTTCCATGATTATCGGGAGCGTAGCGGCTTCGTGACTCGCATGATGATGCCCCCGATTGCGCATTATATTCGCAATTGGGATGCGGCCTCTGCGTCACGCGTCGATCATTTCGTGTCGAACTCAAAGACGGTGGCCCGACGCGTCCAGTCTTATTATCGACGCGATTCAGATGTCATATTCCCGCCCGTCGATACAACAGCATTTCGTCCTGTAGAGGCGTCCGAACTCGAGGATTACTATCTGATGGTGGGAGAGCTGGTCCGCTACAAGCGGCCAGATCTGGCGGTGGAGGCCTTCAACCGAACCGGCAAGAAACTCGTCATCATTGGCGGCGGAGAGATGTTCGCCAAAGTCAAAGCCATGGCTGGGCCGACCGTTTCGGTCCTGGGACCGCAACCTTTCAGCGTGTTGCAGCACAATTATGCCCGCTGCCGCGCTTTGGTGTTCCCTGGAGAGGAGGATTTCGGCATCGTACCGGTGGAAGCGATGGCCAGCGGACGTCCCGTGATCGCCTATGGGCGGGGAGGGGCAACGGAAACCGTGGTCGCTGACAGGACCGGGGTGTTCTTCCAGACCCAGAGCGTGGAAGCCATCATCGATGCTATCGAGCGTCTGGAGAAGATGGAGATCGACCCGTCGGCCATCTCGGCCCATGCGGCGGGCTTCGGCAAGGAAGTCT
The DNA here is from genome assembly GCF_052114505.1 of Labrys sp. KB_33_2. NCBI lineage: Bacteria > Pseudomonadati > Pseudomonadota > Alphaproteobacteria > Hyphomicrobiales > Xanthobacteraceae > Labrys > Labrys sp. KB_33_2. The sequence goes on along the minus strand of NZ_JBFREW010000010.1, from coordinate 196,296 downwards.
TCACCGAGAAAATGCGTGCCTATGTCGAACGGCGCGTGCATGAAAAGAGCGCTCAGGCATAGTCGATGAAGCGGCAGCGCTACGTTATTTCAAGCAGACCGGATCCGGCCTTCACGCAAGGCCCGTTCATTGAAGGACGGTATTGAGCCTCATGAGTTTCGAAGCATTTCACAGGGCCCCATTTTCCCGCAAACCACGGCGCGCAGGCCTTCGTCGCTTGATGACAGGCTTGCTGACCGCGGTTGTTGCCACGATGGGTGTTGCGACGACGGCGCTGGCCGAGCCCTACCTGCTCGGTCCGGAGGACAAGCTCAAGATCAGGGTCTATGACTGGCGTGCTTCCTCGAGCGAGGTGCATGAATGGGGTGCGCTGACCGGCGAATTCGTGGTGGGTGCATCCGGCAACGTATCCCTGCCGCTCATTGGCGAGGTGCCGGCGGCAGGCAGGAGCACGGGCGACCTGTCGGTCCTGATCGGCGAGAAGCTGCAGGCCAGCATCGGCCTTTCCAATCGGCCCGATGCCTCGGTGGAAGTGTCGACCTACCGGCCTTTCTATATATTGGGCATGGTGACCACGCCCGGCCAGTATCCCTACAAGCCCGGCCTTACCGTGCTCCAGGCCGTCAGTACAGCGGGCGGCGTGCTGAGGGTGTCCGATTTCGGGCTTCTCAGCTTCCAGCGCGAGAGCCTGGTCAATCGCGGCGATCTGCGGACCCTGGGGGTGGAACGGCTGGGGCTGTTGGCGCGCGAGGCACGCCTCGACGCCGAGTTGCAGGGCAACGACACCATTACCTTCCCCAAGGAGCTGATGAGCCAGGCTGACACGCCGCAGATCGCTCAGATGATGAAGGAGGAGCAACTCCTGTTCGAAGCGCGCAAGCAGGCATTGCGCTCGCAGGAGGATGCGATCAACCAGACCAAGAAGCTGCTTGGCTCGGAAATCGAATCCCTCAAGGCCAAGAGCCAATCCCTGCAGCGCCAGCTCGAATTGGCCAAGCAGGAATTGGACAATGTCAACAGCCTGGTATCCAAGGGGCTAGCCGTCGCCTCGCGCAAGTTGGCGCTTGACCAGAACGTCTCGCAGTTCGAAAGCAACCGCCTGGATATCGATCTGCTGAGCTTGCGTGCCCAACAGGATGTCTCCAAGGCGGAACGCGATATCGTTGACCTGCACAACAAGCGCCGCAACGACATTCTGACCGAGATCTCGGATGTCCGGGGCAAGATCTCCATGAATGCCGAGAAGACGACCACGACGCAGGGCCTCATCTACAACGCCGAAGTGCAGGCGCCGCAGGCGGTCGTCTCCCAGATCGGCAATATCAACAGCAAGCTCACCTTTGCCATTATCCGGCGGGTCGGTGACAAGACGCAGACCATCGAGGCGGCGGAAGCCGACCCGGTCTATCCCGGCGATGTCGTGAGAGTGGATCGAGTCGGGGCATCACCCAACGGCCAGGAAATCGTGCCGCGCTCTTCTGCTTCGGCACAGCCCTGACGGCGGTCTGCCGGAAGGCGTAGCAGTCCGCCTTTCCTTTGGTGCCCTATCGGGCGTCGTGGAAGATGAGACCCAATGTGTGCCTCTGTCCCGAGCGGACCCGGCTGACGCCGTGGCGCAGATTGACGCGATAGGATCCTCTGCTGCCCTGGACCGGCCGGTTGTGCACGGCGAAGGCGACGGCATCGCCCTGGCGCAGGGGCACGACCTCCACGCGGCTCTGCATGCGGGGCCGCTGTTCGGTAAGGACGAACTCGCCGCCGGCGAAATCGCGGCCAGGCTGCGAGAGGAGAATGGCCACCTGGATCGGAAAGGCCAGGTCGCCATAGAGATCCTGGTGGAGACAGTTGAAATCTCCCGGCCCATATTGCAGCAGCAACGGGGTTGGCCGGTTCTGGCCGGCTGCGTGGCATGCCTTTAGAAAATCGACATGGTTGGCCGGATAAGCCGCCTCGATTCCCATGCGCTGGTTCCAGGCATTGGCAGTGGCGGCAAGGCGGGGATAGAGCGCCGTTCTGAGATCGCCGATCAGCGCTGGCAGGGGATAGGCGAAGTAGCGATATTCACCGCGGCCGAAGCCGTGTCTCGCCATATGGATATGACTGCGGAAATGCCGTTCCTGGCCGTAGAGATCGGCAATGCCCCGGCATTCGTCCGGCGAGAGCAGGCCCTCCAATACGGCACAGCCATGTTCATCGAGTTCCTGCGTCAGCCCTTGCCAGGGATAGGCAGCGATCCGGTCCGCGCCGGAAGAGGCAGGAACAGGCAAGGAAACAGGTTGGGGGCGCGGCTGGCCGGGCATGGCTCGTCCTTTCGTCATCATGATTGGCTCACGATAAGTCTAGGCCCGCTCGGCCCTCCCGGCATTCCGATCTCTGCTGCCTGTCCTGCAGCACAGTCACGGATCATCAAACATGACAACACCGCGGGCGAGGCGCACGCGGTGCGTTCAGAGACGGATCTGCAACACTGCGATCAGTGCTTCGTCTGGGTCTTGGCGAAGCGGCACTCGGCGGCCATGGCGGCTGCATCCAGCCGCACCATGGCATCGGTGATGATCCGGCGAGCCTCGATCGGAATCTTGCCGCGCATGGCCAGGAAATCGCCGGCGCGGCGATGATCGGAATCGGGCAGGGCTTCAAGTTGCAGCAGGGCGTCGGCCCAGCGAAGGCAGGCCTGGACCTTCGCCGGGGATCTGCGGTCCCTGAGATTGGCTATCGCGTCATGCGTCGCGAACTCATATTCGAGTGCCGCTGCGATGGCCGGGTCTTTCGGCTCTTTCATGGATGCCTGACTCACTGGGGTCGTTCGAATGGAAGACAGTTTGTTCCCAGACAACTTAATGAAATCGATCTCAAAATGCAGACCGGCAAATTTGCGGGGTATTTTTGGGGTGGTGCGGCAAAAACGGTTTCCGCCTCGGCCGAAAGTAGCAATGCATTCCGCCATGCGGATAAAGGCGGCGCCTGTCATGCCGCTCATACACTCTCGGATGACGTAAGGAGAGGCATTGAGCGGCCTGGATGCTGCCGGCACCCGTCGGCTCCGGTTGCCGACATGGCCTTTCCTTAGACCTTTTTTCCTCCTCATCTACCGCAAAGAGGTAGGGGGAAAACAAGGCGAGAGCCGGAATTTGTCGCGTATTGCAGGGTAACCACCACGTTTCGCCTCGATTTCCTGTCTCCAGGTCGTTGGCAGCCTGTGATCTGCGGGCAAGGGTCGAACTTGGGCGAGACGGGCGATAGGATTGTTACAGCGTGCGGGCTTTGCTTTCCCTAACGCCGATTCGAGGGGTAGGCCATGACGACGATTTCCACCACCACGCTGCCTGACGGCTCGTCCATGCCCGTATTCGGGCTCGGCACCTGGGGCATGGGGGAGGCGAGGCAGGAGGCCGGAGCAGAGGTCGCCGCCTTGCGTACCGGACTCGATCTTGGCATCCGCTTGATCGATACGGCCGAGATGTATGGTAGCGGCGGTGCCGAACAGGTGGTCGAGCAGGCGATCTCGGGGCGGCGCGATCAGGTCTATCTCGTATCCAAGGTGCTGCCTTCGAATGCCGGCCGCCGTCAGGCAATGCGCTCCTGCGAAGAAAGCCTCAAGCGGTTGGGCACCAATCGCCTCGATCTCTATCTCCTGCATTGGCGAAGCTCGGTACCGCTCGAAGAGACGATTGCGGCCTTCGACGAATTAAAACGGGCCGGCAAGATCCTGCGCTGGGGCGTTTCCAATTTCGACGTGGACGACATGGAGGAGGTCGAGGCGATCAGTCCCGACTGCCAGACCAACCAGGTGCTCTATAATCTGACGCGCCGCGGGATCGAATACGATCTGGTCGGCCATTGTCGCGAACATTCCATGCCGATCATGGCCTATTCCCCCATCGAACAGGGGGCGCTGGCCAGGAACCGGGTGCTGGACGCGATGGCGCGGGACCATCGGGCGACGCCGGCGCAGATTGCGCTCGCCTGGGTCCTCGACAAGCCCGGCATCGTCGCCATTCCCAAGAGCCGCCATCCCGAACGCGTGAAGGAGAATCTGGGCTCGCTGGCGATCAGGCTCACCGATGCCGATCGTGCCGGCCTCGACGCCGCCTTCCAGCCGCCACGTCGCAAACAGGCTCTCGAGATGCTCTGAACGAGGGCGGGGAGCGCGGCTCTTGGAGCGTGCCGTGCCTGCTGCCCGGCGGATGCCAGCCTCGACCGTCGGCCGCGGTCAGGACCAGTCGCGCTTGCGCATCGGAACCAGCGGACCAAGGCTGTCGAGATAGGCCGAGCCGCCATTATCGGCATAGGTAGACAGCACGACATTCTTGTCGCGGAACGATTTCAGGACCTGTCCGAGGCCGTTTGCTCCTTCGGTACGGACCTGCCTGACCAGGCCGAGATCGATGTTGATCGGGAAGATCTCGGTGGCCTGGCCGCATTGATGCAGCACCACGCCGGTCGGATCGACGACGAGCGAACGGCCGACGCCGCCGCCGTCCAGGCCGTTCACGTCGAAAACATAGCAGGAGAACATCACCGCAGTGGCCTGGACGATGGCAAGCTCGGCCTGGCGATCGGTGGTGCCTGTGAGCACCGGGTGGATCAGCACCTCGACGCCCGCCGAGGTCAGGGTGCGGGTGGTTTCCGGGAACCAGATGTCGTAGCAGATCGACAGGCCGAAACGACCGACCTCCGGCACGTCGAAGATCAGGAACTCGCTGCCCCCCGTGACGCCCGCCTCGAACGGCATGAAGGGGAACATCTTGTCGTAGCGTCCGACGATTTCGCCGGCGGGATTGATCACCACGGCGTGGTTGTAGGTCTTGCCGTCGCGCTCGACGAAGACGCTGCCCGGAATGATCCAGATGCGATGCTTGGCCGCCAAGGCCTGGAAGACGGCCTCGTCGGCCGAGGGATCGGGGGAAGCGCAGGCGTGCAGCGGGCCGTGCGCGGCCAGTTCGCTGAACACCACCATGTCGACGCCGGGATAGAGCGCGACCGCTTTTTCCAACTGCGCCGCCATCGCCGCGATGTTCTGGCCGGTGACCGGCACGGGCATCTGGATACCGGCAATCAGGAAGCGGGAATTGTCCCGCCGTGGAGGCGGGGCCGATGTGTCGTTCACCTCGGGGTGAATGCCTGACATGTTTTTCCAGTTCTCACGGACTCACTCCACTTGCCGGGTAGCGGTTTTCGCGGTGGAATCCAAGCGGAGCATGGAGCGAGGTTGTGGAGCGACGAGATCGTCGAGGGCCACGCCTTTGAAAGGCTTGGTCGATTTCAACACGATATAGCTCGACAGATTGCCGATCTTGGGGCCGAGCTTCAGCAACTCGTCGGACAGCATCTGGTAGGAACCGATATCGGGGCAGACGAAGCGCACCAGATAGTCGATCGGGCCGCTCACCTTGGTGCACTCCACCACATAGCGCATGCCCATCACCATCTTCTCGAAAGTGAGGAAATCGTCGAGACCGTGGCTGTTCAAGGTCACCGCGGCGATGACGTCGACATGTCGGCAGACCTTGGCGATGTCGATACTGGCATGATAGCTCGAAATCACGCCGGCCTTCTCGAGACGTTTGACGCGCTGCAGGCAGGGGCTGGGCGACAGGCCCACGGCGTCGGCAAGTTCCTGGTTGGTGGCCCGGGCATCGGACTGCAGGCGTGCCAGGATACGCAGATCGACCTGATCGAGCCGGATCGAGCCATCATCGTCTTTCATTCGCTTCGCTCCCTGCCGCTCGACCTCCCGCTGCGACTCCAGTGGGGCCAGCCTTTTCAGGGCGGCATGAGGATACCTTGCGCGTGTTCTCGTCAAGACGGAGCCGCAATGGCCCGCGGCACAAACTTGCGTGCAGCCATGTTCCGGCAGCAGCAAGTGTTGGAATGTGACGGAAATTTGGCAGCACTTTTGCTAGGCCCGACGCTACACTGGCGCACAATAAGAAGGCACCCGAAAGGGCAATCCAGGGGAAGTGAAACCATGGCGTCATCCCTCATCGAGCGGCTCACCCGCAAGAAGCCGGTCAATCGACTGGTTGCCGATACCGCCGATAGTGGTGATGGCCACGGCCATCTTGGTCGCTCCATCACCTTGTTCCAGCTCACCATGTTCGGCGTTGGCGCCACCATCGGTACCGGTATCTTCTTCGTGCTCAGCGAGCAGGTGCCCGTGGCCGGCCCGGCCGTGGTGATCTCCTTCATCATCGCCGCCGTTGCGGCGGGGCTGGCGGCGCTATGCTACGCCGAGATGAGCTCGATGATCCCGGTCTCCGGCTCCTCCTATTCCTACGCCTACGCCACCCTGGGCGAGGGCGTCGCCTTCTTCGTGGCGGCCTGCCTGGTGCTTGAATATGGCATCTCCGCCGCCGCGGTGGCGGTCGGCTGGGCCGAATATGTCGAGAAACTCCTGAGCAACATGACGGGCATCGTGCTGCCCAGCTGGATGATCAAGGGACCGATTACGCTTCCCGATAGCGACAACCCTTTTGCCATGGCCTTCTTCGCGGAGGGCTCCGGCCTGATCAACCTGCCGGCCGTGATCCTGGTGGCGCTGTGCTGCATGCTGCTGCTGCGCGGTTCTAAGGAATCGGCACGCACCAATGCCATCATGGTGCTGATCAAGCTGGCGGTGCTGACGCTGTTCATCGTGATTGCCGGCAGTGCCTTCAACGCCACTAATTTCACGCCCTTCTTCGGCGAGAAGGGATTCAACGGCGTGCAGGCGGCGGCCGCCTCGATCTTCTTCACCTTCGTCGGCCTGGATGCGGTGTCGACGGCGGGTGAGGAAGTGGTCAATCCCAAGCGCAATCTGCCGCTCGCCATCATTTCAGCCCTGATCATCGTTACCACCTTCTATGTGCTGGTGGCCATCGCCGCCCTCGGCGTCCAGCCTGCCAACCAGTTCAACGGGCAGGAAGCGGGCCTCGCCACCATCCTGCAGAACATCACCGGTGCCGCCTGGCCCGCCAATCTCCTGGCCGCCGGCGCGGTGATTTCGATCTTCTCGGTGACGCTGATCGTGCTCTACGGCCAGTCGCGCATCCTGTTCGCGGTTTCCCGTGACGGCATGCTGCCGGCTATCTTCCACGACGTGAACCCGCGTACGATGACCCCGGTCGCCTGCACCATCATCGTTTCGGTCTTCGTGGCTGTCATCGCTGCCTTCGTGCCATCAGGCCTGCTGTGGGATCTCACCAGCATGGGCACGCTGGTGGCCTTTACCGTGGTCTCGGCCGGCGTGCTCATTCTGCGCTACACCCAGCCCGACATGGTGCGTGGCTATCGCGTCCCGTTCGGCCCGGTTCTGCCGGTGCTCTCCATTATCGCCTGCATCTATCTCATCCTGCGGCTGAGCGGCATCGTTTTCGCCATCACCGGCGTGTGGATCGCCATCGCGGCTCTGCTCTACTTCAGCTATTCTGCTCGCCATTCGCGGCTGGAAACCCCCGACAACGCTGTTGGCGAGGCGGCCCAATGAAATATCTCGTTGGTCTTTCCGCCGATCAAGGCGGGCGCGAGGCTCTCGCCCTTGGCGCGGTGCTGTCGCGCTCATGCAACGCCTCGCTCGTGGTCTGTACCGTCACGCCCGATACCTGGGGGCCGCCGTCGCCGGCCCGTGTCGACGGTGAATATGGTGATTTCCTGCGCCAGCATGCCATGAAGGCGCAGGAGAAAGCCAAGGCGAGCCTGCCTCCCGACGTCCAGGCCGAGTTCGTCATCGTCTCCGCCTCGTCCGCGCGTGAAGGGCTGTTGCAGGTCGCTTCCGATATCGGCGCCGATTGCCTGGTGCTGGGGTCGACCCGTGCCGCCCCGCTCGGGCGCTTCGGGGAGGGGCACGTCACCACGGATGTGCTGCGCTCGGCCCATCTGCCTGTCGCCGTGGCGCCGAGGGGCTATTCGGCCGATGCGAGGACGCAGGTGCGGCGGCTGAGCTGCGCCTTTGCCGGCAGCGCCACTTCGCCGGGGCTGGCCCGGCGCAGTTCTGATCTTGCCCAGTTGCTCGGTGTGCCGCTTCGGCTGGTGACATTGGTGGTGCGCGACAAGCAGATGTATCCGACCGGGGCGGGCTACGATGCCGAGAACATCGTCTCCAACACTTTGCGCGAACAGGCGAGCGCCGCACAGGCCGCCGTCCTCGATCATTGGGACGGGCCGGTCGCGATCTCGGCGGAGATCGGCGACGGCAAGAACTGGAAGGCCGCCTTCGATTCGCTGCTGTGGGCGAATGCCGAATTGCTGGTGGTGGGATCGAGCAATCTTGGACCGCTGATGCGGGTGTTCCTCGGCTCCAATTCCAGCAAGATCGCGCATAATTCGCCGGTACCCTGCCTCATCCTGCCGCGCGTGGACGAGTAGGGCATTACCGGCTACCAGAAACTGGGGCCTCGGGCTCCAGTTACTCGAAGTTCAGGAAGCGGGCGATCGCAGGAGTGGCGGCCGCCGGCTCCATCGGAGGAAGTCATGACAGCCAGATTCTTCAACCAGCCGCTCGGTGGAAACGAGATGCCGCGTTTCGGCGGCCCCGCCACCATGATGCGGCTGCCGACGCAGCCGACCACGGATGGGCTGGACGCCTGTTTCGTCGGCATTCCCATGGATATCGGCACCTCGAATCGGCCGGGCACGCGTTTCGGGCCGCGGCAGATCCGCACCGAATCCTGCATGATCCGCCCCTATAACATGGCGACCCGTGCCGCCCCGTTCGACAGCCTGCAGGTCGCCGATATCGGCGACGTCGCCATCGACACCTTCAACCTGCCCAAATGCGTCGACATCATCACCAACGCCTATCGCGAGATCATCAAGAATGGCTGCCGTCCGCTGACGCTGGGCGGTGACCATACGCTGAGCTACCCGATCCTGCGAGCCATGGCCGAGAAATACGGCCCCGTCGGCCTGATCCATATCGATGCCCATGCCGACATCAACGAGCACATGTTCGGCGAGCCGATCGCCCACGGCACGCCCTTCCGCCGCGCTGTGGAAGCAGGTGTGCTCGATACCAAGCGCTGTGTGCAGATTGGCGTGCGCGGAACCGGCTATGCTGCCGACGACTTCGACTGGCCGCGCGAACAGGGTTTCCGTGTGGTGCAGGCCGAGGAGTGCTGGCACAAGTCGCTGACGCCGTTGATGGAGGAAGTCCGCGCCCAGGTCGGAAACGGGCCTGTTTATCTGACCTACGATATCGACAGCCTCGATCCCAGCATCGCCCCCGGCACCGGCACGCCGGAAATCGGCGGGCTCACCACCATCCAGGCGCTCGAAATCATCCGTGGCTGCTGGGGACTGAACCTGGTCGGCTGCGATCTCGTCGAAGTGTCGCCGCCCTATGATCCGGCCGGCAATACCGCGATCACGGCGGCCAATCTCCTGTTCGAAATGCTCTGCGTGCTTCCCGGCGTGCAGAGGCGATAATCCCAACAATCGGTGCATCACATGTCAGGCCCGTCCCTCACCACCGGCGAATATCTTGTTAGGCTGCTGGAGTCCTATGGCGTCGATCTGATCTTCGGCATACCCGGCGTGCACACGGTGGAGCTCTATCGCGGCCTGCCGGCCACGAAGATCCGCCATGTCACCCCGCGCCACGAACAGGGCGCCGGCTTCATGGCGGATGGTTATGCCCGGGTGACGGGCAAGCCTGGCGTGTGTTTCATCGTGACAGGTCCTGGCATGACCAATATCGCCACCGCCATGGGCCAGGCCTATGCGGATTCGGTGCCGATGCTGGTCATCTCCGCGGTGAACGCCCGGGATCAGTTGGCAATGGGGCAGGGGCGGCTGCATGAGCTGCCCTCCCAACGCAATCTGGTAGCCGGCGTAAGCGCCTTCAGCCATACGCTACTCGATCCCAACCAGCTTCCTGAGGTGATGGCGCGCGCCTTCACCGTGTTCAACTCGCAGCGTCCCCGGCCCGTGCATATCGAGATCCCTCTCGACATCATCGTCGCGCCGGCCGACCATCTGTCGACGCAGGCTTGGCCCTTGCCGGCCAAGGCCTCCGCCGGTGTGGCTGATATCGAGAAGGCCGCAGCAATTCTCAAGGGCGCCAGGCGTCCGCTCATCGTGGCAGGCGGCGGCGCCGCCGATGCGGCGGCTGAGATCACCGCCATAGCCGGCAAGCTCGATGCGCCTGTTTTTACCACCATCAATGGCCGGGGTATTCTTGAGCCCGGTCATCCGCTCGCCCTCAACGGCAATCTCGGCATGGCACCCCTGCTGGCGGAACTGGCGGCGAGCGATGCGATCCTCGCTATCGGTACCGAGTTCGGCGAGACGGAAATGTATCCCGAACCCCAGACGCTCAAATTCGGCGGGCCGCTGATCCGGATCGACATCGATCCGCTCCAGCTAGCGGCCGGCCTGCGCTGCGACCTGCCGATCGCCGCCGATGCCAAATTGGCCGCCGCAGCGCTTTTGGCAGCTCTTGGCGAAGGACGCCCGATAGGCGATGGCGAGGCGCGCGCCAAAGCGGTGCGCGCCAAGGTCGAGGAAGGACTGTGGCCGGCCTGTCGTACGCATGCCAGGCTGATGGAGATCGTAACCAAGGCGCTGCCGGAGGCGGTGGTCGCCGGCGATCAGACTGAACCGGTCTATGCCGTCAACCAGTTCTACCAGGCGCCCCAGCCCCGGTCCTATTTCAATTCCTCCACCGGATACGGCACGCTTGGCTATGGCCTTCCGGCGGCCTTCGGGGCCAAGCTGGGTGCACCCAACCGGCCCTCCGTCTGCCTGATCGGCGATGGCGGCCTGCAATTCTCCCTGCAGGAACTGGCCAGCGCGGTCGAAGCCAAGATCGCGGCGGTGGTGATCATCTGGAACAATACCTCCTATGGTGAGATCAAGGCCTTCATGGCCGAACGCGACATTCCGCAGATCGGCGTCGACATCTTCACACCGGATTTCGTTGGCCTGTCGCGCGCGCTGGGATGCGCGGCGGCGTTGCCCGCCTCCATCGAGGAGCTGACGCAGGAACTTGCTGCCTCCACGACACGCGACGTGCCCACCGTGATCGAGATCCGGGCGGGCTCGGCGCTGGCTTCGGCACTGGCGCAGTGAGGCTGGGCATGCAGCACCAGCTCTTCATCGACGGTCGCTGGCAGGATCCGGTCGAGCCCGGGCAGATCCCGGTCTTCGATCCCTATCGGGGCATTGCCTATCATCAGGTCGCGGCGGCCGGTCCGGCCGACGTCGCCAAGGCCGTCGAGGCGGCCAAGGCGGCTTTCCCGGCCTGGCGCGCCGCCGGCGGGCGCGAGCGCGGGCGCCATCTCAAGGCCATCGCCGACAGACTGACCGAGCGGGCGGAAGAACTGGCCCGCATCTCCTCGCGCAATAATGGCAAGCCGCTCGGTGAGGCGCGCATCGATATGGCGGATGCGGCCGCGTCCTTTGCCTATTATGCCGAGCTGGCCGCCGACCTCGAAGCCAATCAGAACCGCAACGTCCCCGTGCCGGATGCGACCTTCGGCGCGCGCCTGCGCCGCGAGCCTGCTGGGATCGCCAGCCTGATCGTGCCCTGGAATTTCCCGCTGGTGACGACCTCCTGGAAGGTGGCGCCCGCGCTGGCCGCCGGCTGTACCGTAGTGCTGAAGCCGTCCGAGATCACGCCGGTGGTCGAGCTTGAGCTGGGCCTGATCGCCGGCGAAATCGGCCTGCCGCCCGGCGTGCTCAACATCGTCACCGGCACCGGCGAGCGGGTGGGCGCGCCGATGACGGTGCATCCCGATGTTGCGAAGATTTCTTTCACCGGTTCCAACGCCGTGGGTGCCCGGGTGATGGCAGCCGGGGCGCCCGGTACCAAATCGGTCAGCCTGGAACTCGGCGGCAAGTCGCCGATCGTCGTCTTCGACGATGCCGATTTCGACCAGGCGGTGGAATGCGTGCTGGGCGGTATCTTCTTCAATGCCGGCCAGATGTGCTCGGCGACCTCGCGCCTTCTGGTCGAACGCTCGATCGCCCCCAGGCTGATCGAAGCAGTCGTGGCGGCCGCGCGTGCTCTCAAGCCCGGCGATCCGCTCGACGAGGGAACTGAGATAGGCCCGATCACCATGAAGGCCCAGCACGACAAGGTGCTGTCCTATATCGAGCGCGGCAGGGCGGACGGATTGAAGCTGTTGACCGGCGGCGGCAAGCCGGCAGGATTGGATCAGGGCTGGTTCGTCGAGCCGACCATCTTTGGCGACGTTCCCGTCGACAGCCCGCTCTGGCGGGAGGAGATCTTCGGCCCGGTCTTGTGCATGCGCAGCTTCGACAGCGAGGTCGAAGCCGTGCAACTCGCCAATGACAGCGATTTTGGCTTGGTGGCCACCGTCGTCAGCTCCGATGAGGACAAGGCCAATCGCGTCGCCGATGCGCTGGAATCAGGCCATGTCTGGATCAACAGCCCGCAGGCGATCTTCGTCCAGACGTCATGGGGCGGCTTCAAGGCCAGCGGCATCGGGCGCGAGCTCGGTCCCTGGGGGATGTCGTCCTATCTGGACGTGAAGCACGTCACGACGCGCTTGACACGCTAGAGCATCGTGCCGAAAAGTGGATGCCGGTTTTCGGGAAAAAACGATGCAACAACAAAGACCTACGGCACCATACCCGATTTCGGAATCGGATATGGTGTTGTAGCGAGCGAGTTTGCTAGGTTCTGACCGTATGCCAAAGAAAAAGCATAAGAAAAAGCACAAGATAAGATCAGGAAAGCATAAGGGGTTCGCAATGAAGACCATTCGTAATGTTGCCGATCTGCGCGTTGTCATGCATCGCAACGAGCAGCCGATCTATTTCATATCGGCGACGAATTTCAACCTGATCGGTATTGATGAATGGGTCAGGAATTTCAAGTTCATCAGCTATATCGATTGCTTTGATGGGCGCCACCCCAACGTCTTCGTTCCCAGCGAGATCCCTCATGCTGAATTCGAGAGCATCGAGGACATCAACAACTATCTTCTCCAGCACAAGGAAGTGATCGACTACATCAAGCGCCGCGGCGGCCGCGCCGTTGCGACCTTCCTGATGTTCGACGAGACGACCGAGGAGATCTGCAACGATCTCGGCATCGAGGTCTGGTTCCCCAAGGCGTCGCTGCGCCAGCGCTGCGACAACAAGATGGAAACGGTGCGCATCGGCAACAAGGCCAATGTGCCTTCCGTGCCGAACACGCTGGCCGGCGCCAAGAGCTATGAAGAATTGCTGGCTGCCGCCAAGAAGGCCGGCATCGGCACCGACCTGGTGATCCAGACCGCCTTCGGCGACAGCGGCCACACCACCTTCTTCATTTCCAATGAGGAAGAATACAACAAGCATGCCAAGGAGATCTCGGCCGAGGACGAGGTCAAGATCATGAAGCGGATCAAGTGCCGTGGCGCGACCATGGAGGCTTGCGCCACCAAGTCTGGCACGCTGGTCGGCCCGCTGCTCACGGAAGTCGTCGGCCAGCCCGAGCTGACGCCCTATAAGGGCGGCTGGTGCGGCAACGAGATCTTCCCCGGCGCCTTCTCCGAGACCATCCGCGCCAAGGCGCGCGACATGGCCTATCGCTTCGGCAACCAGCTGGTGAAGGAAGGCTATCGCGGTTATTTCGACCTCGACTTCCTGATCGACGTCAAGGACAACGAGGTCTATCTGGGCGAGCTCAATCCGCGCATCTGCGGCGCCAGTTCGATGACCAACCACGCCGCCTTCGCCTATGCCGACGCGCCGCTGTTCATGTTCCATCTGATGGAGTTCTCCGGCATCAAATACAAGATCGATGTCGAAGAGCTGAACAATCGCTGGGCGCAAAAGGAGTTCATCGATAGCTGGTCGCAGGTGGTGATCAAGGCGACCGACAATATCGTCGACATCGTCACCCATGCGCCCTCGTCGGGCATTTATCGCATGGCGCCCGATGGGAGCGTGTCCTACGACCGCTTCGACTATCACCGCCAGGCCATCGAGAACGAGCAGGAGGCCTTCTTCCTGCGTATCACGGGTCCCGGTGACTATCGCTATGAAGGCGCTGATCTCGGCATCCTGATCACGCGAGGCCGGGTGATGAACGATGAGTTCGACCTGAACGAGCGGGCGCTGAACTGGATCAAGGGCATCAAGCGGCTCTACGCCACCAAGCCTCTGACGGAGGTCCAGCGTGACGACACGCCGTCGGCCGGCTCCTTCAAGATCCTGTAAGTGCCATCATGGATCTCCTGTTCGAAGCCGTGGAAGAGGACCAGCCCGGCGCCAAGTGGCGCCAGCTGTTCGACCGGCACTGGCATGCCTATAGCCGCTGGTTCATGCGCGACGGCATCAGGGCTCGCCCGACCTACCTGGCAAGCCTGAAGGCGCTGCGCGCCCATATGCCGGAACTGCTTCCGGCCTATGAGGCGATCGTCTCAGCGGCGGGCGACGGCGACCTGGAGGCGCGCTTCCTGTCGATGTGGTGCCCGCCGGTCTATGTCGGCGGCTGCTCCCAGGCGATCATTACCGATCCCGAGCCGGCGCTCATCCGCAATTACGACTATAGCCCGCGCCTCCTGGAGGGCTCGTGGCTCGCCACCCGCCTCAACGGCAAGCGGGTGGTGGCAGTGGTCGATTGCCTGTGGGGCGTGCTCGACGGCATCAACGAGGATGGCCTTGCCGTCTCGCTCTCGTTCGGCGGGCGGACCGCGGCGGGGGCCGGCTTCGGCATTCCGATCGTGCTGCGCTATGTGCTGGAATTCGCCTCCAACACGGCCGAGGCGATCGAGATGCTGCGGCGCATCCCCGTGCACATGTCCTATTCGGTGGCGCTGATCGATCGCGAGGGCCACCACGCCACCGTCTATGTCAATCCCGACCGTCCAGCCGAGGTGGTGGCAAAGCTCGTCAGCACCAACCACCAGCATGGCGTGGAATGGGCTCGCCATGCCCAGACCACCAAATCGGTGGAACGGGAGGCGGCGCTCGAGAAGGCGCTGGCGGTACGTCAGAGCACCGAGAACGTTCTGGCGGGCTTCCTGCGCCCGCCCGTCTACCAGACCTCGTATGGCAGGGGGTATGGAACGCTCTATACGGCGCTCTATCGGCCGCAGGATGCCTCGGTCGAACTGGTCTGGCCCGGCGTGATCTGGCACCAATCCTGCGCGGAGTTCCGGGAGGAGGCGCGCTTCATCCGGTTCAACGACGGCGATTCCGGTGGGTTTGCACCGACCTTCAAGCAGGGGACGGTAAGCTGACCGGCCCGCGTCGCTACAGATAAGAAGAAAGACGAACCTGGCGCGATAATAGATTGATAATACGGAATAAAGCTCCGTTGGGAGGGCGCGATGAGGGTTGTCGTTCTGGGAGGGGGTGTCGTGGGCACCGCTGCGGCCTGGTATCTGGCCAGGGATGGCCATGAGGTCACGCTGATCGAGCGGCATGACGACGTCGCCTGCGGTACCAGCCAGAGCAATGCCGGGCTGGTCTCGCCCGGCGATTCCACCGCCTGGGCGTCGCCGGCGGCGCTGGCGACCTTCATCAAGTCCCTCTACAAGCCCGACATGGGCATCAAGGTTCGCTTCAGCCTCGATCCGAATTTCCTGGCCTGGACCTGGCGCTTCCTGCTGCAATGCACGCAGGCTCGCGCCAATGCCAATACCGAGGTGAAGCTCAGGCTGGCCTTCTATGCGCGCGAATGCATCAATGCGCTGCAGGAAGAGACGGGCCTCAGCTACGACGACAAGCGCAAGGGCATCCTCTATTTCTACCGCTCCCAGCAGAGCCTGGAGGCCGGCGCCAAGCATATGGGCTATATCGCCGAGCGTGGACTGAAGATCGAGGTGGTCGACCGCGAGCGCCTGGTCGCGCTGGAGCCGGGGCTCGCCGCCGTCAAGCATCAGATCGCCGGCGGTGTCTATTCGCCGATGGACCAGACAGGCGATTCCTGCCTGTTCACCCGCCGCCTTGCCGAGCTCGCCCGCGAGCGCCACGGCGCGCAATTCCGCTTCAAGACCACTGTGACTGGCCTCGATGTCGAAGGCGACAGGGTGAAGGCCGTGCTGACCGATCAGGGACCGGTCGCCTGCGATGCCGTGGTGGTGTCGCTCGGGCCCGAGAGCTCGCTGCTCGCCCGCAAGATCGGCATCGACGTGCCCGTCTATCCGGTGAAGGGCTATACCGCCACCATCCCGGTCGACGACGACAAGGGCCCGACCATGGGTGGAGTCGACGAGGACAGGCTGATCGCCTATTCGCGCCTCGGCAGCCGGCTGCGCATCGCCTCCACGGCCGAATTCGCCGGCTATGACCGCACCTATAAGCCGGCTGATTTCGCCACCATGTTCAGGACGGCGCATGACCTCTTCCCCGGCGCGGTCGACGAGAGCAAGGCCGTACTCTGGGCCGGGCTGCGTCCGATGATGCCGGGCTCGGTGCCGGTGCATGGCCGGGCACGCTACGCCAATCTCTATCTCGACACCGGCCATGGCCATGTCGGCTGGACCATGGCCTGCGGCTCGGGAAAACTCACCGCCGACCTCGTCGCCGGGCGCCGCCCGGAGATCGACACGACAGGCCTGCTTTACCGGAACTGACACCATGCCGGATCCTCAGATTTCGATCGATCTCGCCCGGATCGAACATAATGCCCGTACCATCGTGGAGACTTGCGCCGGATCGGGCATCACGCCTTTCGGCGTGACCAAGGGCACCTGCGGCATGCCCCAGGTGGCGCGGGCGATGCTGCGTGGCGGCGTTGCCGGTATCGCCGAGTCGCGTTTCGAGAACATCCGCCGGCTGCGCGATGCCGGCATCGATTGCCCGATCATGCTGCTGCGCAGCCCGCCATCCTCGCGGGTCGAGGAACTGGTGCGGACGGTCGACATCAGCCTGCAGTCCGAGCTTCAGTTGATGCGCGAGATTTCGCGCGTGGCCGAGCGGCTGGGGCGCGTGCATGACGTCATCCTGATGGTGGACCTCGGCGATCTCCGGGAAGGGATCTGGCCGAGCGACCTGATTCCGACCGTGGAGGCGGTGATGGAACTGCCCGGCGTGCGGATTGCCGGCGTCGGCACCAATCTCACCTGTTTCGGCGCCATCATTCCCACCAAGGAGAATCTCGATCAACTGGTTGCCCATGCCTACAAGGTGGAAAGCGTCACCGGCCGCCATCTCGACTGGGTCTCGGGCGGCAATTCCTCCTCGCTGCCTTTGCTGCTGGCGGGCGGCATGCCGGCGGGCGTCAACAATCTCAGGATCGGCGAGGCCATTCTGCAAGGTGGCCGTGACACCTTCCTGGAGCAGCCTTGGGAGGCACTGGACCGCGACGCCTTCCAACTCACCGGCGAACTGCTCGAGGTGAAGGTGAAGCCCTCCATGCCGATCGGCAAATCCGGCATCGACGCCTTCGGCAATGTGCCTATCTTCATCGACGAGGGCGACCGCCTCCGGGGTATCGCCAATATCGGGCGGGAGGATGTCATCGCCGAGGGCCTGATGCCGACCCGTCCGGGCGTGCGCGTGCTGGGTGCTTCCAGCGACCATCTGGTGCTCGACCTCACCGACGCCGATCCACCGCTTGCGGTAGGGGAGGATGTCAGTTTCCGGCTGAACTATGGGGCGCTGCTGACGGTGATGACGTCGGAATATGTGGAGAAGGTTCCGATGCGGGACGTGATGGAAAAGGGCCTGAGCCGGAGCTATGCGATCGAGACGGATGAGGTCGGGCGTGCGCTGCTGGCCAGCCATCATGTCGCAGAACGCATCGAACGTCTGGGCTTCGAGCCGGCGGGGGCGGAGGCGTCGGTTGTGCTGTCTACCGGCGCCCGGCGCGCCGATATCATGTCCTTCATCGAGACGGCGGGGCGACGCCACGATGCGCTGGGACTGATCTGGATCGACTCCGAAGCAGCGATGATGCCCGATGACGGCGAGGGAGCACCCGCGGAGAATGCCGTGCTCGGCTGCCTGCTCGCTCGCCTGCCACCCCATATCGCAGCGGAGAATGTTGTTCTGCTCGGCTTGCGCGATGCCGATCCAGTTGAGGTCGAAGCCCTGAAGGCCTCGCGCATGCGTGTTTATACCATGGCCGAGATCGACGCGGTGGGACTGCGCCATGCCATGCGCGAGGCAATCGCCATCGCCTGCGCCGGCACGCGCGGCTTCCATCTTTGCTATTCGCCGACCGCCACCGACATGTCGGATTGGAGCGGCGGCATCGGCGGCATCACCGTGCGCGAGACCCATTCGGCCATGGAGATGGCGGCGCTGAGCGGCAGGCTGCGCTCCCTCAGCGTTGCCGGCATCGATGCGCAATTGCCGGCCACTATCGGCACCGAATGCGCCAATTTCATCCTCTCCGCCTTCGGCAAGACCATCTTGTGAGATCGGCGGAGGAGATTCGCACCTATCCTTCATCCCAACAGGAGTGTTCCATGATCAAGCGTCTGCATCCCGGCAAGCGGTTCTGCGAAGCCGTCATCGTCAATGGCATCATCACCACTGCCGGCATCACCGGCCGCGACGAGGCGGCCGATACCGTCGGACAGACCCGCGACATCCTCGCCCAGATCGACGCGTTGCTGGCCGAGGCCGGCACCTCCAAGTCCAAGCTGATCAGCGCCAGCATCTGGCTGCGTGACATCGCCCATTTCGACCAGATGAACGAGGTCTGGGACCAGTGGGTCGACAAGGACAATCTGCCGGTGCGCGCCACGGTGGAGGCGCGCCTGGCCGCTCCGGAACTGCTGGTCGAGATCCAGGTCAGCGCTGTGGTTTGAGACGAATTCGATGCTTGGGTGAGGGAGGCTTTCTCCCCTCACCATAGCGGCCTTGTCGGTATGCGATCGGTCACAGCCCGACCGGCAGGGAACGGAACGCCTTGATTTCCTTGAGCACGAAGGTCGTCTGCATTTCCTTGATGCGGGGCAGGCGGCGCACGGTGGCCATGGCGAATTGGGCATAGGCGTCGAGGTCCGCTGCTACGACCTGCAGCAGGAAGTCGGCATCGCCGGCGATCGAATAGCAGGCTACGACCTCCTCAAGCCGCAGGACCTCGTCGGAGAACGCTTCGGCTTCCGCCTCGCTGTGACTGTCGATCTTCACGCGGATGAAGGCGAGCACGCCGAGCCCTAGCCTGCGGCGGTCCAGTACGGCCTTGTAGCCCTGGATGATGCCATCCTCCTCCAGTTTTCGCACGCGCCGCCAGCAGGGCGAGGTCGAAAGCCCGACCTTGTCGGCCAGGTCCTGATTGGTGAGACGCCCGTCCTCCTGCAAGGCGGTCAGGATTCGCGTATCGGCGGGTTCGAAGCCAGGACGAGGCATGTTCTACCTTCTGAAGTGATAAATTGGGTATGACCTACCAAATTTATCGCAAATAGAGAATAAAAAGGCAAAATTGACCGGTGAGACTGCGCTATCCCTGCCTCTTCGACATCAGCGAGGAGACATCCGTGAGCGACGACATCCGCCTGGCCATCATCGTCAACCCCGCTCTGCCGATTGGCTTGGTTGCCAATACGGTCGGCGCCGTCTGCGTCGGGCTCGGTGCCCGGATGCCGGCGCTGGGGGCGACCCAGCTTGCCGATCGACAGGCACGGCGCATCGACGTCAGCGCCAACCGGCCCGTTCCGGTGCTGCAGGCAGACGGCGAAACCATCCGTGCGATCATGCTCAAGGCTCTGCCGGCGATCGAAGAACGGGCGGTGGTACCGTTTCCGGCCTTTGCCCGCAGCCTCCATGTTTTTGCCGATTATGGTACGTCCATGCCGGAGCGCGATCTCGCCGAGGAGGAGGTCGACGGCCTCGGGCTTGCCGGCCCTTCGAAATGGATCCGCTCGCTTACCGGATCGTTGAAACTCCTGCGCTGAACCGGAATATCGTCCTATGCCGTCCGATCGATGGCGGGAACCGGGGGTGACTCCGCGCGTTTTCCCTGTAACCTGCCTGCCTGCGACACCACATCTGGGATGTGAGCATTCGAATCCTTGACTCTTTGCGTCATAGTTTGAAAAGAAAGAGGCGTAAATAGACTAGGCGCCATGTCGTTGGGCAGGAGGCGCCGTTCGGATGCCTCGAAAATCGGCATTCGGCTCGGGAGGCGGGCGCCGGACCGAAACCGGCCATCATCCACAAAAGCGTTTTGCGATTTGGCTGAAGTGCCAAGGCGTCGAAACAAAGGGCGAGAGCAAGGCGGCGTTTCCGCTTAGACGTACTTTGCTCCAGGGGTCATGATTGCCTTTCGGCTGAACCGGATGGCGCCATGATCGGCAAGGTGAAAGGGCTTTTCCGATGGAATGGGCTGGGAGAGAAAGCAACACGGCTGCGGAGCCGTCATACGCGCGCACCTATTATCGCTGGGCTCGGTTCTACGATCTGTTTTTTGATTGGCCGTTCCATCCCGGGCGGCTGGCCGCGGCGCGGGCAGTCGCCCAAGCTGCAGGCAACAATGGTGAGGTGCTGGTAGCGGGGGTCGGAACCGGGCTCGAGCTTGTCCTGATGCCAAGCAATCTACGTATCGTGGGCATCGATCTCGCCCGGCCGATGCTCGACATTGCCCGCGAACGGGTCAAGCGCAAGAGCCTCGACCAGGTCAAGGCTCTGCGGGTGATGGATGCGCAAGCCCTGGAATTCCAGGAAGGGCGCTTCGACGTGGTGCTGGCCCCCTATCTTCTCAGCGTCGCTCCTTCACCTCACGCGGTACTTGACGAGATGTGGCGCGTGACCAGGCCGGGTGGCGAAATGATCATCCTCAACCATTTCTCCGCCGAGGATGGCTGGCGTGTGCGGGGAGAGAAGGCGCTTATCGGTGCAGGCGGCTGGCTCGGCTGGCGGCCCTATTTTCCCTATGCCGTGATGGCGGAGTGGCTGGCGGGAAAACCCCAGGCCGAACTGATCGAGCGGCGTGAGGTGGCGCCTGCGCGCTTGTTCACGGTGCTGCGCATCCGCAAGCCGGGCTGAGTAAAGTCGGGCTGGCCAAGCCAGCCTGATATTGCGATCGTGGCGGCCGGGCGCGTAGACTGGCCGTCCTGCTGCGGAGTGTTGCCATGACCGTCGCCGTTTCGATCCAGAACACGCAATTGGAGCGCCCCTGCGAACCGATCCTGCTGCGTGAAGACAAAGCGGGGGTGACGACGCTCACTCTCAACCGGCCGCAGCAATTCAACGCCCTCTCCGATGGCATGCTGGAGGCGTTGCAGCAGGCTCTCGACGCGATTGCCGGGGACAGGACAGTGCGCTGCGTGGTGCTGGCGGCGAATGGCAAGGCCTTCTGTGCCGGACACGATCTGCGTCAGATGCACGCCAATCGCCGGCTCGATTATTATCAGGCGTTGTTCGCCCAATGCAGCCGGGTGATGCAGGCGATCCAGGCGCTGCCCGTGCCGGTGATCGCGCGGGTGCATGGCATCGCCACAGCGGCAGGGTGTCAATTGGTGGCGAGTTGCGACCTCGCTATCGCCTCGCAGGCAGCGCGATTTGCAGTTTCGGGCATCAATGTAGGGCTGTTCTGTTCCACGCCGGCGGTGGCATTGTCGCGCAACATCTCGACCAAGCGCGCCTTCGACATGCTGGTCACAGGCCGCTTCATCGATGCCGAGACGGCAGCGGATTGGGGCCTGATTAACCAGGCGGTGCCGGACGCCGAGCTCGATGCCGCTATAGCAGCCAAGACGGTCGAGATCCTGGCCAAGAGCCCGGTGGCGGTGCGCTACGGCAAGCAGATGTTCTACCGCCAGCGTCAGATGGCGCTCGGTGAGGCCTACGCCTTTGCTGGCGAGGTGATGGCACAAAACATGATGGAAGAGGATGCCGGCGAGGGTGTCGAGGCCTTCCTGGAGAAGCGCCCTGCGCGTTGGGGTGTCTAAGCTGGCTGGGTCGGCTCAGTGGCTGACCGACTTCGACATCAGGTTGATGATCAACACGCCGGCGAGGATCAGGCCGATGCCGACGATGGCCGGCAGGTCGAGCGATTGGTGGAAGACGACGAGGCCGACAAGCGAGATCAGGACGATGCCGATTCCGCTCCACAGCGCATACGCGATGCCGACCGGCATGGTGCGCAGCGTGTAGGAGAGAAAATAGAAGGCCGCCATGTAGCACAGCCCCATCATCACCGTCGGCCACAGCCGGGTGAACTGCTCCGAGGCCTTGAGGAACGAGGTGGCGATGATCTCGAAGACCACGGCGATCACCAGGGCGGCATAGGTCGTGACGGCTGGGCTCAACGGAAGGTCCTCGGAAAGGCGCTTTGCCGCCGCTGCGTTGGAGAGCGCGGGGCAGGGCGCGCGAACCTGCGATAGCCAAGACCTCATCTTGTGTAAAGGATATGCCTCGTCGGCGAGGCGCACTGCGACCATGCGCCCGAGGGCGATGCGCGTCTTCCGTTCCAACGCGCCCGATCCTCGGGCAGCGGAGCAGGAAACCTTTAAAACAGCAACGGCGCGCGAATTGCTTCGCGCGCCGGCCGGTTCTTGGCGGATGCCGGGAGCACCGAAGCGCTCACCTCTCATCCGGGGATGATCCAGGCTTTAGCAGCCGGAACGTCAAGCGGCGGACGCCGCCTTGGCTGAACCAGTGCAAATTCCCAGGACCTTCGTAAAGTTAGACACTGGATCACCTCCTTTCGTTGGTTGCGAACATCTCCAAGATGGCGGTGGAGGGGGCAGTTGTAAAGTCCTTGGGAGCAAAGTCAGAAAAATCGGCCTGAAATGCCCCTAATCGGGCTCAAAACGCAAAATATCGCCTGGTTGGCAGTCGAGATACTCGCAAATCCTCTCCAGCGTATCGAATCGGATGCCCTTGACCTTGCCCTGTTTGAGCAAGGAGAGATTCGCTTCCGTGATACCGACATGTTCGGCGAGATCCTTCGATTTCACGTTGCGCTCTGCCAGCATGACATTGAGACGGACGCGGATGGGCATGGGTGGGTACTCAGACGAACTGGACGTTTTCATCCGCAATCGCGGCCGCCTCCGACAAGATCCAGGCGATCACCATCACCAGCGCAGCGAAGACGATCTCGATCAGCATGCTCGAATCGAGGCTGATCGCCAGAGTGCGTGTGCCCGGCAAACCGTTCCAGCTCAAGATGACCGACAAGGCCGCACCACAAAAGGGTCTTGCAGCCGCAGAAACCAGGAGTGCGAGCGCCAGGCCGCGCAGGCCCCGGATCGCATCGGCTTCGAAGAGGGAACCGGTCGAAAAGGACCTGAAGGTGCGGCGTGCCTGCATCAGGCCCCAGACCAGTGCGCCGAGCGGCGCCATCGAAACCATGCAGGCGAGGATACGCGTAGCAAGGCTGAGATCGCCGTATCCCGGCGCGGCGAGGCGCGCATCGGCGAGCAGCCGTTCCGAGGGCATGACCGCCCAATAGAGCAGCATGAGGCCGACGAGGACGATCGCAAGGATCGCGCAGAATGGAGCCATGTAGCGGCCGGTCACCCGAATGCGCCTGGTTCGCTCCATCCTTGAAATGGCATGGGTGGTAGACATCTTGATCTCCTAAAACATACTGCATAATAGAAATAAATTATCGTTTTACAATAATATTTTTTTATGAAATGAAATCCCTGACTTCACTGTTCATGGGAAATCGGATCATGTCCACCATTCGAATTCGCGGCGTCGGCCTGACTATCGCTTGCCTCTGCTCGCATCTGTCCTCGCCTGCCCAGGCGGCTCCCTCGACCACGCGAGGGCAAATTTCGGTCGCGCAGGTGGTGCAGATGCTCGAGGAGGCTCCGCGCAATGCCATCGCCCATCAAGTGCTGACCGCCTATCTTGCCGGCGTGGGCGAGAGCGCCGGCGTCCTTGTCGGTCTTGCGGCTGGGAAGGCGGCCTGCAAGACAGGCCTGAAGCTTGATGACCGAACTGTCAGGCAGGCGCTTGCCCCGGTTGCGGCCGATGCGGCAAATGCGGCGCAGATACCCGCGACGCCGGTGATCTTGCGCGACATGCTGACCCGGGCGGGTTGCCGGCTGGAATGATCCCGTCACGCCTGAAGTGACCACATCAGGAAAATCGCCGGTTTTGGGTGACCTGGCCTTAAAAGGGCTCACACTTCCAAGCGTGTTCGATAGATGAATTACTACTTGCAGAATCCTGAAATTGCGTCGTTTTTTGAAAGATAGTGGAGATATTCCGGTGCCGCCTGATGCCAAGTTCGAAGAAGGATGGGGCGGGTTGGATCGCTAGCCTTGGCCGCGTGTTACGGAGGAGAGAAGGGGTGACCGGGACATTTGTTGTCTATGGAGCGGCAGGCTCAGGATCGGTTCCGATCGAGGCGGCCCTTAGCCTTCTTGAATTGCCTTATCGCGTGGAGGAATGCGCTCCATGGGAGGGGGGACAGGAAGCGAGCAAGCTCGTTGGCATCAATCCCATGTTGCAGGTTCCGGCATTGGCACTGCCTACGGGTGACGTGATCAGCGAGAGCGCTGCGATCCTGATCTGGTTGGCCGATACCTATCCTCACGGACGGCTCGCGCCGGCGTTGACCGAGGCTGCGCGCCCGGCATTCCTGCGCTGGATGACCTATGTATCTTCGGCCATTTACGCCCTTTATTGGATTACCGATAATCCTTCTCGTATCATCGAAGGAGCGGAGCATCACGCGGCCGTCAAAACCCGCTTGTTCGATCGTATCGCTCGCTGCTGGGAATTGATGGAGATGCAATTGCGGCCGGGGCGCTATCTCCTCGGCGAGGATTTGTCGGTTCTCGATCTCTATGTGGCCACGGCCTCGCGGTGGTCGCCCGGGCGACGGCGCTTCTATGAGGTTGCGCCCGGTCTGGCGGAGACGATACGCCGGGTGGATGCCGATCCTCGGCTGACGGCCATCTGGGCCGAACGCTTCCCATTTACGCAAGGCTGGGAGCGTTAGGGCGCAAAGCGAGTTCAAGATGACCAGATCGGCTTTGCCGGTTTCGCGATTGCGACTGCCTATAGCTCGTCCTATGGCAAAACGCGGGCATCAAGGACGATCTTCTCGATGAAGGGCCATTTGCCGTCACGGGCTTCGAGCCGATCGTCCAGTTCAGGGGGCCTGCCGGAATGTAACTTCACTCCCTATATCTGAAGCGCGCCGGCACGGTTTCCCGCTGCGGGGCGCATTTGGGAATTCAGCAGGCAGACATTTCGCATGAAGAAGATCGGTTTTCTTTCGTTCGGGCACTGGACACCATCAACTCAATCGCAAACGCGATCTGCCGGCGATACGCTGCTGCAGTCGATCGATCTGGCCGTTGCGGCGGAGGAGCTGGGTGCGGATGGCGCCTATTTTCGCGTCCATCACTTCGCGCGTCAGCTTGCCTCGCCTTTTCCCTTGCTGGCGGCCGTGGGAGCCAGGACCAGTCGCATCGAGATCGGCACCGCCGTGATCGATATGCGGTACGAGAATCCGCTCTACATGGTCGAGGATGCGGGTTCCGCCGATCTCATCTCGAAGGGCCGCCTGCAGCTCGGCATCAGCCGTGGCTCGCCCGAGCAGGTGATCGATGGCTGGCGCCACTTCGGCTATCAGCCGGCGGAAGGCAAGAGCGATGCCGATATGGGGCGCCAGCACGCGGAGGTTTTCCTGAACCTGCTGCGCGGCGAAGGGTTCGCCCAGCCCAATCCGCGGCCGATGTTTCCCAATCCGCCGGGCTTGCTGCGCCTCGAGCCGCATGCCGAGGGCTTGCGAGAACGGATCTGGTGGGGGGCCTCATCGGATGCAACCGCGATCTGGGCCGCCAGGCTCGGCATGAACCTGCAAAGTTCGACCCTGAAGAACGACGAGACCGGCGAGGCCTTCCATATTCAGCAGGCCAAGCAGATCCGCGCCTATCGTGCGGCGTGGAAGGATGCCGGCCATGCGCGTGAGCCCCGGGTCTCCGTCAGCCGCAGCATCTTCGCGCTGATGAATGATGAGGACCGCATGTATTTCGGGCGGGGAGGCGATGGGGAGGACCAGATCGGCTTCATCGACGAGCGCACGCGCGCGATCTTCGGACGCAGCTATGCCGCCGAGCCCGAAGCGCTCATCGAGCAGCTCAGGCAGGATGAGGCGATCTCCGAGGCCGATACCTTGCTCCTCACCGTCCCCAATCAGCTCGGCGTCGCCTACAACGCCCATGTCATCGAGACGATCTTGACCGAGATCGCGCCCGCGCTCGGTTGGCGGTGAGCAGGGCAATCTGCAGCTACAGGCACCGCAATCGGGGCGATGGCCTCAAAAAAGATGCACCCGCCAAACATGTTTGGCGGGTGCATCATTCGAATTTTCCAAGGCTTTGAAATCACGCCATTTTCGTCAACGGCGGTGGATGTTCAATGGCATCCATCGCACCTTGGAGTACTCTCCATCCACCGTTAGCTGCAGCCGGTGGTGCCGCCGCATGTGTCGCATTTCAGGCACGTGCCGTTGCGCACCAGCGTGAAGTTGGCGCATTCGGGGCAAGCTTCGCCTTCATAGCCGCGCAGCCTGGCTTCCTTGCGGCGCTCGGAGGCCGGCTTGACCGCGGGAGCGGCCGGGGCTTCCCAGGCGAGAGCGTCGAGGGCGGGCTCCTCCTTCAGCGCCGTGGCGCCGACGGTGTGCGCACCAAGACCGTGCGCACCCGGGCCGGCGACCACGCCGCGGCTGAGGCCGGTATTCACGGCACTGGACAGGGCCGTGATGGCGCCGCGAGCATCGTTTGATACCGGGGCGAGCGTGTTCGACGCCGCGGTGGCACCGCCGGGCATCACCACGAAGCGCTCGGTCTTGGAGCGCACCAGGCCGCGCGAAACAGGCACGGTCACTGGCTGGGCCGGCGCCTTGCTCTCTCCGTCACCACGGCCAAGCGTAGCATGGCCATCCTCATCAGGCACGACATGGGCGAGGTCGTACCGGCCGACATAGGAGATGGCGAGCTCGCGGAACACATAGTCCAGGATGGAGGTGGCGTTCTTGATCGAGTCGTTGCCCTGCACAAAGCCAGAGGGCTCGAAACGCGTGAAGGTGAAGGCCTCGACATATTCCTCCAGCGGCACGCCATATTGCAGGCCGAGTGAGATCGCGATGGCGAAATTGTTCATCATCGCTCGGAAGGAAGCGCCTTCCTTGTGCATGTCGATGAAGATCTCGCCGAGGCGGCCATCGTCATACTCGCCGGTGCGCAGATAGATCTTGTGGCCGCCCACCACCGCCTTCTGGGTGTAACCCTTGCGGCGGTCGGGCATCTTCTCGCGCTCGCGCGCCACTTCCACCCGCTCGATAATACGCTCGACGATCTTCTCGGCGACCTGGGCCGCACGGGCGGGCACCGAGCGCTCGAGATGCTCTTCCACCGCGTCGGCTTCGTCCTCGTCGGCCAGAAGCTGCGAGTTGAGCGGCTGGGAGAGCTTGGAGCCGTCGCGATAGAGGGCGTTTGCCTTCAGCGCCAGGCGCCAGGACAGCATGTAGGAAGCCTTGCAGTCCTCCACCGTGGCGTCGTTGGGCATGTTGATGGTCTTGGAGATCGCGCCCGAGATGAAGGGCTGCGCCGCCGCCATCATGCGGATGTGGCTTTCCACCGAGAGGAAGCGCTTGCCCAAGCGTCCGCAGGGATTGGCGCAATCGAATACCGGCAGATGCTCGGCCTTCAGATGCGGCGCGCCTTCGAGGGTCATGGCGCCGCAGACATGGATGTTGGCCTTCTCGATATCAGCCTTGGCGAAGCCAAGGTGAGCGAGGAGGTCGAAGGAAGGCTCGTTGAGCTTTTCGGCCGGCACGCCGAGCGTACCGGTGATGAAGTCCTCGCCGAGTGTCCACTTGTTGAAGACGAACTTGATGTCGAAGGCCGAAGCTAGGGACTTCTCGAGCAGAGCGAGCTTCTCCTCGGTGAAGCCCTTGGAGGCCAGCGAGGTGTGGTTGATCGCGGGCGCCTGGCGCAGCGAGGCATGGCCGACGGCATGGGCCTCGATCTCGGCGATGTCGGCTTCCGAATAACCCAGCGTCCGCAGGGCCTCGGGCACGGCGCGGTTGATGATCTTGAAGTAGCCGCCGCCGGCGAGCTTCTTGAACTTCACCAGGGCGAAATCAGGCTCGATGCCAGTGGTGTCGCAATCCATCACCAGGCCGATCGTGCCGGTGGGCGCGATCACGGTCGCCTGGGCGTTGCGGTAGCCATGGGCCTCGCCCAGCGCCAGGGCGTTGTTCCAGGCGGCCTTGGCATGCTCGACGATGGCCTTGCCGTTGTCGCCGAGGGCTGCGAGAGAAGCGAGATCGAGCGCGACCGGTGCGGTGGCCAGCGCCTCATAGCCCGTTGCCTCGCCATGGGCGGCACGGCGATGGTTGCGAATGACGCGCAGCATGGATTCGCGGTTCGGCTCGAAGCCCGGGAAGGGGCCGAGCTCCCTGGCCATCTCGGCCGAGGTCGCATAGGCGACGCCGGTCATGATTGCCGAAAAGGCGCCGCCGAGCGCGCGGCCGGCATCGGAGTCGTAGGGGATGCCCGAGGTCATCAAGAGGCCGCCGATATTGGCATAGCCCAGGCCCAGCGTACGGTAGCGATAGGACAGCTCCGCGATCGCCTTGGAGGGGAACTGCGCCATCATCACGGAGATTTCGAGCACGATCGTCCACAGACGGACGGCATGCTCGTAGGAGGCCAGGTTGAAGCTGCCGTCTTTCTCACGGAACTGCAGCAGGTTCAGCGAGGCGAGGTTGCAGGCCGTGTCGTCGAGGAACATGTATTCCGAGCACGGATTGGATGCGCGGATCGGCCCCGAGACCGGGCAGGTGTGCCAGTCATTGATGGTGGTGTGGAACTGGATGCCCGGATCGGCGGAAGCCCACGCGGCGTGGCCGATCTTCTCCCAGAGGTCACGGGCCTTCAGTGTCTTCATGGTCTTGCCGGTGATGCGGGCCTTCAGCTCCCAATCGCTGTCCTTTTCGACCGCGTTGAGGAAGGCATCGTCCACGCGCACGGAATTGTTCGAATTCTGGCCGGCGACGGTGAGATAAGCCTCCGAGTCCCAATCGGTGTCATAGGTGTCGAAGGAGATATCCTTGTAGCCCTGCTTGGCGAACTGGATGACGCGCTTGACCAGATTGTCGGCGACGAGGTTGCGGCGGGCCGCCTTGATTTCGCGCTTGAGGGCCGGGTTGCGCTCCGGATCGAAGCAATCCTCGCCCGGGCCTTCGCATTGCACGCAGGCGCGCATCACAGCCTTGAGGTGGCGCTGCACGATCTTGGAGCCGGTGACGAGGGCGGCAACCTTCTGCTCTTCCTTCACCTTCCAGTCGATATAGGTCTCGATATCGGGATGATCGGCATCGACAACCACCATCTTGGCGGCTCTGCGGGTGGTACCGCCCGACTTGATGGCGCCGGCGGCGCGGTCGCCGATCTTGAGGAAGGACATCAGGCCGGAGGAACGGCCGCCGCCCGAAAGCCTTTCGCCCTCGCTGCGCAGGGCCGAGAAGTTGGAGCCGGTGCCCGAGCCATATTTGAACAGGCGCGCCTCGCGCACCCACAGATCCATGATGCCGCCCTCGTTGACGAGGTCGTCGGCAACCGACTGGATGAAGCAGGCATGCGGCTGGGGATGCTCGTAAGCCGAGGACGAGGAGGTCAGCTTGCCGGTCTTGTAGTCGACATAGAAATGGCCCTGGCCGGGGCCATCGATGCCATAGGCCCAGTGCAGGCCGGTGTTGAACCATTGCGGCGAATTGGGCGCGACCATCTGCATGGCGAGCATGTAGCGGTGCTCGTCGAAGAAGGCTTGCGCATCGTCTTCGCTGTCGAAATAGCCGCCCTTCCAGCCCCAATAGGTCCAGGTGCCGGCCAGGCGATCGAAGACCTGGCGCGAATCAGTCTCACCGACAAAACGCTCGGCCTCGGGGAGGGCGGCCAGAGCCTTCTTGTCGGGAATGGTGCGCCAGAGCCAGGACGGAACGGCGTTCTCTTCCACCTTCTTTGTACGGGCGGGCACGCCCGCCTTGCGGAAATATTTCTGCGCCAGGATGTCGGCGGCGACCTGGCTCCAGGCCTCCGGAACGGCGATGCCTTCCAGCCGGAAGACGATCGAGCCATCCGGATTCCGGATCTCGCTCGTCGCGGTCCGGAACGCGATGGACGCGTAGGGGGACTGCCCCTTCTTGGTGTAAAGCCGATCAATCCGCATTGCGTTCTGCCCCGAAAATTAGACGCAAAAATTCGCGCCGTGCCAGCGTTACGGCTCGGTTCGAAATCTGCCTGACATCCTGTTTACTTGTCGGTGAGTGCATGGCCCTGCCAACGTTCGAATGCCGGGCTCGTGCCCCGCAATCCCGCGAGGTTACCCCCGCCGCCGACGTTTCCGACTATGACTCAATAGGTATGACTCGACGGGGGTGGCGTCAAGATTTAGTGCCGGCAAAATGAGTGACTATCTACATATGGTAGAGGCTGTGGAAAACGGGGACAAGCTTGAGCCGGCAGCCTCAAGGCTCCGGAATCTCTGGCGAAATCGCCGCCTTCACCCTGTCTTTGAATTGCCATGTTCCGGTCATGTTTCATTTACCATCCCGGTGGATGACCCAAAATGGCACACAAGCCTTTGTGGAGAGATCGCCGAAGTCCTGCCGTAAGGGCAAGCGCGGGAGGTCGTTGGCGGACGAATCGAGGCCGGGGTGATTCCCTCACCCCTTTTCGAGCGACGAATCGTCCCCGTCCCCGCCCTGGGTGATCAGGCGGGCGCCGCGTTGATTGCGGGTGTGGATCCATAACCAGCTCAGGGCGACGCTGAGGCGAGAGCGTACGCTGATCAGGAAATAGATGTGGGCGATGCCCCAGATCCACCAGGCGAGCGAGCCGCGCAGCTTGATCCAGCCGAAATCGATCACCGCGCGCTTCTTGCCGATCTGCGCCAGGCTGCCCTGATGCTTATAGCGGAAAGGAGGCGGGGCAGGATCGCCCGCCAGCCGGGCCCGAATCACCCGGGCGACATAAACGCCGGCTTGCTTGGCGGCCGGCGCAATGCCGGGTACGGGCTTGCCGTCCGGGCCGGTGAGGCTGACGGTATCCCCAATGGCGAAGATCTCGGGATGACCCGGCACAGTCAGGTCCGGCTCGACGATGATTCGACCGTTCCGGTCCGCCGGGACAGCGAGCCATTCGGCAGCCGGGGATGCGCGCACGCCCGCGGCCCAGACGATGGTGCGTGCTGGCAGGAGCTTGCCGCCATGGACGACGCCCTCGGCGGTGCATGCGGTGACCGCGGCGCCGAGAACCACCTCGACACCAAGGCTTTCGAGCGACTGCTTGGTGTAATCGGAGAGGTCGTCGGGGTAGCCTGCGAGCACGCGGGGCCCAGCCTCCACGAGCACCACTCGTGCTTTATGCGTGTCGATACGGCGAAAATCCGGAGCCAGGGTGTCGCGCGCCAGTTCGGCGATGGTGCCGGCGAGCTCTACGCCGGTTGGTCCAGCGCCAACGATCACGAAAGTGAGCAAAGCGTCCTGCACCTTGGGATCGGTCTCGCGTTCCGCCTTTTCGAAGGCAATGAGAATGCGCCGGCGAATGGTGGTGGCGTCCTCGATCGCTTTCAGGCCGGGGGCGTGAGGCTCCCATTCGTCATGACCGAAATAGGCGTGGCGCGCGCCCGTCGCCAGAATCAGCGTGTCATAGGCAAGCATCGCGCCGTCCTTCAGGCACACTTGCCGCGCCGGCGCGTCGATGCCGCCGACTTCACCGAGCAGCGTGGTCACCTCCGGCCGGCCGCGCATGAGATGGCGAATCGGCCAGGCAATCTCGGAGGTGGCCAGCGAGGCGGTGGCAACCTGATAGAGCAGGGGCTGGAAGATATGGTGATTGCGCCGATCCACCAGCGTGATCTCGACGGGCGCCCTCTTGAGGTGATGGATAGCTTCCAGGCCCCCGAAACCTGCCCCGACGACCACGATACGGTGGGGTTCGCCCGCCATGTCCCATTCTCCTGCCTACAGTCCGGCGTCGCGGCCCGTATGCGCGCCCGACAATTTCCGCCGTTCAGCCAGGGAACCTTGTAGCATTCCCGCACCGCAAGCAGAGTCGGAAAGAACGGAAGATGAGCCTCATCGCCAAAGCCCATCAGCTTCATGACGAGGAGCTGGCACTCCTGCACCGGTTGCGCCAGTCGCGACGCGTCCGACGAGGAGGAGATCAGGCGGCGATGTCCTTCGGCGCCCGCGTTGCCGATGCGGTCGCCGCCACCATGGGAAGCTGGCCTTTCATCATCGTGCAATCGGCCGTGCTGGCGGCCTGGGTGGTGCTCAACGTCATCGCCTTCGTCCAGCATTGGGATCCCTATCCCTTCATCCTGCTCAATCTGGCGCTGTCGTTCCAGGCGGCTTATGCCGCCCCCTTCATCATGATGAGCCAGAACCGGCAGGCCACCATCGACCGTGCTGCCGCCACCCATGACTATGACGTCAACACCAAGGCGGAACTGGAGATCGAGCTGTTGCATGAGAAGATAGACTTCCTGCGTGAGACTCAAGTCGTGGAGTTGATGCAACTGGTCAAAAGGCTGGAGGAGAAACTCGACGCCGCCGACCGCGCGCCACCGGCCTGAAGCAGCCGAGGAAGAGGAGTCTTCGGCGCCTTGCGCGCCGATCCGCGCCGGTCCATGGTCCGGCCTTCTTCAATGCTCCCGAGTCTGTCATGCCCCGTTCCATCATCATCGACACCGATCCCGGCCAGGACGATGCCCTGGCGCTGTTGCTGGCGCTGGGAAGTCCCGAGATCGAGGTGCTGGGCATCACCACCGTGGCCGGCAATGTGCCGTTGGCCTTGACGAGCCGAAATGCGCGCGTGGTCTGCGAGCTGGCGGGGCGGTCCGACATCACCGTGTGCGCCGGCGCGGACCGGCCGCTGCTGCGACCGCTCGTCACCGCCGAGCATGTGCATGGCAAGACCGGCCTCGACGGCGCGGATCTGCCGGAGCCGGCCATGCCGCTCAGCCCGCGCCATGGCGTCGATTTCATCGTCGAGACCCTGATGACGCGCCCCTCCGGCACCATCACGCTTTGCCCGCTTGGCCCCCTCACCAACATTGCCCTGGCGTTGATGCGCGAGCCGCGCATCGCCCCGCGCATCAAGGAGATCGTGCTGATGGGCGGGGGCTGCTTCGAGGGCGGCAACATGACGCCGGCGGCCGAGTTCAACATCTTCGTTGATCCCCATGCGGCCAAAGCGGTTTTCGCCGCCGGCGTTCCGATCACCATGGCCCCGCTCGACGTGACCCACAAGGCGCTCACCACCCGCCCGCGCGTCGACAGGATCCGGGCGATCGGGTCCAAAGTTTCGGATGCGGCGGTGGGTTGGCTCGATTTCTTCGAGCGCTTCGACGTGCAGAAATACGGTTCGGAGGGCGGGCCTCTGCACGATCCCTGCGTGATCGCCTGGCTGATCAAGCCTGAGCTCTTCACCGGCCGTTCCTGCAATGTCGAGATCGAGACGGAATCCGACCTTACCCAGGGCATGACGGTGATCGACTGGTGGGGCGTGACCGACCGTCCGAAAAACGCCTTTGTCCTCGGCGGCATCGATGCCGACGGCTATTTCGACCTGATTGCGCAGGCGATCGCACGGCTCTGATACTTCGCCGGCGGCCTTCGGGTCGGACGGATGCGGAGTTAGAATGGCAGATTCGAGCAGAACAAGGTTCTGCTGCCACGCGTCTTGCTCTAGAAATCGCCTGTAAGGTGGAGCGGAATGGTGGACATCCCCTTCATGCTTGGCCATAAGACTTGCAACGGAATACGAAACGGCAGCCCTCGATGAAAACGCTCCTGCAGATCTTCACGTGGTGGAACGGCTCCACGATCGGAACCCGCTTCTGGACCTCGCGGAAGGGCGAGCGCGTGGGCGAGGACGAGTTCGGCAATGTCTACTACCGCACCAAGGGCGGTGCCGTGGATCCGACCATTGGCGTGCAGCGCCGCTGGGTGCAGTATAATGGCTATGCCGAGGCCACGGCGATTCCGCCGGGCTGGTGGGGCTGGATGCACCATCAGATCGATACCCCTCCGAGCGAGACCGAATACAAGCCGCGCGATTGGCAAAAGCCGCATCGCCCCAACCAGACCGGTACGGTGAACGCCTATCACCCCAAGGGCTCGATGCTCTCTCACGGCCATCGCCAGGCGGCGACCGGCGATTACCAGGCCTGGTCGCCGGGGGACTGACGCATCGGTATAGCCGGCTGCGGCGGTGCCCGTGGCCGTCTTTTCGCCCCGAAGGGGCGCTATCGCTTTTCGACTCGTCCAGACACGGATCCCCTTTGCCTTTGCGTCCGCCTGCCTTCCTTTCTCTGACCGACCGGTCCCGGCGCCTTGCTGTTGCAAGTGCGGCTTGCCTCGGCGTGATTTTGGGCACCGGCGAAGCCCGGGCTGAGCGCATCACCAACCCCACCGCGGTCTTCACCGGCCTCGACAAGATTTCCGGTGAAATCAGTACCTTCGAGGCGCCAGTTGGACAGACGGTGAAGTTCGGGGCGCTCAGCGTGACCCCACGCGTATGCTACAGCCGTTCGGCCAGCGAGGATCCGCAAACCACCAGCTTCGTTGAAATCGACGAGCTCACGCTCAGCAAGAAGGTCGATCGCCTGTTCAATGGCTGGATGTTCGCTGCCAGCCCGGGCCTCAATGGCGTCGAGCATCCCGTCTATGACGTCTGGCTCAAGGACTGCAAGGGCGGCAAGACCAGCGATCCACCGCCGCCGCCCGTGGTGACGGCTCAGCCGGGCAGCAAGCCCGCGAAGGGCAAGAAGGGGCAGGCCGCATCGCCCGACACGGTGGTGCCGGACGCCGCTCCGCCGCCTGAGGCCGGCGACGGCAATACCGATTTCTTCGACCAGCCGGTGGATCCCAACGCGCCGCAGGATTGAGCGGGCGGCTTTTCACGGTCCATGTACAGCTTTGTTGATCGGCGTGATTGTCTGCCGTACGGGGATCGTGGATAGGGCGTTGCCATGTCCTGATATCCCTGGAAATCCTGACATCACCGGAAATCCTGGCATCGCTGGAAGCGCGTCGATGTCCCGCAAGGTCGATCAACTGGTTCTCCTCGCCGATCTCGGCGGCACCTTCGTATTCGCGCTCGAAGGGGCGTTGGCCGGCGTGGTGGCCGGGTTCGATCCGGTCGGGGTGCTGGTGCTGGCCTTCCTGACGGCGCTCGGCGGTGGAGTGATGCGCGACGTCTTGATCGGCGCCCGCCCGGTGGCTGCGGTGGCCGACTGGCGCTATACGGTGGCCGTGCTCAGTGCCGCTTTCGTCACCTGGGTGTTCCACGCTTGGGTCAAAGCCATCCCGATCCACGTGTTGATCGCGTTCGATGCCTGTGGCCTGGCTCTGTTTGTGGTGGCCGGTACCTTCAAGGCGCTGGATTTCAAGATCCATCCTCTGGTGGCGATTTTCCTCGGCACGGTCAGCGGCGTCGGGGGCGGTGTGATGCGCGACGTGCTGCTGAACAGGGTGCCGCATATTCTGCAGACCGACATCTATGCGACAGCCGGCATGGCCGGCGCTATCGTGATAACACTCAGCCGCGGGCGAAATTGGCGCCGGCGCTATGTCGCTGTGGCGGCGGCTATCCTCTGCGTCAGCCTGCGCATGATCGCGGTCGCCTATAATTGGCAGCTCCCGACAAGCCCCTTTTGACCGGCAGGCTCAATCGGCCAGTACGGCCAGAATTTCAGCGCCGCTCCTGGCCTCTTCCTTTGGCCAGGCGAGAAAATCACCGTCCTCGGCGAGAGCGTCATCCAACAGTTGATGATAGAGGGAGCGCGGCAGTTCGATGGCGCCGAGGCTGGTCAGGTGGTCGGTGACGAACTGGGTGTCGAGCAACTGGTAGCCGCCATGGCGCAATCTTGCCACCAGATGAGCCAAGGCGACTTTCGAGGCGTCGCTCTCGCGATGGAACATGCTTTCGCCGAAAAAGGCGCCGCCAAGGTCGACACCGTAGAGGCCACCAACCAGCTGGCCGCCGCGATAGGCCTCGACCGTGTGGCAATGCCCCAGCCGGAACAATTCGCCATAGAGCCGACGGATCGAGGCGTTGATCCAAGTGGTGCGACGCCCCGGCGCGGATTGCGCGCAGCCATCGATCACCGCCTCGAAATCGCGATCCACCACGATCTCGAAACGGTCGGAACGGATGGTGCGGGCGAGGCGATGGGAGATGATCAGGCCATCGAGCGGAACGACGCCGCGAAACTCCGGCTCGACCCAATAGAGGCCTGGATCATCGACGCTCTCGGCCATCGGGAAGATGCCGCAGGCATAGGCCTTGAGCAGGACCTGCGGCGTGATCTCCAGATTGATCTCGGCGCCCGACATGGCGGAAAAGCCTAGACGCTGTCGCTCATGCCGCCGGCCTCGAGGAACTTCTCGAGCCAGTGAATGTCGTAGAGGCCGTTCTGGATGTCCGCGTTGCGCACCAGGGTGCGGAACAGGGGCAGGGTGGTCTCCACGCCATCGACCACGAATTCGTCGATAGCCCGGCGCAGACGCATCAGGCACTCGGTGCGCGTGCGGCCGTGCACGATGAGCTTACCGATCAGCGAATCATAATAGGGCGGGATCTTGTAGCCTTGATAGACCGCCGAATCGACGCGTACGCCGAGCCCGCCCGGCGGATGGAAATAGCTGATCGTGCCAGGGGAAGGCCGGAAGGTCGCGGCATTCTCGGCATTGATGCGGCACTCGATGGCATGGCCTTCGATCTGCACGTCAGACTGCTTGATCGACAGCGGCGAACCGGCGGCGATCTTGATCTGCTCGTTGACGAGATCGATGCCGGTAATCATCTCGGTCACCGGATGTTCCACCTGGATGCGCGTGTTCATTTCGATGAAATAGAACTCGCCATTCTCATAGAGGAACTCGATGGTGCCGGCGCCGACATAGCCGAGTTCGATCATCGCCTTGGCGACGATATCGCCGATCTTGCTGCGCTGGGCGGCATTGAGAGCTGGGGAGGGGCCTTCCTCCCACACCTTTTGGTGTCGGCGCTGCAGCGAGCAGTCGCGCTCGCCCAGATGAATGGCATGACCCTGGCCATCGCCGAGCACCTGCAATTCGATGTGGCGGGGCTTTTGCAGGTATTTCTCGAGATAGACCGCGTCGTCGCCAAACGCTGCCAGAGCTTCGGCGCGGGCGGTGGCGAGAGCGTCGGACAAATCCTCGGCCGTCAACGCGACCTTCATGCCGCGGCCACCGCCACCGGCGGCTGCCTTGACCAGCACGGGATAGCCGATCTCGGCGGCGATGCGGGCCGCGTCGACGTCATTGGTGACGCCACCATCCGAGCCGGGAACGCAGGGGATGCCGAGGCGTTTGGCGGTGCGCTTGGCCTCGATCTTGTCGCCCATCATGCGGATATGCTCGGCCTTGGGGCCGATGAAGGCGATGTTGTGCTGATCGAGTATATCGGCGAAGCGGGCGTTTTCCGACAGGAAGCCGTAGCCCGGATGCACTGCTTCAGCGCCGGTAATCTCACAGGCGGCAATCAGAGCGGGGATGTTGAGATAGCTCTCGCGTGCCGGCGGGGGCCCGATGCAGACGCTTTCGTCCGCCAGCTTGACATGCATGGCATCGGCGTCGGCGGTGGAATGGACGGCCACCGTCTTGATGCCGAGTTCCTTGCAGGCGCGCAGCACGCGCAGGGCGATCTCGCCGCGGTTCGCGATCAGGATCTTGTCAAACATTCCCGTCACTCGATGATCATCAGCGGCTGGCCGTATTCGACCGGCTGCTTGTCTTCGATGAACAAGGTGGTCACCGTTCCAGAACGCGGCGCGATGATGTCGTTGAAGGTCTTCATGGCTTCCACGATCAGTACGCGATCGCCCTGGTTGACCTTGCTGCCGATCTCCACGAAGGCCTTGGCGCCCGGTGCGGCGCCGAGAAAGGCGGTACCCACCATCGGCGATTTCAGCACGCCGGGATGATTGGCCGGGTCGGCGGCGGCCGGCACTGCGGCGACGACGGCGGCCGGTGCGGCAACGCTCACCGCTGGCGCGCCCACCGGCACGGTGGCCGTGACGTTGATCTGCCGCGCCACCCGGATACGCAGGTCAGCCTGCTGCACCTCGATTTCGGTAAGATCCGTCTCCGTGAGGAGATTGGCGAGTTCCCGGATAATCTCGGGATCAATCCCCGATTTGGTTCGCGACATCGTCATGCCTTGCGTTTCCGCGGGGCCGAGGCCCCGTCATTCATTGAGCCGATACGCTCGAAGCCAGTGCTTCGAGGGCAAGTTCATAGCCCTTGGGGCCAAATCCGCAGATCACGCCCTTGGCGGCCGGCGAGACCCAGGAGTGGTGCCGGAAGCTTTCGCGCGCGAACACGTTGGATAGATGCAGTTCGATTACCGGCAGGCTAACAGCCTTGATCGCATCGTGCAGAGCGATCGAGGTGTGGGTGAGCGCGCCGGGATTGATGATCAATCCGACTGCTCCCTTGTGATAGGCCTCGTGCACCCAGTCGAGCAGCACGCCCTCGTGGTTGGTCTGCCGGAATTCGACGGTCAGGCCCAATTGTTCCGCGCGCGCCCGGGCCAACGTCTCGATACCGCCGAGGTCGAGCGTGCCGTAGACGGACGTTTCACGCACACCCAGCATATTGAGATTGGGGCCATTCAGAATGTAGACGAGCGCCATGCTTGCCAATCGGACCATAAATTGAAAGCCCGAAGCGTGCTGCAACGGGCCTTTTGCTGCGAACGCTCCTTATAGGGCGCTCGATCCAGGAAGGCAAAGCCGGCGGTGAAAAACCGCCTGCTTTGCACGCAGAAGGTTCTGTCCGGCTCAGCCGCAGGCGGTCTGGCCGCATTTGCGCAGCGAATCGATCTTGGATTTCAAGGCGTCGTAGCCGACGGCGCCGGGCGTGATCTCGCTGCCGAGCACATAGGAGGGCGTGCCGTTGATGCCCAGTGCTTCGCCGAGGCGCATGGTGCTGGCGAGCCCCTGCAGCAAGGCCGGATCCTTCATGTCGGCCTGCAGCTTGGTCATGTCGACACCGGAGTCCTCCGCCACCTGCAGCGCCCGATCCTTGCCGACGGCGCCGCGGGTGGTCAGCAGGATCTGATGAAACTGCATGAACTTGTCACCCTGCAACTGCTTCTTGACGGCGAGGGCAACCACGGCGGCTTCCTTGGAGCCTTCGCTCAGGATCGGGTAATCGCGCAGCACCACCTTGAGCTTCTTGTCGGTATCGAGCAGCTTGACCATGTCGGCGAGGCCGCGCTTGCAGTAGCCGCAATTGTAGTCGAAGAATTCGACCAGCGTGACATCGCCCTGAGGGTTGCCCAGTACGGCGTTCTGCGACCCGTTGAGGATGGTATCCATGCTGTCGGAGAGCAGCTTCTTCTGGCGCTCGGACGCCGCCGCTTCCTGTTTGGCCTGCATGGCGTTGATGGCGTCGACGATGACCTCGGGATGCTCCATCAGGTAATTCTTGACGATCGCCTCGACCGCCGGCTTGTCCAGCGGTTCGGCAGCGAAGACGGGCTGGCCGGATGCCAGCAAGCCAACGCCGAGTGCAACCCCGGCCATCAGACGCTTCAACGACATTTACTTCTCCAAAAGGCAGAAATTCATACGGTGTGGATAGGTCCAGGCCCGTAACGGATCAATGAATCGCGGCTCCAGGACGTGCGATCTCACACAATCGTGTTCGATCAAAGGCGTTTGCTACGGCTTTTGCCCGTTGCCGGGCACGGCAGGTTTCGCAAAGACGCATCGAAACAAGGAGCCGGAGCAAAGCGCATTTTAACGAAAACGTCCTTTGCTCTTAAGAATCCTTGTCCTTCAACTTGTTGAGCGCGGCGAAGGGAGAGAGGCCCGCTTCGTCTTCGTCGCCCTCGAAGGCCGCCCCCGGCTTGCGCGGATAGGGATCGAGCGCCAGGGCAAGGAACTCGCAGACGATGGCACCCAGATCGATGGTGTCGCCGGACAGCAGGTCCGGCGGATCCTCGGCATCCGGGTTGTGCAATTCGGCCAGATCGAATTCGGCATTGGGATCCTGCCCATCCGGTGAGAAGCGGACATCGACGGGAGCGTCGACCTCGCTCTCGAACGGCTCGGCCGTGACGACACAGATCTGTGTCAGGCGGGCACGAATGGTGCCATCGACCGCCAGCCCATCCTTGCGGAAGGGTGTGACATGAAGCTTGGCCGTGAGGGCGGCGACATCAGGAACACCGAGCTGCCGCGCGATGGCCCGGCGCTCGTCCTCGTTCGTCTCGATGACGAAGTAGCGGCCGGTGGGCGGAACCTCGCGCAGGTGGACCGGACGCGAGAAGTGGGGCGTTTCATTGGTCATGCGCTCTCACCTAGGGCTGGGGTGGGGAAGGGCAGGGAATTGCTGGCAAGATTCGCCAGCGATGCATCGGCAAGGGCCTTGGAGGCGCGCCGGACATAGCCGGCGAGAGCCCGCGCCTGAGGCAGTCTCGCCTCGTCGCGGGCATAGACGTTGCGCAGAAGGACCTGGGTGAGTTCTTCGTCATCGGGCTTGTGCAAGGCATTGCCATAGGAAGACGAGCATCCCGTATAGATGTCGGCGATCTTGCGCATCTTCTTGGGCACGGTGAGATCGCCCACGCCCATTTCCCGCATGGCGCGGTCGAGCTCGGCGAAAAAGCGGTCGCATACGCCCTGGGCGATCTCACGGATATCACCTTGCTCGTCATTGAGCCGGTGCATGAGCAGGAACAGATGCAGCAGCATCATGTCCGTGCGCCCTTCCACCGTGTCGGGGACGCGTCCTTCGAGGAACAGTGCGGGATCGCGGCTCTGCGCCAGGATCTGGTCGTAGAGGCGGGCAATCTGCGCCTCGCGCGCTCTATTGCGAAACAGGCCGAACATGAGCTCCTTCACCAGCAGGGATATTCGACAGGGGGGCCGGGGGGCGGGACCATGCCCGCGGCCCGGCGACGATCCGGTCGAAGACCGCACTCTATAGCGGACGCTCCATATAAGTGGATGCTCCCTGAGCGCCAAGGTTGAATTTCGTGCGCGAGCGGGTTACGCCAGAGCCCACGCGACGATGTGGCGAACGAGCCTGTGTGCCCGATGGAGGCCAAAGTGAGTATAGTTGTGTTGCCCCCCCGTTTCCGGTCTCCCGTGCTGGCGGCCGCTGTCGTCATCTCGCTGGCTGGGCTGCTGCAAAGCTGCGGCTCGATCGGCGAGACCAATGTGCACGGTATCGTGGTGACCGAGAGCACCTTGTCGGCGATCAAGCCCGGCACGACCCAGGCCCAGGTGCTGGAAGCGCTCGGCACGCCCTCCACCCAGTCCACCCTCGACGGCCAGGCCTGGTACTATGTGTCTCAGACCACCTCGCGCCCGGTGGCCTTCCTGTCGCCGCACCTGGTCGACCGCAATGTGCTGGCCGTCTACTTCGCCAATGGCCGGGTGTCGCGCGTCGCCAATTACGGTCTGAAGGACGGCGTGGTGTTCGATTCGATCACCCGTACGACGCCGACGGCCGGTGGCGATCTCAACTTCGTCACGCAGCTCGCGCGCGGCATGACCGCAGGCATCCCGGGCTTCGGCCGATAGGCTCAGCGCCAGAGCGAAGAAGCGTCTCCGTGTGAGGCGCTTTTTTTGCGATCGGGGATGATTCCATCAGATCGCGAGAGAGACTCTTATGCCGGCCTATCTGGAGTCCTCGGCTTCGGCGCGAAGACGACCTTGAGATAGCTCCAGAAATTGAGGCTCATCGACAGCGCGATAGCAACCGCCACGGCGAGCACCGGCCATCGTGCAAAGGGCCCGCCGAGGGTGACCAGCGCCATGAAAGCGCCGAGATTGACCAGGGCCGCCAGCACGCTGGCGGATAAATAGCGCAGGAACTCGGACACGATGTCGGAGCCGGCCCGGTCGCCGAAGGCAAGCGAGCGGTTGATCAGCCAGGTCACCACCATGGCGCAGGCAAAGGAGACCAGGCGCGCCAGACGGACATCGAAGCCGAGATTGACCAGGGCGGTCAGAATGCCGGCATCGAAGGCGAAACCGACGAAGCCGGCCAAGGCAAAGCAGCATAGCCGCCAGCGCAAGGACCTCTCGGAAGAGGGGCTAGCGGACGGGGGCATAGCGTAAATAATGCAGGCGCTTGAGTTCCCTGCGTCCGCGCGTGACCGTGTCGAGGATCATGCCGGAAAAGAAAGCGATGATGGCCGACAGCATCAGACCGGTGGCGAGCACAGCCGTCGGCAAGCGCGGCACCGAGCCGAATTCAAGATATTCCAGGACCACCGGTGTGGCGATGGCGAGCGACAATAGAGCAAGCAGGCCCGCGACCCAGCTGAAGAACAGCAGCGGCCGTTCTTCCTTCACCAGTTTGGCAATGAGTTTAAGAATGCGCATACCGTCCTGCACGGTACGCAGCTTGCTCTGCGAGCCTACCGGACGCTCCCGATAGAAGGTTTCGATCTCGCCGAGCGGAAGCGACATTTCGAGGGCGTGCACGAGCAATTCGGTCTCGATCTCGAAGCCGGTCGAAAGGGCCGGAAACGTCTTGACGAAGCGCCGGGACATCGCCTTGTACCCCGACAGCATGTCACGCGAAGACGAGCCGAAGAAGCGGGTGACAAGGCGGGTAAGCATCCGGTTGCCGAAGCGATGTCCGGGGCGGTAGGCCATCTCGCCATCAGCCACCCGTACGCCGTTGACGAGATCGAGGGGACCGGCGCGCAAGGCCTCGACGAGGGCCGGAGCACTGGCGGGATCATAGGTATTGTCGCCGTCGACGATGATGTAGATGTCCGCCTCGATATCCGCGAACATGCGGCGGATCACATGTCCCTTGCCCTGACGAGCCTCATGGCGCACGACGGCACCGGCTTCTTTCGCCAGGAGCGCAGTGTCGTCGGAGGAATTGTTGTCATAGACATAGATGACGGCCGAGGGCAGCTGCGCGTGGAAGCCTTGTATGACGGCCTGGATTGCCACTGCCTCATTGTAGCAGGGCACCAATATCGCGATCTCTGGCTTCGCACCGTCCATCGTCCTTTTCGGTCCTTCGCCTGCCTTCCCGGTTCCGTCCTTATAGCCGCAAGCGGGGGCAGGGTGCCAACCGCCCTGCGTCATGGTTAAGGCCATTCCGGCGTGCCGGTGCGGAGGAAAGGCAAGGTGTCCACTGCTCCCGGGTGCGATTTTTGATCTGCGTGAATGCTGTTCCAGCGAAAAGTCAGAGGATTGTGTGACAGGAAAGTGAATTGAAGCGTAGTGAATTCGCAAGAGCAGGATCAGACATGTGCTGCGGAATTGCAGCCTTGATGTTCTGCTTGGAAGATTTCGGCTGGATTGGCGCTATATTGTTATTGGCGTTTCAGAAAGGCGACACAGATGCAAAAATGCGCATTTTGTCGCAGCTTTGTCTTGACCGCTCGATTTCAATGAGGCAGCCTGTCGCCATCGATTTTCGGCCGAACGACTTGGCCTCGCGTCACGGCACTCGCTGGATGCGCGCAGACAAGCTCTCACCAAAATTCGACACTCGCTGGGTCCGCTTCGCTGCGGGCTTTGGCTCTCACTACGTTGAAGGAATAGCTCACGATGAGCACAGGTACCGTAAAGTGGTTCAACGCCCAGAAGGGCTTCGGTTTCATTCAGCCCGATGATGGCTCCAAGGACGTGTTCGTCCACATCAGTGCGGTTGAGCGGGCCGGCCTTTATGAGCTGCGCGAAGGCCAGAAGATCAGCTATGAACTGGTCCAGGATCGGCGTTCGGGCAAGTTGGCCGCTGATCAGCTCCAGGCGGCAGCCTAAACGAACCGCAGAGTCTTTCGGTATACCGTCAGATTTTCAGGAAAAGCCGGCGCGCCAGCAGCCGGCTTTTCTTTTGTTTGCGATGCAGCAGCATGTGTGCGCTGCAAAATAGCGTCAAGCTTTGGTACTCGATGACGATTTAAACTTGAAGGATAGTAGGAACAAGCGCAGAATTCATGCGTTGAAATGAAGGGCTGGGTCCCTCATGGCCGGATCGGGAACCGGCTGATGGAGGTTCGTCATGGATCTGAGTGAAATGATCACGGGTTTTCTGGTTGTCCTGGTGATCGCTATTTTGATTATCGATACGGTGATTGATTGGCGTTCGCCGGCTATGGCTGCGAAGCAGACGAAACAGGTGGCTGCTCCCGGCAAACACAGCCTCGATCCGAAGATCGCCTGCGATATCGTTTGGTGCTGAACACACACGCACTGTGATGCGGTCACCGCGGCACGAGCCG
Source organism: Labrys sp. KB_33_2 (assembly GCF_052114505.1). NCBI lineage: Bacteria > Pseudomonadati > Pseudomonadota > Alphaproteobacteria > Hyphomicrobiales > Xanthobacteraceae > Labrys > Labrys sp. KB_33_2. The sequence continues at coordinate 152,185 of NZ_JBFREW010000010.1, read as the reverse complement.
TCTGGTGAGCGTAGAGGCCCTGTGTTGCGCAGTCTTTCTGATAGCTACAGCGGCATAGCCACATAGGGGCAGCATTACGCCTGCGCGATTTGCAGATGGTTGACTGGCGGGATCTTGCCGCTGGTGTCATGCGTATGTGCCAAAGCATAGCTCGATGCGGGGGTCGAAGCAGAATTCCGTGTCGCCATTGTCGTTTTTTCCGATCGGCATGCTCTGAAAGTGCGATTTGCTTTGGCGGTGATCTCTCAATCCTCGGGCTTGCGAAGCGCTTTGTCATCCAAGCGGGGGAGAGCACGCCAGCCGGGGAGGGGGCGCTCACCAAGGCCCCGCGCGTAACCGCGCGACACGCTGGCAGCCAGCGCCGCAATCTCGCCCTCCCGCGCGGCGAGTTCGGCCCTCAGATGATCGATCATGACAAGCAGGGCGCGAACCGTCGCGCCTGCATCGCCACCGCAAGCAGCGATCGCCTCCTCGACCTTGAGCGGTACAACCTCGTCAGCCCGACGCAGGGTAGACTTCGGCCCTGTCAGAGGCTCGGTCATGGCTTGCCAGATAGGCTGAGGGGATTGCCCGCCGCCTCCAGCAGGCTTGCCAGACGGTCGAGTTCGTCGTCGAGCCTGACATTGCGGCGAATCGCCCGTCGCAATGCCGTTATGGCATTGCCGTCGGTCCGCTTCAGTTCGCGGCTGACGATCCAGTCGATCGGGACACCCTGGGCGTCGCCATCCACTCTTTCGTGAAGATCTTCGTCCTCGAGCCGATCGGATTGGCGCTTCAATTCTGCGATCAGCCTGTCCCGATTGATCAGCGAAGTCTGGGCCTGCAGAGCGTAACGGTAGAGCGCCAGCAGGGCTGCGCCGCTGCCGCCTGCCATATCGACCAATCGGGCGATTTCCGCGACTTCTTCCGGCCGGGCAGCGGGCATGTGCGTGCCATCGAAATAACCGTCGAGCATGTCGATTACCTTCGGTTGAGGGCAGGACCCTATGCCGCACACATGTGCTTGTCCAGTATTTTGTTCTCTTTTTGTTCTATATCAAATCCATGATCGAAAACAGACACGGATAAACCGCACCATGCTCAAACCTCGAAGGAATCCATCAGAATATAGGTGCCCGGCTGGCGCTGATGGGCATCGATCTGGGACACCAGCCGCTTGAAATGCTCGGTACGGCAATGGGCGTCGAGGGCTGCGCGATCGGGCCATGCCTCGACGAAGACGAAATGGCCGGGGTCCTTCTGGTCGATGAAAAGGTCATAGGCGATGCAGTGCTGTTCCTGGCGCGTCTTGGCGACCAGTTCCCTGTAGAGCGGAAGCACCGTATCGACGTGGTCGTGCTTGATGAAGTCCTGGGCAATGACTTTTAACATCGGGAACCTGACGGCATCGGCTGCGTTTGCCAATATTGGCTCGGACCGTGTCAAGCCTACGCCTCTTCGCTTCACGCGAAGAAGGGCTGACATATTCGAAATGTTCAGAAAAATGGTCGGAGCGAGAGGATTCGAACCTCCGACCCCTAGTCCCCCAGACTAGTGCGCTAACCGGGCTGCGCTACGCTCCGACGCTCATTGAGCGTGGGCTGAATAGGGTTTTTCGCTCTGATGCGCAAGCCCCGATTTCAGTTTCTCGTCATATGAGAGACGCGAAATGCACAGGCCTGGTAGGTGGGCGCGCACCACACCAGAAATATGAGGAAGAATTCGAAGCTGCCTATGAATGCTCAGGCCACCGCCATACACTGGAAGACGGGGTCGCCGCTGGCGCGGAACGAACGCTTCCCGCGCTGCGTTTATATCGCGCTGGATTCGCTCGAGGAGCGTGTGATGAGACAATGGGTTATTGCCGCTTATGCAGCAGCCATGGGCTTTGCTTCGGCAGGCCTTACTGCTGCGCCTGCTTCCGCCATGCCGGTGGTGCCTGCGGCTAGCGTAGAAGATCCACTACTGCAAACCGTGGCGGATGGATGCCCGCGCAATTATTATCGCAGCTATGGACGCTGTGTGCCCAACAGCCGTGGCTATCGGGGACCGCGTTACGGCGATGGATATGCCGAAGCACCGAGATATTATGTGCGTCCCTATTATTATGACAGTCCGGGCTACTTCGATGGGCCGGGCTATTACGACGGCCCACGCTATTGGGCCGTTCCGCGCCGAAGCTGCCCGCCTGGCACGTATCCGGGTCTGTACGGTCGTTGCGTGTCGGATTGGTGATCTTGGCTCGACAGCCTATCTGACCGAAATCATCCGCAAATGGCTTCGCCGGCATAAGAGCATAAGCGGGTTTTGAAGCGGACGTCCCCAGTGGCTCAAAAAAAAACCGGCAAGGATGGACCTTGCCGGGCTTGGTGAGACGGGTGAAGTCTCGTGCGATTTCAATAGGCAGGGTGGCAATAGCCGCCGCGCGGACCCAGACGCGTGCCGGGCGGGCAGGCCCGTCCGTAGCCGCTGCGATTGGCCGGCACCGGGCCGCGGCGATAAGCAGGGGTATCTGGGACGAAGCGACCAGGACGGTAGGCGGGGGCGGGGCGCTGGTTGGGCACGCAACGGCCCCAGCGATTGGGTACGAAGCCACGGCCGCAGCCATAGGCGATGGTCTCGATGAGGCTGGCATCCGCGCCGATGCCGGGAGCGGCGGGCATGGCAGAGGCACCGGTCGAAAGGCCGGCAAAGCCCATCGTGGCCAGAGCGGCCGCGAGAATCAGTTTTTTCATGGAGAACTCCTGTCGTTCAAACACCCGGCGGGCGCGAATCTGCGGTCCACCATGGAAGGAGGGTGGCAAATCTTTCCTTAACGGAAGCTGTACCGCGGAGACGGGTGCCGTTCAGCTTGGGCGGTCGCGCCTTGCCTCGGACATGGCCTGGCCGAACAGAATGATGCAGGGGCCGTCGAGCTGGTTGGCGGTAAAGACGCCGGCCATTTCGCCGATCGCGGTATGGAAACGGCGTTCACGCGCATGGGTGGCGTATTCCACGATGATGGCCGGCGTATCCGCTGCCATGCCGGCCTCGAGCAGGCGCGTGGCGACTTCGGCGACGACCAGCTTGCCCATATAGATGGCAGTGGTGGCGGCGGGATCGGCAAGCGCCTTCCAATCGAGATCATCCGGCAGCTTGCCGTTCTTGGCATGGGCGGTGATGTATTGCAGGCGCCTCGCGTGGTCGCGGTGGGTAAGGGAGACTTCCAGGCTCGCGGCGGCTCCGGAAGCGGCAGTGATGCCGGGAATGACCTCGACGGCAATGCCGGCGGCACGACAGGCGGCGATTTCCTCGCCGGCCCGCCCAAACACCAGGGGATCACCGCCTTTCAGCCGCACCACGCGCTTGCCGTCCCTGGCCAGAGAAACCATCAGAGCGTTGATGTCGTCCTGCTTGCAGGACGGGCGATGGCCGCGTTTGCCAGTGATGATGCGCTCGGCCTCGCGGCGGGCGAAATCGAGCACTTCCTGGGAGACGAGATCGTCATGCAGGATGACATCCGCCGATTGCAGGACGCGCACGGCCTTCAAGGTCAGCAGCTCCGGATCCCCCGGACCCGCGCCCACCAAGGCGACGCTGCCGTGTGCCGGGGTTTTTTCCTGCTGCTCGATTGTGGCGAGGAGGTCGGCGCGTTCGGCCTCGCCCGGCACGCGCTCCGGATGGCGGAAGGCGGCATGGACGAAACGCTCCCAGATCGCCCGGCGCGCCTGCAGGGAAAGGTTGTGCGCCTGCACCAGGGGACGCCAGTTGCGGGCAGCCTCCGCCCATTTCTGGAAACCGGTCGGCAGCAACATTTCGATTCGGCTGCGGATCGCCTGCGCGAAGACGGGGACGGCCCCGTCGGTCGAGATGCCCACCACCAGTGGCGAACGGTTGACCACTGCACCAAACTGAAAATCACAGAAGGCCGGTCGGTCGACGATATTCACGGGCGTACCGGCCCGGCGCGCGGCGGCGGCGAGATGGGCGGCCTGCCCGTCGTCCTCGACATCGGCGACGACCAGGGCAATGCCGTCGAGATCGGCCTCGTGCCAGGAGCGGGCGAGGTGGCGGACACTCACATCCTCGCGGGCGCATAATTGCGCCAGAGCGTCGTTCGCGTCGGGCGCGGCGACGCGAACTTCGGCGCCGGTCGACGCCAGCAGCTCGGCCTTCCACAGGGCGGCCTGGCTCGCGCCGATGACCAGGACGGGTTTGCCGGTCAGGCGATAGAAGACCGGCAATACCGCCAGCGGCGCGATCCGCGCGGGTTGCGAGACAGGGCTACGGCTCATCGATCACAGGCTCAACGTGCTCAATACAGTCTGGGGAGGCGCTGATAACTGCCGGCCTTCGCCTCAGTTCTGCCGCACGTCACACAGCCGGCAAACGCTAAAGTAAATCGATCAGGCAGACAATGCGAAGCTAAGCAAAGCTTCCCGATGCCGCCCATTCGTGGGCAAAATCGGGAAACTTTGCAAGCGTTTGATATTCTGCAGATTGCTCCTGCCCGAGCCGCGGCCTCAGGCAGGAGCAATCTGCTTTGAGAAAAATCCGATTCCACCCGGCGATGCTGTCGCCATTGCGACGGAGCTTCCGCCGATCCGACATTGTCATGTGGTTGTCACGATGCGTCCGCATGATGCAACATGCCGTTACGCCAACACGCATTAAAAAAGGCGAGGCTCTTGCGAGCCTCGCCTTATTCTAGACCTCGTCCTAACCCATCTTCCTGAGACTTCCTTCACGCATCTTTGTGCTGTTTGAAGTGTCAGGACGGCTGCTCGACAACGGTTTGTTCACCGGCGGCGCCTGCGGGCTTCCTCCCAAGACTTGGACCCTGACTTCCTTCTACTCATTGCTGAGTTCGGATGCCCTGTCGTTGACGGGACGGACGCTAGACGAAGTTTTTTTGCTTGTCACGTCTTTGTGCAGCGATCGGCACAAAATTAATATCTTTGCTTAAAATTTGTGCGCGTCGTTTTACCAGGCTGCGCCGTTCGTGGGCAGTTGGTGAACGAACAGGTAGCATCGCACTCATCGTGTTGTGCGCGCAAATTGCCAAATAATGGCGGTTTTGCTGGTCTTACCCTTGTGTTTTTACGAGGGATCGGGTCAAGCTTCCATGAGCTGGCGATCGGAAGCGATTTGCCGGACAGGCGTGTCACGGTCTCGATCGGCGCGTCCTTTCATCTTGAATCGCGATTTTGCCACATGTCTTACCCGGCGCAGCAGAGGTCGCCGGCTGCTTGGAGAAGGTTTGTCCTATGCGTTTGAGCCGTTATTTCCTGCCTATTCTGCGCGAGACGCCGAAGGAAGCAGAAATTGTTTCCCATCGTCTGATGCTGCGCACGGGCATGATCCGTCAGGAAGCGGCCGGAATCTACGCATTGCTGCCACTTGGCCTGCGTGTGGTGAACAAGATCAACGCGATCATTCGCGAAGAGCAGAATCGTGCCGGCGCCATCGAATTGCTGATGCCGACCATTCAATCCGCCGATCTGTGGCGCGAAAGCGGGCGCTATGACGATTATGGCAAGGAGATGCTGCGCATTCGGGACCGTCAGGAGCGCGAGATGCTCTATGGGCCGACCAATGAGGAGATGATCACCGAGATCTTCCGTGCCTATGTGCGCAGCTATAAGGACCTGCCGCTCAACCTCTACCATATCCAGTGGAAGTTCAGGGACGAGATCCGCCCCCGTTTCGGCCTGATGCGCGGGCGCGAATTCCTGATGAAGGATGCCTATTCCTTCGATCTCGACCAGGCCAGTGCGCAGCATTCCTACAACAAGATGTTCGTGGCCTATCTGCGCACTTTCGCGCGGCTCGGCCTGACTGCGATTCCGATGGTGGCCGATACCGGCCCGATCGGTGGCAATCTCAGCCATGAATTCATCATCCTGGCCTCGACGGGCGAGAGCGAAGTGTTCTGCCATCGCGACTATCTGTCGATGGCACCGCCCTCGGCGGGCACGGATTTCGACGACAAGGCCGGGCTGCAGGCGATCGTCGATCAATGGACTTCGCTCTATGCGGCGACCGAGGAGAAGCACGACAAGCCTGCCTTCGACGCCCTGCCGGCCGACAAGCAGGTCTCCGCGCGCGGCATCGAGGTCGGGCATATCTTCTATTTCGGCACGAAATATTCCGCGCCGATGAAGGCCGTCGTCGCAGGTCCCGACGGTTCCCTCATTCCCGTGCATGGCGGTTCCTACGGCATCGGGCCCACCCGCGTCGCCGGCGCGGCCATCGAGGCGAGCCATGACGAGGCTGGTATCATATGGCCGGAGGCGATCGCGCCGTTCAAGGTCGGCCTGATCAATCTCAAACCGGGCGACAGCGCGGTGGATGCTGCCTGCGGCGATCTCTATCTTCAGCTCGGCGCCAAGGGGGTCGACGTCTTGCTCGACGACACCGATGAAAGGCCCGGCGGCAAATTTGCCAAGATGGATCTGATCGGCCTGCCCTGGCAGATTATCGTCGGTCCCAAGAGCCTGGCGGAGGGCAAGGTCGAGGTGAAGAACCGCCGCACCGGCGAACGCCAATTGCTGACGCCCTCGGACGCGCTCGTCCTGGTGGGCTGAGCCGGGTTCGCTGCAGCCGGCAGGCTGACCTCATCGACGCCGCGCGTGCCAGAGGCACTCGCGGCGTTTTTGTTGTTTATCAAGAAATTTTTGTATTCATTTGAATTGTAACGACTAATCTCAATGGGATCTTCGTCATTGCGCAAGAGGCGCCTCGATTAGAGCGTCAAAAAGCCGTGGCAAAGCTGGGCATCGCTGAATTTTTGCCGTGCAAACGCCGCGATTCTCGCAGAGTAAGAGGCCTCGCGCCCCACCTGGAATGCCATGAACGCGTCTGCTTCAGCCACGACATCGTCGGAACCGACCGGAACGCCGCCTTTCTCCGCCTTCGAGTGGATGGTGGCCCTGCGCTATCTGATGCCGCATCGCAAGGGCGGAGTGGCTTCTCTGATCGCCGTTCTGTCCTTTTTGAGCTTCCTCATCGGCGTCGCCGCTCTCATCATCGTGATGTCGGTGATGAACGGCTTTCGTGTCGAACTGCAATCCAAGATCCTCGGATTCAACGGGCATATCGTCGTCTCTCCCTATGAGACGCCGCTGACCGACTATGATGCGGTTACCAGCCGCCTCGCCAAGGTGCCCGGCGTGACCCTGGCTGTTCCCTTCGTGGAAGGACAGGTACTGGTGTCGTCGCCCTTCTCGGCGAGCGGCGCCCTGGTGCGCGGCATGAAGCTCGAGGATCTCAAGCGCTTGCCGGGGCTTGCCAACAATATCAAGGACGGCACGCTGGACAATTTCGACCAGGGGCAGGGCGTGGTGATCGGCGCCAGGCTCGCATCCTCGCTCGGCCTGCAGATCGGCGACGGCATTACCCTGATCTCTCCCAAGGGAGACCAGACAGCCTTCGGTACCACGCCGCGCATGAAGGTCTATCCGGTCGTCGCCACCTTCGAGGTCGGCATGTCCGATATCGACAGTGGCTTCGTGATCATGCCGCTGCAGGAATCGCAGGCCTATTTCAACCGGGACGGGGATGCCACGGCGATCGAGGTTTATATCGAGAACCCCGACCGCGTGCAGTCCGAGAGCGAGGCGATCAAGACGGCAGCGGGACGTCCGGTTTCCCTTGTCGACTGGCGCCAGCGCAATTCAGCCTTCTTTACGGCCCTGCAGGTCGAGCGCAACGTGATGTTCATGATCCTGTTGATTCTGGTGATCATGGCGGCGCTCGGGGTCGTCTCCAGCATGGTCATGCTGGTGCAGTCCAAGCAGACCGACATCGCCATCATGCGCACCATGGGCGCGACGCGTGGCGCGATGCTGCGCATCTTCTTCATCACCGGCATGGCGATCGGCCTGCTCGGCACGATAGTCGGCCTGCTGCTGGGCCTGCTGGTATGTCGTTACATCGAGAACATCCAGGAATTCATCTCCTGGCTGTCAAACACGCAGCTCTTTGCCTCCGAGATCTATTTCCTCTCGCGCCTGCCGGCCAAGACCGATCCGACGGAAGTGACCGTGGTGGTCGTCACCACTTTGATCCTGTGCTTCCTGGCAACGCTCTATCCCGCCTGGCGGGCCGCCAAGCTCGACCCGGTCGAAGCGTTGAGGGGAGGCTAAGCCGATGAGCATGTCGGGTGAAATTCCAGCCCTCGAGCTACGGGCAGTCGAACGGAGCTACCAGCAGGGCCCCACGGAACTGCGCATCCTGCGCGGCGTGGACCTCGTGGTGATGCCGGGGCAGTCGGTAGCGCTGATCGCTCCCTCGGGTGCGGGCAAATCGACCCTGCTCCACATCGCCGGCCTGCTCGAGAGGCCGGATGGCGGAGATGTGTTGATCTCCGGCGATTCCACCGCCGACCTGAACGATACCGGACGCACGCGCCTGCGCCGCAATTCGATCGGCTTCGTCTACCAGTTCCACCATCTCCAGCCGGAGTTTTCGGCATTGGAGAATGTGATTCTGCCGCAGATGATCCGGGGCCTGTCACGCCGCGAGGCGCGACAGCGTGGCGAAGAATTGCTGACCTTCCTTGGCCTCGGTCAGCGCTTCGGCCACCGGCCCAACGAGTTGTCGGGCGGCGAGCAGCAACGCGTCGCCATTGCCCGTGCGGTCGCCAATGCGCCGCATCTCATCCTGGCCGACGAACCGACGGGCAACCTCGACCCCGGTACGGCGGATCATGTCTTCGGCACGCTGACGGCGCTGGTGCGTGCGTCCGGTCTGGCGGCCCTGATCGCGACCCACAATCTCGATCTGGCGGCGCGCATGGACCGCCGCGTCACCCTGCGCGATGGTCATATCGTCGAGCTCAACTGACAATTGTGACGGTGAACGCCCGATTGCGAACGGCGCTTCTCACTATGGTAAACGCCGGAATCGATCGGCCCCGACAAGCTGGGGCGTGCCGCATAACACCTTGAATAATATCGAGAAAATTCCGTTGAGATGATGCGGGCGCGAGTGCTGATGGCTCGCGTCAGGGGAACATAAGCGCGACATAAGATGGCGGTTCGGCGACGATGCGCTTGACTCGGAACAAAACGTGAACAAGATGTCTCTATCGAAGAGAGGAGAACATTATGTTTGCTCGTTTCACCGAAGATTTCGCCGCCATCGCCTCGATGAGCCTGTTCCTCGTCATGCTCGCCATGTGGACGAGCTTCCTGAGCGGCGTTTAAGCCAGATTTGTCCACACTTGTCCACAGGCTCTCAACAAGGGGCAGTGGCGAAGATGTGACGCTGATGTGGCCATCCGAGGCTGGGGTAGAAAGTCAGCTTTGGTGCCCGGCCGGATTGCCATAAACCATAGGGGAAGGCAGGCAGCGAGTCGCGCTGCCGGCCAAAGCAAAGCGGAGGTGTCATGGCGGAGGGGAAGGCGAACGGTCCGGGCTTCGTCCATTTGAATGTCCGCTCGGCCTATTCCTTGCTCGAGGGGGCGATGAAGGTCCCCAAGCTTGCCGATCTCGCCAAGGCCGACGGCATGCCGGCCCTGGCGTTGACGGACACCAACAATCTGTTCGGGGCGCTGGAGTTTTCCGAAAAGCTCGCCGGTAGCGGCATCCAGCCGATCATGGGCATCTCGCTGGCGATCAATTTCGCCGACCGCGAGGATGCCTCGGACCGGCGGCCTTTGCACCAGCGGCGTTTGCCGCGCATGATTCTGCTGGCTCAGAGCGAAGTGGGATATGGCCATCTGATGGCGCTGTCTTCCCATTGCTACATGGATCCCGCCAACGGCGAGGAGGCGCATGTTTCTATCGGGCGCCTGGCCGAGTTCCAGGAGGGCCTGATTGCGCTGACGGGTGGCCCCTCCGGTCCACTGGACATGGCTTTGCGCGAGGGGCTCGACGATCTCGCGAGGATCCGGCTGCAGCGCCTGCTGGCGATGTTCGCCGATCGTCTCTATGTCGAAGTGCAGCGCCATGACAGCGCGGAAGAGCAACAGGTCGAGGCTCCGCTTCTGGAACTCGCCTATGCGACTGACGTGCCGCTGGTGGCGACCAACGAGGTCTATTTCGCCGCGCGGGCCGACAGCGAACCGCATGATGCGCTGATGGCAATCGCCGAAGGTCGCATCCTGGCCGAGACGGATCGGCGGCGAATGACGCCGAACCATTACTTCAAGAGCCGGGCAGAAATGGTATCCTTGTTCAAGGATCTTCCAGAGGCTATTGAAAATACTATTGAAATTGCCAAGCGTTGTGCCTTTCGCGTGCGTACGAGAAAGCCGATCCTGCCGCGTTTCTCCACGGGTCTTGACGAGACGGGCGCCCCCGTCGACGAGGCCGTCGAATTGCGTCGCCAGGCCGAGGAAGGCCTCAAGGCCAGGCTGGCCGCGCATGGGCCGGCTCCTGGCCACACCGAAGACAGCTACGCCAAGCGGCTGGAATTCGAGCTTTCTATCATCGAGCGCATGAAATTCCCCGGCTACTTCCTGATCGTGGCTGATTTCATCAAGCACGCCAAGGGGAAGGGAATCCCAGTCGGGCCGGGGCGTGGATCGGGTGCAGGCTCCCTGGTTGCCTACGCTCTCACCATCACCGATCTCGATCCGCTGCGCTTCAGCTTGCTGTTCGAGCGCTTCCTCAATCCCGAACGTATCTCGATGCCGGACTTCGACATCGACTTCTGCCAGGAGCGGCGTGACGAGGTCATCCGCTATGTGCAGGAGAAATATGGAGAGGATCGGGTCGCGCAGATCATCACCTTCGGCTCCCTGCAGGCGCGCGGCGTGCTGCGCGACGTCGGGCGTACGCTGGAGATGGGATATGGCCAGGTCGACAAGCTGTGCAAGCTGGTGCCGCAGAACCCGGCCAATCCGGTAACGCTGGCCAAGGCGATCGAGGACGAGCCGAAGCTGCGCGAATCCGCCAAGGACGATCCTACCGTCGAGCGCCTGCTCAGCATCGCTCAGAAGCTGGAGGGGCTCTATCGTCACGCCTCGACCCATGCCGCCGGCGTGGTGATCGGGGATCGTCCGCTGGTGGAGCTGGTGCCGCTCTATCACGATCCGAAGACCTCGATGCCGATGCCGGCCACCCAGTTCAACATGAAATGGGTGGAGCAGGCGGGCCTGGTGAAGTTCGACTTCCTCGGCCTCAAGACGCTCACCGTGCTGCAGCGCGCTTTGATGTTCCTCAAGCAGCGCGGCATCGATCTCGATCTTGCAGGCCTGCCTCTCGATGACAGGAAGAGCTATGAAATGCTCGGCCGTGGCGAGACGGTGGGTGTGTTCCAGGTGGAAAGCGCGGGCATGCGCAAGGCGCTGCTTGACATGAACGCCGACCGTTTCGAGGATATTATCGCGCTGGTAGCCCTCTACCGCCCGGGCCCGATGGCCAATATTCCGGTCTACAACGCCCGTAAGAAGGGGCTTGAAGAGCCGGACTACATGCTCGACCAGCTCAAGCCGGCCCTGGAAGAGACCTATGGCGTCATCATCTACCAGGAACAGGTGATGCAGATCGCGCAGATCCTCTCCGGCTATACGCTGGGCGAGGCCGACATGCTGCGCCGCGCCATGGGCAAGAAGATCAAGGCGGAGATGGATGCCCAGCGTGTGCGCTTCGTCAAAGGCGCCGTCGAGGGGGGGACTCAGAAGGCCAAGGCGGACGAGATCTTCGATTATCTCGCCAAGTTCGCCGATTACGGCTTCAACAAGAGCCACGCGGCCGCCTATGCGCTGGTCTCCTACCAGACCGCCTATCTCAAGGCGAATTATCCGGTCGAGTTCATGGCGGCGTCGATGTCGCTGGATATGTCGAACACCGACAAGCTCGCCGAATTCCGCCTGGAAGCGCGTCGGCTCGGCATTAAGGTCGAGGCGCCCTCCATCAACCGCTCGGGGCCTGACTTCGAGGTCCATGACGGCTCGATCCGCTATGCTCTCGGTGCAGTCAAGGGCGTCGGCCTGGCGGCGATGGAGCGCCTGGTCGAGATCCGCGGTGACCAGCCCTTCTTCGACCTCGGCGACTTCGCGCGGCGTATCGATCCCAAGGCCATCAATAAGCGCATTCTCGAAAACTTGGCGGCGGCGGGAGCCTTCGACGAATTCGACCGTGATCGGGCGCGCATCACCGCCTCCATCGATGCCATCATGGCGCAGGCGCAGCGCGCCCATGCCGAGAAGAGTGATGGACAAGCCGACATGTTCGGCTCCGCTTCGACGCCCGAGCCACTGAAAGGTACTGTTGTCGAGCCGTGGGAACCCGCCGACCGTCTGCAACGCGAGTTCGACGCGATCGGCTTTTTCCTTTCAGGTCATCCGCTCGATGCCTACGTCACCGCCTTGGAGCGCCTGCAGGTGCCGTCCTGGGCACAATTCACCCAGAAAGTGAAGCAGGGGGCCACGGCAGGGCGCCTGGCGGCGACCGTGCTGTCACGTTCCGAGCGCAAGACCCGAACCGGCTCCAAGATGGGCGTGATCATGCTCTCCGACGCCTCGGGCCAGTTCGAGGCCGTGATCTTCTCGGAAGGCCTGGCGCAATATCGTGACTTGTTCGAGCCGGGCACGGCCGTGCTGGTCGGCGTGCAGGCCGCTCATGAAGGAGACGATGTCCGCATTCGCATCGTGACGGCCGAAAAACTCGACAACGCCACCGCCAAGACCCAACGCGGCATCAAGGTTTTCCTGCAAGGCGAGCTGGCCCTTGAATCGGTCGCCAAGCGGTTGGGCCAGCGCGGGGAGGGCGAGGTCTTCCTGATCCTGCAGCTGGATGGCGGCATGCGGGAGGTCGAGTTGAAGTTGCCCGGCAAATTCCTGGTGACCCCGCAGATCGCCGGTGCGATCAAGGCGATCCCGGGTGTAGCGACCGTCATGCAGATGTGATGCCGGGAAGTGGCGTGTGAGCGAAGTAGGGCGCATATGGTGCGCCGGTCTTGAAGGCCGTGATGCGGATTTCAGCTTGTGCGCTGAACGAAGGGAGCGAGGCGTGTGCCTTTTCAGCATTTGTCCTTGCCTAATCGCCTACATCCCCTTATAGAGCGCGCCATTCCACACGCGGACGAAGCGGCCCTGCCGCTCCGGTGCCGTGTTTTGTTTCGTCCGCTATGGCGCGGCGAGGCAGGCACGGTAGATGTCCGCGGAGGCCTTATCAAACCGGAGTTACAACTCTATGGCACTGCCAGATTTTTCCATGCGCCAGCTGCTCGAAGCTGGAGCCCATTTCGGCCATCAGTCGCACCGCTGGAACCCCAAGATGGGGCCCTATCTCTTCGGCGTGCGCAACGGCATCCACATCATCGACCTCGCCCAGACGGTTCCTGCGTTCCATCGCGCTCTGCAGGCGGTGTCGGACACGGTCGCCCGTGGCGGTCGCGTGCTGTTCGTCGGCACCAAGCGCCAGGCTCAGGACGCGGTTGCCGATGCGGCCCGCCGTTCGGCCCAGTATTATGTCAATTCGCGTTGGCTCGGCGGCACGCTGACCAACTGGAAGACCATCTCCAACTCGATCCAGCGTCTGCGCAAGCTCGACGAGCTGCTCTCCGGTGGCGCCCAGCAGGGCTACACCAAGAAGGAGCGCCTCGACCTAACCCGTGAGCGCGACAAGCTCGAGCGCGCCCTCGGCGGTATCAAGGACATGGGCGGTACCCCCGACCTGATCTTCATCATCGATACCAACAAGGAAGACATCGCGATCAAGGAAGCCCGCCGCCTCAACATCCCGGTGGCCGCCGTCCTCGATTCGAATTCCGATCCGGATGGCATTACCTTCCCGATTCCGGCCAATGACGACGCTGGCCGCGCTCTGTCGCTCTATTGCGATCTCGTCGCCCGTGCCGCTCTCGACGGCATCTCCCGCGCCCATGGCGACATGGGTCTCGACATCGGCGCCGAAGAAGCGCCGCTGGTCGAGGAACTGCCGGTTGCCGACGAAGCCGCTTCGGGTGAGCTTTTCGAGCTCCTGTCCGCTCCGCGCGGCGCGCCCGACGATCTGACCAAGCTGACCGGCGTCGGCCCGCAGCTCGAGAAGAAGCTCAACGAGGGTGGTCTGTGGCACTATTGGCAGGTCGCCGCCATGACCCCGGCCGACGTTGCCAAGGTCGATGCCGAGCTCAAGCTCAACGGTCGTATCGATCGTGACGGCTGGGTGGAACTGGCCCGCAATCTGGTCGCCGGCGCCTGACACGGTCTGAAGGCTGCAATTTCGTTGCAGCCTCCCTATCTATCCCTGAACACGGCCCGGTTGCTCGCCTTCCAATTGTGATGTTGGAGTGGTAAGCGCCGGGCCGCTTCCCATCACCGGACCTGTTCCGGTTTCCCAAAGAGGTATCCTGCAATGTCGAACATTACCGCCGCCATGGTGAAAGAGCTGCGCGAACAGACTGGCGCGGGCATGATGGATTGCAAGGCAGCGCTCACCGAGACCGCCGGCGATCTGGAAGCCGCCGTTGACTGGCTGCGCAAGAAGGGCCTGTCGAAGGCCGCCAAGAAGGCTGGTCGTGTCGCTGCCGAAGGGCTTGTCGCCCTGCTGGTCGAAGGCAACCAGGGCGTTGCCGTGGAAGTCAATTCCGAAACCGACTTCGTGGCCCGTAACCCCGAGTTCCAGGATCTGGTCGGCGGTATCGCCGAAGTGGCTCTGAAGACCGGCGAGGACGTCGAGGCCCTCAAGGCGGCTGCCTTCCCGGGCGGCGGCACGGTCGAGGAGAAGATCTCCGCCACGGTTGCCAAGATCGGCGAGAACATGTCGCTTCGCCGTGCCAAGATCGTCTCGGTCGGGCAGGGCGCCCTGGCGACCTATATCCACAACCCGGTCGTTGCCAACAAGGGCCGCATCGGCGTGATTGTCGCGCTGGAGTCCGCTGGCAATACCGAGAAGCTCGCCGAACTCGGCCGTCAGATTGCCATGCACGTCGCGTCTTCGAACCCGGTCGCAGTCGATGCCGCCGGCGTCGATGCCGCGATTGTCGAGCGTGAGAAGACCATTCTCGCCGAAAAGTATCGCGAGCAGGGCAAGCCGGAAGCTGCGATCGCCAAGATTGTCGAGAGCGGCATCAAGACCTATTTCAAGGAAGTAACCCTGCTCGAGCAGCCCTTCATCTTCGATCCCTCCAAGTCGGTCGGCCAGGCCATCAAGGAGAGCGAAGGTGCTGCCGGCGGCCCGATCAAGGTGGCTGGCTTCATCCGCTACGCTCTGGGTGAGGGCATCGAGAAGCAGGAAAGCGATTTCGCAGCCGAAGTTGCCGCTCAGGCTGGTCACGCCGCCTGATCTTCTATTCCAACGACCCTTGGCCGCACTTCGGCCATGTGGATGATCGAGATCGACAACAGGCGGCTTAGAGCCGCCTGTTGTATAAGTGGCCAGCGAATCGGAGAGCAGTCATGGCGGTACTTCCCTATAAACGCGTCCTGGTGAAGCTTTCCGGTGAGGCATTGATGGGAGGCGAGGCCTTCGGCATCGATCGCGGCACGGTGCGCCGGATAGCCGAGGACGTCATCGAAGCGGTCAAGCTGGGTGTGGAAGTCGGCGTGGTCGTGGGCGGCGGCAATATCTTCCGCGGCTCGCAGATCGCCGGTATGGGCTTGTCGCGGCCTGCGGCCGACTCGATGGGCATGCTCGCCACCGTAATGAACGTCATCGCGCTCGAGGCCCAACTCGCTTCCCTCGGCCAATCCGCTCGCGCCATGTCCGGCGTCGCCATGCCGTCGGTGGTCGAAACCTATACGCGCCAGCAGGCGATGGAGCATCTGGCCAAGGACCGTGTCGTGCTGCTGGCGGGCGGCACCGGCAATCCCTTCTTCACCACCGACACCGGCGGTGCACTGCGTGCGGCGGAGCTGGAATGCAACGTCCTGATGAAGGGCACGCAGGTCGACGGCATCTATTCCGCCGATCCCAAGAAGGATCCCGCTGCTACCCGCTATGATCACATCACCCATGACGAGGTCATCCGCAAAGACCTCAAGATCATGGATACGGCGGCGTTTGCGCTTGCCCGCGAGGCGCGCTTGCCGATAATTGTCTTTTCGATTCAACAACCCGGATCCCTGGCAGCCGTGCTGCGCGGGGAGGGGCGTTGCACTCTGGTCACTCCCTGACCACTTCCGTCAAAGAAATTCGAGGGCAGGAACATGGCTGCGTCATTCGATATCGCCGAGGTCAAGCGTCGCATGGAAGGCGCGCTCAATGCGCTGAAACATGAACTGGGTGGTCTGCGCACCGGCCGGGCCTCTTCCTCACTGCTCGAACCGGTGCATGTCGATGCCTATGGCGCCAGCATGCAGCTGTCGCAGGTCGCCACCATTTCGGTGCCCGAACCGCGCCTGCTTAGCGTGCAGGTCTGGGACCGTGGCATGGTCGGCGCCGTCGAGAAGGCGATCATGAACTCCAATCTTGGACTCAATCCGCAGACCGAGGGACAGGTGATCCGGCTGCGCATTCCCGAGATGACGCAGGATCGCCGTAAGGAACTGGTCAAGGTCGCGCATAAATATACCGAGTCGGCGCGCGTGGCGGTTCGGCATGTCCGCCGTGACGGCCTGGACATTCTGAAGAAGACCGAAAAAGACGGTACGATTGGTGAAGACGAAGAAAAGCGTCTGGCCGATCAGGTGCAGAAGGCGACTGATGCGATGATCGCCGAAATCGATAAGACCCTCCTCTCCAAGGAGAAGGAAATCATGCAGGTGTGACGGAAGAGGGGTGCAGATTATCCGCAAGGACTATTCTACTCCCCCTATTCGACACCAATTATCCACTGTCTATCCGATGATCGTTCGATAGAATTCGTGCCAGCCGGTTCGGCGGAGAAGCTTCGAGGCACCAATGTTTGGCAGGGACGAAATCGACGACGCAACTGTGGCGACCCCGCCGGCTCATGTCGCCATCATCATGGATGGTAATGGCCGCTGGGCCTCCAAGCGCCTGATGCCCCGTTTCGAGGGGCATCGCCGGGGCGTGGAGGCGCTCAGGCGTACCGTCCGCGCCGCTGCTGAGCTGGGCATCCGTTACCTAACGCTCTATTCCTTCTCGTCGGAGAACTGGTCGAGGCCCCGGACTGAAGTCGACTATCTCATGGGGCTGGTGAAGCGCTTTGTGCGCAACGATCTGGCCGACCTGCATGCCAACAATGTCCGGGTTCGTATCATCGGCGAGCGAGAAGGGCTCGACGCCGAACTTGCCGAGCTCCTGATCGAGGTCGAGAATCTCACGGCCGCCAATACCGGATTGACCCTCGTCGTGGCGTTCAACTACGGCGCCCGGCAGGAGATTGTTGCGGCAGCCAGGCGCTTGGCGGAGAAGGTTGCGGAAGGGCTGCTCAAGCCCGCAGACATTACGGCCGAAGCCATCGGCGCCAATCTGCACACGCATGATATTCCGGATCCAGATCTGGTCATCCGGACCTCGGGAGAACAAAGGCTCTCCAATTTCCTGCTCTGGCAGGCGGCCTATGCGGAGTTGGTTTTCATTCCCTTGCTCTGGCCGGATTTCGACCGCCGGGCGCTGGAAGCGGCGCTGGCCGAGTATCACGCGCGCGACCGTCGTTTCGGGGGGCTTGGCGAGACCGATCCTCCCCGTCAGGCCAATTCCGGCTAGGGCGGTATCGTCGACGTGCCTGTGGGGGAAGATGTGACAGCAGTTTTGTGTCGGGGAACAGCGGCTGGCCGGCTGCGGGGGGCGGTGCCATCCGTCCGCGGTCTCTGACATGGCAGGCGCATCCAAGGCCAACTGGTCCGATCTTTCCATCCGCATCGCCTCCGCCCTGGTCATGGCCGGTTTGGCGCTGGCCACGGCCTGGTGGGGAGGCTCTCTTTTCGTACTGTTCTGGTTCCTCGCAGCTGCCGCGGTTCTTTGCGAATGGCTGTTTCTGATCGCCGCCGGTCGACGCGATTGGCTGATCGTTGTGCTCGGTGTCGGCCTGCTCGCCGTGTCCACGCTGTTTGCCCTGAGCGGGCAAGCCGGAACCGCTCTGTTGACCGTCGTCGGGGGCGCGGCGGTGATGGGCGGCCTGGCGTGGGGACGAGGTCTGGCGCAGCCGCTGCTGGCCGCTGTCGCCATACCCTATGCGGCCTGCGTGGTCTTGCCGGTTACTCTTTTGAGGCTCGACGAGCCCCATGGCATGCGCGCCATTTTCGTGCTGTTTGCCATTGTCTGGGGCTCGGATGTACTGGCCTATTTCACTGGACGGACCCTGGGTGGTCCCAAGCTCTGGCCGAGGGTAAGCCCGAAGAAGACCTGGTCTGGCTTCATCGGCGGCACCGTGTTTGCTGCGGCGGCGGCCGGCCTTGTCGGCGGCTCCGTTGTTCTTGTTCCCATAGGGGCGGCGCTGGCGGCGATCTCTCAAGGTGGTGATCTCCTTGAATCCGCCTTGAAGCGCCGCTTTGATGCCAAGGACGCGAGCCAGCTGATACCCGGCCATGGCGGCGTCATGGACAGGCTCGACGGCTTTCTGGCGGCGGCGCTGGCTGCTTTGCTGATCGGGCTTGTGCATGCTGGCCTGCATCCGGCCCAGGGCTTCATTGTGTGGTAGTGCCGAAAGGCTAGGCAGAGTTTCCCGACGAGACCCAAGAGTGAGCCTCGCCGGGAAACTCTGCAAATTGGTTTGCTATCTTGCCAGTTCCTCCTGACCGTGCCTGTGGCCCCATCATGAGGAACCTGAGTAGGCCGGTGTGGCTTGGCTTTTGGCGCGTGAGAGGAATGGATGATGGGTTTTCTGGATAGTTTCGGTCTCGGTGCTCTCGGCTTCGTGCCGTTCATCGTGATCATTTCCATCCTGATCTTCTTTCACGAGCTTGGGCATTTCCTTGTCGGGCGCTGGTGCGGCGTGAAAGTTGTGACCTTCTCGATCGGCTTCGGGCCGGAATTGTTCGGCTATGACGACCGGCACGGGACCCATTGGCGTATCGCAGCAATCCCCCTCGGCGGTTATGTGCGCTTCTTCGGTGATGCCAATGCCGCTTCTCTGCCCGATGAAGAGCGCAACCAATTGATGACGCCGGAGGAGCGTGCGGTCAGCCTGTTCCACAAACCGGTCTGGCAGCGCATCGCCATCGTGGCGGCCGGCCCTCTGGCCAATTTCATCCTGGCCGCTTTCGTCTTCGCGGCTGCATTCTCGATTTATGGTTACCCGAATTCTGACGCCATTATCGGGCCGATCAAGGCTGACGGACCGGCGGCCAAGGCGGGACTGCGCAAGGGCGACAGGATCGTCGAGGTCAACGGCACCAAAGTCACCCTGTTCGACCAACTTCCGGAACTGATTTCGGCTGTGCCCGGGCGCCCCGTGAACCTCACCATCGAGCGTGGACAGGAGAGCTTCGACGTCAGCGTCACACCTGAAACGCGTACGTTCTCCACGCCCGATGGCAAGACCATTTCGCGGGCCATCATCGGCATCGGCCCCGGCGGCATGTCGCGTCTCGACCCTGTTTCGGCGCTGTGGCAAGGCACCAAGGAAACCGGACAAGGTATTGGTGCATCAGCGAAATTTATCTACGACCTCTTTGCCGGACGTGGCGATCCCAAGCAGGTGACCGGCATTGTCGGCATTGCGGTCGTATCCAAGACGATTACCGAAACCATCGGGCTCGCCGGTCTGATCCTGCTCACGGCTGGTCTGTCGATTTCCGTCGGCTTCATCAATCTGTTGCCGATTCCGGTTCTAGATGGCGGACATCTGGTCTTTTACGCCATCGAGGCGATCCGGGGCAGGCCAGTGGGAGCCCGTGCGCAGGAACTGTCCTTCGGCATCGGGCTCATGTTGATAATTACAATCACTGTTTTGGTGTTGGGCCATGATCTGTCACAGCAATTATCGGGCGGCTGAGAGGGCGTGGCGGATTCGCAACGGTCTCCCAAAAAAGGACGGACGGTGGCCGGGGGTCGGTTTGCATGTGTCCGGAAACCCTGTAGAAGCATTTCCAATGAGAGCAATGCGGGCTGGTGAGGTTTGGCATTGAACTCGACTTGGTTTGGTAAAAAGAGTGGGATTTAGACCCGATGGCAACAGCAATGTACAAGTTGAAGCTGGGCGTTGCCCTCGCGGCTGTCGCGGTTCCGTCGTTGTTCGGGGCCTTCGTGGCATCTCCTATGGTGGGCACGGCTGAAGCCGCTCCGAGGAAGCATGTTGCGTCGCGCTCGGCACCGATCGTCAACCGCATCGTGTTCGAGAAGAACAAGAAGGTCACAGCGGACCAGCTGTCTTCCATCATGGAGACCAAGCCCGGCAGCCAGGTGAACCAGGCCACCCTCAATGCGGACATCGATCGCATGCGTGAGGCCTACAACCGGACCGGCCGCTCGACGGTGCAGATTACGTATCGCGAAGTCCAGTTGCCGAATAATCGCGTCGACCTCGTCTTCACGGTGGCTGAGGGCTCGAAGGTCGGCATCGACTCGATCAACTTCGTCGGCAACAACAATTTCTCCGCCTGGCGCCTGAAGCGCCAGATGGCCACGATCGAGAGCGGCTATCTCGGCTGGCTGCGCACCACCGACACTTATGATCCGGATCGCCTCGCTGGTGACGAAGAGCGCCTGCGCCAATTCTATGTGAACCACGGCTATCCCGATTTCCGCGTCGTCTCGATCGTGCCGTCGCTGAACGAGAAGCAGGACGCCTATGTCCTGACCGTCACGGTCGACGAGGGGCAGTATTACAAGTTCGGCCCCTCGCAGGTCGAATCCACCATTTCCGACGTCAACCCCGCCGACCTGAACGGCGATATCCAGTCCTGGAACAACTGGACCTATCGTGGCGAGGACGTGGACAAGACTGTCGAGGACATGACGGTCAAGCTGGCTGGTTCCGGCCACCCCTTCGCTCAGGTCCGCCCGCGCGCCGTTCGTGACGCCGGCGGCAACATCATCAGCGTCAACTATGTCGTGGAAGAGGGCGCGAAGGTCTATATCGAGCGCATCAACATCCGCGGCAACACCCGCACGCGTGACTATGTGATCCGCCGCGAGTTCGACGTTGGTGAAGGCGACCCCTACAACAAGGCGCTGATCGAACGGGCGACCCGTCGCCTGCGCAACCTCGGCTACTTCAAGAACATCCGCGTCACCAACGAGCCGGGCTCGGAGCCCGATCGCGTGATCGTCAATGTCGAGGTCGAAGATCAGTCGACCGGCGAATTCTCGCTGGGCGGCGGCTACTCCACCTCGGACGGCTTCCTCGGCGAAGTCTCGCTCACCGAGCGCAACTTCCTCGGCCGCGGCCAGTATGTGAAGGCGTCGGTGCAGTACGGCCAGCGCACGCAGGGCTACAGCCTATCCTTCACCGAGCCCTACTTCCTGGGGCAGCGCATTGCCGCCGGCTTCGACCTGTTCTCGAAGACCACGGATGACAGCGACTACAGCTACTACAAGGACCAGACCACGGGTGGCACGCTGCGCGCCGCCTTCCCGATCACTGAGAACTTCACGGTCGGCGTGAACTACACGCTCTACACGGAGAAGGTATCGATCCCGGATATTCAGTACAAGGATGGCAGGTTCGATAACGGTGAAGCGTCCTGGGCGATCAAGGAATTGGCGAATGGCGGTAACCGTCTCGTTTCGATGATCGGTTACACGCTGACCTACAATACGCTGGACGATCTCAAGCAACCGAGTTCGGGTTTTTATGTCCAGTTCAAGCAGGACATTGCCGGCTTGGGCGGTGACGCCAAGTTCATCAAGCAGTCGATCGATGGTCGCTACTACTATTCGCTGACTGACGACCTCACAGTGATGGTTCGCGGCCAGGGCGGCTATATGCACGGCTTCGGCGGCAAGGATAATCTGGCGATCGTTGACCAATTCAGCCCGGGCCCCGATTTGGTGCGAGGCTTCGCTCCAGGCGGTATCGGTGCGCGCGACATCGCCGGTGGTGCCAAGGGCAATGGTTTGGGCGGTACCACCTATTTCGGTGGTACGGTGGAGCTGCAATTCCCTATCTTCGGTCTGCCGCGTGAGGTGGGTCTGCGGGGCGCCGTATTCGCAGATGCAGGTACTCTGTATGGTTATGGTGGTAAGAATTTCGCCATCCAATATCCTGGACAGTTTCAACTGGTTGACGAGCACAAGATCCGCTCTTCGGTCGGCGCCAGCTTGCTGTGGGCCTCGCCGCTCGGACCGCTACGCTTCGACTATGCCTATGTCCTGAGCAAGGCCAAGCATGACGACACGCAGGCTTTCCGCTTCGGCACGATCGTCAACTATTGATGATCTGACCTGAGGTTTGTGCCGGCCGGTCCCTTCGGGGCCGGCCGGTTTTTTGTTCGCAAAGCTGCATCCTTCGCATGCCGCAATGAACGGAAATATTCGGTGTTTTGCATTGCATCCCCTTCATCGTGTAAGGGCTAGAGCGTTTTGCGATTTGACGGAGTCAACCAGAGCCGCAGCGACGCTCATGCCAATCCGTTGGATTGGTTTGGAAACTAGGAGCTGGAGCGAACAAACGTTGGGGCATGAACCTGATTTGCTCTGGGGATGAACGATCAGGCCGGTAACGCTTTTGCAAAGGGACTGGTCTATTCATAATGGAAAAGATCGCCGGTTTCGGAGCAGCCACTCGAAGCCGGATTTGGGGGGCTGACCGTAGCGTGGAGTTGATGACGGATCCGGTATTCTTTCACGCGCGCAACCGCCTCATCGTTGCCGACATCGTCGAACTCACCGGCGCTGAACCGGCGGCCGGCCTGTCGCTGGACTTGACGGTGGAACGCGTGGCGCCGCTCGATCATGCCGGGGAGGGCGATCTGAGCTTCCTCGAGAATCCGCATTATCTGCCGATGCTGGAAACGTCCAAGGCGGCGGTGATCCTGATCTCTCCCAAATTCACCGATCGCGCCCCGAAGAATGCACCCTTGTTGGTGGCGCGCGAACCCTATCGTGCCTTTGCCCAGATTGGCATGGCGTTGTTCCCGGACGCGGCACGCCCGCAATCCTTTTTCGGAGCCAAGGGCATTTCGCCGGGTGCCGTCGTGCACCCTGAAGCGAGGCTCGAGATTGGCGTGACCGTCGATCCGGGTGCCGTTATCGGGCCGCGGGCAGAAATCGGTGCAGGGACCATCGTCGGCGCCAACGCGGTGATCGGATCGGATGTTCGGATCGGCCGTGACTGCTCGATCAGCCCGAATGCGGTGATCCAGCATTCCCTGATCGGTAATCGTGTCATCATCCATGCCGGTGCCTGTCTTGGCCAGGATGGTTTCGGTTTTTCGATGGGACCGCGCGGCCACCTCAAAGTGCCGCAGGTCGGTCGCGTCGTGGTGCAGGATGATGTCGAAATCGGCGCTTGCACCACCATCGATCGTGGTGCCAATCGTGACACCATCATCGGCGAGGGCACCAAGATCGATAATCAGGTGCAGATTGCCCACAACGTCATGGTCGGGCGGCACTGCGTGCTGGTGGCGAAGGTCGGGATCTCCGGTTCGACCGTCCTGGAGGATTTCGTGGTGATGGGAGGTGCCTCCGCCACGGTTGGCCATATCCGCATCGGCATGGGCGCCCAGATTGCCGGCGCCGCCAACGTCAAGGACGACGTGCCGCCGGGCGCGCGCATGGGCGGTACGCCTGCCCAGCCATTGGGGGACTATGCGCGCGAACTGGCCCTGCTCAAGAGGCTGGTCAAGAATTCGCGGGTTCGATCGGGGCAAGGTACGGACGAGGGATCTGCTCCCTAAAGCGTCTTGCGATTCCGTGTGTCTATCGGGAAACGCAAAGACGCGTCGAAACAAGGAGTTAGAGCAAAAAGCGTTTTCGTTGAAACGCGCTTTGCTCTAGGGAGCGATATGGAGTTTGGTTTAAGCGCTCTGGCCGAAGGCCGGGCAGGTTCAGGAAATGAGACCTATATGAGTGAAGCAACCCCTGGAACGCTGGAAACCGCAGATATCGGCAAGCTCTTGACCCTGCTGCCGCATCGCTATCCCTTCCTGCTCGTAGACCGCATCGTCGAGATCGATGGCGACAATTCCGCCGTCGGCATCAAGAACGTCACCTTCAACGAACCGCATTTTACCGGCCACTTCCCCGGGCAACCGGTGATGCCAGGCGTGCTGGTGATCGAAGCGATGGCGCAGACGGCCGGCGCGATCTGCGTACTCAGCAGCGAGGGCAAGGCCAAGCCCAAGGTCGTCTATTTCATGACAATCGACGAATGCCGTTTCCGTAAGCCGGTCACGCCGGGCGATCAGATGCGTCTGCACCTGACTAAACTGAAGAACCGCCGCAATATGTGGTGGTACAAGGGAGAGGCCAAGGTTGATGGTGTCACGGTCGCCGAGGCTATCGTCTCCGCCATGCTGGTCACCGAATAATGGCGGAGGGGGCTCGCCAGATCATCCATCCGTCCGCGGTCGTCGAAGCGGGAGTAAAGCTGGGCGAAGGCGTCAGCATCGGCCCTTTCTGCGTCGTCGGAGCCGAGGCGACTCTGGGTGACGGCGTAACATTGCATTCGCATGTCGTCGTCGCCGGACGTACCAGCATCGGCGCGCGCACCAAGGTGTTCCCCTTTGCCTCCCTGGGCCATCAGCCGCAAGATCTCAAATATGCTGGCGAGCCCTCGGACCTCACCATCGGCAGCGATTGCCTGATCCGTGAGGGGGTAACGATGAATCCCGGTACGAGCGGTGGCGGCATGCACACCATTGTCGGTGATCGCTGTGCCTTTCTCGCTAATTCCCATGTCGGGCATGACTGCAAGCTCGGCAACAACATCATCCTCTCCAACGGTGTCTTGTTGGCCGGCCATGTTTCGGTTGGCGACTATGCCATTCTGGGCGGAGCCGCTGCGGTAATCCAGTTCGCGCGTGTCGGGGCGCATGCCTTCGTTGGCGGCCTGTCCGGGCTCGAGAACGACCTGATCCCCTTCGGCATGGCCCTGGGTGATCGCGCCAGCCTGGCAGGCCTCAACATCATCGGCCTGAAGCGCCGCGGCTTCGGGCGGGAACAGATCCATGCCTTGCGTCATGCCTATCGCATGCTGTTTGCCTCCGCTGGGACCTTGAAGGAACGCGTGGAAAGGGTCGCCGAGACCTTCGCCGATCAGGCCGCGGTGATGGAGATCGTCGATTTCGTGAGAGCCGGCGGTGAGCGTGCTTTGGTAACGCCGCGCGATGCGTCGGCGCGAGATCTCGCAGGCAGCGAGGCGTGAGCACGCCGCCTGCTGCCGGAACGGTCCCAGCCATGCCTGCTTTGGCGGTTGTCGCCGGGGCGGGACGTTTGCCGGCCGAGATTGCAGCGGAG
Source organism: Labrys sp. KB_33_2 (assembly GCF_052114505.1). Lineage (NCBI taxonomy): Bacteria > Pseudomonadati > Pseudomonadota > Alphaproteobacteria > Hyphomicrobiales > Xanthobacteraceae > Labrys > Labrys sp. KB_33_2. The sequence continues at coordinate 127,022 of NZ_JBFREW010000010.1, read as the reverse complement.
GCGGCAGGGCGGGGCGAAGCTGTCGTGATCCTGCCCTTGAAAGGCTTTGCGGATGCCGATTTTGCTGGTTACGTCCAATATCCTGTCAGCCTGATCGATCCGAAAGGGGTTCTGCAGGAGTTGGCCCGGGCCGGCGCAGGCCGGGTGATCCTGGCGGGTGCCGTGCATCGCCCTGGGCTCGGCATGGTACGGTCCGGCATCCAGGCCGTGCGGCATCTCGAAGAGATCCGTAACGTGCTCGAGGGCGGGGACGACAATCTCCTGCGGGGCGTCATCGTCTTTCTGGAAAAGCACGGCTATGCGGTCGTCGGCGTTCGTGATGTGGCGCCGTCGCTGATGGCGCCCAGGGGGACGCTCGGCCATCTGTCGCCCAGCGCGGCGGAGCTCGAAGGGATCGCCATCGGTAAGCGCGCTCTTGCCGCCATGGGGCCGAGCGACATTGGCCAGGGCGTTGTAGTCGCACAAAGGCGCGTACTGGCCGTCGAAGCCGCCGAGGGCACGGATAACATGATCCGGCGAGTTGCCGTTTTGCGCCGGCTTGGCCTATTTGGCCGCTTGTCGCGCCATGGCCGCCCGCCCATCGCCGAGCAGGATGGCGGTGTGCTGGTGAAGGCGGCCAAGCCGGGACAGGATTTCAGGGCCGACCTTCCGAGCATCGGCCCGCGTACAGTACGCCTCGCCAAGAAGGCCGGACTTGCCGGTATCGCCATCGAGGCCGGCAATGTTCTCGTGCTGGAGCGGGATGCGACGATTGCAGCAGCCGATGCCGCCAATCTATTCCTTGTCGGGGTGTGATGATGATGGATCGGCCTTTGAAGATCGCCATCGTCGTGGGCGAACATTCTGGCGATCAGCTCGGCTTCAAGCTGATGCAGGCCTTGCGCGCGCAGGCGGGTGCGCCCGTGGTGTTCAAGGGCACGGCTGGGCCCGCCATGACGCGCGAGGGCATGGAGAGCCTGTTTCCGCTCGACGACATTGCGGTGATGGGATTTGCTGCCGTGATCGGACGCTTCCCCACGATCTATCGGCGCGCTTGGCAAGTGATCGACTCCATCGTTGCCGATCCGCCCGATGGTCTGGTGATCATCGACAGTCCGGATTTTACCCATGCCGTCGCCAAGCGCGTGCGCCGGCGCCTGCCGCATCTGCCTATCATCAACTATGTCTCCCCCAGCGTCTGGGCCTGGCGCCCGGGCCGGGCGGTGTCGATGCGGGCCTATGTCGACCACGTGCTCGCTTTGCTGCCCTTCGAACCCGAGGCCTATCGCCGGTTGAACGGCCCCCCTTGTTCCTATGTCGGCCATCCTTTGATGGAGCGCCTGCATGAATTGCGCCCCAATGCCGAGGAGGAGACGATCCGGCAAGGGGACCGACCGCTGGTGCTGGTGCTCCCCGGCAGCCGTTCGAGCGAAGTGGGGCTGCTGACGGAAGATTTCGGCCAGACGATCGAGCTCCTATCCACCAGGATCGGGCCCTTCGATGCCGCGCTGCCAACGGTGCCGCGCCATGCCGAGCGTCTGCGGCAGGCAACCGCCGGCTGGGCGCTGAATCCCCTGATCATCACCGATCCCGACGAGAAATACGCGGCCTTCCGCCGGGCGAGAGCGGCACTGGCAGCATCGGGCACGGTGACGCTCGAACTGGCTTTGGCGCAGGTGCCGATGATCGGAACCTATCGCTTTCCGGCCTGGGAGGCCTTCCTGGCCCGTCGCCTGGTCAAGGGACGTTTTTTCCTGTTGCCCAATCTGATTCTCGATCGACAGGCTGTGCCCGAACTCTTCCAGGAAGAGGTCGTACCGGACCGTCTGGCCGATCTTATGGCCGGATTGCTGGGGAATACCGATGAACGGCGCGCGCAGATGCGCGCCTTCGATGAGATCGATCAACGCATGCAGGTGGTGGGGGAGTCCCCGTCGCAGCGAGCGGCCCGCATCGTGCTGGAAACCATTGCCGGCAAGGCGGGTTGAGGGTCTCAAGCGCTCGTGCCGCAAATAGCAGGGGCTGGAAACGAGAAGGGCGGATCCGAGGATCCGCCCTTTGTTATCTTAGCGGCGCTGGGCCGGTGAAACGTAGTCGCGGCGGGCTGCGCCGGTATAGAGCTGGCGCGGGCGGCCGATCTTCTGGGAAGGATCTTCGATCATTTCCTTCCACTGTGCGATCCAGCCGACGGTACGGGCCAGGGCGAACAGCACGGTGAACATCGAGGTCGGGAAGCCCATCGCCTTGAGCGTGATGCCCGAATAGAAGTCAATGTTCGGATAGAGCTTCTTTTCGACGAAATACTCGTCGTGCAGAGCGATGCGCTCGAGTTCCAGCGCAACCTCGAGCAACGGGTCGTCCTTGTGGCCGAGCTCGTTCAGCACCTCGTGGGTGGTACGCTGCATGATCTTGGCGCGCGGATCGTAGTTCTTGTAGACGCGGTGGCCGAAGCCCATCAGGCGGAAGGGATCATTCTTGTCCTTGGCCTTGGCGATATATTGCGGGATACGATCGACCGTGCCGATTTCCTGCAACATCTTGAGCGCAGCTTCATTGGCGCCGCCATGGGCCGGGCCCCATAGGCAGGCGATGCCGGCGGCGATGCAGGCAAACGGATTGGCGCCCGAGGAGCCCGCGAGGCGGACCGTCGAGGTCGACGCGTTCTGCTCGTGATCGGCATGCAGGATGAAGATGCGATCGAGCGCGCGGGCCAGGATCGGATTGGGCTTGTATTCCTCGCAAGGGACCGAGAAACACATGCGCAGGAAGTTGGACGGATAGTCCAGATTGTTCTGCGGATACACGAAGGGCTGGCCGATGGTGTATTTGTAGGCCATCGCAGCCAGGGTCGGCATCTTGGCGATCAGTCGCATCGACGAGATCATGCGCTGATGCGGGTCGGAGATGTCGGTGGAGTCGTGATAGAAGGCCGAAAGGGCGCCGACCGAGGCGACCATCACGGCCATCGGATGGGCGTCACGGCGGAAGCCCTGGAAGAAGCGAGCCATCTGCTCATGCACCATGGTGTGGCGCGTGACACGATAGTCGAAGTCCGCCTTCTGGGCAGCTGTCGGCAGTTCGCCATAGAGCAGGAGATAGCAGGTCTCGAGGAAGTCGCCATGCTCGGCGAGTTGCTCGATCGGGTAGCCGCGATAGAGCAGCACGCCCTCATCGCCATCAATATAGGTGATCTGGGATTCACAGCTCGCCGTCGAGGTGAAGCCTGGATCGTAGGTAAACATGCCCGTGTGCTTATAAAGGGGCGCAATATCAACAACCGTCGGACCAACGGAGCCGGCCTTGGTTGGCAATTCGATTGCCTTGTCACCAATAGTCAGAGTCGCCGTGTTACCGCTCATGCAATCCTCCTTGTACGGAAATACGCGGTCACGCCTTGGCCAGAAAGGAGCCCCCCGGCTCAAGTAAGGCCTACGTATCGCCGATCCGTCGGTGTTGGGTAGACCATTTGCTGCAATGCCGCAAGAAAGACGAAGAAGTGAACTGTCGGTTCGACGACTGCTTAGGCGGCAGCGCGCCAGGGTAGGGCCGATTGCCCCACTTTGACGCGAAAGCTTTCCAAATCTTTCGCGTCAAAGCTGCGAAAAATACACCTATTGCGCGAAACCCGATGTCCGGGAAACACAATCATGCGGCGCTTGGTCTCAGCCGGCCTGATCCTTCAGCCGGGCCAGGCTTTCCTCGCGGCCGAGGACGGCCAGCACGTCGAAGACCGGCGGCGAGGTGGTACGGCCGGTGAGCGCAGCGCGCAACGGCTGGGCCAACGAGCCGAGCTTGGCGCCGGTTTCCTCGGCTGCGGCCCGCACCGTCGCCTCGGTCGCACTGGCGCTCCACTCGCCCAAGGCTTCGAAGCGCGGCAACAGCATGGCGAGGGTCGCCCGCGCTTCTTCGTTCAGCATGGCCTTGGCCTTGTCATCCAAGGGCAGGGGACGCGAGACGAACAGGAAATTGGCGCCATCCAGCAATTCCACCAAAGTCTTGGCGCGTTCCTTAAGGCCGGGCATGGCGGCCAGCAACTGAGAGCGCTTGGCACCATTGCCGTCGGCGAGCTGGGCAACGAGGGCAGGGCCACCGGGAATATGGGGGAGCAACTGGTCGATGGCGGCGAGCAATTCCTCATCCGTGGAGTTGCGCATATAGATGCCATTGAGGTTTTCGAGCTTCTTGAAATCGAAGCGCGCGGCCGATTTGCCGATGGCGCCGGTATCAAAATGCTCGATCATCTCCTTGGTGGTGAACACTTCCTGGTCGCCATGGCTCCAGGACAGGCGCACGAGATAATTGCGCATGGCCGCCGGCAGGTAGCCCATGGCGCGATAGGCGTCGACGCCCAGCGCGCCGTGACGTTTGGAGAGCTTGGCACCGTCGGAGCCGTGGATGAGCGGGATATGGGCCATATGCGGCACTTCCCAGCCCATGGCTTCGTAGATCTGCTTCTGGCGGGCCGCATTGGTGAGATGATCATCGCCACGGATGATATGCGTGATGCCCATGTCATGGTCATCGACCACCACGGCCAGCATATAGGTCGGCGTGCCGTCCGAGCGCAGCAGCACCAGGTCGTCAAGGTCCTTATTGGCCCAGCGCACGGTGCCCTGCACGTCGTCCTGGATGACGGTCTCGCCCTCGATCGGCGCACGCAGGCGGATCACCGGCTTGACGTCCTTGGGGGCTGTCGCCGGGTCGCGGTCGCGCCAGCGGCCATCATAGCGTGGCGGGCGCCCTTCCTTGCGGGCGAGCTCGCGCATCTCCTCCAGCTCCTGCTGGGTGGCGTAGCAATAATACGCCTTGCCCTGGGCGAGCATGGATTCGGCAACTTCGCGGTGGCGGGCAGCGCGGGCAAACTGGAAGATCGGGTCTCCGTCCCAATCGAGGCCAAGCCAGGCCAGGCCATCCAGGATGGCTGCAATGGCGGCATCGGTCGAGCGCTCGCGATCGGTGTCCTCGATGCGCAGCAGCATCTTACCGCCCTTGGCCCTGGCGTAGAGCCAGTTGAACAAGGCCGTGCGGCCGCCGCCGATATGGAGGAAGCCGGTGGGGGAGGGAGCAAAGCGGGTGATGACAGGAGTGGACATCGAAGTTGGCAATTCCAAAAGGCAGGGGAAGCGAAGCCAGAGCGCGGGAGCATGGAGGCGGAAGTATTGAGGCCCTTGGCTAACCCGGATCACATCAATAAGCTTGGGGCTTTAGCACAGGGTTTCATCGGGCGGTAGCGGCGGGGGCGCCTTTGCCTGAGAATGATCGAGGCCGCGCGCGGGTTGGTGTCCTCGGTGGAAGGCCGGGACAGCTGGGATTGGCGTTGCCCGGCGGCATGCTGTTCGGGCAGGGGCTGCAAAGGCTGGTGTCCTGGCTGGCGACCGGGCTTGCGGCGGAGATGGCGGCCTTCGAGCTTGCTCTCGTCGTTCCGGTCTTTCTGGGCCTGGGTGTCATCGCTTATTTTGCCGCACCGGAAGAGCCTGGTCTTGTCGTTCCCGCATTCCTTACTGTAGGGACGGCCTGCCTTGCCTATGGCTTGCGGGGGCGTTGGTGGTTGCATGTCGGCCTGATCAGCCTGACGGCGGTGGGAGCGGGCTTTTGCTCTGCCAAGCTGCGTACGATGAGCGTCGCCGCGCCACAGCTTTCGCGTTCGATGGCGGGAACCGTTACAGGCCTCGTCCTTTCGGTAGAGCCGCGCCTGGGTGGCAGTGCGCGCATCGTCATCAGGCCGGTCTCGGTGGAGAAGCTGGAGCCTGCTGCGATGCCGGCCCGCATCCGACTTACGGTCCGCAAGGGCGGCGAAATCCGGGCTGGCGACAGCATCAGCCTCAAAGCAGTCATGAGACCGCCTCCGCCTCCTGCCTTGCCCGGCGGTTACGACTTCGCACGCGATGCCTTCTTCGATGGCATTGGCGGCGTTGGTTTTGCAGCGGGCAAGATTGCACCTGCGGCCAGCCCCGTCGAGGCGAGCTGGGCGGAATCTTTCAATATCTGGATCGATCGCCAGCGCAACGATCTGACCCGGCGGATCGTCGAGACGATACAAGGCGAGAATGGCGCCATCGCGGCTTCGCAGGTCACCGGCAAACGCGGCCAGATTCCCGGCGACGCCAATGAAGCCTTGCGGGCTTCCGGGCTCTATCATGTCGTTTCGATCTCGGGTCTCCATATGGCGCTATTCGCGGGCGGCCTGTTCGGCCTCATCCGCGCTGTCCTGGCGTTGTCGCGCCGGATCGTGCTCTATCGGGGCACCAAGGAACTCGCTGCGCTGCTCTCGCTGCTGCCGGCCGCTGCCTACACACTGTTTTCTGGCGCCGAAGTCGCGACGGTCCGCTCCTTCCTGATGACGGCCATCGTACTGCTGGCCGTGGCGCTGGGACGCAATGCCATTACCCGCCGCAACGTCGCCCTGGCCGCGAGCTTCGTGCTGCTGACCACGCCGGAACAGCTCCTGGGGCCGAGCTTCCAGATGTCTTTCGCCGCGGTGGCGATGCTGGTGATCGCACATGAGCAATGGAGCCGGCGGAAGCGAGAGAAATCTGCTATGGCGTGGGAAAGGGCCATTGGTGGCGCTGTGACCTTGGTACTTGCCATGATGCTGACCACGATCGTCGCCTCGTTCGCCACGGCGCCATTCTCAGCCTTTCATTTCCATCGTATCACGCTGCAGTCGCTGGCCTCGAACCTTGTCGCGACGCCGATCGTCTCCTTCCTGATCATGCCGCTCGCCATGCTGGCCGTGGTCGCCGAGCCGTTTGGCTATGGCGCTCCATTCTGGCAGGCGATGGGCTGGGCTGTCGGGTTGTTCATGCACGTGGCTCGTTCGGTTGCGACTTGGCCTGGCTCCGATCTCGTGCTGCCGCAGTTCTCCGCCGCGGCGCTCGGATTGTTCGCTCTGACGCTGGTCCTGCTGACCATTCTGCGCACGCGTCTTGCTCTGCTGGCCCTATTGCCCTTGGGCGGGGGCATTGCCCTGGCCGCGACAGCGCCGCTGCCGGTAGCTCTGTTCGGCGCCAATGGCTATGCCGCCCTTGTTCGCAAGGGCGATCAACTGACCGTGCTGGCGCAGCGATCCGATGCTTTTACGGTTCAGCAATGGCTGCTGGCCATGGGCGATCGGCGCAAGCCGGAGGATCCAACCCTTGCCGCACAGCGCCTATGTGACAGAGAAGGGTGTTCCGCGCCCATCGAAGGAGGCGGGATCTTCATGCTCGACAAGACCAGCAACGCCGCCGAAGAGGACTGTGGACGCGTCAGCGTCCTGGCGGGACCGGTTCCGATCGGTGCTCGCTGTGCCGCCGCTGGAGTTGTGATGGACCGCGAGTTGATTCGCGCGGTCGGCTCGATAGCACTTTATGTAGAGCCGTCGGCGAGCGGTGATATCAGCCCGCGCTGGCGTCTCGTCATGGCCCGCCATCCCCAAGCGTCCCGTCCATGGGCACCGGGCCGGGTGATTGTGCCGCCGAAACCTCTGCCCCAGGCGGCAGGGCAGGCCCCAGCGACGGATACGCCTATGGACAGCGTCACCGCAGAAACCGATAACTGACGCAAGATTCTCACAAAAAAGGACGGACCATGAAAATCAGCGCCCGCAACCAGATCAAGGGCACGATCAAGAGCGTGACGAAGGGGCAGACCACCTCCCATATCCAGCTCGAGGTCAACGGAACCATCATCACCGCTTCGATCACCAACGAGGCCGTCGATGATCTCCAGCTCAAGCCCGGCCAGAACGCCTATGCCGTGATCAAGGCCTCCGACGTCATGATCGCGGTCGACTGATCGGCGCTGTCAGCCAGGCCGGGTCTTCGGACAGATGGTAGTTCGAAGACACCCGGGGCTACCCGACCATCAAGCGGATTTGCCTGCGAACTCCAGACCTTCTTCAGGCGATCCGCAAGCCTAGCTCGGCCAGCAATTGGCCGGTCTGGTTTTTCGAGATCGTGGCGCCCTTGAAATAACGGGCGTCACCAAGCTTCAAGCCGCCGAGATCGGCACTGCGTAGATCCGCTCCTTCGAAACGGGCATCGACCAGATTGGCATCGCGCAGGCTGCACTCTTCGAAGATGACATCGCGGAAATCGCATTGGCGCAGATCGGCCTGGGTGAAGTCGAGGCGGCGTAGCGTGGACTTACGAAAGGAAAAGGCCGGCAGTTTCGCCGACATAAGCAAGACCTCCTCGAAAACGAGCCCGAATGCGGCGATTTCCGAGAGATCCGCGCCTGTCAGTTTGCAGCCGGTAAAAACCGTCGAGGCCGCTTTGGCGCGTCGAAAGCTGGCATTGCTGTAGTTACCCGTGCGGAATGCAGCATCTTCGAGGTCGGTGCCACGGAAATCGGCACCGCCTGCCTTGCAATTGCGCCATAGTGTATTCGCGAGCTTGGCGCCGACCAGCTTGGCATTTTTGAGAATGCAACGCTCGAACGACCAGTGGGACAGGTCGAGACGCGAAAGATCGCATTCCTCCAGTTCACAATCGACAAGGCAATACGGCGCGCGCTCCTTGAGCAACCGCTCGACGTCACGTCGTTCCAGAGCGCGGCCGCTGACTGTATGAAGGCCAGTCATTGCAAGCGAACCAAATTCGCATGCTCTCAATATCGGCGGAACAGGCCCACCAATTTACCCTGGATCTGTACCCTGTCCGGGCCAAAAATACGGGTTTCGTAAGCCGGATTGGCCGCCTCCAGCGCAATGGAGGCGCCGCGCTTGCGCAAGCGCTTCAGCGTGGCTTCCTCATCGTCGATCAGGGCTACCACGATATCGCCGGTATCGGCATGGTCCTGGCGGCGGATCAGCACGGTGTCATTGTCGAAGATACCAGCTTCGATCATTGAATCACCGCGCACTTCCAGGGCGAAATGATCACCTGAGGACAGCATTTCCGGCGTAACGCTGATGGTGTGGCTCTTGGTCTGGATGGCGGAGACCGGCGTACCGGCGGCGATGCGTCCCATCACCGGGACCAGAACCGGCCGGCCGACATCCTCGTCCATTTCCGGCCTGACGGGGCGGACCTTGCCGAGATTGCCCTCGATCACGTTGGGGCGGAAGCCCCGCTGTGAAGAGGCCAGCGACAGGCCGCCTGGCACGGCGGATTCGGGCAGGCGTACCACTTCGAGCGCGCGTGCCCGGTTTGGCAGGCGCCGGATGAAGCCGCGCTCCTCCAGAGCCATGATCAGGCGGTGGATGCCGGACTTGGAGCGCAGGTCCAGCGCCTCCTTCATTTCATCGAAGGAGGGGGGCACGCCCTGTTCCTTCAGGCGCTCATGAATGAACCGAAGCAATTCGTGTTGTTTCTTGGTCAGCATGGCTTTCCCGTCGTGGCGGCCGCGAATCACGGTGAAGGTGTAAACAAAACAAGAACAGTGCTACATGTTCCTACTGTGTTCTGCAACTGTGAAGTTCAGGTTAAGGGTAGCGTCAATAGCCGGCCGCACGAAGATCGATGATCTCGCAGATATCGCCTGGTTTTGCTTCCGGCGCAAAGGGCGGCCGGACAACCAGACAGTCGGCATGCTGCATCACACTCACCAGCGACGAATCCTGCAGCTCCAGCGGTTCCACCTTGAGGATGTCTAACGTATCGTCAAGCACGAAGCGGGCACGGATATAGTCTTCACGAACGTCGTTGGCTGGCCAAGCGCTGGCGAAGACGGCCTTGCGGCGGGACAGACCCGCATCGGCCCGCCCCAGCAACGTACGCAACAGGGGTACCAGGAAGAGGACGCCGCAGACCACCGAGGATACCGGATTGCCGGGTAGGCCGAGGATATGCATTGAGCCGAGCCGCCCGTGCAGCAGGGGCTTGCCCGGGCGCATGGCGATCTTCCAGAAGCCGAGCCGCATGCCTTCGCGGGTGAGCGCGGTCTGGATCAGATCGTGATCGCCGACCGAAGCACCGCCGATAGTGACGAGCACATCCGCCTTCTCGGTACGAGCCCGCCGAATGGCCGCTTCCAGGGCCGGGAAGTCGTCGCTGGCGATGCCGAGGTCGAGTACTTCGCCCCCCTCGGCCTCGACCAGTGCCCGAATGGCGAAATTGTTGGAGGCGACGATCTGATTCTCGCCGATGGCTTGACCGGGCAGTACCAATTCATCGCCGGTCGCGAGAATAGCAACTTTGGGGCGGCGGCGGACCGACAGGGCAGGATGATTCATGGCCGCGGCAAGCGCTATGTCGCGGGGACCGATGACGGTGCCTGATGTCAAAGCCTCCCGTCCTTCGGCAAAGTCCAGGCCACGGGCCCGGATATGCTGGCCGAGCCTGGCCGCCGCCTCCACGATGACGCGATTGCCCTCGCGGCTCGTGTGCTCCTGGATAACCACTGTGTCGGCGCCATCCGGCACGGGCGCACCCGTGAAGATGCGAACGGCCTGGTTTTCGCCAACTCTTCCGGCATAGCCGTGCCCAGCCGCCGATTCTCCGATCAATTCGAGGCTGGCACCTTCCTTGGCATCTGCCGCTCGCACCGCATAGCCGTCCATGGCCGAGGCGTTGAAGCCGGGCTGGGTCCTCAGCGCCGTGATGGCCGAAGCGAGAACACGTCCGCGCGTGGCATGCAGCGATATTGTTTCGGTTGGAAGCGGGGCTACGCCGGCAACCACCTTGGCCAGTGCGTCCGCGACGGGAAGCAGGCTCATCGATTTTCCTCCGCATGCCAATCGCCGGATTTGCCGCCGGATTTCTCCACGAGCCTGATCGCCTCGATGCGCATGCCCCGATCGACGGCCTTGACCATGTCATAGATGGTCAGGCAGGCCACGGAGACTGCGGTAAGTGCTTCCATCTCCACGCCGGTCTGGCCGGCAACTTTGGCCGTCGCCCGCACGGTCAGACCCGGCAGAGCGGTGTCGGGCTCGATTTCGACGGCAACCTTGCTGAGAAGCAGCGGATGGCAAAGTGGAATCAGCTCATGCGTCTTCTTGGCTGCCATGATGCCGGCGATGCGGGCCGTGGCGCGGACATCGCCTTTCTTGGCATCGCCGGACAACACGAGGTCGAGCGTTTCACGCTGCATCACCACGCGCCCTTCAGCGATCGCGGTGCGGCTGGTCACGGCCTTTTGCGAGACGTCGACCATATTCGCCTCGCCGGAGGCGTCGAGATGGGTAAGGCCGCGTTTCGTGCGCTGCTGGCTCATGCCGCGCCGTCCAGGGCCAGCAAGGCGCGGGTGGCGGCAGTGACGTCGGCCTGGCGCATCAGGCTTTCGCCGACCAGGAAGGTGTTGACCCCGACCCGCTGCAGGCGGCCGACGTCGGCTGGCGAGAAGATGCCACTCTCACCGACGAGCAGGCGGTCGCTCGGCACTAGCGGCGCCAGAGTCTCCGTGGTTTCCAGGCGGGTGACGAAGTCGTTGAGATCGCGATTGTTGATGCCGATCATGCCGACATCGAGCATGAGAGAGCGCTCGAGTTCGTCGTGGTTGTGGATTTCGCACAGAACGTCGAGTGACCAGTCCTTGGCCGCTGCGATCAGGGCCCGCGCTTCGGCATCGGTGACGCTGGCCATGATCACCAGAATGCAATCGGCGCCCCAGGCTCTGGCTTCCACCACCTGATAGGGATCGTAGAGGAAGTCCTTGCGCAGGGCGGGCAGCGATACCGCTGTGCGCGCTGCGGTAAGGAAGTCGGGCCGTCCCTGGAAGGAGGGCTCGTCGGTCAGCACGGAAAGACAGGCAGCGCCGCCGGCCTCATAGGCGCGGGCGAGCGCCGGAGGGTCGAAATCGGCGCGGATCAAGCCCTTGGAGGGGCTGGCCTTCTTGATCTCGGCAATCAGGGCGGTGTGGCCGGCGTCGAGCTTGGCCTGTAGAGCCCTCTGGAAGCCGCGTACGGGACCGGCCTGCTCTGCCAGCTTGATCAATTCAGGCAACGGGCATGCCACCTTCGCCGCCTCGATCTCGCGACGTTTATAGGCTTCGATCTTTTGCAGAATGGTGGCCATGGCACTCACGCGTTTGAAACTTCAACCAAACGGTTGAGTGTTGCTAGGGCCTTGCCCTTGTCGACGGATTCGCGGGCGAGGGCTACGCCATCCCCAAGGGTCGGCACCCGCCCCGCCACGAGCAGGGCAGCACCGGCATTCAAGAGGGCGATGTCGCGGTAGGGCGTCTTCTCGCCTTCGAGTACGGCCCGCAGCGCCACCGCGTTGTGGGCAGCATCGCCGCCCTTGAGATCATCGGGTGCTGCCACGCGCAGGCCGACTTCCTGCGGCGTGATGACGCCGTGGCTGATCTGGCCGTTCTCCAGCGAGACGATCTCGGTGGGCCCGGTTGTGGTGATCTCGTCGAGCCCGTCGCTACCATGTACGGCGATGATGCGCGTGGAACCCAGCGTCTTGAGCACTTCCACCATGGGCTGCAGCCACTGGCGGGCATAGACGCCGAGCAGCTGCCGCTTGACGCCGGCGGGATTGGAGAGCGGCCCCAGCAAATTGAAGATCGTCCGCGTGCCGAGTTCGACGCGGGTGGGGCCGACATGCCTCATGGCGCCGTGGTGAGCGGGGGCGAACATGAATCCGACGCCGGCCAGGCTGATGCAGCGTGCAATATCTTCCGGCCTCAGCTCGATATTGACCCCAAGCGCTGTCAATACGTCGGCGGCGCCGGATTTGGAGGAGAGGGCGCGATTGCCATGCTTGGCGACCTTCACGCCCGCGCCTGCGACGATCAGGGAGGCGGCGGTCGAGACGTTGTAGGAACCGGAGGCATCTCCGCCCGTGCCGACGATATCGACGGCGTCCTCGGGGGCTTCCACCGTCAGCATCTTGGCGCGCATGGCGGTGACGGCGCCGGCCATCTCGTCAGGCGTTTCCCCGCGTACTCTCAGCGCCATCAGGAAGCCGCCGATCTGAGAGGGGGTGGCCTGGCCGGACAAGAGCAGGTCGAAGGCTTCAGCCGCCTCTTCCCGGGAGAGCGAACCGGCGGCGGCCTTGCCGATATAGGGCTTGAAACCGTCCATCATGCATGCTCGCTTTCTTGAGCTCTATTCTTGGCGTTCCATTCCGCCGCCAGCTCCAGGAAGTTCTGGAGGATGCGGTGGCCATGATCGGACATGATCGATTCCGGATGGAACTGAACGCCATGCAGCGGCGCACTCTTGTGCTGCAGGCCCATGATGACGCCGTCGTCGGTCTCAGCGGTGATTTCGAGATCCGTTGGCAGGGTGTCGCGCTTGACCACCAGCGAGTGATAGCGCGTGCCCATGAAGGGGCCGTTCAAGCCCCGGAAAACGCCGCGGCCACGATGGTCGATCGAGGAGATCTTGCCATGCATGGGGATGGCGAGGCGCACGATGTCGCCGCCGAAAACCTGGCCGATCGCCTGATGGCCGAGGCAGACGCCGAAAAGCGGGATGCGATCCCTGGCTTTCTCGATCAAATCGCAGCAGATGCCGGCCTCGGTGGGCGTACAGGGGCCGGGCGAGAGCACGATCGCATCGGGCGCCGCGGCGATGACCTCGTCGACGCTGACCTTGTCGTTGCGATGAACCGTGACGGTGCAACCCAGCTGGCCGAGATAATGCCAGAGGTTCCAGGTGAAGCTGTCATAATTGTCGATCAGCGTCACGGTCATGGAACGGTCTGTCGTCACGGCTCTTGCCTCCTTTGAAGCCATCACGACTAGGCGTGCGGAGGCAGCGGGTCAAGCGCTTCGGTTTTAGGAAGTGCCGGGAGTAGGCGGAGCCGCCATCAGGCGTCGGCGTATGCCGTGTTTCTTGCCATAGGCGCAGGCAAAGATCTCCAGCAGGACGAAGAGCGCGAGATTTCGGCCCACGATGGGCTCGAAATAGTCCGAGGCCAAGGTCATGCGAGAAGCGATCATCTGCACGGTGTTCCCGAACAGTTCCAACCTCTCCAAACCATAGGGCAAGAGTGCGCCCAGGCCCGCGAAGACGGCCATGTAGATAAGTGAGGCGAGCGAGGAGATTAGCCAGATGCCGAAACCGTAGTCGGCATAGGGTGCCGAGCGCTCGCTCTCGAACAGCCAATGGAAGAAGAAGATGCCATAGGCAGCGCCCAGGGCAGGCAGGGCAATCGCCAGCATCAGGGCGACGGCCTGCATGCCGCCCGGATAGAGGTAGAGATAGAAATCGGCGAACAGCACGACATAGGCGGCCCCGAAGGTCAGCAGGGCCGATCGCCGGGCACCGGGCCATTTAGCCATGGATGCCGTCCACCTGCCTTACTGTCCCCGCCCGGGCTGGCCGGCGAAGCGGACAGCTTCTTCGGCGGCGCGGAACAGGGCCTTGGCCTTGTTGACGCATTCGGCGTACTCGCTGGTCGGCACGCTGTCATAGACGATGCCGGCGCCGGACTGGACATGCATGGCACCGTCCTTGACCAGGGCGGTGCGCAGCACGATGCAGGTGTCCATCTGGCCGTCGGCGCCGAAATAGCCGATGGCGCCGGCATAGAGGCCGCGCTTGTCCCTTTCGAGTTCGTCGATGATCTGCATGGCGCGGACCTTGGGCGCGCCCGAAACCGTGCCGGCCGGAAAGCCTGCTGCGAGCGCATCGAGCGCGTCATGACCCGGCCCGATACTGCCTTCGACGTTGGAGACGATGTGCATCACATGGCTGTAGCGCTCGATGAAGAAGCGATCGGTCACGCTCACGCTGCCGATTGCCGAGACATGGCCGACGTCGTTTCGCCCGAGATCGAGCAGCATGAGATGTTCGGCCAGTTCCTTGGGATCGTTGAGCAGCGATTCGGCCAGCGCATCGTCCTCGGCCTTGGTCTTGCCCCGCGGGCGCGTGCCGGCGATGGGGCGGACCGTGACCTTGCCCTCGCGCAGCCGGACCAGGATTTCCGGGCTGGAACAGACCACGGAAAAGCCCTCGAGCTGGAGGTAGACCAGGAACGGGGCTGGGTTGATGCGGCGCAGGGCGCGATAGAGCGAGAAGGGCGGCAGCTGGAACGGGGCGCTGAAGCGCTGTGACAGCACGACCTGGAAGATGTCGCCGGCCTTGATGTACTCCTTGGCGCGGGCGACCATGGCCAGGTAATCCGCTTCGGCGGTGTTGGAGACCTGCTGGGCGTGGAGGGCGTCGAGATCGACGGTCTCGGCCAGCTTGGGCGTCGGGCGATCCAAGCCGTCGACGATGGTCATCAGCCGCTGTTCGGCACGCAAATAGGCCTGCTTGGCCGAGACATCCGCCTGCGGGCGAACCGGCGTCACGGCGGTGATGGCATCGCGCACCGCATCGAACACCACCATCACCGTAGGGCGCATTAAAATGGCGTCGGGAACCCCGATGGGATCCGGCTTGGCGGCGGGAAGCTCTTCCACCAGCCGCACCATGTCGTAGCCGAGATAGCCGAACAGGCCGGCCGCCATCGGCGGCGCGCCCTCAGGCAGCTCGATGCGGCTTTCCGCGATCAGGGCCCGCAGCGTCTCGAGGGGATGGCCATCCAACGCCTCGAAGGTCTGGTCCGGCAAATGGCGGTTGATCGAGGCCTTGCCGTTCTCGCAACGCCAGATCAGGTCAGGCTCCAGTCCGATCATGGAATAGCGCCCGCGCGTGGCGCCGCCTTCCACCGATTCCAGCAGGAAGGCGTTGGGCTTATCGCCCGCCAGCTTCATGAAGGCGGAAACCGGCGTCTCCAGATCGCCCACCAGCGTAAGCGTCAGGATCTGCGCCTTGCCGGCCGAGTAGGCGGCCGAGAAGGCCTCGAAGGAAGGTTCGAGAAGCATGGTATCGACTCAGAGGCTGCCGGTGCCGACAATACGGTCGACATTGGTCTGGTTGATGGTCACGCCGAGCTCACCTTCGACCTTCTTGACATATTCCGTCATCAGATCCTGGCCGATGCCGGCTGCAAGCTGCTTGGACAGAGTCTCGGTCTGCGGAGCCTTGGCATCGAGCTCGGGGATCACATTGTCCTCGACGTGGAAGATGATGCGATCGGTTCCGTTGGCGGCGAGCGCCGTACCAAAGCCCTTGAGCGGGGTGGCGAACACGGCAGTGACGACTGCCGGAGGCACGGGCTGGTTCTGGCCGTTGCGGGTGAGATCCCAAGCCGGCATGACCTGCAGGTTCAGGCCCTTAGCGAGGTCTTCGAGCGGCTTGCCGCCCCGCAACTGGGTCACGAGTTCGTCGGCCTTCTCCTTGAGCTTGGCGACTTTCTGATCCGCGGTCCAGGCAGTAATTACCTCGTTCTTGGCTTCGTCGAGCGTGCGGTCGCGAGCCGGAACGACGGTGTCGAGCGAGAACCACATCAGGCCTTCGTCGCGGCCGTCGACGGCTTCGGGATCGGAACCGGGTTCGGCGGTGAAGAGAGCGGGAAGGACCTGGGCGGCGAGCGGCACGGCAACCGGCTTGCCCTCGGCGTCGCGACCCTGCGTATCGACTGCGGGCAGCGTGACGGCCTTCAGCTTGAGCTTGCTGGCGATATCCTTGAGCGGGGCGCCGCCCATGCGCTCGTCCTCGATGGAATCACGCAGATTCTTGGCGGCTTCCGATGCGCGTTGGCGTTCCAGTTCCCCACGCAGGACGGTCTTGGCGTCGACGATCTTGGTGACCTTGACGATGACGTTGGCGAGGCTGCCCTGCACGGCGTCGGATGTGGCGCCTTCCTTCAGGGCGAAGGCTGCGTCGGCGATCTTCTGGTCGCCGAGCTGGCGCTTGGACACCGTGCCCAAATCGATGTCTTCGGGCTTGAGCTTGCGCTCAGTGACAAGGCCTTCGAAGGTGATCTGGCCCGAGGCGATTCGGGTGGCGGCGGCCTTGGCCTCATCCAGCGAGGGGAAGGCGATCTGCTCGACCGTGCGCTGCTCCAATGCTGCCGAGCCTGCCTTGTCCTTGTCGACGGCGGCCTGAACATCGGCATCGGTGACGGTGGCCCGGCCGGTCAACTCTGCCGGCGTCACGAGTATATAGCTCAGGCTGCGCAGTTCCTTGGTGCGGAATGCACCCTTGTTCTCGTCGTAATAGGTCTGCAGCGCGGTGCCGTCGGGCGGAGCGATGTCGCCCACGCTGCTCTGCGGCAGCACGACATAGGACGTATTGCGCTTTTCCTGTTCGTAGCGCGCCGCGGCCTGCAGGAGTGCCTGGGGAACGGGGCCACCGGCCGCCAGGCCCTGGTCGATCTGGCCGCGGACATAGACCTCGTGCTGGCGAGCGAAGAATATCGCTTCGTTCATGCCGTTGGTCTCGAGCATCTGACGGAAGGCGTTGGCGTCGAAGGCGGGCGGCTTGCCCGGCACGGAGACCTGGAAATCGGGGTCGTTCATCACGGTCTGAACCATGGCTTGGGGGTCGAGGCCGAGCCCAAGCCTGGCTGCCTGCACATCCATGGCCTTTTCCGAAATCAGGCCATTGAGCACCTGCTTGTCGATGCCGAAGGTGCGGGCGAGGTCGGGGGTGACTGCCTTGCCGGTGGCGCGGGTGATCTGCACGGTCCGCGCGCGATAGGCTTCGCTGTAGGTGTTGGCGGAAATCGAGGAACCGCCGACCGTAGCAACGTCGGAATTGCTGCCCCCCTGCAGCCAGCCTTCAACACCCCATAAGGCAAAGCTGCCGCTCAGGAGGAACATGAGCCCCGCCGTGATGATCTTGGCGGGTCCCTTGGTCATAACATCGCGGAATGAGCTCAGCATCGGTGTCTTGGTTCCATCAAGGCAAAAGGATTCTCCAGGCTCGTCTCGGAGAGCCCGGGAAACCCCGCATCGTTTCTACTCTTGTTCGAGCCCGCATGAACGGTCCCGGAAGGGGTGGCGCACGAAAAGCGGCGCATCATAGGGACGAGCACGTGGCGTCGCAATGGCGCGGCTGTGGGTTTCTTGCGGTGCCCACGCCTTGCTCCACCGGGATGAGGTTGCTAAGCACGCCAAGCAGAGTTTCTGGCAGAGTTTCTGGGCAAGGCCCGCGGATGGCCCTTGCCCAGAAACTCTGCAAATGTTTGATGCCTTGCGGCTTCCTCCCGATCGAACCACAGGTCCGATCGGGAGGAAGCCGCTCAGGTGAAGTCGGCGCATCGGGTGCGAGTTAATGAGCAAACCCGGCGCCAGCCCCGACAGGCGACAGGATTTTCGAGCCCGCCCCGCCGAGCAGCCTCGGCAATCCAGGGTGGTCTCAAATTTGAGACTGCCCTGTTTGACAGAAAGAGGATCAGCAAGATGACAGTAAACCGGCCGCGCCCGCTCGTCGCTGGCAATTGGAAGATGAACGGTCTCACCAAGGGGGTCACCGAGCTCGATGCCATTGCGACGGGCGTCGCAGCCGGAGAGGCCGGCGGTGCCGAGGTGCTGGTCTGTCCGCCCTTCACGCTGATTTCCCGCTTTGCGGCGCAGGCCGCGGGCCAGCATATCAAGATCGGGGCGCAGGACTGCCACGCCAAGGCCTCGGGTGCTCATACGGGCGACATCTCTGCCGAGATGCTGAAGGATGCCGGGGCGAGCTATGTCATCGTCGGTCATTCCGAGCGTCGCACCGATCACGGCGAGACGGACGCGACTGTCAAGGCCAAGGCCGAGGCGGCGCTGCGTGCCGGTCTTGTCGCCATCGTCTGTATCGGCGAGACCCGAGTGGAACGCGAATCGGGCAAGACCCTGGATGTCGTCGGGAGCCAGCTTGCGGGATCCCTGCCTGATGATGCCAACGCAGCCAATACCGTGATCGCCTACGAGCCCGTCTGGGCAATTGGCACCGGCCTGACCCCGACGGTAGCGGACGTGAAGCAGGTTCATGATTTCATCCGTGCCCGTCTGGTGAAGGCGCTCGGCGAAGAGGGCAATGGCGTGCGCGTGCTCTATGGCGGCTCGGTCAAGCCCAGCAATGCGGCCGAGCTGATGGGCGTCGACAATGTCGATGGTGCGCTGGTGGGCGGCGCTTCGCTCAAGGCCGAGGACTTTCTCGGCATCGCTTCCGCCTATCGTCGATGACCATGCGTATCCGCAAGGCGGAGGGAGAGCGGGATCTGAGTTTCATGCTCGGTCTCGGCCAGCGCCTTGCGGCGGTCATCGAAACCGAATTGCATGAGCAGGCCGAAATCCAGTCATTTCAGGATGCCTTTTCCGCCGCCAATCTCAGGGATCCCGCGGCGGGGAGTCTGAGCCTGATTGCCGAGGACGTCGTCGGCGTCGGCCTCGGTTTCCTGCATGCCTTGCCGGGGGCAGATGGCATAACCGGCCAGAAGATCGGCTATGTGGCGCTTCTGGCCGTCACCGATGCGGCCGAGGGCACGGGGGTGGCGAGGCAGTTGCTCACCGCCGCGGAGGACTGGGCGCGCGAGCAAGGCTATGCCGCCCTGTCCCTCGACGTCTTTGCCAGCAATCATCGTGGCCGGAATTTCTATGAAAAGAACGGCTTCGCCGCCGAAACATTGAGACTGGTCAAGAAGCTGTAGGCCGCGTGCGGGAAGCAGGCGCTCCAGCCGACGGCAATCGAATCTACCCGTCCGATGAAAGCTGCCTTTCGGACGGCGTACGATTGTGGGTCACAGACCTATTCTCAGCCGTAGCCTCGTGACGAGGGGGCGGGTTGAGGGGACCGCGTCGACCGAGCGGCGGAAAATCCGGCATTCGATGCGGGCTCGCGATTGGCTGCCGCTGCTCAGACTGCTCGAACTTCGGCAAGCCGCTTGACTGCATAATCGTCGTCCCAGCAGACGGCAGCCTCCCATGCGGCCGACGCTTGCGCGGCGATGTCATGAGCGCCGCCATCGAGGCCGGCGGCGTTGTGGGGCAGCGCTAGGTCAAGGTCGGGCACATCGACATGCGCCTCGTCCCAGTCGATCAATGCGACCCGATCCGCGGTCATGCGGATGTTGCCAGGGTTACTGGGATTGCCGTGGACGATGCATGTCTGACGTCCGATAAGCCGCGCCCACGCAACTCGGCATCGAGCAACGCCCTCAGGCGGCATCGCGCTGAGATTGATCTTGGTCCCGGTTTCGGCGTTGAGAAGATCGGTCGACGATCGCCAGCCCGGGCGCTGCGGCCAACCCCGCGTCAGGCGATGCAGCCGACGAAGCGTCTCGGCCACGCGACGCCAATCGGCCTCCGTTTCGGGCGGCCCGCCCTCCACATATGTCATCACCACCAGACCGTCCGCGAACAGCCTGCCGTCCGTCGTCGGAATCGGCATTGGCACGGTCAGACCTTCGCGGTCGAGATGCTGGAGGAGGTTGGTTTCCCAGGCGAGATCAGCATCGCTCCTGGCACCGAGACGACCAACCGCGAGGTGTCCGTCGACACGCACGCTCCAAACGTCGTTGGCAACTCCGCCAGCGAGCGGTTCGATGCGAGCGGCATCTTCACCCCACTGGCCGAGTGCTTCCCATCCCATTGGCAACATCATCCACCAACCCGACTGGTGCTTGATTCGTGCTTGAGCGCAAACTTCATCCCACTTCCGCGTCAGCGCAAGGCGGCTTGCGTCGGAGGGGGCGATTGGATCAGCGGGCAGGCTGGCGTTTTACCCGCGTCACCATCTGCGTCGGGTTGATGAAGCGAAGGGCGATGACCAGCCAGACCAGCGTGCTCAGCATGTAGATGACGGCCATGGCATCCACCGATTGCGGTGCCCTGACACCGGACGCCGTCACGGCGGCATAGAGCGAGACGACCAGCGTCTGGCTGTCCGAGCCCGCGATCAGGAAGGTCAGCTCGAACATGGCGATGGTACGCACCAGCACCAGCAGCAGGGCTGCAAGAGCTCCGGGCAGCAGTAGCGGGATCAGGACGTGCCGGAATACCGAGCCGGTGCGTGCCCCGAAGACCCGTGCCGCCGCCTCCAGGCGCGGATCGATCTGCTCGACGAAGGGAATCATCACCAGGATGACGAAGGGCAAAGCGGGCACCAGATTGGCGATGATGACCCCGGCCAGCGTACTGCCGAGCCCAGCCTTGTAGAGAACCGTCGTCAACGGAATGCCATAGGTAACGGGCGGTACCAGCAGCGGCAGCAGGAACAGCAAAGTCACCAGCTTCTTGCCCGGAAAATTCCGCCGCGCCAGGGCGTAAGCCGCCGGAATGCCGATCGCGGCCGAGAGCAGCACCACGCCGAACACAACCTGGAACGTAACGAGGAGCACGCCGCCGAGCTGGAACTCCTCCCAGGCCGAATCGTACCAGCGCGCAGTCCAGCCCTGCGGCAGCCAGGTTCCCAGCCAGCGCGTCGAGAAGGAACTGACGACAACCGCCGCGATGACGGCGAGGAGGTTGATCACAAAGAAGATGGTCAGCGCCCATACGGCCGTGGACCACAGGCGTTCTGAAAGCGGGCGGGAAATCCGGCGAACCATGGTCGTCTCCTCCCTAACCCTTGCCGCCGCCGGCCGGCCCGCGATAGGCGAGGGAGCGAAGGCCGAGCACGATGGCGATGACGACCAGCAGGATGGCGCCCATGATCATGGCGATCGCCGAGGCCATCGAATAATCATAGAGCTCGGTGGCGGCCTGGTAGGCTGGAATGGTGATGACGCGGGTGGGACCTGCCGGTGCGCCGAGCATCACGGCCGAGGGATAGACCGAGAAAGCCTGCACGAAGCTCAGGCAGAAGGTCACGGCGAGACCTGGCAGCAGCAGCGGCAGAAAGATGTAGCGAAAACGCGCGGCCGGCCTGGCGCCCAACGTTGCCGCCGCATTCTCCAGGGCCGGATCGATGCCGGTGACATAGGAGAGCGTCAGGAGGAAGGTGAACGGGAAGCCGGTGATCACCAGCGACAGGAACACCCCCCAGTAGTTGTGGACGAGCTTGACCGGGCCGACCCCCACAAGGGTGAGCGCCCGGTTGAACCAGCCTTGCGGCCCGAGATAGTTGAGCAGGCCCTCGGCTACCAGCACCGTGCCGAGTGTGATGGGCAGCACCAGGATGGTGGTGAGCAGGCGCTGATTGTCGAGAAGGCGGACGCGGAAAGCCACCGGTATGGCGGCGAGCAGGTTGAACAGTGTGGCCGGTACTGCGATCCACAGAGTGGTGGCGATCGTGCCGTAGAGTGCGGGGTCGCTGAAGAAGGCGATGTAATTGCCGAAGGTCGAGCCATCCTTGGGCTGGAACGACAGCCAGAGTCCGTAGAAGAACGGGTAGATGAACAGGGCCAGCAGGAACAGCACGGCCGGCAGGACGAGCAGGGTGACGCCATCGATACCGCGCGCGGCGAGGCGCGTCTTCAAACTGACGGCAGGCGGCATGTTCATCGCGCCACCTCGTTGAAGACCAGTACGCGCGCCGGATCCGCGCTCAGATGCACCTTGTCGCCCGGCTGCATGCGCTGCCGCGCCCTGAAGAAGAGCTCGTTGCCGGCAGGGCCCCGGGCTGCGCCGAAGAAGGCGTGGCCGCGATATTCGCAGATGTCGACGATGGCGGGGAAACCTCGTTCACCGGCCGTCAGGTCGTCGGGGCGAATCGCGGCGACCGCCCTTGGCCCGTTCAGCGCTTCACGGGGGACGCCGTCGATGCGCTCGCCGGCGATTTCCAGCGTAACGCCGTCGTCGGACGAGGCGATGATCGTGCCCGGCAGGCGGTTGCGGAATCCCATGAATTCGGCGACGTCCAGGGTCGCCGGGCGCTGATAGAGATCCTCGGGCGTGCCGATCTGGCGGATCTCGCCATCGCGCAGGACGATGATGCGGTCGGCAAGGGAAAGCGCCTCGTCCTGGTCATGGGTGACATAGAGGGTGATCGAGCCGAGCCCGGCATGGATGCGGCGGATCTCCTGGCGCATCTCAAGGCGGAGCTTGGCGTCGAGATTGGATAGGGGCTCATCCATCAACACGAGTGGCGGTTCCACCGCGATGGCGCGGGCGATGGCAACCCGCTGCTGCTGCCCGCCTGACAATTGGCCGGGCAATTTGGCGGCCTGGTCGGTGAGCCTGACCGTCGCCAATGCGGTGCCGATGCGCGCCGAGGCTTCATCCCGCGGCACGCTGCGCATGCGCAGGCCGAAGCCGACATTGTCCCTGACGCTCATATGAGGAAACAGGGCGTAGTTCTGGAACACCATGCCGAAACCGCGGTCTTCCGGACCGAGCGTGTCGATCCGCCGGTCGTCGAGCCAGATCGAGCCACGCGTGGTGGACAGCAGGCCGGCGATGCAGTTGAGGGCTGTCGACTTGCCGCAACCCGAGGGACCGAGCAGGGCGATGAACTCGCCCTGCTGAACCGTGAAGGACAGATCCTTCAAGGCGTTCATGGCGCCGAAGTCGCGCCCGACCTGGTCGAGCCTCAGATGGCTGAAGCTGTTGAGTGGTGACATCGAACCTGCCGCTTTACCGCGAATGCCGGAAAGGGAGGCCGCCACCCGGTGGGGAACGGTCTCCCGACGATACCCAAAAGTGGGCGTCATTTGGTCTTGGCGGCGCCGATCTGCTTGTCCCACATGTTGAATGCCACCACCATCTTGGCGGGCTCCAGCGGCAGTTCGGTGGGAATTTCGGCGATCAGCTTCTCATATTCCGGACGGCCGAATTCGCCGATGGCAGCCTGGCTATCCTCCGGTGCCATGGCGAGGGTGACGTTCTTGACCGCCGGTCCCGGATAGAAATAGCCCTGGTCGTAGGTATAGGCCTGCTGCTCAGGCGTCAGCATGAAGCTGATCAGGTCGAGCAGCACCGCGACCTTCTCGGGGGCGAGCCCCTTGGGAATGCAGGCGTAATGGGCGTCGGTGACCCAGTGAAAGCCTTTCAGCGTCGAGATCGCGGCGCTCTTGGGCACCACGCCGAGCACGCGCGGATTGATGTCCCAGCCAGTGGTGGAGACGGTCATATCGCGCGAGCCCTCGCCGAACTCCTTCATCGTCGCGCCCGTGCCGGTGGGATAATATTCGACGGTCTCGCCCAACTCCTTCAGATAGGCCCAGGTTTTCTCCCAGCCATTGACGGGGTCCTTCGGATCCTTGTCGCCGAGAATATAGGGAAGCCCCATCAGGAAAGTGCGTCCCGGGCCCGAATTGGCTGGCCGAGCGTAAATGAAGCGGTTCGGATTGGCCTTGGCATAGGCGAGCAGTTCTTCGGCCGTGGTTGGCGGCTTGGCAACGCGCTCGGGTGCATATTCGATCAATGGCCCGGAGGGATAGTAGGAAACGATGACGCCGGCGCCATTTGCCAGCCCCTGCATCCGGGCGGCCGGCGCGAGCAGGATGTCGTCGAGCTTGGGCAACGCCGAGGCGAGATCGGGCAGTAGCGGCACCCAGATCTTCTGATCCAGGCCGGCGGATAGCGCGTCCGTGCCGGTGAGAACGAGATCGATGTCGACCCGGCCAGCATCCTGCTGGGCCTTGAGCTTGCCGGGGAGGTCCGGTGCCGGTGCCTTGGTGAAGCTGATCTTCGATACCAGTTCCGGCTTGGCCTTGGCGTAGTTCTGGATGGCCTTCTGGGTGAGGGCGAGGTTGCCGGCAACATCGACGACATTGAGCGTGACAGGCGATTTCGGCAGGGCGGAGGTCTGCGCCCTGGCGCTCGCAAGGCCGAGCGTTGCGAAACCAATGCCGGCGCCGAGCGCCTGGCGGCGGGTTATCCGAGCAGTCATGACATCCTCCCGTTTTGATTATCAGCGGCGCGTCTTGCCGCGTGTGGCGTTCCCCGTCCGTATCGTGTGGCCGTCTTCCGCGGCATCCATCAGAAAATAGGCTTCGACATTGGCGATGTGAGCCTGCATGGCCCGGCGCGCCTTGTCGCCATCACCTGCGGCGATGGCATCGCGGATGGCTTGGTGGTCGGCCATATTGGTCCGCAGCTTGGTGGAGTTGTTGGTCAGTTCGCCCAGTCTGTCGAAGATGCGCCCGCGCATGTCCCCCCACAGGAGCTCCATCGTGCGGGTGAGCACCGGATTGCCGGTTGCCTCCGCGATGCCCAAATGGAAGGCGCGATCGGCCTCGAAGGAGTCTTCGCCCTTGAGATATTCCTGCCGGTACCAGGCCAGGGCTTGATCGAGGTGCTCGATATCTCCGTCCCCAGCCGCTGCAGCGGCGGTGGCTGCAATCTCGCCTTCTATGATACGGCGAGCGGCGAGGAGGTCGAAGGCGCTCGGGCCGGCGTCACCGAGTTCCCCGGAGCGGGACGAGTTGCTGCAAACATAGCTGCCCGTGCCGGTCTTCACTTCAACGAAGCCAGAGATCTCCAGGGCGATCATCGCCTCGCGTACGACAGGCCGGCTGACGCCCAGTTTCCTGGCCAGATCCCGCTCCGCGGGCAGGCGCGTGCCAGGCGGCAATTCGCCCGAGCGGATGAGCCCGACGACCTGCTCGGCAATCTGCTGAAACAATCTCTGCGACGCCACGGCCTGAAACGGCATGGTTCTGTCTCGCCGGTCATTCTGCTCGCTTCGAGCCTATCACCGACAGCTCAACATTCAAGTGGCTAGGTGGCCTGACCACACGACCCGAAAGCGGATATTATCCGGCCCCATGCAGGGAGGCCCTATGCCGCCAGGCTCGAAACGGGATCGATGCCGAGTTGCCGCCTGAGTTCGACCCAGCCCTTGGGCGTGACCTGAACCGCCCGCGACTCCTTGGCTCGGCGCAGCCATCCCAGGCTGCACATCACGCTCAGCAGGTTGACGCCGAGAGGGCCGGCGAGATGATGGCTTCGTTCGGTCCAGTCGAGACATTGACGGGCGAGCCCACGTGCGGTGGGTTTCAGAGCGTCGACATCGAGGCCTATCGACCTGAACCAGGCGGCCCCATTGGCCGTGACGTGAAACTGCTTGTCGGCGGCAGCGACAAGGTAGCCGTGCTCGACCAGGCCCTGAGTCACGGCGACGCCGACCTGTCCCGCCAGATGGTCGTAGCAGCACCGGCAGTAGCGCAATTCGCGCGCCTTGCCGCTGATCGCCTTGCGCCGGACCGGCTGCTCCGGTCCGAGCAGGGAAAGGTGCTCCAGTGCTTCGGCGACGTGGCTGCCCGCCAGACGATAATAGCGGTGACGCCCCTCCGTCTCGACGGCAACGAGGCCACCCGACAGCAATTTGGCCAGGTGCGAACTTGCGGTCTGAGGCGCAATCCGTGCGGCATAGGCCAGTTCACCGGCCGGCAAAGCGCGGCCGTCGAGCAGGGCGGTCAGCATCAGCGCGCGAGCAGGATCGGCGATCAGCGACGCAGTGGCGGCAAAATCCGGGATTTCTGGCATGGTATCCTCGTTCTGGCGTGATTATGCACCAATCCGCCACGGCATGCTTCGATGCCGACCGAAACATCCGGCGGCCGATAGACAGCTTCTAGACCTTGGAGTCCGGTCTGGCGGCGCGCGCGGTATCGATGCTGCTGCGCGAGCGGGCCATGAGTTCGCGCAGCCAGCGATGGGCCGGGGCATGATGCGAGCGCTCGTGCCACAATTGATAGAAGGTCATCGCCGGGAAACGGATCGGCGAGGTGCGGATCGCCAGGGGGAGGAAAGCCGTGAAATACCGTGCGAAATGGCGGCTGGTCGTGAAGATGAGATCGGATTCGAGCAGCAGATAGGGCGCCATGCCGAAATAGGACAACGCCACCGTCCGCTCGCGGACAAGCCGCAGGCGGCTCAGATGGGTTTCGACCAGGCCGCGATGGGCGACTGAGTAGGACACCGGCACGATATGGGCCGCGGAGAGATAGTCGGCCTGGGTGATCGGGCCATGTGCCAGGCGATGCTGGGCGCCCATGACACAGACGACCTCGTCTTCCAGCAGCACCGAGCGGCGCAAATAATTGGGCGGCGATGGCCAGTTGCCGATCACGGTATCGATCTCCCCCTTGGCCAGGGCACTTTCGAAGTCGAAATCGGGGCCCAGCGCCCGGATGACGAGGCGTACATTCGGCGCCTCGCGCCGGGCGGCCGCGATGACATCGCCCAGAAAGATGGGCGCCAGGTAGTCGGGGGAAGCGATCGTGAAGCTGTGATTGCTCGCCGATATGTCGAAGGGTGCAGTGTCCTCCGCCAGGGCTTCGGCATCCATCAAGAGGGCCTGGATGCGGGGCAGGATCGTCAGGGCACGGTCCGTCGGCACCATCCCGCCGCGCCCGCGCATCAGCAGTTGATCGCCGAAATGCTCCCGCAACCGACCTAGGGCGAGGCTGACCGCGGGCTGCGACATCTCCAGGCGCACGGCCGTGCGCGAGACGCTGCGCTCGCTCATCAGGATGCAGAAGACGCGAAGCAGACTGAGATCCACCAGTGCATCTTTCTTCATTCATCCTCTCCCCTGTTCAGGGTGGGCGTCAGAGGTCCGCCTCATCGATGCTGACCCCTTATTATTCGATTTTCCTAATATTGATCATTCATCTCATCAAATTGACCTAATATGTGTCAAGGCGCATCCTTTTGCTCACGGGAATTCAGCGATCCCGCCGGAGAACAACGACAAATCCCGTGGAGCGGTGCCTTGATCGATCTGACGAGCTTCAATACGGCCAGCCGCGAGGCATTTACCGCCCGGCTGGGGCCGGTCTTCGAGAATTCCCGCTGGGTGGCGGAAGCCGTTTGGCAGCGCAGGCCGTTCGACAGCGTGGATAGCCTGCATGCTGCGATGATGGCCGTCGTCCGCGGCCAGGATGAGGCGAGCCTTGCGGCCTTCCTGAACGCCCATCCCGATCTTGCCGGTCGCGAGGCCAAGCAGGGGACGATGACGGCCGAGTCGGTGGAAGAGCAGGGAACGGCCGGGCTTGATCGGCTTTCTGCCTCTGAAGTCGCGGCCATGGACGAACTGAACGGTAAATATCGCGCACGTCATGGCTTCCCGTTCATCATATGCGTGCGTCACTACACCAGGCTCGGCATCTTCGCGGAATTCCGCCACCGGCTCCTGCGCCGCAGCGACGAGGAGTGCCGCGAGGCCCTGCGCCAGATCGCGTTCATCAGCCGCTACCGGCTGGATGCCTTGCTCCATCACGAGGCCAGGCAGGCCGTGGCGCCTGCGGCCTGACGATCAGACTTCACCCTCCACCGCAGGTGCCGGGTGACAAGCGGTTCCGTCCCTGGACGAACCCGACAAGCGCACCGCTACCGGCATGAAGGCGGCTTGCGCAATGACGCAGACGGCGGGTTGCATCTCTCCGTTGCGAGGCCGGTCAATGAAAAAGACATAAGGGAGAAAACCATGACCGCAAATGCGATGACCGAGCCGGGAGGAGCACTCACGGATACGGCTGCTCCGCAACTGGAAGCGCTCTACAAGAAAGTGACCTGGCGCCTGCTGCCTTTCCTGATGTTCCTATGGGTGCTGGCATGGATCGACCGGGTCAATGTCGGTTTTGCCAAGCTGACCATGCTCCAGGACCTGCAGTTCAGCGAAACGGTCTACGGCCTGGGCGCGGGCGTGTTCTTCCTGGGCTACTTCTTCTTCGAAGTTCCGAGCAACATGCTGCTCGAACGGATCGGCGCCAAGCGAACCCTCGCCCGCATCACCATCGGCTGGGGCATCATCTGCATCCTGATGATGTTCGTCTCCGCGCCCTGGCAGTTCTACACGCTACGATTCCTGCTCGGCGTGTTCGAGGCCGGCTTCTATCCCGGCGTCATTCTCTACCTCACCTACTGGTTCCCATCCCTGCGCCGCGCCAAGGCCTTTGGCCTGTTCATGTCGGCCTCGGCATTGGCGGGCGTCGTGGGCGGGCCGATGGCGGGCACCATCATGACCCAGCTCGGCGGCGCGAATGGTTGGGCGGGCTGGCAGTGGGTGTTCCTGCTGGAAGGCGTCCCCTCGGTCCTGGCCGGCCTTGCCACCCTCTATTATCTGACCGACAAGCCCGACCATGCCCATTGGCTGACAGCGGATGAACGCGGGCTGCTGCTTAGCGATCTCGAGCGCGACCGCAAGGCGCTCGGGCATCGCGAGCACAATGTGCTGCAGTCATTGAAGAACCCGATCGTGTGGAAGTTCATCGCCATCTTCTTCTGCATCATCATGGCCAATTCCGCGCTGACCTTCTTCGGTCCCACCATCGTACGGGAGGTCGGCTTCACCAGCCCGGCCACGGTGGGCTGGATCATGGCGGCGATCTATGCCTGCGGAGCCGTCGGCATGATCTCCAACGGCATCCATTCCGACCGTGCCAATGAAGTGCGCTATCACTGCGGCCTGGCCGCTCTGGCCGGAGCGATCGGCCTCACCATCCTCGGTTTCGCCGTACCCGGCAGCGCGCCGCTTGCCCTAGGGGCGCTCGCCCTGGCGGTGGTCGGCACCATGTCGGCGATCCCGGTGTTCTGGCAGATGCCGAACCATTTCTTGGCCGGCTCGGCGGCCGCCGTCGGCATCGCCCTGATCAACTCGGTTGCCAATCTCGCAGGCTTCGGCGCGCCCTATCTGATGGGCTATCTCAGGGATGCCGGCGCCATGTCGACGGGCCTTTGGATCGTCGCCGCCGTGGAGGCCACCACCTTCCTTCTGATCGTCAAATTCGTCGTCTCCTTCGAGCGACGGGCGAAGCCGGCCTGACGCAACCATATCCGCAAACGAACAAAAGGGCGGCCCGCCGGGTCGCTCTTTCTCGTTACGACACCTCCGGCGAGAACATCCCGCCTGGGTTCACTTGCGTCTGGCCTGAGGTTTCAGCTCGATGAATTCGACCGAGCCATTCTTGAATTTTCGTGCAGCTCCTTCGCAGACACCTGCACCATATTGTCGTGAGGTCGAGGTGAATTCCTCATTACCAGTGACATTGGCAAGGGGGCGATTGCGCAGCGCCACCATCGCCCGCTCGAATTTGTCCCTCTTACTGGGGCGGATCTGAAATTGGGCAGGGCAGTCACGCACCACCTTGAAGGAGAATGCGGCCGCCCCGATTTCCTCGCAGCTGAAACCACCGAAGCAGTCCATGGCCCGCGCTTGCGGGGCATGAAATGTCAGAACCGAAACGCCAGCAGCAACGGCGATGACAAATTGCTTCAAGGTGCGAGACCCCAGCTAGAGGAAAAGCTTCATTTGAAATGCTTGGATAGTTTCAGCGCCTGGCCCTGATAGTTCGAATTGAGGCCGGAGCCGTATAGGATCTGGGGGCGTTCGAGCATGCGCTCATAGATCAGGCGCCCGACGATCTGGCCGTCCTCGACGATGAAGGGCACCTCGCGCGAGCGCACTTCCAGCACGGCCCTGGCCGCCTCCATGCCATCGGGCGAATAGCCGAAGCCGGGATCGAAGAAGCCGGCATAATGCACGCGGAACTCGCCCACGAGCGGGTCGAACGGCACCATTTCGGCCGCGAATTCCGGTGGCACATGCACGGCTTCCTTGGACGCCAGGATGTAGAACTCGTCCGGGTCGAGGATCATGTCGTTCTTGCCGCGATGCGGGATGGGCTCCCAGAAATCGAGCAGATCGCAGGCCGCCCGCTTGTCGACATCAACAACGGCGGTGTGGCGCTTGGCGCGGTAGCCGACGATACCGTCGCCGAAGCCGGTGAGGTCGACGGAGACGGCGACACCGCCGGCGATGTCCGGGTCGGGCGACGAAACCAGGCCCATGCGGCGCTGCAATTCGCGCAAGGAGGCATCGTCGATGCGGGCTTCGCCACGGCGGAAGCGGATCTGGCTCAGGCGCGATCCCGTCCGCACCAGCACCGGGAAGGTGCGCGGTCCGATTTCAGCATAGAGCGGCCCGTCATAACCCGCCTCGACCTGGTCGAAGGCGCGGGCATGGTCGGTGATGACACGGGTGAAGACGTCGAGGCGACCGGTCGAGCTCTTGGGATTGGTGGAAGCGAGAACGCCATCCGGCATTTGCAGGCTTTCGAGCAGGGGCACGATATAGACGCAGCCCGTCTCCAGCACGGCGCCCTTGGTCAGGTCGATCTCATGCAAGGCGAGGTCCCTGATGCGCTCGGCCACGGTGTTGCGCGGCCCCGGCAGGAAGCTCGCCCGCATGCGGTAGGCCTTGGCGCCGAGGCGCAGATCGAGACTGGCGGGCTGAATCTGATCCGAAGCCAGAGGTTGTTCGATGCGGACGGCTCCCGTCTCGACCAGGCCAGCAATCGCCTGGGAGGGCAGGATGCCAAAAGTGTGCAGAAGGCCTGGGGAATGCGGGATGTTCGGGGAGGGCATGGCTCTCGCTTTTTTCTGCCAGCTTATTGCGGTTCCTGGTCTTGCTAGACGAAACCATCCATTGACGCCATCCGGGAGTAGGGCTACTCAACAGTCTTCGTCGTGGTGGATTTGGGCCGGCCGGCTTGCAGCCACGTAAAACAACTCGCTAAAGGGCCGTGGGAAAGAGCGCTGGCGCTCGACTTGCGGCTATCGGGATTGCCGCAGATGACCAAACCTTTGACTTCAGCACCTTCCACCCGGGAATTGCGCCCGGCCACCCGGCTCGTGCATGCCGGCACGCTGCGCTCGCAATATGCGGAGACGTCGGAGGCGCTGTTCCTCACCCAGGGATTTGTCTACGAGAGTGCCGAACAGGCGGAGGCCCGCTTCAAGGGCGAGGATGTCGGCTTCATCTATAGCCGCTTTTCCAATCCCACCGTGGCGATGTTCGAGCAGCGCATGGCGGAACTGGAGGGAGCCGAGGCAGCTCGCGCCACCGCCTCGGGCATGGCCGCCGTCACCGCGACCCTGATCGGCCAGCTCAAGACCGGCGACCACGTCGTCGCCGCCAAGGCGCTGTTCGGCTCATGCCGCTATGTCATCGAGGAACTGCTGCCGCGCTTCGGCGTCACCTCCACCCTGGTCGACGGCACCGAGCTTGCCCAATGGCAGGCGGCGGTGCGGCCGGAGACGAAGGTGTTCTTCCTTGAAAGCCCGACCAATCCCACGCTCGAGATTCTCGACATCGCCGCCATAGCCAAGATCGCCAAGAGCGCCGGCGCCACGCTGGTGGTGGATAATGTCTTCGCGACGCCGCTGCTGCAGAGCCCGCTCGAACTCGGTGCCGATTGCGTGGTCTATTCGGCCACCAAGCATATTGACGGGCAGGGCCGCTGTCTGGCCGGCGTGATCCTGGCATCCGAGAAGTTCATCAACGACCATATCCAAACCTATTTGCGCCAGACCGGTCCCTCGATCTCGCCTTTCAATGCCTGGGTGATGCTCAAGGGCCTGGAGACTCTGGAACTCAGGGTCGAACGCCAGATCGCCAATGCGGTAAAGGTTGCCGATGCCCTGGGGAACCACAAGGCAGTCGAGCGCGTGATCTATCCCTTCCGCGACGATCATCCGCAGGTGGAACTCGCACGCCGCCAGATGAAGGCGGGCGGCACGCTGGTGACCTTCGAGGTGAAGGGCGGCAAGAGCGCGGCGTTCAAGGTTGCCAATGCGCTGAAGATCACCCGCATCTCCAACAATCTCGGCGACACCAAGAGCCTGATCACCCATCCTTCGACCACCACCCATCAGCGCTTCGAGGAAGACGCGCGCCTGGGCATGGGTATCCGCCAGGGCATGCTGCGCTTCTCGGCCGGCATCGAGAGCTCCGATGACCTGATCGCCGATTTCACGCAGGCGCTCGACAAGGCACTGTAATCGGGAGGCTGGTCCTCGGACCAGCCAGGAAATACCGCGCTCCCTGGAGGAGTCCGGGCTGGTCTGAAGACCGGCCCCCGAATTGAACTTTGGCGCGGTCGCCCCAAAGCGTTATCATGCTGGTACTTAAACCGGCATGGGTGCGGGCAGAGCGATGGGGATCTTCGCGACGCTGAAAGCCATGGTCGAGCGGGACGGCCGCGCCGTACTCGTCACCATCATGGACGCGCGTGGCTCGAGCCCGCGCGAGGCGGGCACGCGCATGGCCGTGCGGGCGGACGGGGCTTTTTCCGGCACGGTCGGGGGCGGTACCCTGGAATGGCAGGTGCTGGCGGAAGCTCAGGCTCTCCTCTCCGCCGGGGAGGGTCGCCGTCTACGTTCCATGGACAAGGCTCTGGGCCCTGATCTCGGCCAGTGCTGTGGTGGCCGGGTCGGCCTGATGCTGGAACGCCTGGAACGAGACGATCTCGTCTGGCTGAGCGAACTTGCGGCGCCATCGGTCAATAGGGGACATGTCCTCATCGGTATGCCGCAGGACCGGGGCGGTTTCATGCGTCGCCCGGCTACGGATGCCGAGGCGCAAGGGCTGCCCGCGGAAGCGGCCAGCCGTTTTCTGCCGGATGGGCGCCTGCTCGAAAGACTGGAGCCCGCCAACCCTTCTCTCTATCTGTTCGGAGCCGGCCATGTCGGTAGGGCGTTGATCCTGGCGTTGGCGCCTCTGCCGATCGATGTGGTCTGGTGCGATGCTCGGCCCGATGCCTTCCCGAGCCACGTGCCTCAGAATGTCGTGCTCCGCCGCGATGCGGAGCCCGGGCGGATCCTGGCCGGCGCGCCCGATCGTGCACGCATCGTCGTCATGACGCATAGCCATGCGCTCGATCTTGCCATCGTTTCGACGGCCTTGGCAGCGGACCGCTTTGCCTATGTCGGTGTGATCGGCTCCCAGACCAAGCGAGCCCGCTTCCTCTCGCAATTGCGGCAAGCGGGCCTGACAGAGCGCCTGATCGAGGGCATGATCTGCCCGATCGGGGTGCCCGGCATCGAGGGCAAGGAGCCGGCAGTCATAGCGGCTTCCGTCGTGGCCCAGATCTTGCAGTTACCCCGTCAGGCCGGCAGCCAGATGCCGGTCCTGAAAGACGGCCGGCGGCAGGCCTAGAGCAAAGCGCGTTCACGCTTGAACGCGTGTTTGCCCTAGCGTCTCTGCTTCGATGCGTCTTTGCGATTCTTGGTGATTCCACTCAATCGCAAAACGCTTCGGTCCTGGTACGTCGCTGAGTTGGGGAAAAGCTGCGTCACCATGCCTGAACTCTTCGCATCTGCTCTATTTGCGCCTATGGATTGGGCACGTCCATGAATGTGGCAGCAATGGCAGACGCTCACACGCCCCTGATCGAAGCGAGGGGTATCGTCAAGATCTTCGGTGCGCTGAGAGCGAATGACGGTATCGATCTCAAGATCATGCCGCATGAAATTCACGCCTTGTTGGGCGAGAACGGCGCCGGCAAGTCGACCTTCGTCAAGATTCTCTATGGCCTGCTGCAGCCGAACGAGGGACAGCTCTACTGGCAAGGCGAGCCGATCCAGCTGCCGCGCCCGGCTGCTGCCCGTGCGATGGGCATCGGCATGGTGTTCCAGCATTTCTCGTTGTTCGACAATCTCAGCGTGGCCGAGAATGTCGCCCTGGCGCAGCCGCCGGGTACGAAACTGCGGGATGTCGAGGAGGGCATCGCGGCAGTATCAGCCGCCTATGGGCTGCCGCTCGAGCCGCGCCGGCCGGTGCATACGCTCTCGGTGGGGGAGAGACAGCGCATCGAGATCGTGCGCTGTCTGATGCAGAATCCCAAGCTCCTCATTCTCGATGAGCCGACCTCGGTGCTGACACCGCAGGAGGCCGACCAGCTCTTCCTCACCCTTGAACGCATCACCGGCGAGGGCAGGGCGGTGCTCTATATCTCCCACCGGCTGGAAGAGGTGAAGCGCCTATGCCAAACGGCGACCGTGCTGCGTCATGGCAAGCTGGTGGCGACCTGCGATCCGCGCCGGGAAACTGCCGCCAGTCTTGCTCGCATGATGGTGGGCGCTGACGTCGCCATGGTCGAGCATGGTCGCCTGGCCAATCGGGACGGGCCCGTACGTCTCGCGCTGAAGGGGTTGAATCTACCGGCCGAAGACCTGCATGGCACCGCGCTGAAGGATCTCACGCTGAATGCCCGGGGCGGCGAGATTCTCGCCATTGCCGGCGTGGCGGGCAATGGCCAGAGCGAACTCTTCGCGGCCATCTCCGGCGAGCGGACGGTGGAGCCCGAGGCCGTGGCCGTCGACGGCAAGCCGGTGGGGGGGCTTGGCGTCACCGAGCGTCGGCGATTGCGTGCCGCCTTCGTGCCGGAGGAGCGGCTCGGCCATGCGGCGGCGCCGCGCATGACCCTATCGCAGAATGCGCTGCTGACTGGCCATGCCGCCAGCGGGCTGGTGTCATACGGTATGGTCGACATGCGCAAGGCTTCGGCCGAGGCAGTCAGGATTTCCGGCACGTTCGATGTGCGCAAGGGCAAGCCGGATCCCGAGGCCGGCTCGCTTTCCGGCGGCAATCTGCAGAAATTCGTGGTCGGCCGCGAGATGCTGCGCGAGCCCGGCGTGCTGGTGGTGAACCAGCCGACCTGGGGCGTGGATGCCGGTGCCGCCGCCCTGATCCGGCAGGCCCTGATCGATCTGTCGCGGCGCGGTGCGGCGGTGGTGGTGATCAGCCAGGATCTCGACGAAATCTTCGAGGTCGCCGACCATATCGCGGTCATCCATCATGGCCGGCTGTCAGCGCCGGAGCCCGTATCGACCATGACCCTCGAGCGGATTGGGCTGCTGATGGGGGGCGCCGATCATGCGGCTTGAACTCGAAAAGCGGGCCGAACGCTCTGTGGCGATGGCCCTGGTTTCGCCGCTCATCGCCATCCTGCTTACGGTGGTCTCGGCCGCCATCATCTTTGCGCTCTACGGCAAGGCGCCCGGCGAAGCGCTTTATGTCTATTTCATCAAGCCGCTAACCGGCCTGCGTACCGCTCAGGAACTGGTGGTGCGCGCCACCCCCTTGGTGATCATCGCCGTCGGCCTGTCGCTCTGCTACATCTCCAACAACTGGAATATCGGCGCGGAAGGCCAGTACATCATCGGCGCAACGGTGGGCGGGGGCGTCGCCCTGTTGTTCCAGGGCCAGACGCCCTTTTATGCCGTGCCGCTCATCCTCATCGGCGGCTTCGTCGGCGGTGCGCTCTGGGGCCTGATTCCGGCGATCCTGAAGACGCGCTTCAACACCAACGAAATCCTGACCAGCCTGATGCTGGTCTATATCGCGGACAAGATCCTCGATTATTGCGTGCGCGGTCCCTGGCGCGATCCGGCCGGGTTGAATTTCCCGCTGACCGCCAATTTCGACAATACGCTGCCGGCCCTGTTCAGGCGCAGCCCGATCCATCTCGATTCCATCTTCGCGCTGGTGGTGGTGGCCGCCGCGGCCGTGCTGCTGTGGCGCGGCCTCAAAGGGTTCGAGATCCGCCTTCTAGGGCAGGCACCACGCGCGGCCCTGTTCGCGGGTTTTTCGCCCCGGCGCATGACCTTGTTCGTCTTTGCCGTATCGGGTGGCCTTGCCGGCCTGGCCGGCATCAGCGTGGCCGACGGGACGATGGGATTGCTGCAACTTCCCTTTGCCAGCGGCTATGGCTTTACCGCCATCATCGTCGCCTTTCTCGGTCGGCTCAATCCGGTGGGCATCCTGTTATCAGGCCTGTTGCTGGCGCTGTCCTATCTCGGTGGCGAAGCGGCCCAGATCTCGCTCAAGGTGCCCATCGGCATCACCAGCGTCATCCAGGGCCTCCTGCTGTTCTACGTGCTCGCCTGCGACACGCTCATCCTCTACCGCATTCGCATCGTGCGCGGCGCAGTCAAGGTGGCCTGATGAATCTCACAGAAGCGATCATCCTCACCATCATCACCTCCTCGACGCCCTTCGTGCTGGCCGGCATCGGCGAACTCGTGGTGGAGCGCTCCGGCGTGCTCAATCTCGGGGTCGAGGGCATGATGATCATGGGCACGGTCTCAGGCTTTGCCATCGCCTACATGACCGGCAGCGCGCTGCTCGGCTTTCTTGCGGCGGTCCTGGCGGGGATGGTCTTCGCGGCGCTCTTTGCCTTTATGACCCTGGGGCTCGCCGCCAACCAGGTCGCCTCCGGCCTTGCTCTGACCATTCTCGGCCTCGGCCTGTCCGATCTCCTCGGCACCAGCTTCGTCGGGCTCAACCGGGCCAAGATCCCGTCGCTCGACATTCCCGGCCTGACCGATATCCCGGTGATCGGGCCTCTCCTCTTCGGCCAGGATGCCCTGGTCTATCTGTCGATCGTGCTGGTTGCCGCTGTCTGGTGGTTCCTTTATCGCAGCCGCAGCGGCCTGATCCTGCGGGCCGTCGGTGAAAACCATGTTTCGGCACATGCGCTGGGCTATCCCGTCAGGCTGATCCGCTTCGGGGCCGTGCTGTTCGGCGGGGCCTGCGCGGGCCTCGGCGGGGCCTATCTTTCCTTGGCCGACACGCCTTTCTGGGGCACGGGCATGACGGCCGGCCGCGGCTGGATCGCGCTGGCCCTGGTGGTCTTCGCGTCCTGGCGGCCCGGGCGGCTGTTGCTGGGCGCCTATTTCTTCGGGGCCATCTGGATCGGCAATCTGCACATGCAGGCGCTGGGCGGTTCGCTGCCGCATTGGCTGGTCTGGCCGCCGCAATTTTGGACGGGCCTGCCCTATCTTGCCACGGTGATCGTCCTGGTGATGATCTCTGCCGGCAAGGGGCGGCGCGGTGTGGCGCCAGCTTCGCTGGGCACTGCTTTTGTGCCTGATCGATAATTTTCGTTGGGCGCCGGGCATGGGCCGTGGCCCGGCGTTTCGATCCGTACGGCCCGCCATGAGGGGAAACTCTATGAAAAAAACGATATTGGCAGCCCTGGCCGTTTGCGGCCTCATGGCCGGTGCCGGGGTGACCTCGGCTAGCGCCGAGGAGAAGCTCAAGGTGGGCTTCATCTATGTCGGTCCGGTCGGCGATTTCGGCTGGTCCTACCAGCATGATGTCGGACGCAAGGCGCTGGTCAAGGCGCTCGGCGACAAGGTCGAAACCACCTATGTCGAGAGCGTACAGGAAGGCCCCGATGCCCAGCGCGCCATCGAGAACCTTGCCGATTCCGGTCACAAGCTGATCTTCACCACCTCCTTCGGCTTCATGGATCCCACCATCAAGGCCGCCAAGAACTTTCCGGACGTGAAGTTCGAGCACGCCACCGGCTTCAAGCGGGCCGAGAATGTCTCGACCTATGCCGGGCGCTTCTATGAAGGGCGCTATGTGGAGGGCGTGATCGCCGCCAAGATGTCGAAGAGCGGCATTGTCGGCTATGTCGCACCGTTCCCGATTCCCGAAGTGATCTCGGGCATCAATTCCTTCATGCGTGGCGCCCAGTCCGTACGCCCGGACATGAAGATCAAGATCGTCTGGACCTCGAGCTGGTATGATCCCGGCAAGGAAGCCGACGCTTCCAAGGCGCTGATCGCCCAGGGCGCCGACATCCTGGCGACCCATACCGACAGTCCCGCCGCCACCCAGGCCGCGGCCGAGAAGGGTATCAACTCCTTCGGCCAAGACTCCGACATGATCGCCTTCGGTCCGAAGACCCAGCTCACCGCGATCATCAACCACTGGGACGACTATTACATCGAGCGCGCCAAGGCCGTACTGGACGGGACCTGGAAGTCTGAGGATACCTGGGAAGGGCTCGACAAGGGCATGGTCAAGATGGCGCCCTACACCAACATGCCCGACGATGTGAAGAAGCTGGCGGAGGAGACCGAGGCGGGCCTCAAATCCGGCAAGATCCACCCCTTCACCTGCCCTGTCGCGAACCAGACGGGCGAGACGGTGGAATGCAAGGGCGGCGACAAGCTCGATGCCTCGCAGATCCTCGGCATGAACTGGTACGTCAAGGGCATCGACGACAAGTTCCCGAACTGATTGGCCCGCCGCGCATGCAGGCTCTACACTTGCTCGCGCATAGCGGCCCACGACCTCTCCGGTCCCCCCAACAAAAGGGGACCGGAGCGGCGTTTTCTGTTAGGGACGGGCTAACCTTTCGGAATGCCCTCCTGACGAGACCGTACCACCCCATGCCATTTGACCATGCCAGGCTCGATGCCATCCCCTATCCCGTGTTCTTCCTGCCGACAGGGGAGGCGACGAGATGATCGAACGAGCAATGGCGTTGGGCCGCGAGGCCGAGAGCATGATCCGCGCGCTTGCCACGATCAGTGCCGAGGAAGGACGCCTGACGCGTCTCTATCTCACACCCGAGCATCGGCAGGCGGCGGATCTGGTGGGCCGCTGGATGACGGAAGCCGGATTGGAGGTCAGCGAGGACGCGCTCGGCACGGTGCGAGGCCGGTTGGCACCGTCTTCGGGAACGCGCAATGCCGTGCAGCGGCTGCTGATCGGCTCGCATATCGACACCGTGATTGATGCCGGCGCCTATGACGGCACGTTCGGCGTCATCGCTGGTATCCTGGCGACACGCGAGATCCTCCGCAAACATGGCGCCATGCCCTTCGGTATCGATGTCCTCGCCTTCGGTGACGAAGAGGGCTCCCGTTTTGCGACGACGTTGCTCGGCTCCGAGGCCGTCGCAGGGCACTTCGATCCGGCGGTTTTGCAGATCGAATCCAACGATGGCGTCAAGCTGGTGGATGCCTTGCGACTCTATGGCAAAGATCCGGACGCCATTCCCTCGGCCGCCTATGAGCCCGGCGAGGCGGCGGCTTATGTCGAGGTTCATATCGAGCAGGGCCCGGTGTTGGAAGAGGCCGGCGAGGGGCTCGGTGTCGTGACAGCTATCGCCAGCCAGATACGCTATTCAGTGACGGTAGTGGGCGAAGCCGGCCATGCCGGCACGGTACCGATGACATTGAGGCGGGACGCCTTCTCGGCCTGCGCCGAAATGGCGCTTGCGCTCGAAAACCTCGCCAGAAGCCATGCCGATGATTTCATGGTCGGCACCATCGGCAAGTTGAGCCTGTCGCCCGGCGCCTCCAACGTCATTCCCGCCCGCATCGTCTTTACAGTCGATCTGCGCTCGCAGAGTGACGCCAGGCGCGTCGAGGCGATGAACGTCCTGCGCAAGGAGTTCCTCGCCATCGCCGAACGGCGCGGCGTCTCGGTCTGGATCGAGCAGACCCATGAAGCCAAGGCGGAGCCCTGCGATCCTTCCCTGCAGGCCGGATTTGCCGCAGCGATCATCGCCCAGGGCAGCAAGGCGATCCACCTGCCGTCGGGGGCCGGGCATGACGCCCAGTCGCTGGCCGCCCTCTGTCCGATCGGCATGCTGTTCGTGCGTTGCCGCGGCGGCGTCAGCCATAACCCTGCGGAATTCACCTCGATTCGCGACATGGGTCTGGCGGTGACGGCCCTGATCGATTTCATCGAGAAGTTCGATCCAGCGAAAGCAGCCGCGGGCTGAGAAGGAAGCGTCCTTCTTTCTCAAATCACGGCCGATCATGCTGCGAGCCGTCGCGCGGTCGGGTTGGCCGACCACCGTCGGGGAACTCTCTGGATCGTCTGAATGCGCCGATATTCCTTCCAAGATGAGGAGGTTTGTCGCCTCTGCCTCAGATTATCTATATATACTGATCTCCTGCCCGAATAGAATGATGCGAACTTTCCAGAGTTTGATCGCACGGACGGGAGGAGCGCAGCGATTGCAGGCACAGATCGGCATGCCCTGGGGCGGAAGCCGCAATTGTCATTTTGCCACTCTCCGCTTTGCCGTTTCGATGGTGTAGAAGCGCTCCCCTGAGGAGGGGACTTTGCAGGACAATTCAAGCAACGCGGCCGCAGCGTCGACATCGCAGACGGGCCTCGCCCTGGTCATGCTCACATGCTCGATGGTTTCGGTGCAGCTCGGCGCGGCTCTGGCTCATCCCACCATGGCCGCCTACGGTCCTTTCGCCACCACCTGGGGGCGGCTGGCCTGGGCAGCGATCATCCTCGGCATCATCGTGCGGCCGGATCTGCGCCGCTATCACCGCCGGGATATTCTGGCTGCGTTGGCGCTGGGCGCGGTTATCGCGATGATGACGCTCTTCTTCTTCGTAGCAATCACCCGTGTGCCGCTGGGCCTGGTGGTTGCGATCGAGTTCTTGGGGCCGCTAGGCGTCGCGGCCCTCGGCTTTGCCCGCAGTTGGCGGCTGATCTGGCTGGTGCTGGCCTTTGGCGGCGTGCTCCTGCTGGTGCGAAACCAGGCGGGCTGGAGCGTCGACATGCTCGGCTTCCTGTTCGCGCTTGCCGCCGGGACCGGGTGGGCCGCCTATATTCTTTTGAGCAAGCGGATCGGCAAATCCTTCAAGGGGCTGGAGGGGTTGGCGATCTCCTTCGCCGCGGCAGCCCTGATATCGACCCCCTTCGGCCTGTACGAAACCGGTTTTGCTCTTCCCGGCGGCCTCGCCCTGCAGACGGTCGGCCTGGCCGTCCTGACGCCGCTCTTGCCCTATGCCCTCGAAATGATGGCCTTGAGGCGCCTGTCTTCGGCGACCTTCGGGATCTTGATGAGTGCCGAGCCCGGTATCGGTGCGCTTGCCGGCTATTTCGTCCTGCATGAGCCGCTCAGCCTGCAGCAGATCGGCGGCATCGTGTTGGTGATGATCGCCAGCGCGGGCGCTGTCATCAGCGCGCGTGAGTAGGGGCAGGTTGCTGGAGGCCCGCGAAACGCGCGAGGAAGGCGCGCAGCCGCTCGTTCGGCTGTTCGCTGAAGACGAGCGCGGGTGGGGCATCGATCACGATCTTGCCCTGATCGGTGAAAACAACCCTGTCGGCGACCTCCCGGGCGAATGCCATCTCATGGGTCACGAGGATCATGGTGCGCCCCTCGGCTGCCAGCTCGCGGACGACGCCGAGGACCTCGCCGACGAGTTCGGGATCGAGGGCGGAGGTGATCTCGTCGAGCAGCAACACCTTGGGTTCCATCGCCACGGCGCGGGCAATGCCGACGCGTTGCTGCTGCCCGCCGGAAAGCTGTCCCGGCATCGCATCGATCTTTGCGGACAGGCCAACGCGGCCGAGCCATTTCTCGGCGATGCTCCGGGCCTCGGCCTTGCTCTTGCCGCGCGACTTGATCAGGCCCAGCATGATGTTCTGGGCCGCCGTCAGATGCGGAAACAGGTTGAACTGCTGGAACACCATGGCGGCATCGACGCGTATATGGGCGAGTTCCCGCTCGCTACGCCGCCGCCGCTTGCCATTCGCTTCGCTGAAGCCGACTTCGACCCCGTCGATGCGAACCGAGCCCCCATCATACTCCTCCAGGAAGTTGATGCAGCGCAGCAGGGTGGTCTTGCCGCTGCCGGAGGGGCCGATGATGGCGATGACCTGGCCCTTCTCGACGGCGAGGTCGACGCCTTTCAGCACCTGCAGGGCCCCGAAAGATTTGGTGAGATTGGCAATCTCGATCACTGGCTGCGTTGCGGCATTTGACATGGCGGTTCTTCCGATCAGACGAAGCGCTTTTCGAGCCGGCGGCTCAGGGCAGAGAGCGGGAAGTTGATGGCGAAATACATCAGCGCGCCCAGCACATAGAGCGGCAGGGCGACATGGGTACGGCCGATCACCTGCTGCAGCGAGAGCAGGAGATCGACGATGCCGAGCAGCGATACGAGCGAGGAGCCCTTCACCGTATCGACCATGCTGTTGATGAAAGGCGGCAGGAAGCGTCGGACAGCCTGGGGAGCAAGGACATAGAAGAAGCGATCGAAGAGACCGAGGCCGATCGACTGGGCTGCCTCCGTCTGCCCTTTCGGAATGGCCTGAAAGGCGCCCCGTGTGATTTCGACGATCTGGGCCGACTTGAAGGCGGTGAGCGCTACGATCGCCGCCAGCAGGCTGGGCAGATTGATGCGCAACGCCGGCAGGCCATAATAGATGAAATAGAGCAGGACCAGGATCGGGACGCCGCGAACGAAATCCGCATAGAGCCGGATCGGCAGTCGTGCCCAGGCCGGCCCGAAGACCAGTGCGCAGCCGAGCGGAATGCCGATCAGCAGCGAAATCACGACCACAGCCGCGGACACGAAGAGCGTGGTCCACAGGCCGCCGAGCAGGAAGGGGAGTGCCTCGAACATCGTGGACATGGTGTCACCGGTTGATGGCATAGCGCCGCTCGGCCAGCCTCAGCAGCAGGAGGATGGCGTAGCTGGTCACCAGATAGATGGGGGTCGCGAGCAGATAGACCTCGACGGTGCGGAACGTCTGTGTCTCGATCCAGCGCATGCCATAGGCGAGCTCGGGCACGGCGATGGCGGAGGCGATCGAGGTGTCCTTGAACAAGGAGACATAGGTGTTCGAAAGCGAAGGCAGGGCGATGCGCAGCGCCGTCGGCAGGCGAATGTGCCAGAGCACG
Organism: Labrys sp. KB_33_2; assembly: GCF_052114505.1. Taxonomy (NCBI): domain Bacteria; kingdom Pseudomonadati; phylum Pseudomonadota; class Alphaproteobacteria; order Hyphomicrobiales; family Xanthobacteraceae; genus Labrys; species Labrys sp. KB_33_2. The sequence continues at coordinate 84,219 of NZ_JBFREW010000010.1, read as the reverse complement.
CCGAAAGGTGTCAGGCCGATGCTCTTGCCCGCCTCGATCAGCCCTTTCGGCACGGCCTCCAGGCCTGCTCGCAGCACCTCGACGAGATAGGCGCCGGAATAGACGGCGAGCGTGGCCACGAAGGAGGTCGTCGCCCCATATTGCAGGTCGATGGCGCTGGGGATGCCGTAAAAGACCAGATAGACCAGCAGCAGCAGCGGCACGTTGCGGACGAACTCGACATAGCCCCGGATCAGGGGGCGAGCCCAGCGCGGCCCGTCGAGCTGGACCAAGGCGAGGACCAGCCCAATGAGCATGCCGATTGCGATGGTCGCGGCCGCCAGCTCGATGCTCAGCAGCAACCCTTCAAAGAGCTTGGCCGAATAGCGCCAGACGATGGCGAAGTTGAAATGATAATTCATCATGCCGAAGATCCAGCCATCACGCGCGACGGAGCCTTGCCATCGCCGGCCGGGATTGGCGCCGAGGTGCGCCGGCGATGCTGTCGGGAATTTGCGGGAGGAGCTGAAGCCTAGAAGGTCGGCAGGCCGGGTTTGCGGGCCGGCGGGGTCAGGCCGAAATAGTCCTTCAGCGCCGCGTCATAGATCTCATTCTGGTGGCCATGGATCGCCACGCCAAAGGTGGTGTCGACGAAACGGATCCAGTCAGGGTCACCCTGGCGCACGGCGGCGCCATACAATTGGGCGTTCCAGGACTTCCCCGCATCGAAATATTTGTCCGGATTGCGCTTGGCGAGCCACCAGACGTTGGAAAGGTCGACTGCGGCGGCGTCGACCCGCTTGGAATCCAGGGCGAGAACAACGTTGGGCTGGCTGTCGAGCTGCATCACGGTAGCCTCGGGCAGCACCTTCTTGACCGTTTCTTCGGCATCGACATTCTGCAGGATGGAGATGCGCGCCGCGGAACCCGCCTTGAGCAGGTCGTCGAAGGTCTTCTTGTCGCTGTCAGGCCGGGTGAGGAAGGCAACACCCTCGACATAATAGGGGCGGGAATAGGCGACGAGCTGGGCCCGGGCCGGCGAGATCGTCATGAACTGGATGACGACATCGACCTTGCCGGTGGTGATATTGGGGACGCGCTGGGCGGCATCCTGGCGGACGAATTCGATCTTGCTGGCATCATCGAACAGGCCTTTGGCCAAAATCTTGGCCATGGCGATGTCCATGCCTGCCAACTCGCCCTTTTCGTCCTCGAAATGCCAGGGCGCATTGGTGGAGCCGGTGCCGACGATGAGGTGGCCCCGATCAAGTATGGTGCGGAGCAGGCTGTCGGACGAGGCCTGGGCGGCTGCCTGCCGGGCGGAGCCAACGACGCTTGCCAGGGCCAGGCCACCGAGCAGGCCGCCCTTGACCAGATTCCGTCTGGTTTCGGCGAAGTCTTCCATAGTGCTGTACTCCCCGTTGTCTGGATGCTGTATTACATTATTATGTTATATTAGGCATAGTTATGGTATTAACGGTATCTGGGGGTGTCAAGATGGATGTCGGCCTGTGGCAGTGAGACGTTTCGGTTTCGGCGGAAGGGGAGCAATACAAAAAGCCCTGCACCGAGGCGGTGCAGGGCGGATTGCTGACCTGTCGCTGGAATGACGGGGGACGTCTCAGGGCTTGGGCGCCGGCTTTTTCTGGCCGTCGAGCGCACGCAGGATCTGCCAAGCGGCCTTGACCCGATCCGGTATGGGGTAGTTCTTGTTGGCTAGGATCGCGATGCCGATGCCCTTGGCCGGCACATAGGCGACATAGCCACCGAAGCCGTTGGTGGAGCCCGTCTTGTTGAACAGCATGTCGCGCCGCGCTGGCTGTGGCGGTACGAGTTTGTACGCCTCGTGCGGTTCGAAGGCCATCTTGGCTGAATTTCCGGCAAGCAGGCGCTCGAGCGTCGTCGGATAGCTATACATTTCCCATCCGAGGCCTTGCTGCATCACGCCTATCTTGTAGTAGCCTGCCTGCGTCGCGGCGATGGCACTCTGGAGCGTTTCGTCCAGCCGGGACCTATTCATATTGGCGTCGACGAAGCGGATGAGGTCTGTCGCGGTCGTCTTGATGCCATAGGCCTCTGAATCCATGGGGCCAGGCGACACCCGGACGGACCGGCCATCCTTGGTATAGCCGAGCGCATAGTCCGCCATCCGTTCCGGCGGCACCCGGACATAGGTATTGGAGAGGCCGAGCAGGGGCAGGATTTCTCCCTGCATGAGATCATCGAAGGGCTTGCCCATGGCCTGGGCGGCAAGATAGCCGAACAGGCCGATGCTCGGATTGGAATAGAGCCTGTGGGTGCCGGGCGAGAAGGCCGGACGCCATGCCTTGTAGTAGGCGATCATCTTGGTATCGTCGGTGATCTCGTCCGGAAACTGCAGGGGCAGCCCACCGGCCGTGTAGGTGGCAAGCTCGAGCAGGCTGACGCCTTCGAGGCTGCTGCCGACGAGTGCCGGCAATCTCTGGCCCGCCTTGTCCGACAGCGACAGGTCGCCACGCGCCACGCCATAGGCGCCAAGCGTGGCCGTGAAGGTCTTGCTGATCGAGCCCATCTCGAAAAGCGTATTGTCGGTGACCTTCTGCCCGCTCTCCTTCGAGGCAAGGCCGTAATTGAAGACGAATTGCTTGCCGCCGGCTGTGACGGCGATGGCCATGCCGGGGATTTTATCCCGCTCCATCAACGGCTTGATGGCGGCGTCGACGATTTGTTCGAGATGGCTCTGTTCGAGCGGTGTCTGGGCCGAGACCGGCTGGGCGGCAAGCATGGAGACTGCAAGCGCGGATGCGGCAATCATCCGCCTGCGCAACGTCGACGAGTTCATTCCCAACTCCATTTTTCGGGGATGTGTCCTGAGGAGGCCTGAGCCGCCAGCATTTTTATATGCTGTCGACCGCTGCCTGCTGGGACTCCGGATAGGAGCAAATCCGGCTGCCGCCAAACGATGAATATTTGGATTTGGTATGAGAAAATCTTGGCCTTGAGACATGGTAATGCTTGCCGCGGCACTCCAATTGGCTGCGGGATATAAGTCTACCTTTTGGGATTGAGATGAGAAGCTGGGAGCCCATGCCTCTGGAAATGCTGGGACCCCATCGACTCCGATTGGTGCAAGACGGTGATGATTTCAGCCGGCTTGAATCAGGCTTTCAGGCTAAGTGCATGCTCGCTCTTCGGCGACCGGTTTTGCAAAAGCAATGATGCCATCTCGGCAGCGCCAAGGCTTGCCATCTGCTGTTGTCAGACTGCGATGCCGTGCAGGTCGTAGGCGTCCGAGCGCTCGATCTTCACCGTGACGATGTCGCCGACGCGCAGCGGGCGGCGGCTGGCGACGTAGACGGCGCCGTCGATCTCCGGCGCGTCGGCCATGGAGCGTCCCTTGGCGACGGTCGGTCCGGTCTCGTCGATGATGACGGGCAGGCGCTTGCCGACCTTGTTCTTCAGCTTGCGGATCGAGATCTGCTGCTGGGTTTCCATGAAGCGGCGATGGCGCTGCTTCTTCACCTCGTCCGGCACCGGCATCAGGCCGAGGTCATTGGCGGTGGCGCCGGCCACGGGCTCATATTCGAAGCAGCCGACACGATCGAGCTGGGCTTCGCGCAGCCAGTCGAGCAGCAGTTCGAAATCCTCGTCCGTCTCGCCGGGGAAGCCGACGATGAAGGTCGATCGCAGGGTGATGTCGGGGCAGATCTCGCGCCATCTATGGATGCGCTCCAGCACCTTCTCCTGGTTGCCGGGGCGACGCATCGCCTTCAGCACTGTGGGGGAGGCATGCTGGAAGGGGATGTCGAGATAGGGCAGGATCTTGCGTTCCGCCATCAGCGGGATGACGTCGTCGACATGCGGGTAAGGGTAGACATAGTGCATGCGCACCCAGACCCCGAGTTCGCCGAGAGCCTTCGATAGATCGAGGAACTTCGCCTTGAGCGGCTCGCCCTGCCAGGTGCTCTCGGCATAGCGGATGTCGACGCCATAGGCGGAGGTGTCCTGACTGATCACCAGCAATTCCTTGACACCGGCCTTCACCAGCTTCTCGGCCTCGCGCATCACGTCGGCGGCTGGGCGGGAGACAAGATCGCCGCGTAGCTTGGGAATGATGCAGAAGCTGCAGCGATTGTTGCAGCCCTCGGAAATCTTCAGATAGGCGTAGTGGCGCGGCGTGAGCTTGAGGCCCTGCGGCGGCACCAGATCCGTGAACGGATCATGAGCAGGGGGAGCCGCTCTGTGAACCGCTTCCACCACCGTCTCATATTGCTGCGGGCCGGTGACGGCGAAAACGTTGGGGAATTTTTCCAGGATCGGATCGGGTTCGGCGCCCATGCAGCCGGTGACGATCACCTTGCCGTTCTCGGCCATGGCATCGCCGATGGCGCCAAGAGATTCCGCCTTGGCTGAATCGAGGAAGCCGCAGGTGTTGACGATGACGAGGTCGGCGCCCTTGTGGTTGCGGGTGATGCCGTAGCCCTCGGCCCGGAGCTGGGTGAGGATGCGCTCGGAATCGACCAGGGCCTTGGGGCAACCCAGCGAGACATAGGAGACCGTCGGGGCCGTCTTGCCGTCCGCCGTCTCTTGCGCTGCTTCGATCACCGCCATGTCCGCTGTCCATCCTGTCCGTTAAACGCGTTCCTTTGCGCCAAGACGGGCCGGAATGCAATTGCGGAGTGGGCATGGCTGACCAACGGCCGAGCATTTGGCGCCTAGGTCTCCCGGCCGACAGCAAGGCACGGCCGTACGAGAGGGCGCGATCGGAGGGCCGATCTTCGGTTCGCCCACTTGAATCGCAAGGCCGGCTCGCGGGACGATCTGGGGATCGGCACTTCAAAACGAATGGTCCGACTTTCTCCTTGACAACCCAACCAACTTTGAAAAATAGTCAGATGTCAGACCAATTTTAGATCGCCATCCGGAAATCCGATTTGCGCTCGCCGTCAGTCCAGGGACTTGCTCCGCTGCCATCCGCCGATCGGGCGGATGATGTGATGCGTGCGATCGGCCATTTCATCGCCACCTCCGGCATCAAGCCGGGCGAGCGCCTGCCGACCGAACGGCAGCTGATGCAGACCCTGGCGGTCGGCCGTTCCACGGTACGGGAAGTCATCCGCAAGCTGCAGGCCTTGGGTGTGGTTGAGTCCCGTAAGGGCAGCGGCACCTATCTCAAACGGGCGTTCTCGGCCGACGCCATCCATATGCCCCTGGTGATCGATGCCACCTTGCTGCGCGACCGCTTGCTGCAGACATTGGAGGTTCGGCGCGGGCTCGAAACCGAGGTGAGTGCGCTCGCTGCCCTCCGGGCAACGCCCGAGGACCTCGCCGTCATCGAGACCAAGCTCGACATCATGGAGGGGGTGCATCTGGAGAAGGGTACCTCCGGCCCCGAAGACCTCGCCTTCCATCTCGCCATCTATGATGCCAGCCACAATCCTTTGTTCGGCCAGCTCTTGGAGCGCATGCGGGAGGCTTTCGAGAGCTTCTTCGACGAGCCGTTCGATCGGCCGGATTTTGCCCGTCGCTCTTTTCGTTTTCATCGCGAGCTCTTCGACGCCATCGTCCGGCGTGATCCGGAGACGGCCCGTTTGAAGACGCTCGCCATTCTCGAAATTGTCGAAGAAGACATCAAGGACATGTCCAAATGACTGACCATCGGATGACCGAGGCCCAGATGAAGGAGGCCCAGATGACGGAGGTTTGGGCCGACTTCGACTATGCCAGCCTCGTCGTCGCCCATGACGATACTCACGCCTTCGAGGCCGTGGTGCCGCCTATCGTGCAGACTTCGCTGTTCACTTTTTCCAGCTTCGAGGAGATGGCGGCGACCTATCGCGGCGAGCAGGTGCGCCCGGTCTATTCGCGCGTCGGCAATCCGACCACGCGGCTGTTCGAGCAGAAGATCGCCGAGCTGGAGCGCACAGACGATGCCATCGGTTTTGCCAGCGGCATGGGTGCGATTTCCTCCAGCGTGCTGGCCTTTCTCGAGCCGGGCGACCGCATTGTCTGCGTGCGCCATGTCTATCCCGATGCCTATCGCCTGTTCGAAACTCTGCTGAAGCGCTGGAAGGTCGAAACGGTCTATGTCGATGGCCGTGACGCCGATGCGGTGGCGGCGGCGCTGCCGGGTGCCAAGCTGCTCTATTTGGAGAGCCCGAACAGCTGGATGATGGAGACGCAGGACATTCCCGCCCTCACGACCCTGGCGCGCAACCATGGGGTGATCAGCATCATCGACAACAGCTGGGCTTCGCCGGTATTTCAGCAGCCGGTACGCCTCGGCGTCGACCTCGTCGTGCATTCGGCTTCCAAATATATCGGTGGCCATTCGGACGTGGTTGCCGGGGTCGTGGCAGGGCGCAAGGAACTCGTCGAGATCATCCGGCGCACCATCACGCCCTATCTCGGCGCCAAGCTGGCCCCGTTCGAGGCCTGGCTGCTGCTTCGCGGTCTGCGCACGCTGCCGACGCGCATGAAGGCGCACGAGGCGGCGGGGCTGGCCGTGGCGCGCAAGCTTGGCGAGTTGCCCGAAGTGGTAGTGGTCCATCATCCAGGCCTCGGCAACAGCCTGCCACCGGGATTGAGTGGTACTTCGGGCCTGTTTTCCTTCGAATTCGACGACAGTGTCGACATTCCCGCCTTCTGCAACGCCCTGCGCCTGTTCAAGATCGGCGTGAGCTGGGGCGGGCATGAAAGCCTGGTGGTGCCGGCCCTGGTCGGACGCGGCCAGAATGCCGGCCCCAATTCGGCCGTTGATTTCGGTGTGCCCGAACGCATGGTGCGGCTGCATGTCGGCCTTGAGGGCGTGGATGCGCTCTGGGGCGATATCACCCAGGCGCTATCAGCTGCGAAGAGATAGGCCGAGCCCGGACGCAATCCGTCGGAAGGTGTCCGGGACGACCTTGGAAGTGAAGCGCAATAACAAGAGAGGGGAGTCTCAATGTTCAAGAAACTACTGCTGGCCGCCACGGCCTCGCTAGCGCTGGCTCTGCCAGCCTGGGCGGATACCACGCTCAAGCTGACGGAGGTGATCACCAGCCCCGAGCGCACGGAGACGCTCAAGCAGATCGTCAAGACCTTCGAGGATGCCAATCCCGGCGTGAAGGTCGAGATCACCTCGCTGCCCTGGGGCCAGGCCTTCGAGAAGTTCGCCACCATGGTTTCGGCGGGCGACACGCCGGATGTGGTCGAGATGCCGGATCGCTGGATCTCGCTCTATGCCAATAACGGCATGCTGGAGAACCTCGAGCCCTATCTGGCCAAGTGGGACCACACCAAGGACCTCAACGACAAGACGCTCCAGATGGGGCGCTACATCAACAACACCGCCTATGGATTGCCCTACGGCTTCTATCTGCGCGCGATGTTCTACAACAAGAAGCTGTTCAAGCAGGCCGGCATCGACAACCCGCCCAAGACGATGGACGAGTTCGTCGAGAGCGCCAAGAAGATCTCCGCCATTCCCGGCAAGTTCGGATACTGCCTGCGCGGCGGCCCCGGCGGCCTCAATGGCTGGATGATGATGGGCGCCACCGCGGCCGGCAACGACACCTTCTTCAAGGCGGACGGCACTTCCACCATGGCCGACCCCGCTTGGGTGAAAGGCCTCAGCGTGTTCGTCGATCTCTACAAGAACGGCTACGTTCCCAAGGACAGTGTGAACTGGGGCTTCAACGAGATCGTCACCGGCTTCTACTCCGGTACCTGCGCCATGCTTGACCAGGATCCGGATGCCCTGATCGCCGTGGCCGACAAGATGAGCAAGGACGATTACGACGTCGCTCCCATGCCCAAGGGAGCGGGCGGCAAGAGCTTCCCGACCCTGGGCTATGCCTCCTGGTCGATGTTCGCGGCTTCGGAGAACAAGGATCTGGCCTGGAAGCTGATCGCGGCTTTGGACAGCCCGGAAGGCAACATCGCCTGGAACAAGCGCACCGGTGCCCTGCCGATCTACAAGGCGGCGGAGCAGGATCCCTTCTATGCCGACCCTAAGTTCAAGGGCTGGTTCGAGGAACTGCGTGACCCCAATGTCGTGCCCCTGGTCATGCCGTTCCATCTGGAAGAGTGGGCCTTCTTCGACAGCTCCATCGCGTTGAAGACCACGCAGCAGGCCCTGCTCGGCCAGCTCGCGCCGGATCAGCTTGCCAGTCAGTGGGCCGAATATCTCACCAAGGCTCAGCAGGCCTACCTGGCGAAGAAGAAGTAATCGTTTCGTAGGCTCTGCGCGCGTCATCCTTCTCCCCTTGCGAGACCTGGCACTTCCTCCGGAAGTGCCTTGGGTGGCACGAATTGCCGGATGAGGGGAGAGATGCGACCTCTCCAGGGGCTCGCCGGAACCCCTCATCCGCCAACCATCCCCCGGTCCACTCCAAGTGGAGTGGACGATAACCGCAAGGGGAGAAGGGATGGTTGGGCGCGCCGGCTGTCTTCTCGGTCCCCAGCCCGTTCCCGATCGGATCATCATGGCTCTGGCAGATATCCCCGTCCAATCCAGCCGGCGCAGTCGAAGCGCCCGGCTGGCGTTCGAACCCTGGCTCTATGCCACTCCTTCGATCATTCTGATCGTGGCGATCATGCTGGTGCCTCTGGCAATCGGCATGTCCTACGCGTTTCGCGATATCCAGCTGCTGAAACCATTCGGGGGCGGCTATGTCGGCCTTGAGCATTTCCGCACATTGTGGGGCGACCTGAACTTCTGGAACGCCCTGTCCAATACCGTGCTGTGGACCGTGATTTCCGTCGCGCTGCAGTTCGTGCTCGGACTCATCCTGGCCTTGCTGCTGAACCGGCCCTTCCCGGGACGCGGCGCGGTACAGGCCCTGGTGTTCCTGCCCTGGGCCGTGCCGAGCTTCCTGTCCGGCCTCAATTGGGCCTGGATGTTCAATCCCATTGTCGGGCCCTTGCCGCATTGGCTGTCGGGACTGGGTGTGATGGCAGCACCCGACAATATTCTGTCCAGCCCTACCCATGCCATCTGGGGACCGATCGTCGCCAATGTCTGGTGGGGCTTTCCGTTCTTCGCCATCACCCTGCTGGCCGCCCTGCAGTCCATTCCGCAGGACATCTATGAGGCGGCCGAGATCGACGGGGCCGGACCGCTCAAGCGCTTCACCTCGATCACCATCCCGTTCCTGGCGCCGACGATCGCCATCACGGTGCTGCTGCGCGCCGTCTGGATCGCCAATTCAGCCGATCTCATCGTGGTGATGACCGGAGGCGGGCCGGCGGATTCGACGCAGATCGTCGCCAGCTACATCTACACCCAAGCCTATAAGCGCCTCGATTTCGGCTATGCCTCGGCGATCTCGCTGGTACTGCTCGTGCTGTTGCTTGCCTATGCCGCCACGCTGATCGCGCTCAGGCAAATGCTGATCCGGAGGGGATGATCATGCGCCGCTCCACACGTCGTTCCATCTACTGGGTCCTGCACTACACGCTGATCGGCCTGTTCCTGGCCTTCGCGCTGTTTCCGCTGTTCTGGCTGTTCAAAGTCTCGGTGACGCCCAATGACCTGCTCTACAGCGAAGGGGTCAAGCTGTGGCCCTCACGCTTCAGCTTCGATCATTATGCCTCGGTGATCCGCCACACGGATTTTCCGCTGTTCTTCCGCAACAGCGTGATCATTTCGGCCTTGACGGCCCTGTTTACCACGATCGTGGCGGCCGGTGCCGGCTACAGCTTTTCGCGCTTCGTCTACAAGGGAAAGTTCTGGCTGGTCGGACTGATGCTGATCACTCAGATGTTCCCGCTGGTGATGACCATCGCGCCGATCTTCAAGCTGTTTCAGCCGCTCGGGCTCAACAACAGCCTGACGGGCCTGGTCATCATCTACACCGCCTATAATGTGCCGTTCGCCGCCTTCTTGATGCAGTCCTTCTTCGACGGCATTCCGAAGGATCTGGAAGAGGCGGCGATGATCGACGGCGCCACCCGCTTCGGGGCGCTGCGCCAGATCATCCTGCCCCTGACCATGCCCGGCATCGCCGCCACCCTCGGCTTCGTCTTCACCGCAGCCTGGAGCGAACTGCTTTTCGCGCTGATGCTCAACACCAAGGACAATGTCATCACCTTCCCGGTGGGCCTGCTCAACTTCGTGTCGAAGTTCGCGGTGGATTTCGGGCAGATGATGGCGGCCGGCGTGCTCGCGCTCATCCCCGTCTGCATCTTCTTCTTCCTGATCCAGCGTTATCTGGTCCAGGGCCTCACCGCTGGCGCGGTGAAGGGCTGAAAGGTTTATTCCGATGGCCAATATCGAAGTGAAAGCCGTCCGCAAGAATTACGGCGCGCTGCCCATCCTCAAGGGCATCGACCTCTCCATCGCCTCTGGCGAGTTCGTGGTGCTCGTCGGCCCGTCCGGCTGCGGCAAGTCGACTTTGCTGCGTCTCATTGCCGGGCTGGAAGATACCACCCAGGGGCAGATCCTCATCGACGGCGCCATGGTGAACGACCTGCCGCCGAAGGATCGCGACATCGCCATGGTGTTCCAGTCCTATGCGCTCTATCCGCATATGAGCGTGCGCGACAATATGAGCTATGCGCTCAAACTGCGGAAGAAAGCGGCCGATTTCATCTCGGATGCTGTGACCAAGGCAGGTGCCAAGCTCGGCCTGGAAGCTCTGCAGGAGCGCAAGCCGCGGCAGTTGTCGGGCGGGCAGCGCCAGCGCGTTGCCATGGGCCGCGCCATCGTGCGCAATCCCAAGGCCTTCCTGTTCGACGAGCCGCTGTCCAATCTCGATGCGCGGCTGCGCGAGCAGATGCGGTTCGAGATCCGCAAACTGCACCGCGATCTCGGGGCAACCTCGGTCTATGTCACCCATGACCAGATCGAGGCGATGACCATGGCCGATCGCATCGTCGCCATGCAGGGCGGCGTGATCCAGCAGGTCGGCGCACCGCTCGAACTCTATGACGATCCCGCCAACATGTTCGTGGCCGGGTTCATCGGCTCGCCGGCCATGAACTTTCTCGATGCGCAGGCACAGCCGGGCGAAGGAGGCACGGCCTTGCGGGTCGGCGATAAGGTTCTTGCCGTCCTGCCGGGCCAGCGCCTGCCCGCCAAGGTCGTCGTGGGCATTCGCCCCGAGCGCGCGGTGCTGTCGCCGGCGGGTAACGTGCCGGCCCGCGTCGATCTGGTGGAGCCGACAGGGCTCGGCACGGTGGCGCACCTGGAGATCGGCGGACAGGGGGTGAAGCTCTTCACGACCGAGCGTCCCGCCTTGACGGTAGGCGAGATCGTGAAGCTGGCCATCGCTCCCGGCGATCTCAGGCTGTTCGACCCTGCCAGCGGGGAGCGCATCAGGCTTACCTGATGCGATCCGCGCCTGCCAGTGGCAGATGCGTGGAGCTTTTGTCGGACAAGGGCTGGCCAAGCCGGCATTGCCCGTGACAAAAGAAGAGCTGAATTCCTTTCAGGCTCGCATGACGCTTTCCCATAGCCGGGGGCTGCATGCCTTTTCTTTTGTGAGATTTGATGTCCCGCATTGCAACGAGCAGCGAGGCCGTGCAGGAGCCCGCCGCCTCCGCCTGGGTCACTCTGTTGATCGCTGCGGCTTGCGGCCTCATCGCCGCGAATATCTACTATGCCCAGCCGCTCGTCGGCTTGATCAGCGCTGATCTCGGCATGTCGCCAGGCGCGGCTGGGTTGATCGTGACGATGACGCAGATCGGTTACGGCGCCGGGCTGCTGTTCCTGGTGCCGCTCGGCGATCTGATCGAGAATCGCAAGCTCATCCTCTGGGTGATGGGGCTGGCGGTGATCGCGTTGGCAGGGGCCATGCTGGCCCGCGACAGCCTGCAATTCCTGGTCTCGGCCTTGCTGATCGGGCTCGGATCGGTGGCCGTGCAGATCCTCGTCCCCTTTGCCGCCCATCTCGCACCCGAGGCGCGGCGGGGCAGGGTGGTCGGCAATGTGATGAGCGGGCTGATGGTCGGCATCATGCTGGCCCGTCCGGTATCGAGCCTGATCACCTATTTCAGCTCCTGGCACACGGTGTTCCTGGTCTCCATCGTCGCCATGCTGGTGCTGGGCGCAGTGCTGGCCCGGGCCTTGCCCAAGCGCCAGCCGCCGCCGGCTCCGTCCTATGGCCGTCTTCTCCTCTCGATGGCGACCTTGATGCGCACCACGCCGATCCTGCGCAGGCGTGCTCTCTATCAAGCCTGCATGTTCGGCGCCTTCAGCGTGTTTTGGACCTGCACCCCGCTGCTGCTGGCGAGCCCCGTCTTTGGCATGACGCAGTCGGGCATTGCCTTGTTCGCGCTGGCCGGGGCGGCAGGCGCGGTGGCAGCCCCGCTCGCCGGGCGTATCGCCGATCGCGGCTGGGTGCGTCCAGCCTCGGCCTTCGCCATGACGCTCGGCGCCCTCAGCTTCCTGCTCACCCATTTGGCCGAGCCGGGATCGAGCCTGTCGCTCGGCCTACTGGTCACCGCCGCGATCGTGCTCGACTTCGGCGTTTCGGCCAATGTCGTGCTCGGCCAACGCCTGATCTACAATCTGGGTGCGGAATATCGCAGCCGCCTCAACGGCGTCTATATGGCGACGTTCTTCGTGGGCGGTGCGCTCGGCTCGGCGCTGGGGGGCTGGGCCTTTGCCCATGGCGGCTGGGCGGCGGTCTCCTGGCTGGGCTTTGCCCTGCCGGTCCTCGCCCTTATCTATTTTTCGACGGAAAACAGGGCCTTGTACGGCCCCGCAAACAGGACCTGACATGAGCGTGACGATCTACGGTATCAAGACCTGCGACACCATGAAGAAGGCACGCAGCTGGCTCGACGCGCATGGCAAGGCCCATGGCTTTCACGATTACCGGGCCGAAGGGATCGACCGCAAGCGCCTCGAGGCCTGGGCGGACAAGGTCGGCTGGGAAACACTCCTGAACAAGTCGAGCACCACGTTCCGCGCCTTGCCCGAGGCCGACAGGCAGAGTATCGACCGGGCCAAGGCGATCGCATTGATGCTGGCCGAACCGACCATGATCAAGCGCCCGGTCCTCGACCTCGGCGGTGGCAAGCTGCTGGTCGGCTTCAAGCCCGACAGCTACGCCGCCGCCCTGGCCTGATGGGACAGGGCGGTGGTGCTAACCTGGCGGACAAGAGCGCTTATGCTGGTGTGCCGATCTCCAGATCGGCACACCAATTCTGATGCCTTCGATTGGCGCTTATGAACAGGCGGCGATGAGGACCTGGCCTACCGCTCGATCAAGGTGGTGAAGCCGCCAAAGATCATGCGCTTTCCGTCGAAGGGCGCGTTCGCCATGCTACCCTCCAGCCGGGGATCGGCCATCACCTTGGCCATGATGGCGTCACGCTCCTCGCGCGAGCGGTAGGTCACCCAGGAGAACACCACGATCTCATCCTCCTTGGCCTGGACGGCGCGCGGAAAGGACGTGACCTCGCCATAAGGCACGTCGTCGGCAACGCATTCGACATAGCTGAGTGCGCCATGTTCCATCCAGACCTGGCCGCCGAGACGGGCCATTTCCTCATAGGCCTTGAGGTTCTGCTTGGGCACGGCGACAACGAAACCGTCGACATAGGTCATTTCAGCTTCCTCCTGTTTCGATCTCCCGAAGGACGTTCGGCATCCGGCCAAGCCGACAGCCCTGGCGAAATTTTGTTGTCTGCGGGGCTGGCCAGCGTCAGGATCGCTTTTGAAAACGCTTGATCAGCCTCTCGCGTTTCAGGCGCGACAGACGCTGGATCCAGAAAATGCCGTCGAGCTGGTCGATTTCGTGCTGCAGGCAGACGGCGAGCAATCCATCGGCTTCCTCGGTCTCCTCCGCCCCTTCGAGGGTCTGGAAGGCGACACGCACCCGGGCGGGACGTTCGACCGTCTCGGTCGCACCGGGCATTGAGACGCTGCCTTCGACATGCTCCCGTTTATCGTGCGATGACCAGACGACGCGCGGATTGACATAGATCCGCACTCGTTTCTCATCGGGCAGCTCGATCACCGTCAGTCTTTCGAGAATGCCCAGATGCGGGGCCGTAATGCCGATGCCGGGCGCGGCGCGCATGGTGTCGAGCAGATCCTCGGCCAGGGCGGCAAGCCTGGGCCCGAATTCGGTCACGGGATTTGCCGCCTGGCGCAAGCATGGATCGGGAAAACGCAGAATCGGTTGGACAGGCATGGCGGGAAGTTAGCTCACCTCATCATGCACATCACGCTCGGCGACGCTTGGGCTTGGGGGGTGCCGCCTCCTCGCCATGGGAAAGATCCTCCAGGATCGGGCAGTTGGGCCGGTTGTCGCCGTGGCAATTATGGACGAGATGGCGCAGGGTTTTCGCCATACCCTCGATCTCGCGCGCCTTGCGTTCGAGCTCGATGATATGAGCTGCGGCGATGCTCTTGACATCGGAGCTCGCACGGCTGCGATCGCTCCACAAAGCGAGCAAGGTTTCCATCTGCTCGACGGAAAAGCCAAGATCGCGGCTGCGGCGAATGAAACGCAGTGTGTGAATATCGCTGTCACCATAGACGCGATAGCCGGCTTCCGTGCGGGCTACGTTCGGTACGAGCCCGATAGATTCATAATAGCGGATCATCTTGGCCGAGACGCCGGAGGCGGCGGATGCTTCACCGATATTCATGACGGTTCTTCCTGTTCGTCCTTCACGCGAAGACCTCATCACGACCTTCGAATCTTGATGAGCTTTCTTCGATATTCCCTTGAATTAGCTTGATGAAGTTAATGCCTGTACACCTGTCTCTTGTGCTGGTGCAGTCTCGGGCTGGAAGCCCTTGAGCCTGAGCGCATTGGTCACCACGAAGACGCTTGAAAGCGCCATGGCGCCGGCTGCCAGCATCGGCGAGAGCAAGGTGCCGTTGACGGCATAGAGAGCGCCGCCAGCGATGGGGATCAACGCGATGTTGTACGCGAAGGCCCAGAACAGGTTCTGGCCGATATTGCGCATGGTCGCCCGTGACAGGCCTATGGCCCTGACGACTCCATTGGGATCGCCGGCCATCAGCACCACCGCCGCGCTCTCGATGGCGACGTCGGTGCCCGTGCCGATGGCGATGCCGACATCGGCGGTGGCGAGCGCCGGCGCATCGTTGATGCCGTCGCCGACGAAGGCGATCTTGCGCCCTCCGGCCGCCAGCCGCTGCACGGTCTGGGCCTTGCCGTCCGGCAGGACTTCGGCCTCGACGGTTTCGATCCCGAGCCTTGCCGCAATCGCCTGTGCCGTCCGCCGGGCGTCGCCCGTCACCATCGCAACCTGGAGACCGAGTGCCTTGAGGGCCGCGACGGCGGCCTTGGCCGTCGGCTTGATCGGATCCGCGACGGCGATGACTGCTGCGATCTTGCCGTCGACGGCTGCAAAGAGCGGCGTTTTGGCCTGTTCGCCGAGGGCTTCCGCCCGAGACGACAGAGCCGTGGCATCGATGCCCTGTTCTGTCATCCAGTGGGCCGAGCCGATCGAGATCTTCCGGCCATCGACGAGGGCGGAGGCGCCGCGCCCCGGGATCGCCTCGAAATCGGTGGCCGAGGGAATGTCGAGGTTACGCTCGCGGGCCGCCTTGACGATGGCGGTGGCGAGCGGATGCTCCGAACGCGCTTCCACCGAGGCCAGCAGAGCGAGAACCTCATTCTCCGAAAAGCCGGGGGCGGTTTCGATATCTGTGACCGCAGGCTCGCCCTGGGTGAGGGTTCCCGTCTTGTCAAAGGCGACGATCTCGACATCACGCAGGCTCTGCAGGGCATCGCCGCGACGGAAGAGCACGCCGAGTTCGGCCGCACGGCCTGTCGCCACCATGATCGAGGTGGGGGTAGCCAAGCCCATGGCACAGGGGCAGGCGATGATCAACACGGCAACCGCATTGACGAGAGCGAAGCTGAGGGCGGGGCTCGGGCCGAACAGCAGCCAGGCGAGGAAGGTCAGCGTTGCGATGGCGATGACGGCGGGCACGAACCAGGCGGTCACCTTGTCGACCAGCGCCTGGATCGGCAGCTTGGCGCCCTGGGCTGCCTCGACCATGCGGATGATCTGGGCGAGGAGGGTCTGCGAACCCACCTTCGTCGCCCGGAACGAGAAGCTGCCTGTTTTGTTGATGGTCCCACCGATGACTTCGGCACCCACGCCCTTGGTAACCGGTATCGCCTCGCCGGAGATCATCGACTCGTCCACGAAGGAGGAGCCTTCGACGATTTCGCCGTCGACGGCGATCTTCTCACCGGGGCGCACCCGGATGATGTCCCCCGGCTGGAGCTCGGCGATCGGCACTTCGGTCTCCGAGCCGGCGCGCAGGCGCAGGGCCGTCTTGGCCTGCAGGCCGGCCAATTTGCGGATCGCTTCGCTGGTCTCGCCCTTGGCACGGGCCTCGAGATAGCGGCCGAGCAGGATCAGCGTGACGATCACGCCGGCGGCCTCAAAATAGACATAGGCCGTTCCCTCCGGCAGGGCCGAAGGCAGGAAGGTCGCGACGACCGAGAACAGCCAAGCCGCACCGGCACCGAGGGCGACCAGGGCGTTCATGTCCGGAGCACCGCGCAGCAGCGCCGGAATGCCCTTG
This sequence comes from Labrys sp. KB_33_2, assembly GCF_052114505.1. Lineage (NCBI taxonomy): Bacteria > Pseudomonadati > Pseudomonadota > Alphaproteobacteria > Hyphomicrobiales > Xanthobacteraceae > Labrys > Labrys sp. KB_33_2. The sequence goes on along the minus strand of NZ_JBFREW010000010.1, from coordinate 67,751 downwards.
ACGAAGAAGCGCAGCCCCGGCGCGAACAGCACCAGGCTGATCAGCACGAATTGCGCATACCAGTTCCAACGACCCAGATTCATCTGGACAGCGTGGTGCAGGCTCGGCACCAGGTGTCCGCCCATTTCTACCAGAAAGACCGGTACGGTCAGCAGGGTGGCAAGAGCCAGATCCCGGCGCAGTGTGGCGATCTCAGCCTTGCGGGCCGTGCGTTCAGGATCCTCGGCCCGGTCTTCTTCGATCACATGGGCGCCATAACCCGCTTTGGCGATGGCAGCCAGCACAGGAGGGAGGTTGGCCGGCCCCTCGAAGGCGACCTGCGCCCGCTCGGTGGCGAGATTGACGGCGGCCTGCACGACGCCTGGGGTGGCGGCGATGGCCTTCTCCACGCGACGAACGCAGGAAGCGCAGGTCATGCCCTCGATGGCGATGTCAAAAGTTGCGGGGTTCGAAGTCGAAGAGCTCAAAGTCGGAGGGCTCATAGTCGGAGACATGGGGCAATCCCTTTCCAGGTCATTGCCAAGATAGGTAAACCTTCCAGTCATGGGAAGGTCAAGAGCTCTTCTTCGGAGCGCGGACTTCCAGTCCGCTCTGTGAAATATCACGCTGACAGAAAGAGAAGAGCGGACATCGCCCTATGACTTCATGGAGCTGAGAAGTCCGCGCTCCCAGCCTCCTCACACAGGCCTGGCGATATCTTCCGTGTTGTTGGCTGGGCTGTTTACGCGCGAAGAAATCGGCCAGATCTCCATCAGCTCCGGCGGAAAGGGCACCATCAGGTCGAAGGGATCCGGCTCGATATTGTCGAGCCAGCGCTTATGGCTCTCCGGGGCCACTATTACCGGCATGCGGTCGTGGATCGTCGCCATCAGCGCATTGGCCTGGCAGGTGACGACGGCGAAGCTGCGCGTGATCTCACCAGAGGCCTTGTCGATCCAGCTTTCCCAGACGCCGGCCACGGCGAAGGGACGGTGATCCTTCATGGCGATGGCATATGGCTGCTTGGCTCCCTTCACCGGCTTGCCGTCCGGCTCAAGGATCTTCATCCATTCGAAGAAGAGATCGATCGGAACGAGACAGCGCCGTGCCTTATAGGCATCGCGGAAGGAAGGCTTGGTCTGGATGCCCTCGCAACGGGCGTTGATCGGCTTCGGCCAGTCGCTGGGATCTTTCACCCAGTTGGGAATGAGGCCCCATTGCAGGAGATCCCGAACATAGGTCGCCGATCCGGGTTTTCGGCGGAACACCCAGAAATATTGCGCCGGTGCGCCATTGAAATGGGCCTCCCAGGCACGAGCGACCTCTTCCGGCGTAGCGCCAGGTTCCGTCTGAAGGCCCGGCAGGTCCGGGCTGCGCTGCATGATCCGTCCACACATGGCCGGACCATGGCATGCTCAACCACACGTCTCAACGCCACATGCCGCGCATGCGGTCGCGCAGGTCGATCGAGCTGTGGATGCCGCCGGGTTGCCGCGCTCCGGATGCTGCCACCCTCGGCCACATCATCTGCTGGAAGCGGTCTAGGATCGAAGCCGGGATGAAGCGGGTGCGGTTGGCATAGACATGCCGGTCGCCCTGGGAATGCTGGCCATGGGTGAAGAAGCGCTGCGGCATGACAAGATGCAGGCTGTCGCGCGCCCGCGTCATCGCGACATAGAGCAGCCGACGCTCTTCCTCCAGATCGTTCTTGGTGCCGGCGGCGAGATCGGCGGGCAGGCAGCCATCCACGGTGTTGAGCACGAAGACGGCCTTCCATTCCTGCCCCTTGGCGGAATGGATGGTGGAGAGGATGAGGTAGTCTTCGTCCCGCAAGGGAGCTCCGGCCTCGTCGCTGGTGGCGTTGGGTGGATCGAGCGTCAGCTCGGTGAGGAAGCGTTCGCGGGATTCATAGCCCGCCGCGATCTGCTCGAGCTGGAGAAGATCGGCGCGGCGCGTCACCGCATCCTCATGCATGCGCTCGAGATGGGGCTCGTACCAGCGACGAACGCGCTCGATCTCGCCGGGCCAGTCGCTCGGTCCCTTGTGCAGGCTCGCGGCGAGGTCGACGAAATCGGGCCAGTCCGCGCCCGCGCGGGGAGGCGCCGGCAAGGCCGCGATGTCGTCGACACCGACGGCGTCGAGCACATTGGCGGCCGACGTGGGGCCGACGCCCGGCAGCAGTTGCAGGACGCGGAAACCGGCGACGCGGTCGCGCGGGTTCTGCGCCCAACGCAGCAAGGCCAGCATGTCCTTGACGTGGGAGGCGTCGAGAAATTTCAGCCCGCCGAACTTCACGAAGGGGATGTTGCGGCGGGTCAGTTCGACCTCGAGCGGGCCGGAATGATGGGAGGCGCGAAACAGCACCGCCTGCTGCTTCAGCGTCATGCCGCTCTCGCGATTCTCCAGGATTTGACTGGCGACGAAATCGGCCTGCCCAGCCTCATCCCTGACGGTGACGAGATGCGGACGCTCGCTCGATTGCCGCTCCGTCCACAAATTCTTGGTGAAGCGCTCGCTGGCAAGGGCGATGACGGCATTGGCAGCCGCCAGGATGGGTTGGGTCGAGCGGTAGTTGCGATCGAGCGTGATGATTTCAGCCGCGGGCGAGAACTGGGCCGGAAAGTCGAGGATGTTGCGCACGGTGGCGGCGCGGAAGGAATAGATCGACTGGGCGTCGTCGCCGACCACCGTGACGCCTTTGCCGTCCGGCTTGAGCGCCTTGAGGATCGAGGATTGCAGGCGGTTGGTATCCTGGTATTCGTCGACCAGGACATGGTCGAAACGGGCCGAAATGTCGGCGGCGATCATCGGTTCTGCCACCATATGCGACCACCACAGCAGCAGGTCGTCATAGTCGAGCACATTGTTGGCGAGCTTGGCTTCGACATAGGCGGCGAACAGGCTGCGAAGCTCCGCTGCCCAGGCAAGACACCAGGGAAAGGCCTCCTTCAGCACGTTTTCGAGTTCATCCTGCGCATTGACCACGCGCGAATAGATGGCCAGGCACGTGCCTTTGCTCGGGAAACGGCTTTCCGTCTTGGAGAAGCCGAGTTCATGGCGCGCCAGGTTGATCAGGTCGGCGGAATCCTCGCGGTCGTGAATGGTGAAGGAGGGATCGAGCCCGATCTGATAGGCATATTCGCGCAGGAGCCGGGCGCCGATGGCGTGGAACGTACCAGCCCAGGTCAGGCCTTCGCTCAGTGTCGCCCCCTTTGCCCCCATGACCTTGGCGGTGATCTGCTCGACCCGCCTTGTCATTTCGGAGGCGGCCCGGCGCGAGAAGGTCAGAAGGAGAATGCGCCTGGGATCAGCTCCTTCGGCGATGAGATAGGCAACCCGGTGAGCCAGCGTGTTGGTCTTGCCCGATCCGGCGCCGGCAATGATCAGCACGGGCCCGGCCGGCTGGCCCGAACCATGCTCGACCGCCCGGCGCTGGTTTTCGTTCAGGCCGGCAAGAGGGTCGACCGGCGATTGAATGGACACCTCGGGGACAAGAAGGGCTGCCTGCGCATTCATGCCTTGGTCGCGCGTCGTGAGGAACGAATCTGCCCACCGATTCGGCGGACCGTCTTCGGGAAAGGGTAGAAGTCACATATGAACAAAAATGGAACAGATTCGCGAATGACCCGTTTGCCGGCAACGACCTACCGCCGCGCTCCCGCTGGTGGATGAATTCGATCGAGGCGGCGTGAATGTGTTCCCTGGGCGCTTGCTCCGGATCGGCCATCACGCCATGTTCGCGGATATGAAGCAGGGCTGATTGGCGGTTTGGTGCGGGAACGGGGTCGAAAACATCCGACGGGAAGGATCATGCCGGCTATGGCCGGCTTGGCGGTTCTGCTCGCATTGACGCCGGCAACGCCGGCTTTCGCTGCCCCCGATCCACAAGCCGTGGTCAAGGATGTCGCGCGCGATCTCGGCCTGCAGCCGGATCTACCCGGCAACAAGGGCGAGGTTGTGACGCCCAAGACTGAACCGAAGCAGGATGAGCGGGCGCCACGCGTGTGGAACCCGTCGCTGGGAACCTTGCTGAGCATTCTGCTCTATGCCGCCATCGCTGCGGGTCTCATCTTCGCGATCTGGACGATGCGGGATCGTCTGCCAGCCCTGGGGCGGCGCAAGCTCGTTGCCAGTGTCGATACGGATGTCTCCGCTCAGGCCGCCTCGGTCGAGCGCATGGTGGTGGCCCAGGTCGAGGCCGACGAACTGGCGCGCCAGGGACGCCTTGCCGAGGCGATGCATGCCTTGCTGCTGCGCAGCCTGATCGAGGTGCGCAAGAGGCTCAATGTCAGCTTCGCGGACTCGCTGACCAGCCGCGAAATTCTTCGGGCCCTGTCGCTGCCCGACCGTGGCAAGCAGGCGCTGTCCGACATCATCGGTCGCGTGGAGCCAGTCTATTTCGGCGAAAGCCCCGCCGAAGAGCGCGATTATGCCGCTTGCCGGCAGAGCTATGAGGCCCTGACCGAAGCGATGCAGGCGAGGGCGGCATGAGCGAAAAAGCCACCTTCTCCGGTCCTGTCCTCGCCGTGCTGGTCGCTGGAGCCACGGCCGTCTTCGCCCTGTCCATGCTGTTGATGCTGAACGGCTCGTCCGAAGAACAGGGCTTCAGCACCACCACCAAATCGGTCTCGGCGATCGGGCATGCCGGCCTCTATGAGCTGGCGCAACGCCTCGATGTCCCCGTTGCCCGCAGCCGCATCAACGGTACCGTCGCCCCTGGTGAAGGCGGGCTGCTGGTGATGGCCGAGCCGACGTCGAGCCTGTCGAAGGACGACATCATTCGCCTGGGACGCGAGAGCAATGTCCTGCTGGTGCTGCCGAAACGCTGGGCGCTGGCCGACAGGAGCAAGCCTGCCTGGATCCGCTCCGCCACGCCGATGGACATTCCCTGGGTTACCAGCATTGCGCGGCTGGTCGAGCCCAAGCTCGAGGTGACGCGGGGAGACCCGCCCAAGAGCTGGGACCGCAACGATCTCAATGTGAATCCCTCTTTCGACGACGGCGCCCAACTGATCAAGAGCGAAGAGCTGACGCCGATCATCGGCAATCGCCAGGGCATGCTGATCGGCGAGAAACTCGACGGTGAGCGCCGCGTCTGGGTGCTTGCCGACCCCGACCTCATCGAGAATCATGGCCTGACCAAGGGGCGGAACGCCGAATTCGCGCTCGCTTTGCTAAATGCCATGCGCGATGCCGAACTCGGGGACGGCAAGGTCGTGTTCGACGAGACCATCCATGGCATGGTCAACAATGTCGACAGCCCCTTCAAGAAGCTGTTCCAGTTTCCCTTTGTCATCGTGCTGTTGCTCGTACTTGCCGCGATGGCGCTGCTGGCTTGGGCCACCACGAGCCGTTTCGGCAAGCCGCGCCTGGCGCCGCCGGCTTTCGACCTCGGCAAGGGGCGCCTGATCACCAACACGGCTACCCTGCTCGACCGTGCCGGCCACCATGCCTTCGTCATGCGCCGCTATGTGCGGGCGACATTGCGTGATGTGGGTCGGCTGTTTCACGCACCACGCCAGCTCGATGACGAAAAATTGGCAGAGTGGCTCGACAAGATCGGTGAGGCGAGGGGGCTGGAAACCAAGGCCTCCGACGTCCTCGCACGCACCGTGGAAGGGCAGGGTACGTCCCTGACCGGTTTGTTCCAGGCCACGCGCGATATTCATGATTGGAAGGAAGAAATCTCCGATGGAACTGCAGCGCGTCGCCCACATCGCTGACGGCATCCGCAAGGAAGTCGGCAAGGCCATCGTCGGCCAGGACGAAGTCATCGAGCTAATGCTCACCGGCCTGCTCTGCGGAGGGCATATCCTGCTCGAAGGCGTGCCGGGCACCGGTAAGACGCTGCTGGCCCAGGCCTTCGCCTCGACCTTGTCGCTGAAATTCGGTCGTGTGCAGTTCACGCCCGACATGATGCCGGGCGACGTGATCGGCACCAACCTGTTCAACTTCCAGACCAACGCCTTCATACTGACCGAAGGGCCGATTTTTACCGACCTCTTGCTGGCGGACGAGATCAACCGCACCCCGCCCAAGACACAGGCGGCGTTGCTGCAGGCGATGAACGAGCGGGCTGTCACCATCGACGGCAAGACCTATGCGCTTGGCGCCGACTTCATGGTGGTGGCGACCCAGAACCCGATCGAGCAGCAGGGCACCTATCCCTTGCCCGAAGCGCAGCTCGACCGCTTCCTGTTCAAGATCGATGTCACCTATCCCAGCCGTGACGAAGAGAGAGCCATCGTCACCCAGCACGGGCACCGCTCGGCCATGCCCAAGCTTTCCGATTTCGGCCTCCAGAGCCAGGCCGATCCGGCAACGCTCGCCGATCTCAGGGCCACCAGCGAACAGATCGTGCTGACGCCGCAGATTATCGACTATGTCGTCGACGTGGTGCGCGCCACCCGTCAGCATCCGGCGATCGAGACGGGCGGATCGACCCGCGCCGCCAATGCACTTGCGGCCTCCGTGCGGGCCTTGGCAGCGTTGAATGGGCGCGATTTCGTCATTCCCGACGATGTGAAGCGGCTGGCCCGGCCGATCCTGCGTCATCGCATCGTCCTGGCGCCCAATGCCGAGATCGATGGCCTCACTCCCGACCGCATCGTCAACGAAATCCTGGACCAGACGGCAGCGCCCCGATGATCCGGCCGACACCGCGCGCCGTGCTGCTGTTCAGCCTAGGCATCCCCGTTGCCCTGTTGATGGTGGTGTGGAATCCGGCGCTGTGGCCGTTTTCCTTCGACCTCAGCCTGCTGGCCCTGCTGGTGATCGCCATCGACGGGCTGCTGATCCCGCCACGCCGTGCCCTCATCGTCGACCTTCAAGCGCCGATTCGGTTGCCGGTCGGCAATGAGGGGCGGATCGATGTCACGCTGCGTAGCACGAGGTCGGCGCGCCCGCTCAGGATCGAGGCGGTGGTCGATCTCGATGGGCCACTGGAGACGCCGCCGATGGTTGCTGGCCGTTTCGGCGGGGCCCCGGAGGTGCTCAGCATTCCCTTTACGGCTCTGCGACGCGGGGTGGTGACGCTGGAAGCCCTCTGGCTGCGCTGGCGAGGACCTTTGGGGCTGGTGGAATGGCGCCTGAAGGAGGAATTGGCCCGCAAGATCGAGATCCTGCCCGCCGCCCGCATGTCCTTCGGCCCAGCCATCCAGGCGCTGAGCAAGAGCGCCATCTATGGCACCAAGACCCAGAACCAGAAGGGCGAGGGCACCGAGTTCGATACGTTGCGCGAGCATGTGGCGGGCCTCGACTCTCGCATGATCGACTGGAAGCAGTCGGCCCGCCATCGCAAGCTCCTGTCGAAGGAGTTTCGCATCGAGCGCAACCACCAGATCGTGCTGGCCTTCGACACCGGCCATCTCATGCTCGAGCCGATCGACGGCCTGGCGCGGCTCGATCATGCCATCGAGGCGGGGCTGATGCTGGGCTGGACCGGACTGAGGGCCGGCGATCTCGTCGGCAGTTTTGGCTTTGACGCCACCATCCGCCATTATCTCGAACCGGGCCGGGGCAGCACCTATTACGCCCGGCTACAGCGCTCCGCGGCCCAGCTTGTCTATCACACGGAGGAGACCAACTTCACCCTCGGCCTGGCCGAGTTGAACGCGCGGCTGAAGCGCCGGGCCCTGGTGGTGCTGTTCACCGAATTCGTCGACAGCGTGATGGCCGAGCTGCTGATCGAGAGCTTGAAGCGCATGGCCAACCGCCATGCCGTGATCTTCGTCACGCTGCAGGATCCATTGACCGCTCGGCTGGCCAATGCCGAGCCGGAGGATTTCACCGTCGTGGCCGAGGCCGTGGTGGCGCATGATTTCGCGCGCGAGCGGGCGATCGTGATGGAGCGCATCGCCCGTCTCGGCGTGCATTGCGTCGATGTACCGGTCGGTGGGCTTAGCGTGGCCTTGCTCAACCGCTATCTCCAAATCAAGCAGGAGGGCCTGCTATGACGGCCGTGGATGCGGGCATGCCGGAGGCCGGGCCGGCTCCGACGATCATCGGCGTGCCCAACGAACCTCGGGCTCAGCTCGTGCTGCGCTCGGCGGAGTTTCGGCGGGGGCGCGAGGAGAGCTGGCGGGAACTCGAAGACCTGGTCGCGCGCGTCGAAAAGCGGGGGATCCACGGCGTCTCCGCCGACGAACTGCAGAAGATGCCGCTGCTCTATCGCTCGGCGCTGTCTTCCCTGTCGGTTGCCCGCAGCATCGCGCTCGACCGTAATCTGCTGCGCTACCTCGAAGCCCTGACGTTGCGGGCCTATCTGGTGGTCTATGGGCCACGTACCAGCCTGCTGGCGGGGCTGGGCCATTTCTTCCGCTATGGCTTCCCCGATGCCGTGCGCAAGGCGGGCTGGCATATCTTGATCGCTTTCGCGGCGATGGCCCTGGGCATCGCGGCCGGGTTCGTGCTGGTGACCAGCGAAGCCGAATGGTTCAACGCCATCGTTCCCGACGGCCTCGCGGGCGGGAGGGGGCCGAGCGCCAGCACCGAATATCTGCGCAGCGTGCTGTTCGCGCCCTGGGACGGCTTCAAGGAGAGCTTCATCGTCTTTGCCAATTACCTGTTCCAGAACAACAGCATGGTCGCCATCCTCTCCTTCGGGGTCGGTTTCATGGCCGGCGTGCCGACCTTGCTGCTGCTGGTCTATAATGGGCTGATCGTCGGCGCCTTCCTGGCGATCCACTATCAACGCGGCCTCCTGATCGATTGCATCGGCTGGCTGTCCATTCACGGCGTGACGGAACTCGGTGCCTTCATCCTGTGTGGCGCCGCCGGCCTGGTGGTGGCCGAGAAGATCATTTTCCCGGGCCGCTATTCGCGCCTGGAAGCGCTTGCCATTCACGGCAGGCAGGCCGCCATCATCGCCTGCGGCGCGGTTGCCATGCTGTTCATCGCCGGTTTTATCGAGGGGGGCCTGCGCCAACTGATCAACGTGACCTCCTGGCGCTTCGCCTTCGCCGCCGTTACCGCCGTGCTGTGGGGGGTCTATTTCCTCTATTGCGGCAAAGCGTCTTTCGATTTGACGGGTTCACCAAGAAGCGCAAAGACGCGTCGAAAAAAACTGTTAGAGCAGGGAGGCGTTCAGCCATGAACACGCTTTGCTCCAAGGGAGGGCAGCATGGCCTCTCCGCGTGATCGCGTATCCCAACTGCTGGAGGGTCGGCAGCGCCGCACTCGCGAGATCGTCACGCCGGAAGGCGTTGCCATCCATGTCGAGGTCGCCGATCGCGGCGAAAGGCTGGGGGCCTTCCTGATCGACCTGGTGATCTGGTTCGGTGCCACCATCCTGATCTGGATCGCCCTGGCAACCACCTTCCTGCGCGGCGGCAGCGATGTGACGGTGACGGTGATCTCCTTCCTCTCCTTCACGCTGCGCAACCTCTATTTCATCCATTTCGAGCTGGCCTGGCAGGGCTCGACGCCCGGCAAGCGCGCCACCGGACTGAAGGTGATCGATCGCAAGGGCGGCGCTTTGACCCCAACCGCCGTCGTTGCCCGCAACCTCACCCGCGAAGTCGAATTCTTCCTACCGCTGCAGCTCTTCTTCATGTGGATCGGCGCCTCCAACAGCGGCGAATCCTGGCAGGCGCTTTCGATGCTGGGCTGGGTGGTGCTGCTCGCTGCCTTGCCCTTCTTCAACCGGGATCATCTGCGGGCGGGCGACCTGATCGGCGGCACATTGGTGATCGCCCTGCCGAAGCGGGCCCTTGCCCTCGACCTCACGCAGGGAGCAGCGAAAGCCGCAGCCCGCTACACATTCACCTCGGCGCAGTTGCAGGCTTATGGCGCCTATGAGCTGCAGGTGCTGGAGGAGATTCTGCGCCGGCCCGGCGGGACCGAAACCTGGCGGATCCATCGCGAGATCGCCGAGAAGATCATCCGGCGCATCGGCTGGCAGGGTACATTCGAGCCCAATGCGGCGACCGACTTCCTGCAGGCCTTCTATGCGGCGGAGCGGGCGGAACTCGAGCGCGGCCAGCTTTTCGGCCGCTATCGCGACGACAAGAACTCGGGCACCCGCAAGGCCGGTGAGCCGGCCAAGTGAGGGCCGGCTCCCTTCCGGAATAAAGCTCTCAATCGAAGACGTCGGCGAGCCTGTCGATGTCGATGCCTTCCTTGATCGAGCGCAGGCGGTAATAGACCAAGGCGGTGAGTACGCTGCCAAGTGCTGTCAGGTAAACCTGGAACAGATTGCCCAGCAAAGCACCGAATATCGGCCCCCCGAGGCCGCCGCCAATATATTCGATGATAATGGCGACGATCCAGCCGGCGATGCCGACGATCAGTACGAGGCCGAGAATCTGCCAGCGAAAGCCTGAGGTGAGTTCGCCGCTGCGGGACATACTGTCCGTCACGCCGCGCTGTTCGACGACGCAGACCGCGACGGCAGCGTAAAGCATGCAGATCAGCCACAGGCCGGGCACGATCAGCAGCATCAGGCCGACGGCAATTCCAAGGCCGACGAGAATCGAGAGGCCCAGCAGTGGCAGGAAGCGGGACAATCCCTTGGAAAGGGCATCGCCAACCGAAAAGTTTTGCCCGCGCAATTCGTTGAAGGCGCCGTAGATCATGCCGCCCTGAATGACAAAGAGCAGCGCGATGTAGATCAGCATCAGCACCACGATGGCACTGACATTCGGAAATGGGTTCTCCGGCGTCGGAACTCCGATGACCAGGGTCGAGATGATCAGGGGGACGATGGGAATCAGGCCCAGCGCCAGAAATCGCGGCAAGGCGCGGTGGAGAACGGCAAAGCTTTCGCTGATCAAGGCGCCGATGTTGAAATCACCGGAGCCGGTGCCTTGACTGTAGTTGGTCATGAGAGCGCATCCTGTTTGATGGCGTTCGGAGCCTGAGTACTGTGCCGGCCCATATCGACGATATGTCATGCCGATGACTTGCATTTGAAAAGCAAGCATCTGCGCTTCAATACAAGTGCTGAGTCGTTTCGATCGGGCAAGTGAAGGGGCAGATTGTCGGAAGCGGAAACGAAGCTGTTCACATCTGCCTTGCAAAGTATACCCCGGCGAAGGGGTATTCATCTGTTTCCTGACGAACAGAAGCTCCGCGTCCTGCCAAGGATTTCAAGACCGCGATACAGGGGAGCGCGCTTGCAGGTGACCTCTGAGGTCTTGCCGCTGGCTCATTCCGGCAAGGGCCGAGTATCCTCCGGCGGGCCGCTGATCTCGTGCAATCGCTCGAAAGTCGCCGTCGCGGTCCCCGCCGAGAGCGTTTTGCGATTTGGTGGAATCACCAAGCATCGCAAAGACGCGTCGAATCAAGGAGCTAGAGCAGAACAGCGTTTCCGTCTAAACGCGCTTTGCTCTGCAGAATGTCGTTTCAGCGGCTGGGAGGGCGCCAGGTCTCGGGCGGATATTGGTGCGGGCGCCGTACTTCCTCGTTCGGGTCCGGGGGCTGCTCGCCGAAGAGCACGTCCGGATCGGGCGCCGTGACACCCCACGGGTTGCCGTCGGCGGGCATGTAGCCGCTCTTGGCACCCCAGCCTTTGTCCTGTTCGAACCAGCGGGCGAAATTCGGCAGGCCGTCATATTCATATTTGCGCTCATAGGCCTCGCAGGCTTCGGGCTTGGGGCCGAGATTGAGGCACATGAGGGGCGAGCGCTCGTAATAGGAACAGCTCGGGTAGAGGCTGTGGGCGACCAGTTCGCCTTCATAGGTCCCGTCATAGCGAATCGTCAGCTTCAGTTCCGTCCAGATCGGCGGGAAATTCATGACTTTCTGCAGGATCTTGCCGGCGACGAAGCCGATGGGCGCAGGTGCCACGCCCGCAGCGAGTTCGGCGCTCTGGGTGCGGGCGCCGACGGTCTGGCGGAACACCACGCCCTCATCGATATATTGCGGCTCCTCCAGCTTGATCGGATAGGGATAGGAGGGAAAGCCGAGAAAGGATGGCGAGCGGTAGAGGCCTGTATCCTTCTCGTAGGCGACGCGATGGAGCAGCCTGATCGCCTTGGAGGAGGTGTCGGTGCTCTCGATGGTGGCTTCGAGAAAATTGGCGAAGCGATAGCCGCTGCTGCCGAGGATGAGCTTGCGATCGACGAGTTCACCCGGGCTGCCGGCATCGTGCTCCGGCAGGCCGGAGCGCGGGTCGATCCAGCTCATGGTGGCAATCGAATAGGTGAAGCTGTTTATCTTGAGGACGAGTTGGCCGTCATCTGGGGGAATCATGATGATTCCCGGATTGGCGCCGCTGCTGAATCGCCAGTTCCAACCCTTCGGGCTCGGCACGACGCAGCCAACGCGGTGGCGCAGATACCAGTTCACCTCGCGTGTGTTGAGCGTGTCGAAATTGTAGCTGATCAGATATTGCACGTTGATGCCATGCGCCCTGGCAACGGAAAGCCAATCGTCGCCATCCTTCACACGATAGGGACGGCCGCGCGGAATGGGAGCCAGCTTGGCAGGCTTGGTTTCAAGCGGTGTAGCCATGATCTTCTCCGTGAAGGCGGCATGCCTCTGTGGCGGAGCGATCGCGGTTCGTTGTGCGCGGCTCGCAGCAAGGCCGCGATGCCTGCCTGACGAGACAGTATGGGCAGATGGAGCGTGGTCGTCATCCCGAGTTCAGAGGAGGCGGCGCCGCCCTTTTTGTGCTCCAATCAAGCCTGTTGCGGGTCCATCTCCCTTGGAGCAGCACGCGTTCAAATGTGAACGTTTGTTTGCTCTAACTCTTTGTTTCCAAGTCAGTCCAACGGGGATTGGCTAGAGCATCTTTGCGATTCTAGGCGATTTCGCCCCATCGCAAACGCTGTTGCGGCGCTCGTTTCGATACCGTGCCATCCTGTCAACAACGCCCTCCTCAGCCCGTGGTGACGATGGCGCGAGAGTCCCTCAAATGACGAGTTTTCTCGACTTCAACAAAGATCCTGCCAACGACATCGATAACAAACCCCAGCAATATCATGCCTTTGGCGGCAAGGGCGTGCGCGTACAGGTCTATTGGGCTGCCGATGTCTGGCGCGACGTATCGCTTTGGAACAACAGCTGGGTGCTGCTCAAGGGCGCCGACGAAATCCTCCGGAAATATACGCTGGCGCTCGACATGCTGCCGCTGCAAACCGAACCGGCAGCACTGGCGCCAACGAAGGACAAGGCCACCCGCGAATTCGACAAGTCCGTAGGCAAACAGGTTGCGAGGCAAAAGAAGGCGAAGGGCGAGGTCGCCAAGAAACAGACCGAGGCTGCCGCCAAGGCAATCGAAGAGCAAGGCCGGGTGGCACGTGGCCTCTTGGATTTCAGCGGCTCGGTCTATGTGCCCATGCAGGGCGAGGCTCCCATTGATGGCCTCACGGCTCTCAGGAAAAGCCTCGGCACGATTCCGGATGAAACGCGGTTGGTCGTGGTGTTCGCCCATATCGATGGCGGGCCGAACGGTTACACAGTCCTGCGCCAGGAGTGGCTGCCCTGGGTCATCGTCGATCCGCAGCCGATCCAGGACAATCCCAAGACGTTGCTGCTCCATGAAATGGGACACGCCTGCCGCCTCAGCCACCAGCAAGACAGCGCCGGTTCGGCGACGGCCAAGAACATCATGTATTCCCTGGATTTCAAGGGACTGACCCATCTGTGGGGCTGGCAGGTGGACACCATCTACGATTCCTACTGGTGCAATGGCCGCAAGCCCTCGAACTGGTGGGATAGAATCAGCAATGCCAAGCTGCCGCCTGATCACCCCTTCCTCTGGGATGAGCCGCCCTAGCAGATGGCAGTGGGCAGCCTTTCAGGTCTTGCCGCTGGCCCATTCCGGCAAGGTCCGAGCTGCCTCCGGCATGCTGCGGATCTCACGCAATCGCTCGAAGGCCGCCGTCGCCGTTACCGCCGAGAGAATGCCAAAAAGAATCATGCCGGCCTCCTGACCCAGCACCTGCATCAGGCTCGCGGGTGCATAGGCGAGATCGCCGGTGACGGCACCGAGCCCGATCGTCGGCAGCAGCGTCAGGATGAAGAGACCGAGGAAGGACCAGCGATAGCCCTGGGTGAGTTGCCCGCTGCGCTCCAGGCTCTCCACCATGTCGGTGCGCTCGATCATGCAGGCCGGCAGTACGAGATAGAGCAGAGCAATTGCCATCAGGCCGGGTACCACCAGTGCAGCAAGGCCGAGCAGGACGAGAATGCCGCTGAGAAAGGCGGTGCCGAGTAGGGTCGGAAGCCTCTGCCAGGTTTGCCGCGCTGAAAAAAGCAGGTCGAAATCCTCGCCCTGCAGCAACCGGTACGTGCCGGCGATGGTGGCGCCCTGGGCAAAAACCAGCAGGATCACGGCGACGGGCAGGGCCACCAGATCGGCAAGCGTCGGCGTCTGCGAGACTTCGCCGTTCACCGCCAAGGCGAGGAAGGTCGGCAGGCTCGGCAGACTGTTGAGGAAGGCGATTGGAAAGAGGCCACGCCACAAGCTCTTCACGGCATTCGCAAGAAGAAGGGACAAGCGCAGAGGCGGTCGTTGAGAGGTATGTCTGCTCATGGGCAACTCGATCGAGACTGGCCACACCAATCAATCAGTTATGACCTGTGTGGGCGCCAAGAGGAAGAGCCTGCGTAGTGGTACCATAACGCCCGGAACGCGCTTTGGTCCCCGATGGCTAGGCCTGTATTATGGGACATGCGCGGCGATGCCGGTTCACGGAAATGCGCGCTGTCGTTCAGGGGGCCGCCAATTCGTCGAGCAGAGACCGCGTCGGGCATGGTTCACGCGGGCTTTTTGGTATTTCCTGGGAATCTCACTTCGTAAAAATCCAGAAAAATGGAATTTTTTTGTTAAAGAGAGGTTCTAATCATTGGGTATGTTCGAGACAAATTCAGAAAGGAGAGCTCGATGACACGCTAGATATCGATAGGTCTTGCGGTTTCAATGGGCGTTGCTGGTCCCTCGATGGTGTTTGATGTGCCCCTCGTGCTGCCTCCGGTCAAAGATGGTTCCGGCGTCACCCAGGGTCGGTATCATGGTGGATGTCCGCCCGAGTATAAGATGACCAGCCATGGAGGCTGCAAACTCAGCCATTATCTGCCTCGCCATCCAGGCCAGAATCCGAACAACTACTATTACGACGATCGACGACCCCGGTTCGGGTTTGGCTTTGACTATCGCGGCGACCACCGCCGTCGCTATTACGCCGATGGCTATTGAACCATTTTCAATCGGCAGGGGCGCCGTTGCAGCGCCTGTTTTCTTTCGGACCTGACGTGGCCTCTTCGGTGCCGCTGCGCCTCGCCGTCGATCTGCGATGGGCCGAGAGCGCCTTTCAGGGTACTGCCGACTGTGCACGATTCGTCTTCTGTATCCGGTATCCTGGCTCTCAACAGGAGGTGAGATCTTCGACACGGGACCGCGAGATCGCGCTTTGATTCGGATCTGGGCGACGCTTGGAAGACTGGAAAGCGGCCGCCAGCCGCGGCGTTTTCATCGAGGTGGTGAATAGGCGGCGCAAAGCGATCCCGTGGCCACAGAAAATCGACGAGACCTCTTGCAATGCGGGAGCGACTTCAATATGAAGCCCGAACGGAACGGGGCCACCCACTGGAAAGCACTCGTTGGAATTGGACAACATTCCAACCAGGTGATTGACCTAAAAGGCCTATTGTTCGGGGATAGTTCAACGGTAGAACAGCGGACTCTGACTCCGTTAATCTTGGTTCGAATCCAGGTCCCCGAGCCACCTGATTTTATTCGCATCCGGCTCTGAAATCCTCGGATGTCGTTTGGTCCCGTGATTTTTCACGGCACTGAATTCAAAGTACGTTCTCGACCTCCATGTCGTTCTCGGCCTCTTGTCGTTTTCGACAGGAGCTTCGAGCTTCTTGATTGGTTCATTGCCAATTTTCATGCCTGAAAAGGGAAGGGGCCGGTCTAGGGTCGTCCGAACGTCCGCCACGAAGTGCCGGTCAGTGTCGCGATCTTCGGGATGGTGCATCCGGGATTGCCAGTGCGGCCACAGCCGAGCCTCCGAGATCGCGACATGTGATCCTTGAAATGCAAGCGCCGTGGCACTCTCAGCCGCGGCTGCGCAGTGTATAGTAGAACGACTGTTTGATCAGCGTGCCCCAAACCCTGCCACACCTATGGTTTCCTCAATTTATAGGCAATCTCTGAGCGATTGCGCGCTCCGATCTTGCGCATGATGCGTAGGAGGCTTGCCTTGACCGTGCGTTCTTTCAGGCCGAGCTCAGCGGCGATCTCTTTGTTGGACATCCCTTTGGTGACGTATTCGACGATCTTGATTTGACGGGCAGTAAGAACCGAACCGTCAGCCTCGATCGACGAATTTCTCAGTATGTTCCTGCCTTCGGACAATAGCTCAAATGGGAAGTACAACTGCCCGATGATGACCAGCTGAATGATCGATCGCAGCATATCGAAGCTGGCTTGCACTCCAATGAAAGCCTTGGCCCCAGCAATGTAGGCCTGCTTCATGACATCGACATCAAGAAGTTCAGAAACAACAATTATGCGGGATCGTGGAGATTTGGAAACGATTGAGGCAATTGCATGCCGCAAATTGCGATAGAATGAGGTATCTTTCTTCCAGTATATTATAACGATAGGAGAATCGTCCGAATTATCTGGTCTCCAGTCTTCAGCGGCCTGATAGCCTTCTGTCAAAACAGATAATTTCGAATTGATAATATTCCTTACCATGGCATCTCGAACCAGCTTGATCTCACAGATCACGATCGCCCGTGTGATGAGAGGACCTGGGCTGAAGTCTTGCCCTCTAGATGAACCTGGTTGGCTCGAACCAGAAGGATACTCCGGGGATGCTGCATGTCTGATGGCAACATCTTCCCCTGTGCCGCAGCTGAGTATCCGCTGTTTATGGTGACATCGCGGGTTATGCTCGTCCCGGATTTGCATCACCGGCACTCCTACCAGAAATTTTTAACATGAGAACCATTCGATATCCTGAAACAAATTACCAGACGGTCAAAAGTTGTATGTGATGGGTATGTTTTTATCGCGGTACTATTTTTTCACGCTACGGAATGCCGCGGTGGATTATTTTAAAAACACGTATCTGTCCTTGCGGAATTATGACGTTGAGCAGGGTGAAACGCGCTGTTCTCGCTACGCAGTTAATTGATTCTCCCTTGACCCCTCGGCAGCGCATGATTGGCGCAGACGCATGCAACCCGCGTCATGAAACCTGCGTGTGGAGCCGCCGGTAGCTATTGCCCAGCCGCGGCAAGTAGAGATCCGGCACAGCCTACGGTCGGTCCGAGGCGTTTCGGGGGGTACAGAACACGCCCCCGCGCAATTTTAACGGTTGCCAGTACGGTGAAGCAGGGGGATTATTCAGTCCGGGCCTCGTGGACGTCTGCAAGCGCTGTCATTGTGCTTGAGCCGCGCCAAAGGCGTTGTTGGCGAGTACACGAATGGCGTCCGAGACTTCTCCCGAATCCCGCACCAAGGGCCTGGTTACCTGGGGGTTGCGTATCTTGGTGGCGCTGATCTTCCTCACGCCGGCACTGCTCACCCTGTGGGGGCATCGGATCATGGTCCGTCAGTTCGATGCGCTTGGCTTTGCACCCTGGATGCGCGTCACCTTGTCGTCGACGCAGGCTCTTGCCGCATTGCTGGTGCTCGTGCCCGTGGCCAGCCTGGCGGCGGCCGTGCTTCTGCTCTTGATCGACGCAGGCACGCTGATCGCCCAGTTCCTGCTGATCCGCGGCGGCTATGTGCATCTGGCGCTGTTTGCTTTGCCACTGCTCGCGCTGATCAGCCTGCAGAGCGGGCGTTTCGACAGGAAATTAGCCGAACTGGAGAAGTAGCGGCATCAATGCTGATGCCGCCATTAGGCGTTTTGTGATCAGGCCATCTCGTGGTTCCAGGGCGGATCCGCGCCCTCGCGCGAAACCGTGATTGCCGCCGTCCTTGCGGCATAGTCCATGGCTTCCTGGGCAATGGCCTCGTCGAGATTCTTCACGGTGTCGATGGAAACCACGTTGCGGCGCTGCAGGATGGTGAGCAGGCCCGAGGAATAGCTGTCGCCGGCGCCGACCGTATCGGCGACCTTCTCGACCCTGACCACGGGGCTCTTGACGGCAAAACCCCTGCCATAGCCTTCAGCGCCGTTGCCACCGTCCGTCAGCACGACGAAATGAGCGCCCTTGGCCACCAGGTCCCGCGCCCAGGCGGCGGGATCGATGCCGGGGTAGAGCCAGTTGAGATCGGCTTTGGAGATCTTGATGATCTCGGCGGCTTCCGTCATGCGCTTCATGCGGGCGCGATATTCGACGGCATCATCAACCACGGTCGGCCGGACGTTTGGATCCATGCCGAGCACGCGCTGGCCCTTGCTGGCGAAATAGAGCGTCTCATAGGCCGAGGCGATGGGATCGTTGATGAGGGCGACCGAGCCCGTCCAGATCATCGAGACTTCCGGCCCGATCGACGGAGCATCGCGCTCTGGGGAGAATAGACGGTTGGACGAGGCTTCGTCGATGAAGGCATATTCGGGTTCGCCTTCGCCGACGGAGACGAAGGCAAGCATCGACGAGTGCTTCGAGCGGGCGACATAGCGCTGATTGACCTTCGACTTGGTCAGGGCAACGGCGAGATCCTCGCCGAAGAAATCGGTGGACAGCGCGGCGCAGAACCCGACATCGCCCTCGAGCCGACCGATGCCGATGGCCGTATTGAACGGGCTGCCGCCGACAGCCGGCCGATAGGCGTTCCGGCCATCAGCGCTTTTGACAGGCAGGAAGTCGATCAGGGCTTCGCCGCAGACAAGAATCATGGGGTCTCCTCACTCCAGAACACCGACTGCCGATTCAACGGCGGCCAGGATGCGACCGCTGCGGGCAAGATCGAGTATGGATTGCATTTCGTGGTGGTACCAGCGGTCGCCGTCAAGGGCCGGTGTGATTTCTGCACGGATCGCTTCGAGCGCCGCCTGCGAGCCCTTGCCGATCGGATAGCCCTTGCTGCGATCGGCAACCAGCGAAAGCGCCTGGGCGGCCATCAGCATTTCGACGGCGACGATCTGTTCGACGTTCTCGACAATGGTGCGGGCCTTGCGGGCGCACCAGGTTGAGTTGGAGACGTGATCCTCCGCATTGCTCTTGCCAGGAATCGAGTCGACCGAGCCGGGCGTGGCGAGGCCGCGATTTTCCATCACCAAAGCGGACATCGAGCATTGTACCGTGGCAAAGCCGGTGTTGAGGCCGCGCTCGCCGGCGAGGAGGTTGCGCGGCAGGCCATAGCTCATCACCGGATCGATCAGACGGGCGAGGCGACGCTCGGAAATGGCGCCGAGATCGGTCATCGCGATGGCGAGGAGATCCATGGCCTGGGCGACATAGGCCCCGTGGAAATGGCCGCCCGAGATCGAGACGTAGCTGCCGTCGTCGTTGGCGAACATCAGCGGGTTGTCGGTGGCGGAATTCATTTCCACCCCGAGTATGCCGTCAGCATAGGCAAGAGCCTCGAAGACCGGGCCATGGACCTGCGGGGCACAGCGCAGCGAATAGACATCCTGCACGCGCGGCGGCACGGGCTTGGCTGGATCGCGCGTCTCGTCGGGGTACAGGATGGCGCGGGCGCCTTCCGAACAACGCTTGGAATCGCCGGCGATGCGCAGGAGGTTACGGGCGGTGCGTGCCTGGCCGCGATGCGGGCGTGCTGCGTGTACGCGCGGATCAAAGGCCGCCAACTCGCCGCGTAGGGCCTCCAGCGTCAAGGCGAGCGCGATGTCGGCATGTTTGAGGATACGCTTGGCATCCTCCTGGGCGAGGGCCGCGATGGCCAGCGACACGGTGGAGCCATTGATGATGGCCGAGGCTTCCTTGGCCCCCATCTTGTATTCGGGCTCGAAGCCGGCCCGGCGCGCGGCTTCCGGCGCTGGATAGATCTTGCCCTTATATTCGACCTGGACGTCCTCGAAGCCGCGAATGGCGCCAGCGAGATAGGCGAGGGGGGCGAGGTCGCCAGAGGCACCAACCGAACCCTTGGAAGGGATCACCGGATGCAGGCCGGCATTGAGGAAGCCGACCAGACGATCCATCAGCGGCAGTGTCGCACCCGAATAGGCGGAGGCAAAGGCATTGGCGCGCAACAGCATGGTGGCCCGCACGATCTCGCGCGCGAAGGGCTCTCCGATGCCGGTGGCATGGGCGCGAATGGTCTGGTCCTGGTAATGCGCCATGTTGGCGATGGGGATGCGCACTTCCTTGAACAGGCCGACGCCGGTGTTGAAGGCGTACATCAGCGGGGCCTGGTCGTTCAGCCAGTTGGCGTCGATATAGTCGCGTGCAGTACCCACCGCGGCGCGGGCCTTGGCCTCGATGCCGGCCTTCTCGAACCGGCCTGCCTTCTGGGAGCGCGCGACACGGACGACCTTGGCACCCGTCATACGTCGTCCGTCTATGGTGACAGTCATGGCCTCCCCCGTATCACGCTCGAACGCGGCGGTCAGCCGGGCCGCAAAGCCCGGAGACCGCTCATCTTCTTGACCTAGCAGAAGCGGATCGAAACGCAACCGGCCAGTCAGCCGCCGGCTGCGAGGCCCGCGGCGAGCGGCGCTGCAGTCTTGTTGGCGAGCCAATCGACCACGGCGTGGATGGCTTCGTCAGCCGTCGCGCCGGCAGCGATGCGCTCTTCATAGACGGCCAATTGTCCATCGGCGCTGGTGCCGTTGCGCAGAATCATCTGTGCTGTTGCCAGCTCTTCGCTGCAACCGAGCAGTTCGGCATCTTCCCAGACGAGATCAAGCAGTTCCGTCAGCATATTGGCGGCGCTTCTCGCCTGTCCGCTATTGAGATCAATGATCGAGCCGTGAATGCCATAGCGTTGCGCCCGCCATTTGTTTTCTTCGACGATGGCTCGCCCAGGTGACGTCAGGCCGCGATTGAGGTCCGGCTTGCGGACGAGATGCCGCACCAGGCTGCGATAGAGCGCGGCGATGGCGAGAGCGTCTTCCACATTGGTGCAGACATCGGTGATCCGCAGTTCCAGTGTGGGCAGATGGCCGGAGGGCCTTATTGCCCACCACAGGAAACTGGCGTCGTCGATGATGCGATTGCTGATCAGCGTGTCGACATAGGTCTGATAGTCTTCTTCGCTCTGGAAGAGGTCGGGCAGGCCCGAGCGGGGCAACTCGGCATAGATGTTCTGACGGTAGCCCATCAGGCCGGTCCGGCGCGACTGCCAAAAGGGCGAGGAGGTGGAAAGCGCCAGCAGCAGCGGCAGGTAGGGTAGCGCGCGCCCCATGAGGTCCACCCGAGACAGGTCCTGGGGAACCTCCACATGCACATGCATCCCGCAGATCATCTTGCGGCGCGCGAGCATCTGCAGGTCACGCGCCACCTTGCCATAGCGCGAGGCCTGGGTGGGGTGCTGCTCGGACCATTCGGCAGAAGGGTGGGTGCCCGCCGCCAGGATGCCGAGATCGTGCTTGAAGGCGAGATCCTGCAAAGCCTGGCGGCACCCCACCAATTGCAGCCTGGCATCATGCATGTTGCGGCAGGGCGTCGTGGCGATCTCGATCTGCGATTGCAGCAATTCGCGGGTGACGTGCTTGCCCAGTGCTTGCCGGGCCTCGTCGAAGAACTGGGGCGACATGGTTTCCTGGACGGCGCCTGTCTGGCGCTGGAACACGAAATACTCCTCCTCGATACCGAAGGTGTAGGGATGCTCCATGCTGTCCTCCGATAGGTGTCGGGCAGTGATCGGTTCCTCGATCCAACCCTCTAACGCAGGTCGCCTGCAGAAGGTCCCCCCTGGCAGGTCTGAATCCTCTCGCTGCCGGCAACGGCGGAGCGGCATCCGCTCATGTCCGCCATCAAGGCCGAAAAAAGAAAGGCCGGTGCATTGCTGCACCGGCCCTCGCTCGGTTCTCTCTGGATGGTTTTTGAGTTCTTAGACCGAGTAGTACATCTCGAATTCGACCGGATGCGGCGTCATCTCGAAGCGCATCACTTCCTGCATCTTCAGCTCGATGAAGCTGTTGATGAAGTCGTCGGTGAACACGCCGCCCTTCTTGAGGTATTCACGGTCCTTGTCGAGGGCGGAAAGGGCTTCGCGCAGCGAGCCGCAGACGGTCGGGATCTTCTTGAGCTCCTTGGGCGGCAGATCATAGAGGTCCTTGTCCATCGCCGGGCCAGGATCGATCTTGTTGAGAATGCCGTCCATGCCGGCCATGAACAGGGCGGCGAAGGCGAGATAGGGGTTCGCGGCCGGATCGGGGAAGCGAACCTCGACGCGCTTGGCCTTCGGGTTGGTGGTGTAGGGAATGCGGCAGGAGGCCGAGCGGTTGCGGGCCGAATAGGCCAGCAACACCGGCGCCTCATAGCCGGGGACCAGGCGCTTGTAGGAGTTGGTCGCCGGGTTGGTGAAGGCGTTCAGCGACTTGGCATGCTTGATGATGCCGCCGATGTAATGGAGGCAGGTCTCGGAGAGGTCGGCATATTTGTTGCCGGCGAACACCGGCTTGCCGTCCTTCCAGATCGACTGGTGCACATGCATGCCCGAGCCATTGTCGCCGAAGACGGGCTTGGGCATGAAGGTCGCGGTCTTGCCATAGGTGTGGGCGACGTTGTGGATGGCGTATTTGTAGATCTGCAGGTGGTCGGCCATCGTCACCAGCGTGCCGAACTTCATGCCGAGCTCATGCTGGGCGGACGCGACCTCGTGGTGATGCTTCTCGACCACGACGCCCATCTGCTGCATGGCAGCCAGCATTTCCGAGCGCATGTCCTGTGCCGAATCGAGCGGGGGAACCGGGAAGTAGCCGCCCTTGGTGTTGATGCGGTGGCCGAGATTGCCGCCCTCATATTCGGTGTCGAAATTCGTCGGCAGTTCGGTCGAGTCGAGCTTGAAGCCGGTGTTGTAGGGATCGGCCTTGAAGCGGACGTCGTCGAACACGAAGAATTCGGCTTCCGGGCCGAAATAGGCGACGTCGCCGATGCCGGTCGACTTCAGATAGGCTTCGGCGCGCTTGGCGATGCCGCGCGGATCGCGGCTATAGCCTTCGCCCGTGGACGGCTCGACCACGTCGCAGGTGATCGACATCGTCGCTGCGGAGAAGAAGGGATCCATGGTGGCGGTGGTGGGGTCCGGCATCAGGCACATGTCGGATTCATTGATCGCTTTCCAGCCGGCGATCGAGGAACCGTCGAACATCGTGCCTTCCGTGAAGATCTCCTCATCCACCAGGGATACGTCGAAGGTCACGTGCTGCCACTTGCCACGCGGGTCGGTGAAGCGGAAGTCGACATATTTGACGTCGTTGTCCTTGATCGCCTTCAGGACATCCTTGGCGGTCTTCATCGTGTGCAAACCTTTCGTTCGTTTGGGCACAATCTTTTTGAGGCGCGAGCTGGGCTCGCTGATTGCCAGAGCGTTTTGCGATTGGACGGAATCACCTGAAATTGCAAAGACGCGTCGAAACAAAGAGTTAGAGCAAACAAGCGTTCAGTCACGAACGCGCTTTGCTCTAGATGGCGTCGAGGCCGCTCTCGCCGGTACGGATGCGGATGGCTTCTTCGATGTTGAGGACGAAGATCTTGCCATCGCCGATCCGACCCGTCTGGGCGGCCTTGCGGATGGCGTCGATGGCGCGCTCGACACGCTCGTCCGGCACCACAACCTCGATCTTCACCTTCGGAAGAAAATCGACGACATATTCGGCGCCGCGATAGAGTTCGGTGTGGCCTTTCTGCCGCCCGAATCCCTTTGCTTCCGTCACCGTAATGCCCTGCAGGCCGACCTCCTGCAGCGCTTCCTTCACCTCGTCCAACTTGAAGGGCTTGATGATGGCTTCAATTTTCTTCATGGGGTCTCCTCGATTTCAGCACATAGTGCGCAGAAACCTTCTTGCTGGTAGCAGGTCGCATGCCAAACCGCCAACAGGAAAATTTTCTTTTATCTTCAAGGTGTTGAGGCGTTAGGTGCTGAAAAATGGGCAAGCGGTACCGAAAGACTGCACAATTTTTCGGCGGCCTGCCAATAAAATATGCGGCCTAAGAGGGTAATTTTCGGCACACGGCGGCGGCGATCGCATTTTTTCCACCGAATGCGACGAGGTAGCGCATGTCGGTGAAGGTTTGGAGGATGTCTTGATCGAGTTGCTGACCCCGTCCGAAATGGCCGATGCTGATCGCCTCGCCATTGCCGAGGCCATGACCGCCGACCAGTTGCTGGAACGGGCCGGGCGAGCGGTGGCCGACGCTGCGGCAAGGCATCCTTTCAACACACCGATCCTGGTTTTGTGCGGCACGGGCCTGAATGGAGGCGATGGTTTCGTTGCCGCCCGCATCCTCCGCGAAAGAGGCTATCGGGTCCGACTCGGCCTGCTGGGACCTGTGTCGATGCTGGGGGGAGAAGTCGCCTATGCCGCGGAGAAATGGGGACAGCCCGTCGAAGATGCCCTGACATTGTCGCTTCCCAGGGAAGGAATCATCATCGACGCGTTGCTCGGCGCCGGGCTCTCTCGCGACATAGGCGGCCCGCTCGCTACGCTGGTCGAGCGTATCAATGCCTCTGGCCTGCAGGTCATTGCAGTGGACCTGCCGTCCGGCATCGATGGCGCAACCGGCCAGATCCGCGGCGTGGCCGTCAAGGCGCGCGAGACCGTGACCTTCTTCCGGCGCAAGCCTGGGCACCTGCTCCTGCCGGGCAAACTGCATTGCGGCGCCATTCGGGTTGCGGATATCGGCATTGCGGACGACGTGTTGGCAACCATCCGGCCCCGGACGTTCGTCAACAAGCCCGCTTTGTGGCAGCCCTGTTTCCCGCGTCTCGAACCGGCGGGGCATAAATATGCGCGGGGGCACCTCGTCGTCCTGTCCGCCGGCATCGAAGGGACGGGGGCGGCACGCCTGGCGGCCAAGGCTGGATTGCGCGCCGGCGCGGGGCTCGTCACGGTCGCCAGCCCTTCCGAGGCCCTCGGCATCCATGCCGCCTCGCTCGATGCCATCATGGTGCGGCGCTGCGATGGCCCGGAAGGCCTCGCCATCATGCTGGAGGATATCAGGCGCAATGCTTTCGTCGTGGGACCGGCGCTGCCGCCGGACGAGGAGACCCGCGCCAAGGTCGACATGGTGCTTACCTCCTCGTGTGCCGTGCTGATCGATGCCGGGGCACTCTCCGCCTTTGCCGCCGAGCGCATTCACTTCATCGCCACGCTGCGGGCCGCGCTCGGGCCGGTCGTTCTCACGCCGCATGAGGGCGAGTTCGCGCGCGTCTTCGACGACATCGCCGGAAAACATGCGGCCAAGCTCGACCGGGCCCGCGCGGCCGCCGAGGCAACCGGCGCGGTGATCGTGCTGAAGGGGGCCGACACCGTGATTGCGGCGCCCGACGGACGGGCCGCCATCAACGCCAATGCGCCGCCGACCCTGGCGACGGCGGGCTCCGGCGACGTGCTCTCGGGCCTGATCGGCGGGCTGCTCGCCCAATCGATGCCAGCCTTCGAAGCCGCCAGCGCCGGGGTCTGGCTGCATGGGGAAGCGGCCAATCTGTTCGGGCCGGGCCTCACCGCCGACGATCTGCCGGCGATGCTGCCCAAGGCACTCGCCGCCCTGTCGTGAAGGGGTCCGGGTCTGATTGTATCGGAGCGACTGGTTCTTTGCTTGGTGAGGCGCGTGTTCCGGTAAAGCGACCTGCAGCAGGAGATCGCAGGTTCCGATTTCGGTGTGACACCCAGGTCACGCACGCTGAGCGATACTGCCGAGACAAGAAAAACATGGCGGTTCCCGGGCATGGAAGAAATCTACGGACTGAGTTTCCTGGTGCTTTTCAGCTTGAGCGCCATCGGCGGGGTGATCCTGCGGAAGCGTCTGCATGAGGAGCATCTCTCTAAGGAGAATATGGAGACGGTGCGGCTGGTGACGGGCCTGCTGGTGTCCTTCGCTGCCCTGATCCTGAGTTTGCAACTCTCCACCTCCCGAGCCAACTTCGATGCGGCCAGCAAGGACCGCTCGACCTATGCGGCGCATTTGGCGAGTCTCGATCAATGCCTGCGCGATCTCTCTCCGCGGATGGAACCGGCGCGGCAACTGCTGCATCGCTACACTGCCGCGGTGATCGCCAGCACCTGGCCCGATGAGCCCGCGCCGCAGGTCAAGACCATGCTCGATACCAAGGACATGCCGCTCAGAGGGGAGGATAAGGTTCTTGCCGGCGTGATGAACCAGATCGGTCTGGCGATCGATTCCTTCGAACCCACGGACAGCGTCAGCAAGAACATCGCCGCGCGATGCCAACTCGACTACCGCGCAGCGCTGACGGGACGCTGGGCTGTCATCGAGGATACGCACGCCCCGTCCGGCGTATTCTTCACTCTGATCATCGCCTTCTGGCTGGCGCTCGTCTTTCTCAGCTTCGGCCTGCAGATCGCGCACCGGCTGTTGAGCAAGGTCGTGCTCGCCATTGGCGTCGTTTGTGTATCGAGCGTCATGTTCGTCATCGTCGACCTGAAGATTCCCTATGGCGGATTCTTCGGCATCTCCAGTGCATCGATGCGCGATGCGCTGGCCGACATGAACCGCGACGAAAGCGTCGGGAGGGGTCGTCAGGAGCCCCCTGCACCATGACCAGATGCGGGTGCCAGAGTTCAGATCACTTCGAACCAGGTCACGAGATCCTCCTGGGCAGGGCCGCAGGGGCGGCCATGCAGAAGCCATTTGCCGGAATTGTCCGCCAGGAACACCGTATGGACGGTCTCTCCCGGGCCGATCGCGACCGTGTCGACCCAATAGGGCTGCCACTCATCGTCAAAGGGATGCAGGATGCGCATGGCGTGGCCGTGCACATGCACGACCTGGTCGACGCGCGTCTTGTTCGAGAGTGCCAGATCGACGAGGCTGCCGCGCTTGACCGAGAACAAAGGCCTGTCTGGCAGAAACTGGCCGCCGGCACGGCCGGGCAGGGGCACGGCAACGCGCTTGGCCTTCTGCAGGGCCAAGGCAGCGGGCAGATCGGGACGTGGGAGCGTCAAGGGGGGCAAGGGAGCCGGACGAAGCGGCGCCGCGCCGCTCGCTGCGAGATGGGCGAGAACGACGACTTCACCATCATGGTCGAGCGCGATGCCGGCCTCGCTCCCCGCTGCGAGCGTGCCGTCGACCGCAATATCGACACGACCACCGGGCGGCAGATCGATCCGGCCGTGATTGGGAGCAAAGGGCGTGTCGACGGGGTGGCCGTCGATGGCGATGATACTGGCCCCAAAGCCGGCCAGAGCCAGTTTGGCGATGCGCGTCATGGCGACGTTGACGATGCGCAGGCGCAGCCTCTCATTGGGAGCAAGGCTGATCGTTTCGGCCGCTTTCGAATTCACCGTGATGATGGACTTGCCACCGGCGCTGTGCGCTGCCGGCAGGATCTGCCCGTCGGGGCCGATATGCCAGTCGTCGATGACGAGAATCAGATCGCGGTCGACCTTGGGAGGTTCGTCTTCATCGACGACGAGAACGCCATAGAGCCCGGCCTCGCATTGGGACAGGGACGGCCCGAAAGCGGGCGGATGGTACCAGAAGGTACCGGCATCCGGCGGCGTGAACGCATAGTCGAAACCGTCACCCGGCTTCACCGCCTGTTGCGTCAGCGCAGGGACGCCGTCCATGGCGTTGGCGAGGCGTATGCCATGCCAGTGGATTGTCGAAGGCGCTTCGAGACGGTTGGCGAAGCGCACGGTCACGGCCTGGTTGCGTTTCACGCGCAGAAGGGGCCCCGGGGTCGAGGCATCGAAACATTGCGTCCGGGTCGGTCTCGCGCCGCCTGGCAAGGCGAGTTCGCCGGCGGCCGCCGTCAAGGTCAATCCTGAAGCCGCCGCAGGGCGGGCGAGGGCAAGACTGGTCAGGCTGACACCGAGCCCGGCAAGGAGCTGACGCCGATTGAGGCTGCCGGTCATCGGTGGGTCCTTCTGGGCTGGATAAGGGTGGATTCCCGCCTGCCGGGGCGGCCGTTCGGGCTCCGGCAATGGCCTCACGGCTGGGCATTGCCGCCGCCTGCGAATCCTGGACTCCAAATATCATGCAGGGGGCGGCATTTTTTTGCTGCATCAATTTCATGACATGCTATATGGCGCCACTCGTTTCGCGGAATGCAAGTTCCGCGATAGGGAGCCCTATTTGCGGGCGTGGCGGAACTGGTAGACGCGCTGGATTTAGGTTCCAGTGATGAAAGTCGTGGGGGTTCGAGCCCCTCCGCCCGCACCACGACCGGCCTTGATGGCCTTGAAACAGGGCGGCTACGAACTCACGGATTCGGGACAAGAATATGCAGGTGACCCAAACCCTGGCCGATGGCCTGAAACGGGAATTCAAAGTGGTGGTGCCGGCGGCCGATATCGCCACGCGCACCGACGCCCAGTTGGAAGACATGAAGGGCAAGGTCCGTGTCAACGGCTTTCGTCCGGGCAAGGTGCCGGTGGCGCATCTGCGTCGTCTCTACGGCCGCTCGGTGACTGCCGATGTCGTCAACAATTTCGTTGGCGAAGCCAATCGCAAGATCGTGGATGAGAACCAGATCAAGCTGGCCATGGAACCCAAGCTCGATTTCGGTGCCAACGATGAAGGCGTGACGCAGGTGCTGGACGGCAAGGCCGATCTCGCCTGGACCGTCGCCGTGGAAGTGCTGCCGACCTTCGAGGTCGGCGACATTTCCGGCATCAAGATCGTCAAGCCGGTGGCCGAAGTCGCCGACGAGGAGGTGCAGTCGCGCCTCGAGGATCTGGCGCGCCGCAACGTGACCTATGCCGACAAGAAGGCCAAGTCGAAGGCCGAGACCCACGACCGCGTGATCGTCGATTTCGTCGGCAAGATCGACGGCGTCGAGTTCGAGGGCGGCAAGGGCGAGGACATTTCCGTCGACCTCGGCTCCAACACCTTCATTCCCGGCTTCGAGGATCAGCTGATCGGCGTCACCGCCGGCCAGGAAAAGACCATCGAGGTCAAGTTCCCCACCAACTATGCCTCCGACACGCTGGCCGGCAAGGACGCCACCTTCGACGTCAAGGTCAAGGCGGTGCAGGCTGCGGGCGACCTGGTCGTCGACGACGAACTTGCCAAGTCCGTCGGCCTTGAATCGCTCGACAAGCTCAAGGAAGTGATCAAGAGCTCGATCGAGGGCGAGTACAACAACGTCTCGCGCAGCAAGGTGAAGCGCCAGCTCCTCGATGCGCTGGATGCGAAATATTCCTTCGATCTGCCGCCGACCCTGTTCCAGCAGGAGTTCGACAATGTCTGGCTGCAGGTCGAGCGCGAGATGCAGCAGACCGGCCGCACCTTCGAGCAGGAGAACACCACCGAAGAGGCTGCCAAGGAAGATTATCGCAAGATCGCGGCCCGCCGCGTGCGCCTTGGCCTCGTTCTGGCCGAGATCGGCGAGAGCAACAAGATCCAGGTGACCGAGGAAGAGGCGACCCGCGCCGTGATCGAGCGGGCCCGCCAGTTCCCGGGCCAGGAGCGCCAGATCTGGGAGTTCTATACCAAGAACCCGCAGGCGATTGCCGAGCTGCGTGCCCCGATCTTCGAGGACAAGGTCGTCGACCATATCCTCTCGCTCGCCGACGTCACCGAGGACAAGGTCTCCAAGGAGGAATTGTTCAAGGAAGACGACGAGCAGGCTGCTCCCGCCGCGGCAGAGGACAAGCCGGCCAAGGCCAAGAAGGCCAAGGCTGCCAAGTCTGCCGAGTGAGGCTGCGCCGAGCCGTCGTGGTTCGTCGAAACGGATATGCAATGGCCGGGCCTGCCCCGGCCATTGTCGTTCTCGAATGCCCTCGGTTTTCGCAAAAGGCGGAGAGGGGACTTGCAGGACGAGACTTGACGACACATTTGCGACGGGAGGGCCCGTTTCTGCTCAGGCAAGCCACCCTCGACACCCGTCGCGCCTTCATGTCCTAGCGGGGGGCGGGAAGGTTCACTTGACAAACAGGCTCGCGATCCCTGCCCTGACGGGAACATGGACTGCCGAGATTCGCTTGCTGGAGAGATTTGATGCGAGATCCGATCGACTTCTATACCAACAACCTCATACCGACCGTGGTCGAGAGCACCAATCGCGGCGAGCGTGCCTGGGACATCTATTCGCGCCTGATGCGCGAGCGCATCATCTTCCTGACCGGCCCGGTGGAGGACTACATGGCCTCCATCGTGGTGGCCCAGTTGCTGTTCCTCGAGGGAGAGAATCCCAAGAAGGAAATCGCAATGTACATCAACTCGCCGGGTGGGGTGGTGACGGCAGGCCTGTCGATCTACGACACCATGCAGTTCATTCGCTCGCCGGTTTCCACGCTTTGCGTCGGCCAGGCCGCATCGATGGGATCGCTCCTGCTTGCCGCCGGCGAGAAGGATCTGCGCTTCGCCTTGCCCAACGCCCGGATCATGGTGCATCAGCCTTCGGGCGGCTATCAGGGCCAGGCGACCGACATCCTCATCCATGCCGAGGAGACCCGCCGGGTGAAGCAGCGCCTGAACGAGATCTACGTCAAGCACACCGGCCAGGACATCAAGACGATCCAGGACGCTCTCGAGCGTGACAATTTCATGGAAGCCGAGCAGGCGAAAGCTTTCGGTATCGTCGACCATGTCAGCGAGAAGCGCCCCGATGAGGGCGCTGCCAAGGCCTGATATGACGTTGCAGGAGGCGACCTGCACGAGTTTCGCCACAGTTCATTGCGATGGATATCGGTAATGATCTGTTGACGTGAAGGGCGCTAGATTCCAGCATTGAACCTGCTGGATGCAGTGTCATCAAAGATTGCAGGGGCGAACGCCACTTGGCATAACCCTTGCAATACGAAACTTGTCGATGCAGGTACGCCTGCAGGATTGTGTTTACAGCCACGGGGGTTCCCGTGGGATTACGCGGAATGTCCGTTCCGCCGAGAGAGCCCGAAAGGGGGATGCCATGACCAAGGCCGGCAGCGATACCAAGAACACGCTCTACTGCTCGTTCTGCGGCAAGAGCCAGCACGAAGTTCGCAAGCTCATCGCCGGCCCGACAGTGTTCATCTGCGATGAATGTGTCGAGCTGTGCATGGACATTATCCGTGAGGAGAACAAATCCTCATTGGTGAAGTCGCGCGATGGGGTACCGACCCCGCGTGAGATCTGCAAGGTGCTCGACGATTATGTGATCGGTCAGATGCAGGCCAAGCGCGTGCTCTCCGTGGCCGTGCACAATCACTACAAGCGCCTCAACCATGCTACCAAGCACAGCGATGTCGAATTGGCGAAGTCGAACATCCTGATGATCGGGCCGACCGGCTCGGGCAAGACACTGCTTGCCCAGACCATGGCCCGCATCATCGACGTGCCCTTCACCATGGCCGATGCCACCACCCTGACGGAAGCCGGCTATGTCGGCGAGGATGTCGAGAACATCATCCTCAAACTCCTGCAGGCGGCCGACTACAATGTCGAGCGCGCCCAGCGCGGCATCGTCTATATCGACGAGGTCGATAAGATCAGCCGCAAGTCCGACAACCCCTCGATTACCCGTGACGTTTCGGGCGAGGGCGTGCAGCAGGCCTTGCTGAAGATCATGGAAGGCACGGTGGCCAGCGTTCCGCCCCAGGGTGGACGCAAGCATCCCCAGCAGGAGTTCCTGCAGGTCGATACCACCAATATTCTCTTCATCTGCGGCGGTGCCTTCTCGGGCCTCGAAAAAATCATATCGAGCCGCGGCAAGGGCACTTCGATCGGCTTCAGCGCTCGCGTGGTGACACCGGAGGACCGGCGAACCGGCGAGATCTTCCGCGAGGTCGAGCCCGAGGATCTCTTGAAATTCGGCTTGATCCCGGAATTCGTCGGGCGTCTGCCTGTCATTGCGACACTGGAAGACCTCGACGAGCCGGCGCTGATCAAGATCCTGACCGAGCCCAAGAACGCACTGGTGAAGCAGTATCAGCGCCTGTTCGAGATGGAGGGCATCGATCTGACCTTCCAGGAGGAGGCCTTGTCATCGATTGCCAAGAAGGCGATCGAGCGCAAAACCGGTGCGCGCGGCCTGCGATCGATCATGGAGGGCATCCTGCTTGACACCATGTTCGAACTGCCGGGCCTCGACGGTGTCGAGGAAGTGGTGATCTCCAAGGAGGTCGTTGACGGACAGGCTAAGCCGCTCTTCATCTATTCTGAAAAGCAGGAGGTTTCCTCCACCGGCTGATGCCGGCAGGAACAACGCTTGCACTGCAATGCCGGCCTGTGGGCCGGCATTGTCATGTCGGTGCCTGCCTGCAGTCATGTTGAAATGCATGGCTCGATCTGGTGAAGGTCGACCATTCGCCGCATCGGCCGTTGATTGCGCTGGACGTCGGAGGGGGGTATCGTGGGGCCAGGAGGGATCAGCTCGATTCGAGCTGGTTTCCGTAGAAAATTACGCGATTTAAAGGATTGTCGAAGCTTTTCGGGACGTCATTTCAAGGATAGCTCGTAGCTCCCCGCAATCAATCCAAAGTCGATCGGGCAGAAAATTACAGTGAGGTTCGCAGGTGCGAGAAGGAAAATCGAGACAGCGCAATTTACCGGGATTGGCCGGCTTGACACTGTGCTTGGTGCTCTCCACCTAACCCTTATCGAAGCAACTGTGCCCAGCCGGGGCAGTTGGGAATACCTCCGGGTCGCTCTTCATGTTGGCCAGGAGGATAGCGCCGCTGGCACGGCTATTGCAGCGTGGTACGGCGCAGGAAAGGATATGCAATGACAACGAATAAACAGCGTCCTCCGTTGCCGGCCGGCACCGTCGATACGTTCCCGGTGTTGCCGTTGCGCGACATCGTCGTGTTCCCGCATATGATCGTGCCGCTCTTCGTCGGCCGCGAAAAGTCGATTCGGGCGCTGGAAGAAGTCATGCGGACCGATCGCCACATTCTGCTGGCGACGCAGTTGAACGCCGCCGAGGATGATCCGGCGCCGGAGGCAATCTATAAGCTCGGCACGCTGGCTACCGTGCTGCAATTGCTGAAGCTGCCCGACGGCACGGTGAAGGTGCTGGTCGAGGGTGTCGATCGCGCGCGCGTGCTCTCCTACTCCGGGCATGATGATTTCTACCAGGCCGAAGCCGAAGTCCTGGGCGATGGCAGCGGAGAGAAGATCGAAGCCGAGGCGCTCGCCCGTTCCGTGGTCGCCGAATTCGAGAGCTATGTGAAGCTCAACAAGAAAGTGTCGCCGGAAGTCGTGGCCACGGTCACCCAGATCGAGGACTATTCCAAGCTGGCCGATACCATCGCGGCGCATCTTGCGGTGAAGATTGCTGACAAGCAGGAAGTGCTGGAGATCCTGTCGATCTCTGCGCGCCTGGAAAAGGTGCTCGCCCTGATGGAGAGCGAGATTTCCGTTCTGCAGGTCGAGAAGCGCATCCGTACCCGCGTCAAGCGGCAGATGGAGAAGACCCAGCGCGAATACTATCTCAACGAGCAGATGAAGGCGATCCAGAAGGAACTGGGCGACGAGGAAGGCAAGGACGAACTCGGCGAACTCGAGCAGAAGATCAAGGACACCAAGCTCTCCAAGGAGGCCCGCGATAAAGCGCAGGCCGAAATGAAGAAGCTGCGCCAGATGTCGCCGATGTCGGCCGAGGCCACCGTCGTGCGCAACTATCTGGATTGGCTGATTTCCTTGCCCTGGGGCGACAAGTCCCGGATCAAGAAGGATCTGCCGCATGCCCAGGAGATTCTCGATGCCGATCACCATGGCCTGGAGAAGGTCAAGGAGCGCATCATCGAGTATCTGGCGGTGCAGCAGCGTGCCAACAAGTTGACCGGCCCGATCCTGTGCCTCGTCGGTCCGCCGGGTGTCGGCAAGACCTCGCTCGCCCGTTCGATCGCGAAGGCGACCGGCCGCGAATATGTGCGCATGTCGCTCGGCGGCGTCAGGGACGAGGCCGAGATCCGTGGCCATCGGCGCACCTATATCGGCTCGATGCCCGGTAAGGTCGTCCAGTCGATGCGCAAGGCCAAGAAGCAGAATCCGCTCTTCCTGCTCGATGAAATCGACAAGATGGGCCAGGATTTCCGCGGTGATCCGTCTTCGGCTCTGCTGGAAGTGCTGGATCCCGAGCAGAACTCGACGTTCAACGATCATTACCTCGAGGTCGATTATGACCTGTCGAATGTGATGTTCGTGACCACAGCGAACACGCTCAACATCCCGCCGGCGTTGCTGGATCGCATGGAGATCATCCGTCTCGCCGGTTATACGGAAGACGAGAAGGTCGAGATTGCCCGCAAGCATCTCATCCCTTCCTCCGTGCAGAAGCATGGTCTGAAGGCGCGCGAGTTTTCGATCGATGACGAAGCGCTACTCAACCTGGTGCGCCGCTACACGCAGGAAGCCGGGGTGCGTAACCTCGAGCGTGAGATCTCGAACCTGACCCGCAAGGCCGTCAAGGACATTCTGATGTCCAAGAAGAAGAGCGTGAAGGTGACCAACACGGTGCTCGAAGAGTATCTCGGTGCGCCGCGCTATCGCTACGGCCAGGCCGAACTCGAGGATCAGGTCGGTGCGGTCACGGGTCTGGCCTGGACAGAGGTCGGCGGTGTGCTTCTGACCATCGAAGCGGTGATGATGCCTGGCAAGGGCAAGATGATCGTGACGGGCAATCTGAAGGACGTCATGCGCGAGTCGATCTCCGCGGCAGCCTCCTATGTGCGTTCGCGTGCCATCGATTACGGCATCGAGCCGCCGCTGTTCGACAAGCGCGACGTGCATGTGCATCTGCCCGAAGGCGCAACGCCCAAGGATGGCCCTTCTGCCGGCATCGCCATGGCAACTGCCATGGTGTCGGTGATGACGGGCATCCCGGTTCGCCGCGATGTCGCCATGACCGGTGAGGTCACTCTGCGCGGCCGCGTGCTGCCGATCGGTGGCCTGAAGGAGAAGCTGCTCGCTGCGCTGCGGGCTGGCATCAAGACCGTGCTGATTCCGGAAGAGAATGCCAAGGATTTGGCAGAACTTCCTGATAATGTGAAAAACGGCCTCGAACTGGTGCCGGTTTCCAGGATGGAAGAGGTTCTGCGCAGGGCGCTGGTGCGCATGCCCGAGCCCATCACCTGGGACGAGGACAAGAACGCGCCGCCGCCGGCCAAAGCCGGCGATGACGCCAACGCCGTCGTCGCCCACTGACACTGAAATGATCTGGGAGCGGCCGTGTCTCACAAAGGCACGGCCGCTTTCTTTTGCCTTGCGAAGCGCGCGCAAGCACAATAGACAGAGGCCCTGTGTGGTTCCCCGCGACTGGGGGCGGTTAGCTCAGTTGGTAGAGCATCTCGTTTACACCGAGAGGGTCGGCGGTTCGAGCCCGTCACCGCCCACCAATGATTCAATCGTTTAGCGTTGTCGTCCTGCAAGCGCGATTTGTGTTTAGCCTCGGCCTGCTGCTGCCTTGCGTGTCGCCGGTTGCAGGTCCTGTCTGTGCACTTCGATCGAATCCAGGCTTTTGTCGAACAAGGTTGGATCGCCTTCCAGATAGGTGGCCGCCCAAATCTCGGCCTCGACGAGATCGTCGAAAGTCGGCGCTTCCGGCAGCGGTACGACGTGAGCGCCGCGACGTTTCATGATGACGAACTGGGGCATTCGAGTCTTCCTGAATATTGAATTCATAGATGAAATGCACGCCGAGGCGCGCGGGTTCCACAGCGACGCTCGTTTCACACTCTCGCCTCGATCGACCTCCGTAAATTGCGGCCGGGGGAAATCGGCCCCAACAAGGATGCGAAATCACCGGTGTTGAGGTCGCTATAGTGTCAACGTCCCTTCAGCCGGGATGACCTCTTGTCAAAGCCTGAATTCTATATGCATATCCTTGCGTAAGGCCACCGGATCGGCGGGACGCGACCGGGCTTTCGGCGGGGACAGACAATGCGCAGGGCTTTCTTTATCGGTGTCACGCTGGCCGCGATGAGCTTGCCGGCCGGTGCCGGCGATAACAGGGACACGACCTACGGGGCTGTGCAACCCGATCCGCAGACCACTGCCGACCGAGCCGTCTGGGGGGCAATCGCCTATTCACCCTCGACAGGCAAGGATGGCATCTTCTGGGGAGCGGCGACACGTGAGGAGGCGCGCGAAACGGCGCTCCGCCATTGTCGCAATGCCATCGGGCAGAAGGACGGTGCGGGAGATGACTGCGCTCTTGCCGTGCTCGTTTACAATGACTGGGATGATCGGCGTATCGGCCGGACTGCCAGCGCCCACAATCGGGCGCCGCATTGCGGGGCGGTTGCCGTTGGTGAGCGCCATCGCTATGCCGCCGCGCGCGGACGCAGCCTGGCCGAGGCGAGGGATGGCGCACTCGCGGCGTGCGCGGATAAGAACGGCGCCTGCAAGGTGCAGCAGGATTTGTG
This sequence comes from Labrys sp. KB_33_2, assembly GCF_052114505.1. NCBI lineage: Bacteria > Pseudomonadati > Pseudomonadota > Alphaproteobacteria > Hyphomicrobiales > Xanthobacteraceae > Labrys > Labrys sp. KB_33_2. Next base: position 31,476 of record NZ_JBFREW010000010.1, on the reverse strand, counting down.
TACCTGAGGCTTGTGACCCTCGGCAGGCCCTGATGACTGGGTCGGATTGACACCGGGCCAATGCCGAACTATGCGATGGCCACCTGCTGATTTGAGCGGAAGGTTTTATGTCAGAGCTTGTGGGAAACCGCTGATCGTCTCGATTTGACGAGACATGAGAAAGCATTGCGAGGCGCTGTGGCTGGATCAGCCGAGCGCCCGGGCGATGCTTGTCATGGTTTCTGCGACAGGCTCTACCATCATGAACATTTCACGGGGCGAGCAGCGTGTGCTGCACGTGCTGGCCCAGGGCGGCCATATCCGTCATCACCGCGGCGATAATGGCCGCATCCACCATGTCGACTGCTTCACGCGCGACGGCCATCGTCTGGCCGACTGCACGCTGGAGACATTCTGCAAGCTTCACCGCAAGAGACTGATCGAGTCGCATGCCTCCGGCCCTTACCGCATTTCGCGCAGGGGGCGGGAGAGCGTGCGCGCGCAGGCCGACAATCGCTGAACAAGAGAAAAGTGCGATTTCTTCGAATGGCACTTTTTCTCCAACGCATTGTTTCAACGCGGTTTCTTGATCAACAAGCCCATCGGCTTTTCTGAAAAACGCTTTAGAGGACAAATCATGCAAATCCGACCAGAACGTGCCGACGATATCGGCATCATTCGCGCGGTGACGAAGGCGGCTTTCGAGGGAATGGCGCATAGCAGCCAGACGGAGGCGGCGATCGTCGACGCCTTGCGGGCGGCGGGAGCCCTGACTTTGTCGCTAGTTGCGGAAAAAGCAGGCGAGATCGTCGGCCATGTTGCCTTCTCGCACGTCACCATCGACGGCGCTTTTCGGCACTGGTACGGGCTGGGGCCAGTATCAGTGCGGCCGGACTGCCAGAGGAGCGGCATCGGGCGAGCCTTGATCGAGGCAGGCCTAGCCGATCTTCGCCGGCTGAGGGCCGAAGGCTGTGTCGTGCTGGGAGATCCGGCCTATTACAGCCGTTTCGGCTTCAAGAACGAGGTGGGGCTTTGCCTACCCGGCCTGCCGCCGGTCTATTTCCAGTGCTTGCCCTTCGGGGCTGACACACCGCATGGAAACGTGGCCTATCATCCTGGTTTCGAGGCGAAATAGCGTGCCGTCAGCCGCGAAAGCCCCGCGGCTGACAGCCTTTCACGTACCGAAGGCCGGCCAGGCCTCGTCCGCCGGTGCGATCACCGCCGGCGGGTGAGGCCACTCGATGGAGAAGGCCGCGTCGTCGTAGCGATAGCCTCGGGCATGGCCGGGAACATATTTGTGGCCCATGCCGTACAGGACGTCCGTGCTGGCTTCGAGCGTCAGGAAGCCATGGGCGCAGCCCTCGGGAATATAGAGCTGGTGCAGGTTGTCGGCGCTCAGCTCCGCGCCGATCCATTGCCGGAAAGCTGGACTGTCCGGCCTCAAATCGACCACGACATCATGGATCGCGCCCCGTGCCACCTGGACGAGCTTGGCCTCGGCGTGAGGCGGGTCCTGGAAGTGCATGCCGCGCAGCGTGAAGGCCTTGTCGTTGCGCGAGAGATTGATCTGCACCGGCGCGAAGGTGATGCCGGCCGCGGCGAACTCATCCGGGCAATAGGTCCGGGCGAAGAAGCCGCGATCATCACGCCGCGGCTCCGGCTTGATGAGGAAGCAACCCGGGATCCGCGTTTCGCTGAAGATCACGGTGTAAGCCTGATGCTGGGCACGGCCGTCACGAAGGAACTGCCTGAGGGCATCAAGGGGCGCGTTTGCTCCATCACCTCTTCGGCGATGTTCCAGGGCAGGATGACCAGATAATCCGGCGTAATCTCGCTGATCTTGTCGGGCGAGAGGATCGGAATCTGGCTACCGGGTAGCAGGCGGCCCTGCTTGGCCAGGGACCGATCGAAGACCGCCACGATATCGGCAGGGCCGACGCCGCAGAAATTCAGGAAAGTATTGCCCTTGGCGGCAGCGCCATAGGCGGCGATGGTCTTGCCGGCGGCCTTGGCCTCGGCCAGGAAGGCGAGGAAGCTGCGCTTGACCTCGGCGACCTTGGCGGCAAAGCCTTCATAGCCTGCCAGGGTGTCGAGACCGGCGGCGTGCTCCTTGGCGCGCAGGGCATCGAGCCGCGCCGAAGGTTGGTGGCTGGAAGCTGCCGGCGCCGCGAACAGGCGCAGCGAGCCGCCATGGGTCGGCAATTCCTCCACATCGACGGCCTTGAGCCCGACGGCGGCAAAAACCTTTTCAACCGTCACCAGCGAGAGATAGGAAAAGTGCTCGTGATAGATGGTATCGAACTGTACCTTCTCGATCAGATTGAGCACATGCGGGAATTCGAAGGTGACGACGCCTTCGGGCTTGAGCAGGGTGGCGAAGCCGCCGACGAAATCGCGAATGTCGGGGACATGGGCGAGCACATTGTTGGCGGCCATCAGATCGGCGCGCTTGCCCTGGCCGACCAGGTGCCTGGCGGTTTCGACCCCGAAAAAGGCCACCTCGGTATCGATGCCCTTGGCCCGGGCCGTCTCGGCGACGTTGGCAGCCGGTTCGACACCGAGCACCGGCACGCCCGCGGCCTTGAAGTGCTGCAGGAGGTAGCCGTCATTGGAGGCGATCTCGACAACCAGCGAAGCGCCGTCGAGCTTGAAACGCTCGATCATCGCATCCGCATAGCGCTTGGCATGCGCGACCCAACTGTCCGAATAGGACGAGAAATAGGCATAGTCGGAGAAGATGGCATCGGGCGGCACGGAATCGTCGACCTGGACCAGCAGGCAGCTCGGACATACGCGTGCGTGCAGCGGGAAGCTGCGCTCGGGATTGCTGTCGTCGGGCAGGCGATAGTCATTGGCGAGCGGCATCGAACCGAGGTCGCACAGGGTCGTCGTCAGCGGCGTGGCGCAGAACCGGCAATGGGGAAGCGTTGACTTGGCATCGGTCATGGCGGCGGTCTCAAAGCGTCGAGAAACGGGAGATCTGGTCGAGGGTGAAGGCGTGCATATCCTGGCCGGCGGCCTCGGCCGCATACCATTGCGCGGTCCATTCCAGGCTGGCCGGGCCGGCCAGCCTGTCCTGCCAGCCGAGCAGGTGGCGGGCGCGGTCGGAGTTGACGGTCAGGGCCTTCATCTCGATGGAACCGGGTACCGGCTTGTGCAGCCAGTCCGGCTTGCGGTCGAGGGCGTGGAAGACAGCGTCCGCCACTGCCGAGACGGGCAGGGGGCGAGACGGATCGGGGCCGAAATTGAGCGCGCGCGGCGTATCGGCAACGGTGGTGAGCCGCTCGGCATAGACGAGATAGCCGTTCACACAGTCCAGCACATGCTGCCAGGGACGTGTCGCTTCCGGATGGCGCAGTTCGAGCGGCCTCCCGCTGCGCACGGCACGTACGATATCGGGAACCAGCCGGTCGGCCGAATGGTCTCCGCCGCCGATGACATTGCCGCCGCGCGCCGTGGCAACCGGCACACCCGCTTTGTCGAAAAAAGAGCGGGCATAGGCATAGGTGACGATCTCGGCCGCCGCCTTGGAGGCAGAATAGGGGTCCTTGCCGCCGAGCTTATCGTCCTCGCGGAAGGCCGATCCTTCTTCCTGGTTGAGGTAGACCTTGTCCGAGGTCACCGCGAGGATACAGGCGAGGCCGGGGCGAGAGCGCAGGGCGTCGAGAAGATGGACAGTACCCATCACGTTGGACCCGAAGGTCTCGACCGGATCGGCGAGGGAGCGTCGCACCAATGCCTGGGCCGCGAGATGCAGCACGATCTGTGGCTGCGCCACATTCACTGCTTGGCGCACGGCCTCGGCGTCACGCAGGTCGCCCAGAATCGAGCGGACCGCGCTGTCCACGCCGGCTGCGGCGAACAGCGGCTGGTCGGCGGCCGGCGGCAGCGCAAAGCCGGTGACCTCGGCCCCCAGCCGATGCAGCCACAAGGCCATCCAGCTTCCCTTGAAGCCGGTATGGCCAGTCAGGAGCACCTTCTTGCCCCGCCAGAAGCCCGGTGAAGGCAATGCGCCTGCGGCAGCTGCCCCGATCACGGCCAGACCTTCCAGGGCGCCTTGCCTTGTGCCCACAATTGTTCGAGATGGTTCTTGTCGCGCAAGGTGTCCATGGGCTGCCAGAACCCCGAATGCCGATAGGCCATCAATTCGCCGGAGGCGGCCAAGGCTTCGAGCGGTGCGCCTTCCCAGGAGGTCTGGTCCGTCTCGATCAGATCGACCACGCCCGGTTCCAGCACGAAGAAGCCGCCATTGATCAGCGCATTGTCGCCCGGAGGCTTTTCGATGAAACGGGTGACTTTTTCGCCGTCGAGGGACAGGGAGCCATAACGGCCAGGGGGGATCACGCCCGTCAGCGTGGCATGCTTGCCATGCTTCTTGTGGAAGGCGATGAGGGCGCCAATGTCGACATCAGCGACGCCGTCGCCATAGGTGAAACAGAAGGATTCGCCCGGCGTCAGGAAGGGCGCGACCCGCTTCAGCCGGCCGCCCGTCATGCTGGTCTCGCCGGTATCCACCATGGTGACCCGCCAGGGCTCGGCCTTCTGGTTGTGATAGGTGACCTCGTTCTTCTCGGCGTCGATCGTCACATCCGCATTGTGCAGGAAGTAATTGGAGAAATACTCCTTGATCATATAGCCCTTGTAACCCAGGCAGATCACGAAATCATTGATGCCGTAATGGCTGTAGATCTTCATGATATGCCAGAGGATCGGCCGGCCCCCGATCTCGATCATCGGTTTGGGGCGCAGATGCGATTCTTCGGAAATGCGTGTGCCCATGCCGCCGGCGAGAATGATAGCTTTCAAGGTCTGATCCGATAGACAGAGGGTGGTGGCGCGGCTATAGCCGCTTGGCTGTTCAATGGCAATCAAACGGCAGAAATGGCCCGCGTCAAATCCGGATTTCGAAAGCGTTTCAATATCCGCTACTGGCGCTGGCGCATGACGCGGGCGACCATCGGGCGGGTAGGGCTGTTGCGGCGCCATTTTTCCTTCTATCCGCGCGGGGTCGATCCCCAGATTGCCGCAGCCCTGGTCATCGAAGATCGCAAGGCCGAGATGGCAACCTCGTTCACGCCGGAGGAATGCGCCTTTGTGCGGGACCGGTGCTGGCCCTACGACACTTTGGCACGCGAGTGGACGGGAGGCGTCACGGTTCCGGTGCAGGAACTGGCGGTGACAGTGAAGCCCGCCGAGCTGCTCGGCCATGTCAGCCGCATTTTCGCGCCCGGTAAGGGGGGCGTGGTGATACGCGACGTGGAATGGGTCAATTGGAACTTCGCCAAGGCCAAGCGGCTTCGCACCTTGCCCGCTCTGGCCGGGCGTTGCCTTCTGCTGGCCCGCACGGACAACTATTATCATGCCCTGTTTGAAGACCTGGTGCCCGTGGTCGACTATCTTGAGCGTTTTCACCCCAGGGGCCTGCCACTCACCTTGTTGCTGCCGCCCTCGCGCCTGGAGAGCCTGCATCTGGGCTGCGCCTTGCTGGAGCAGGCCTATCCCGGGGTGCGTGTGGTTGCTCTGCCGGACGATGCGAAGGTTGCGGTCGAGGAGGCTCTGTGGCTTTCCTTCGATGCCGGCAACGCCGAATGGAGTTTTGCCGAAGCCGCACCGGTATGGCGGTTGGCCGAGCTCTTCCGGGAGCATTACCGGGTGGAGCGCCGAGGCGCCCAGCGCATCTTCTTTTCGCGAGGGAGCAGCAAGATCCGGCGTCTGCTCAACGAAGACGCGCTCTGGGACATTGCAAAGGAGCACGGCTTCGAGCGCTTCGAGGCCAGGGGCGACAATCATGCCGAGCAGGTCCGCCTGTTCTCCCAGGCCGAAATGGTCATCGGAGTACATGGTGCCGGGCTCGGCAATCTGGCGTTCTGCCGGCCGGGAACGCAGGTCATCGAGCTGTTTCCCGAAAATTTCACCAAGAGTACCTATCTATGGCTCAGCAAGCGCCTCGGTCTCGATTATCACTGGCTCATCGGTGGGCCGGGTGATTATGACCAGGCTTTCACGCTGAACGAGGGCTTGCTGCGCAGCAAGCTCGAGGAACTTTCCGCTCCCTCCTGAGGATCCCATCCTTCGCATCGACCCCCGCCCGCAAATCTGCGCGATCGGGACTGCGTTGCGACCATAACCCTGGAATATCGATGCTGTCCTTCATTCCCGCCTGGCTGCTGCCGATCGTTCTGCTGACCTTTTCCAACGTCTTCATGACCTTTGCCTGGTACGGGCATCTCAAATTCGAGAACCGGCCTCTCTGGCTGGTGGTCATTGTGAGCTGGGGCATTGCCTTCTTCGAATATTGCCTCGCGGTTCCCGCCAATCGCTTTGGCAACCACGTCTATCAACCGGCCGAACTCAAGACGATGCAGGAGGTGATCACTCTGGTGATCTTTGCCCTGTTCTCGGTCTTCTATCTGGGTGAGAAACTCACGATCAACCACGCCATCGGCTTTGCCCTGATCTGCGCCGGCGCCTTCTTCGTCTTCAAGGGGCCGATCGCGTCCTGAGGGCGTTCAGATCTCGATCTCCGTTCCAAACTGCACCACTTGCGGCGCCGGGATGCGGAAATAGGAAGCCGAGCGTTCGGCATTGCGCTGGAGCATGGCGTAGAGGACCTCGCGCCAGAAGGCCATGCCCGCGATCTTTTTGGACGGAATGATGGTCTCACTGCCGATATAGAAGGAGATCTCGGCAAGGTCGAAGCCGGAGATCAGGCCTTGCGAGATGGCCAGCCGCATGCCCTTGAGCACATCCGGTTCCTCCATGAAACCGAAGCGCAGGATGATGCGCTCGAAACCGGGGCGAAGAGAGGTTACCGTCACGCGGTCGACATCCTTGACGCGAGGGGTCTCAGCGCCCTTGACGGTGACCAGCAGCACGCGCTCTGGAATGGCGTGGGTGTGGCGCCAAAAAATGCTCAGCGAGAGCGGCATGCCGACTATGGCCGAACTCAGGAAGGCGGCCGTGCCCGGCAGCCTGACGGGACGCTGGGTTTTCATCGCTGCAAAGAAGGCCGTTTCCTCCACGCGCAGATGCCTGCGGGCCTGTTCGGCAAGGATCTGGCCGCGGCGCCAGGTCAACATCAGCATGGCGACGAAGATGGCCAAGAGCAGCGGGTACCAGCCGCCTTCGAAGAGCTTGACGCCATTGGCGGAGACGAAGATCAGATCGACGATGAAGAAGGCGCCATTGACCAGAATGACGAGGAAGAGATTATAGCCCCAATGCCGGGCCACGAGCGCTGCCAGCAGAGTCGTGATTGCCATCAGCAGCGAGACGGCCACGCCATAGGCGCCTGCGAGAGCCGCGGACGAGCCGAAGCCGAGCACGGCGCCGAGTGTTGCGATGCACAGCAGCCAGTTGACCAGAGGAACGTAGATCTGGCCGAACTCCTGATTGTCGGTTTGCTTGATGGTGAGGCGCGGGAGGAGACCAAGCTGTATGGATTGTCGCGCCAATGAAAACGCTCCCGATATGATGGCCTGGCTGGCGATCACGGTGGCTGCCGTGGCGAAGATGATGACGGGAAAATGGAGCCAGTCCGGCACCAGATTGTAGAACGGATTGGAAGCGGCGGCGGGATTGCCGAGCAGCAGGGCGCCCTGGCCGAAATAATTGAGAACCAGGGCGGGCAGGGCGATCGTGAACCAGGCGAGGCGGATGGGGTTCCGGCCGAAATGCCCCATATCCGCGTACATCGCCTCGCCGCCGGTGACGGCGAGAAAGGCCGCCCCCAGGATGGCGAAGCTGACGGCTGGATTTGCCGTCACCAGGAAATTCAGGGCCACGAACGGATTGAGTGCGGTGAGGATGGCGGGATTTCGCACGATGCTGGCCAATCCCAGCAGGCCGATGAGGATGAACCAGGCCAGCATGATCGGGCCGAAGAAACGGCCGATCATGCCGGTGCCGTAGCGTTGGACCATGAACAGAACGAGGAGGATCACCAGGGTCAAGGGCACCACGACATGGGCCAGCGACGGGGCGGCGATCTCCAAGCCCTCGATGGCGCTGAGCACCGAGATGGCCGGCGTGATGGCGCCGTCGCCATAGAGCAGCGCAGCGCCCACCAGCCCGATGATCAAGAGGACGACCTGGCGACGACCCTCGCGCCGGCCACTGCCTTCCAGAATCGCCAGCAGGGCGACGATGCCGCCTTCGCCCTTGTTGTCGGCGCGCAGGATCAGGATGGCGTATTTCAAGGATACGATCAGGATAAGGGCCCAGAAGATCACCGAGACGACGCCCGTGACGATCCAGGCCTGGCCCGCACCGCCATCGCCGCTGGCAGTGATGGCCTGGGCAAAGGCGTAGAGCGGGCTGGTGCCGATGTCCCCGTAGACGACACCAAGCGCCGCCAGGGCCAAGCCTGGTGAAAACCGAGATCCATTAGCGCCCGCCGCAGCCGTCATCACCATCACCCCGTGAGCGTTCCGGAAGTCTGCGATTGATGGCAGATTGTCGCACATGGTCAAGGATACCGAAGGTGTTATGCGGGGTCGTCGAAGCATTTCCGCTGGCTTGGATCATGGCTTCGCCGATATGGTCCGCGCATGCAGTCACCCACTCCCCCTTCTCGTTATTTTCTCGGCGTGCAATCCTCCTTCACCGGCAAGGCCTGGCGGGAAAGGCTGGATGCGCAGGGGCAGATGCAGGCCATGACCTTGGCCCAGCGCTCCGGTCAGCCCGATCTGCTTGCACGCATCCTTGCCGGCAGGGGCGTGACGGCCGAGGAGGTCGACGCTTATCTCGCTCCCACCTTGCGCCACTATATGCCCGATCCCTCCCGTTTGACCGATATGGACAAGGCGGCGGAACGGCTGGCCGATGCAGTGATGGCACGTGAAAGCATTGCTATTTTCGGTGACTATGATGTCGATGGCGCCACCTCCGCGGCGCTGCTTGCGGGGTGGTTGCGCGAGGCCGGCGTGCCGGCGCGAATCCACATCCCCGACCGCATCTATGAAGGCTATGGCCCGAACGAGGAGGCGATTCGCCTGCTGCGGGCCGACGGGGCCAGCCTGCTTGTGACGGTGGATTGCGGTACGACCAGCGTCGACGTTCTCGGCAAGGCCGCGGAACTCGGCTTCGAGACGCTGGTCGTCGACCATCACCAGGCCGGTGAGGCTCTGCCGCCGGCGGTGGCGGTGGTCAATCCCAATCGTCTCGACGATCTCTCCGGGCAAGGGCATCTATGTGCCTGCGGCGTTACCTTCATGCTGCTCGTCGCCGCCAGCCGGAGCCTACGCAAGCGCGGTTGGTGGCGGGATCGGCCAGAGCCGGATCTGATGGCGCGTCTCGACCTGGTCGCTTTGGGAACGGTGGCCGACGTGGTGCCGCTCAAGGGCCTCAATCGAGCCTTTGTGGCCCGGGGTCTCGCCGTCATGCGCCAGCGCCAGCGCGCCGGCTTGCGCGCGTTGATGGACATGGCTCGCCTGGACGGGCCGCCGAGGCCCTATCACCTCGGATTCCTGCTCGGGCCGCGCATCAATGCGGGTGGGCGCATCGGCGATGCCGCGCTGGGTGCAAGGCTGTTGATGAGCGAGGATGGCGAGGAGGCGGCTTCGATCGCCGCGACATTGGACCGTCTCAACCGGGAGCGCCAGACAGTCGAAGCCATCATGCTGGAGGAAGCGCTGGCGGAGGCTGTCGCCGCCCTCGGCCTCGAGGAGACGGGCGCGACTGTGGTGACGGCCTCGCGAAATTGGCACCCTGGTGTCGTGGGTTTGGTTGCTGCCCGTCTGAAGGAGCGTTTCGGCCGGCCTGCCTTTGCGATCGCCTTCAACAAGGATGGGGTCGGCACCGGATCCGGACGTTCCATCGGCGGCGTGGATCTGGGCAAAGCCGTAAGGCAGGCAGTGGAAACCGGCCTCATCGTCAAGGGCGGCGGCCACGCCATGGCCGCGGGCATCACTTTGGGCCAGGACCAGCTCGGCGCCTTCCGGGCCTATCTGGAGGCTGAGCTTGCTGTGGCCGTCGAGGCGGCCCGGGCAGATGCTGCCCTGGAGATCGACGGCGCGCTCGCCGCCGGCGGAGCAACCACCGGCCTGATCGAGATGCTCGAAAAAGCCGGTCCGTTCGGCCAGGGCAATCCGGAACCCCTGCTGGCGCTGCCAAGCCACCAGCTTGCCTTCGTCGACACAGTAGGCGAAGCGCATTTGCGTCTGCGCCTCAAGGCGCATGACGGCGCCATGCTCGACGCCATCGCCTTCCGGTCTGTCGGGCAGCCCTTGGGCGATGGCCTTGTCAGCCATCGCGGCAAGGCCGTGCATGTCGCCGGTACCTTGAGCGTCGATCGCTATGGCGGGCGTGAGCGCGTGCAATTGCGGGTGATCGACGCGGCTCCCGCCAATGGCTGAACGCGCATACCGGAACGACTAGACCGGCGGCGGGTTGCGCTCGGCGAAGCCGCGCTGGTGCCAATAGGGATAGGGCAGGGTGACGGTGCTGGCCTCATCCAGCCTTGCGATTTGCTTCGATGTGAGCGACCAGCCGATAGCCCCGAGATTCTCGCGCAATTGCGCCTCGTCGCGCGCGCCGATGATCACATTGGCTACCGTCGGCCGCTGCAGCAACCAATTAAGAGCAATCTGGGGCACGCTCTTGCCGGTTTCGGCGGCAATCGCGTCGATAGCATCGACGACGCGGTAGAGCAGATCATCGCTCACCGGGGGCCCCTCGGCGGCCGTCTTGTGCAGGCGGCTCGTGGCCGGCAAGGCCGCGCCGCGGCGCAGCTTCCCGGTCAGGCGGCCCCAGCCGAGCGGGCTCCACACCACGGCGCCGACTTTCTGGTCGAGGCCGAGCGGCATCAATTCCCATTCATAGTCGCGGCCGACCAGCGAATAATAGGCCTGGTGGGCGACATAGCGCGGCAGCCCATAACGGTCCGAAACCGCCAGTGACTTTGCCAGATGCCAGCCGGAGAAATTGGAGACGCCGATATAGCGGATCTTGCCGGCCCGGACCAAGTCGTCGAAAGTCTGCAGCACCTCTTCCACCGGTGTCTGGGCGTCGAAACCATGCAGTTGGAAGAGATCGATATAGTCGGTGCCCAGGCGCTTCAGCGCCTTGTCGACGGCATCGGTGAGATGGAAACGGGAGGAGCCGACATCGTTCGGCCCCTCGCCGGAGCGAAAGGTCGCCTTGGTCGAGATGATCACCTGGTCGCGACGCCCGGCGATGGCTTTGCCGAGAATCTCCTCGGCGAGACCGGAAGAGTAGACATCGGCACTGTCGAACATGGTCAGGCCGGCATCGATGCAGATGTCGAGCAGGCGCCGTGCGCCTTCCGCATCGGTCGAACCCCAGGCCTTGAAGAAATCACCGCCGCCACCGAACGTGCCTGTGCCCAGGCTGAGGACCGGCACCTTGAAGCCCGAGCCGCCTAATTGACGATATTCCATGGATATTCCTCGTTGCTGAAGCGTTTTGAAATTTGATGAATGACTTCAAATGGCAAAGACACGCCGACGCGATCGCACGATATCCCATCCAAGGCGAACGCGATTTGTCAGAGGATATTCCGGTTGTGATTTGACGACAATCTGAATCGGGGCGAGAGCGGGTACCTCGCGAAAATAGCGCAATCCGATCCGTCCTCAGGTCAACGGCCTCGCGTGGCGGCTGTAGCCTGTCGTCCGGTTCTATGGGGAGGCCGATGCCTTGAGTGTCTTCTTCTCAGGAAAGTTTTTGTCTCTTATTTCTATGGCCTTGGCGCGATTTCTTATAGCGCGGTCGAATTTTGGTTTGATGCGGATGGCGTGATCGAAATCCGTGATCGCCCTGTCGTAATCACCTATGCCCAAATAGGTGATGCCGCGATCATTATAGGCCTCGGCATAGTCGGGGTCGATGCTGATGGCCAGATTGAAGTCCGTCAGCGCCCTGTCGGACTTTCCCAGATTGTCGTAACTGGAGCCGCGCTTCCTATAGGCGAGGGCATTGTTCGGCTTGATGCGGATCGCCTGATTGAAGTCCTGGATCGCGCGGGCGTGGTCACCCTTGTTGTCGTAGCTGACGCCTCGATTGACGAAGGCGGCCGCATTATCGGGATCGAGCCGGAGAGCCTGGTCGAAGTCGCGGATGGCGCGGTCGTAATGGCCCTGCCGGTCATATGTGATGCCGCGGTTCCTATAGGCGAGGGTGTAGTCGGGTTTGAGGCGAATGGCTTGATCATAATCCGCTAGAGCGCGGTCGCGATCGCCTTTGTCGTCATGGGCGTTGCCGCGGTTGTTGAAGGCGAGCGCGTAACCGGCGTCGAAACGTATGGCCTGGTCGAAATCCTGGATGGCGCGCTCATAGTCGTCCCTGTCGTAATAGACGTTGCCCCGCGCATTGTAGGCCCTCGCATAATCAGGCTTGAGGCGAATGGCTTCGTCGAAATCCCGGATCGCGCGATCGGGGTCGCCCTTTTCGGCATATACGCCACCCCGATTGTTGAAGGCGATGGCCAAATTGGGGTCGAGCCGGATCGCCTGATCGTAGTCCTGAAGCGCGTGGTCGCTGTCGCCCTTGTCGTCATAAGCGTTGCCCCGGCCATTATAGGCGAGAGCATGGTCCGGCTTGATGCGGATGGCCTGATCGTAGTCCTGAATGGCGCGGTCGAATTGGCTCTTGTCGTAATAGGCGTTGCCGCGGTTCGAATAGGCGATGACGTAATCGGGATCTATGCGGATGGCTTCATCGTAATCCCGGATGGCCTTGTCATTGTCACCCTTGTTCTTGTTGGCGACGCCGCGGTTGTTGAAGGCGTAGGCATAGTCAGGCTTGAGGCTGATGGCCTGATCGTAATCGCGGATAGCGCGGTCGTAGTCGCCCTTGTCATCATAGGTGCTGCCGCGGTTGTTGAAGGCATCGGCGTAATTGGGCTTGAGGCGGATGGCGCGATCGAAGTCCCGAATGGCCCGATCGTACTCGCCCTTGTCTTGATAGACGCTGCCACGGTTATTGAAGGCGTAGGCATAATCAGGCTTGAGACGGATGGCCTCGTCGAAGTCCTGAATGGCGCGATCGCGATCGCCCTTGGCGTCATGGGCCTTGCCACGGCCGTTGAAGGCCGTGGCATAGTCCGGCCTGATGCGAATGGCGTGGTCGTAATCCTGGATGGCGCGGTCGCGATCACCCTTGTCGGCATAGACGCTGGCGCGATTGTTGAGCGCGAGGGCATCGTCCGGCCTGAGGAGGATGGCTCGATCAAGGTCCTGGATGGCGCGGTCATAGTCCCCTCTGTCGGCATGGGCGTTACCGCGATTGCTCAATGCCAGCGCGAAGTTCGGGTTCAGGCGAAGGGCTTGGTCGTAATCCTGGATGGCGCGACCCGTATCGCCCTTGTCGGCATAGGCGTTGCCGCGATTGTTGTAGGCGGAGGCGTGATCGGGTTTCAGGAAGATCGCCTGGTCATAATCCGCGATGGCGCGGTCCCCGTCGCCCTTGTGTTGATAAGCTACGCCGCGATTGTAATAGGCGGTCACCAGATCCGCCTGGGAACTGCCCCCTCCCACAATGAGCCAACTGCAGCCAGTGATAGTCTGATCGTCGGTGGATTTGGCGTCGAAGCAAAATGTCTCAGCCTGTTTGCTCGAAATCCCTCTGGCGAACCCGGTTGTGGGGACTAACGACAACACGATTGCCATCGCCCATAGCGCTTGTTTCCCGTTCAACGAAGACCTCACCCAGCGAAATCAGCCCTATTTGTAGTAAAGCCTATCTTAGCAATGGTGAAAAGGCTCAATGTCTGCTCGCTCGATCAGTCGGCGTTGCAAGCTATGCTTGTGCAGCAGCATACAGAGCCAAGCACCCAGGCATCGATGCCGGTTTGCCTCAACCGATTGCCTGCATTCGGGTAGTGCCGATCCCGGTGACGGCTGCCTCGCCGGGGAACTCCGCCGAAGCGCCGGGTAACAACCCGCCGATAACGAGCTGCCGGTGGATGGCGATGATTTCGTCCTCACCGAGCCGGCCATTGGGATCGTACCAGCCGACCACGCCGGTGAGTTGGGCGATGATCGCGAAGGTGGCGACGGTCACATCAGGCACCAGCAGGGCACCGCTCTTGGTCCCTTCGGCCAGGATCTGCTCCAGGCGCCGTTCATAGTCGCGCCGCAGTCCGGTCACGACAGCCCGGTTTTGCGGCTCCAGGCTGCGCAGTTCGGAGTTGTTGATGAAGACTTCCATCCTCCGGGTCAGGTGATAGCGCAGATGGAATTCGATGAAGGTGTCGAGGCGGGCAAGCGGGCTCTCGACGCCTGCAAGCGCCGCGTCGAGCGCTTCGGTCAACCTCGTCATATGCTCAACCAGGAAGTCGAACAACAGCGCTTGTTTGGTGGTAATATGATTGTAGAGCGAACCTGGCTGGATGCCGACGATCTGGGCGAGATCCCTCAAGCTCATGCCCTCATAGCCATGTTCGAAGATCAGGCGCAGGCCGGCGGCTCGGATCGCCTCCGCCGTCCTGCTGCCATCCGCTCCCACCTTGCGCGCCATATGAAACCACTTGCGGAGAAACCCGCCCCCGACTATAGAAACAAACGTCCGTTCGTTTATGATCCAATCAGGGCCGCATCGCAAGCGGCTTGCAACAGGCAAGGCGGTCTGCATGCCGGTCATAGGGAGTGCCATCGATCGGCGGTCGGAGGCTTTTCAGCGCAATCACGATGCGCTGGCAGCGCTCGCCGCTGAATTGCACGAACGCAATCAGCGCGCTGGTGGCGGCGGTTCGGCCTCCGCGCGCGAAAAGCATCTCAAGCGCGGCAAGCTGCTGCCGCGCGACCGCATTGAACTGCTTCTCGATGCCGGAGCTCCGTTCCTGGAGCTTTCCCAACTTGCCGCCTTCGGCCTTTATCGCGATGAGGTTCCGGCTGCCGGGCTGATCACCGGCATCGGCCGGGTCTCCGGCCAGGAATGCATGATCGTCGCCAACGATGCCACGGTGAAGGGCGGCACCTATTTCCCGATGACGGTGAAGAAGCATCTGCGGGCGCAGGCCATTGCCGCCGAGAATCATCTGCCTTGCGTCTACCTGGTCGATTCCGGCGGGGCCTTCCTGCCCAAGCAGGACGAGGTGTTTCCCGACCGAGAGCATTTCGGCCGCATCTTCTTCAACCAGGCGCGCCTGTCGGCCGCCGGCATTCCACAGATCGCGGTGGTGATGGGCAGTTCGACGGCGGGCGGCGCCTATGTGCCTGCCATGGCCGATCAGGTCGTGATGGTGCGCAACCAAGCCACGATTTTCCTCGGCGGCCCGCCGCTGGTGAAGGCAGCCACTGGTGAGACGGTCAGCGCGGAGGTGCTGGGCGGCACCGACACCCACACCCGCACCTCGGGCGTCGCAGACTATGCTGCGGAGAACGATGCCCATGCCCTTGGTGTTGCGCGGGAGATCGTCGGCAATCTCAACCGGCGTAAGCATGACGACGCCGACCTCGCGGCGCCCAGGCCGCCGCTCTACGATCCCAAGGAAATCTACGGCATCGTCTCAGCCGATCCCCGCAAGCCGTATGATGTGCGTCAGGTCATCGCCAGGCTGGTCGACGGTTCGGAATTCGACGAATTCAAGGCCGATTTCGGCACTACGCTGGTCACCGGTTTTGCCCGGATCTGGGGCTATCCCGTCGGCATCATTGCCAATAATGGCATCCTCTTCTCCGAATCGGCGCTTAAAGGGGCTCATTTCATCGAGCTCGCCTGCCAACGCGGCATTCCCCTACTCTTCCTGCAGAACATCACCGGTTTCATGGTCGGCCGGGAGTATGAGGCGGGCGGCATCGCCAAGGACGGCGCGAAGCTGGTGGCGGCGGTGGCGGCGGCAAACGTGCCGAAATTCACCGTTGTGATCGGCAACAGCTTCGGCGCCGGCAATTATGCCATGTGCGGCCGTGCCTATGATCCGCGCTTCCTGTGGATGTGGCCCAATGCCCGCATCTCCGTGATGGGAGGCGAACAGGCCGCCAATGTGCTGGCGCAAGTGCGCCGGGATGCGGCCGGGACCGATGAGTCCAAAATCGACACCGAGGCCGAGGAAGCCTTCAAGGCGCCGATCCGGGCCCAGTATGAGGAGCAGGGCAACCCCTATTACTCGACGGCGCGGCTGTGGGACGACGGCATCATCGATCCGGCCGAAACCCGCATGGTGCTGGCGCTGGCCCTGTCGGCCGCGCGCAATGCTCCAGCCAGGGAGACACGCTTCGGCGTGTTCCGGATGTGAGTCTGAGGGTCGAACGGAATGGGCCGGTCGCGGTCCTCACCCTGGATCGTCCCGAGGTGTTGAATGCCTTCGACGAAGCGCTCATCGCCGAACTGACCCGAACCTTTGCCGAGGTGGGCGCCGACGGCACGGTCAGGGCCGTACTGCTGCAGGCCGAGGGCAAGACCTTCTCGGCCGGGGCCGATCTTGCCTGGATGCGCCGCGCCGCCGATGCCTCGCCGGAAGACAATCTGGCCGATGCGCGCCAGCTTGCCGAACTGCTGCGGGTGGTCGATACCTGCTCCAAGCCGACGCTCGCGCGGGTGCAGGGGGCGGCCTTTGGCGGGGCGGTCGGCCTGGTGGCTTGCTGCGACATCGCCATTGCCGTGCCGCAGGCGCGTTTCTCCCTCAGCGAGGTGCGCCTCGGTCTCATCCCCGGGGCGATCAGCCCCTATGTCGTCAGGGCGATCGGCCAGCGTGCCGCGCGCCGCCTCTTCCTCACGGCTGAGCGCTTTTCGGCCGAGGATGCCCTGAGATACGGCCTGATCCATGAAATAGCGTCGCCCGAGACGCTGGACGAGACGGTGCAGCGCTGTCTTTCGGATATCTTAGCGGGGGGCCCCGAGGCTGTCGCCGCCGCCAAGAAACTGGCTGATGACATGGCCGGACCCATCACGGCCGAACGCATCGAGGAAAGCGCCCGACGCATTGCCACGATCCGCTCTTCGCCCGAGGCGCGTGAGGGCCTCGCCGCCTTCTTCGCCAAGCGCAAGCCTGGATGGATGTCATGACCGCCCATCGACCCAGACCCATTCGCGTGCTCTTGATCGCCAATCGCGGCGAGATCGCCGTGCGCATCATCCGCACGGCCCGCGCCATGGGCATCCGCACCGTCGCCGTCTATTCCGACGCAGATGCCCACAGCCTCGCCGTGGCGCTGGCGGACCGGGCGCTGCGTCTCGGCCCCGCCCCCTCCCGAGAAAGCTATCTGTCGATCGACAAGTTGATCGCCGCCGCCAAGGCAAGCGGCGCCGACGCCATCCATCCCGGCTATGGCTTCCTGGCCGAGAATGCCGAGTTCGCCCGGGCCTGCGCGGCTGAAGGCATCACCTTCGTGGGGCCGTCGGCCGAGACCATCCTCGCCATGGGCGACAAGGCGCAGGCGCGTTCCCGCATGGCCGCTGCCGGCGTGCCGGTGTTGACGGGCTATGAGGGCGAGGACCAGAGCCTCGACACGCTGATGCGTGCGGCGGAGGCCATCGGTTTTCCGGTGCTGCTCAAGCCTTCGGCCGGCGGCGGCGGCAAGGGCATGCACATCGTCAGCCGCAGCGAAGACCTGGCGGCCGCCTTGCAGGCGGCCCAGCGCGAGGCGCGTTCCTCCTTCGGCGACGACCGCATGGTGATCGAGCGTTATCTGCAGGTCGCCCGCCATGTCGAGGTCCAGGTCTTTGCCGACCACCACGGCAATACCGTGCATCTGTTCGACCGCGACTGCTCGGTGCAGCGCCGCCACCAGAAGGTGATCGAGGAGGCGCCGGCGCCCGATCTGCCGTCCGCCCTGCGCGACGGCCTGCACCAGGCGGCGGTCACCTGCGCCCGTTCGGTTGACTATGTCGGGGCCGGCACGGTCGAATTCCTGGTCGCCGACGACCATTTCTATTTCATGGAGATGAATACCAGGCTTCAGGTCGAGCATCCGGTGACGGAGGCGGTCACCGGCCTCGACCTGGTGTCCTGGCAACTGCGGGTGGCTGGCGGCGCGCCGCTCCCGCTGGCGCAGGAGGCGATCACCTGCACGGGCCACGCCCTGGAAGCGCGCCTGTGCGCCGAGGATCCGGCCGGTGGCTTCCTGCCGAGCATCGGCAGGATCGAGCATCTGGCGCTGCCCGAGGGCCTGTCCGGTCTTCGTGTCGACAGCGGCTTTCGTAGCGGGGACACCGTCTCGATGCACTATGATTCCCTGCTCGCCAAGGTGATTGCTGCCGGCACCGACCGCGCCGAAGCTATTGCCCGGCTCGGGGCCGGGCTCGATGCCGTCGAGGTGGTCGGGCCCCATACCAATCGGGATTTCCTCGCCGCCATCATCCGCCACCCAGCCTTTGCCGCAGGCGGGGTCGACACACGTTTCATCGAGCACCACCAGGCCGAGTTGCTGGAACCATCCCCGTATCCGGCGGATGAGGTGATTGCGGCGGCTGCCTTCGTGGCGCTGCGGGCCACCGAGAGCCAGGCCAAGACGGGCGATCCGACCGATCCCCATTCGCCCTGGGGCGAGACCGGCGGCTGGCGCCTCTCCGGTTCGGCGCGGCGCAAGCTGGAGCTGGCCTGGGGTGACACGCTGATCGGCGTCGATGCCGCCTGGTTGGCCGAGGGGTATGAGCTGCATCTCGCGGACCAGCGGGTCAATGTCGCGGGTAGCCTCGATGCCGACGGAACGGCGCGGCTGCGGATCGGCGAGACCGTGCTGAAGGCCCGCGCCGTCTTGTTCGGCGAAACGCTGACCTTGTTCGTGGATGGCCGATCCTATGCTTTCGGGTTGCGCGACGCCCGCAAGCCGCGCGGCGTGGAAAGCGAGGGCGTGGGCCGCATCCTGTCGCCGATGCCAGGCCTCGTTCTTTCGGTGAGCGCCGTGGCTGGAGCGACGGTCGAGAAGGGGCAGCCTTTGGTGGTGATCGAGGCCATGAAGATGGAACACACCGTCTCGGCGCCTCGAGCCGGTATCGTCAAGGTCGTCGATGTCGCCGTGGGCGATCAGGTCGTCGCCGGCGCCGAGCTGGTGGTGCTGGAGATCGAGCCGTGAGCCGGGCCGGTACCATCGAGATCTTCGAGGTCGGCCCCCGTGATGGCCTCCAGAACGAGGCGAAGGTGCTGCCGGTCGAGACCCGCATCGCCTTGATCCGCGATCTTGCCGCGGCCGGGCTGCGCACGGTGGAAGCCGGCAGCTTCGTCTCGCCCAGAAATCTGCCGCAGATGGCTCAGACCGCCGACGTGCTGGCCGGGCTGTCCTCGTTCGGTGGGTCGATCTCCAGATCGACCCATAGCGCGGAGGCAGGGAGTAAGGTCGATCTGGAGATCGACCCACCCATCCACCTGCCTGTGCTGGTGCCCAATGCTCGTGGCTTTGCCGACGCGCTTGCGGCCAAGGCGAAGTATATCGCGGTCTTTGCTGCGGCCTCCGAGAGCTTCAGCCGTCGCAATATCAATCGCAGTATCGAAGAGAGCCTCGACGAATACCGCCCGATCGTGGCTGAGGCCCGGGCCAAGGGCCTGAAGGTGCGTGGCTATGTCAGCTGTGTCCTGGGCTGCCCCTATGAAGGGCAGGTGGCTGTCTCCGCCGTGGTCTCGGTGGCGACGGCCTTGGCCGCGATGGGGTGTGAGGAAATCTCACTCGGCGACACCATCGGCGTGGGAACGCCCGATGCGGCGCGCGCGATGACGGCGGCGGTGGCCAGCGAGATCGGTATCCAGCGCACCGCCGTGCATTTCCACGACACCTACGGCCAGGCGCTCGCCAATGTCCTGGCCTGTCTCGATCTCGGCGTCACCGTGGTGGATTCCTCCGTCGCCGGCCTTGGCGGCTGCCCCTATGCACCGGGGGCGAGTGGAAACCTGGCCACCGAGGATCTCGTTTACCTGCTCGATGGCCTTGGCGTCGAAACCGGGGTCGATCTCGACAAGGTCGCGGCGGCGGGCAGGGCTGTCTGTGCGGCGCTCGGCTCAGCCCCGCGCTCGCGCACGGGCCAGGCTCTGGCGGCTAAAGTAAAATAATCAGGGAGAGGGCTCATGTATGACGGCGGCCTGAACTTCAATCTCGGCGAAGACATCGAGGAATTGCGCCGCATGGTGCAGCGTTTCGCGGCGGAGAAGGTTGCGCCGCGTGCCGCCGCCATCGATCGCGACAATGCCTTTCCGCGCGACCTGTGGCCCGAACTCGGTGCCCTCGGCCTGCTCGGCGTCACTGCCGAAGCGGAGTACGGCGGCTCGGGCATGGGCTACCTTGCCCATTGCGTCGCCATGGAGGAAATCAGCCGGGCCTCTGGCGCGGTGGGGCTTTCCTATGGCGCTCATTCCAATCTGTGTGTCAACCAGCTCACCCGCCATGCCAATCCCGATCAGAAGCAACGTTATCTGCCCAAGCTGATCTCGGGCGAACATGTCGGCTCGCTGGCGATGTCGGAGGCCGGCTCCGGCTCGGACGTGGTATCGATGAGCCTCAAGGCCGAGGCTCGCGACGGTGGTTTCGTCCTCAACGGCACCAAGATGTGGATCACCAACGGTCCCGATGCCGACGTGCTGGTCGTCTATGCCAAGACTGATCCGGCCGCCGGCCCGAAGGGCATCTCCACCTTCATCGTCGAGCGCGGCTTTGCCGGTTTCCGGACCTCGCCCAAGCTCGACAAGCTCGGCATGCGCGGCTCCAGCACCTGCGAGTTGGTTTTCGAGGATTGCTTCGTGCCGTCAGCCAATCTGCTCGGCAAGGTCGGCGATGGGGTCCGCATCCTGATGTCCGGCCTCGATTTCGAGCGGGTGGTGCTATCGGGTGGGCCGATCGGGTTGATGGCTGCGGCGCTCGACCTCGTCGTGCCCTATGTCCATGAGCGCAAGCAATTCGGCGAAGCCATCGGCACCTTCCAGCTGATGCAGGGCAAGCTCGCCGACATGTACACCCTCTACAATGCCTCGCGCGCCTATACCTATGCGGTGGCCGCTGCCTGCGACCGCGGCGAGGTTGCCCGCAAGGACGCCGCCGGCTGCATCCTCTATTCGGCCGAGAACGCCACCAAGGTCGCACTCGAGGCCATCCAAGCCCTGGGCGGCAACGGCTACATCAACGATTTTCCGGCCGGACGCCTGCTGCGTGACGCCAAGCTTTACGAAATCGGCGCCGGCACCTCCGAAATCCGACGCATGCTGATCGGCCGCGAGATCTTTCGCGAGACGAGCTGACATCGCAGGACACGCCCGAAACGATACGGCCAGACGCATTCTCACGCCAGCCGGACAGCACGACGGTCACAACAAGACCTCCTGGGAGCGCCCGTTCGATGACCAAGAAGACCACGCTTAGCCTGCACATTCCGGACGCACGCTTCCGGCCGGGCGATACGCCCGATTTCAGCTATCTCAATCTGCCGGGTGCGGGCGAGGCCCAGCGCCCGCCGGTCGGCGCCGTCGCCTCGGAAACCCGCGACCTTGCCTTCGGTCTGGTGCGGGTGCTCGACGACGAGGGCAGGGCGCTCGGCCCCTGGGATCCCAAGCTCGATGCCGATACTCTGCGCAAGGGCCTGCGCGCCATGATGCTGACGCGCTATTTCGACGACCAGATGTTCAAGGCACAGCGCCAGGGCAAGACCTCCTTCTACATGAAATGCACCGGTGAGGAGGCGGTCGCTGTCGGCCAGGCGCTGGCGCTGGAAGCCGGTGACATGTGCTTTCCGACCTACCGCCAGCAAGGCCTGCTGGTGGCGCGTGGCTGGCCGCTGACCGACATGATGTCGCAAATCTATTCCAACGGGCAAGACAGGCTGAAGGGGCGGCAATTGCCGGTGCTCTATTCCGCCAAGGAGGCCGGTTTCTTCTCCATTTCTGGCAATCTCGCCACCCAGGTGCCGCAGGCCGTCGGCTGGGCCATGGCGTCGGCCTACAAGCGCGATCGCCGCATCGCCGCGGCCTGGATCGGCGACGGTTCCTCTGCCGAGGGTGATTTCCACCACGGCATGGTGTTCGCCTCGGTCTATCACGCGCCAGTGCTGATCAATCTCGTCAACAATCAATGGGCGATTTCATCAAGCCAGGGCGTCGCCGGCGGGGAGGAGGCGACCTTCGCCTCGCGCGCCATCGGCTTTGGCATGCCGGGCATCCGGGTCGACGGCAACGATCTGCTCGCCGTCTATGCGGTGACGCGCTGGGCCGCCGAGCGGGCCCGCTCCAACCATGGCCCGACCCTGATCGAGCTGTTCACCTATCGCGTCGCGGCTCACTCTACCAGCGATGATCCCGGCCGCTATCGCCCGGGCGACGAGGAGAAGTACTGGCCTTTCGGCGACCCGGTCGAGCGCCTGAAACGCCATCTCATCGGCCTGGGCGAATGGAACGAGGAGCGCCATCAGGCGCAGGCAAAGGAATTGCAGGCCGAGGTCAAGGCGGCCAATGTCGAGGCCCAGCGCCACGGCATTCTCAGCGACGGGCCGCATCACGGCAATGAGACCATGTTCGAGGACGTCTTCAAGGACATGCCCTGGCATCTCAAGGAGCAATTGGCCGAACTCAACCAATTCGAAGCCGCCAATAAGAAGGAGGGCAAATAATGCCCGCCATGAACATGGTGCAGGCCCTCAACTCGGCCATGGATGTCCTGCTCAAGAATGATCCCAACGTGTTGATCTTCGGCGAGGATGTCGGCTTTTTCGGCGGCGTGTTCCGCTGCACTGACGGCCTGCAGCAACGCTACAGCTCGCAACGCGTCTTCGATACCCCGATCGCCGAAGGTGGCTTGATCGCCATTGCCATCGGCATGGGCGCCTATGGGCTGAGGCCCATCGTCGAGTGTCAGTTCGCCGATTACATCTATCCCGGCTTCGACCAGATCGTCTCGGAAGCGGCGCGCCTGCGCTATCGCTCGGGCGGAGAATTCACCTCGCCGATCACCATCCGCTCGCCCTATGGCGGCGGCATTTTCGGCGGTCAGACCCACAGCCAGAGCCCGGAAGGCCTGTTCAGCCATGTCTGCGGCATCAAGACGGTGATCCCGTCCACCCCTTATGATGCCAAGGGCCTGCTGATCAGCGCGGTCGAGGACGACGATCCCGTGCTGTTCCTCGAGCCGAAGCGACTCTACAACGGTCCCTTCGATGGTCATCACGACCGCCCGCTGAAGCCCTGGACCGATCAGGCCGGGGCCGACGTGCCGACGGGGCATTACAAGGTGCCGCTCGGCAAGGCCGCAATCGTGCGGGAGGGCAGGGAACTGACCATTCTGGCCTATGGCACCATGGTGCATGTGGCCGTAGCCGCGACGCAGGAGACCGGTATCGATGCCGAGATCCTCGATCTGAGGACGATTCTGCCCGTCGACATCGAGGCGATCGAGGAATCGGTGAAGAAGACGGGCCGCTGCCTGATCGTGCACGAAGCGACGCGCACCGGCGGCTTCGGTGCCGAATTGTCGGCGCTGGTGCAGGAGCGCTGTTTCCACCATCTGGAAGCACCGATCGAGCGTGTCACGGGTTGGGATACGCCCTATCCGCATACCTTCGAATGGCAGTATTTCCCCGGCCCCAGACGGGTGGGGGAAGGCATGCGCAAAGTGATGGCAGGCTGAGGGGAGACGATCATGAGCAATTTCGTGTTCAAATTGCCGGATGTCGGCGAAGGCATCGCCCAGGCCGAGATCGTCGCCTGGCATGCGGAGATCGGGCAGGAGATCCAGGAGGACGACCCGCTGGTCGATGTGATGACCGACAAGGCGACGGTGGAGATCACCTCGCCCGTGTCGGGCCGCATCCTGGCGCGTCATGCCGAGGTCGGCGTGATGGCTTCGATCGGCAGCGAATTGGTGGTGATCGATACAGGCGGCAAGGCCGAGGTACCTGCTGCGGAGCCCGTGGCCGTCTCCACACCGGAGCCGGCGAAACCCACCAGGGCGCCTGCCAAGACCCCGTCAGCCCCGGTGCCGGCTGCTGCGCCTGCTGCCGCGTCGCCGCCTGCGGTCACTCCGGCAGGCTCGGGCAAGGTCCTGGCGGCACCGGCTGTGCGCTCCCGGTTGGCGGCTCTCGGGCTTGATGGTGCCAAGATCCGCGGCAGCGGTCCCGATGGGCGCATCGAGCATGCAGATCTCGACGATCATCTGACCCGCAGCCAACCCCAGGCCCCGGCCTCAGCCCCGGCCGCACGCGCGCCCGTGCCACCGCCGCCCACGGTCGGCGATGACGGCATCGAAGATATCAAGGTGATCGGCCTGCGACGCCAGATTGCCGAGCGCATGCTGGAAGCCAAGCGCAGCGTGCCGCATTTCACCTATGTCGAGGAGATCGACGTCACCGCCCTCGAAGCGGCGCGCGCCGAGATCAATACGGCCGCCGTCGGCTGGCCGAAGCTGACGCTGCTGCCCTTCCTGATCAAGGCGATGGTGCGCGGCATCGCCCAGCACCCCATCGTCAACGCCCGCTACGATGCCGAGGCGGCTGTCATCCATCGTTACAACGCCGTGCATATCGGCGTGGCGACGCAGACGCCCCGCGGCCTGGTGGTGCCGGTGATCCGCCATGCCGAAATGCTGACGCTGCATCAGCTCGCTGCCGAGATCGTCAAGCTCAGCGAGCTCGCCAGAACCGGCAAGGCCAGCCGCGAGGTACTGACGGGCTCGACCATTACGGTCTCCAGCCTGGGGGCGCTCGGCGGCATCGCCGCGACGCCGATCATCAATCCGCCCGAGGTCGCCATCGTCGGCGTCAACAAGATTGTCGAACGGCCGGTGGTGAAGAACGGTCAGATCGCCGTCGCCAAGCTGATGAACCTCTCCTCATCCTTCGATCACCGCATCGTCGACGGCTTCGATGCCGCCGCCTTCATCAAGACGGTAAAGGGCGAGTTGGAGGCACCGGTTCGGCTGATGGTGTAGTGTCTTTCCGGATCGGGATTCGAAGATGCTGCCCCATTCAAACCCCGATCAGAACAGTGATTGCAGCCAGTTCAGCCCCAGGGCACCGGGCGCCAGCACGCCGAAGGCCCAGATCACGGCCGAGGAGGCGTTCACGAGCTGAAACGGGAGTGCCGGCATCTGGCAGATGCCGGCAACCAGCGGTACCGAGGCCCGCAGAGGCCCGAGAAAACGACCGAAGAAGACGCCGAGCGTACCCCACTTCTCAAAGAAGCGATGGCCGCGCGGCAGCAGGTCCGGATAGCGCGAGAGCGGCCAGCAATGGGCCGCGCGATTTTCAAGCTTGAGACCGATCCAATAGGACAGCCAATCGCCCAGAAAGGCCCCCAGCGCCGCCGCAGCCCAGAAGGGCCAGAGCGACATGCCGCCTTCCCCGATGAGAAAACCGATTCCCAGTAGGATGACCGTCGCCGGAACCAGCAGCGAGACGAAGGCGAGCGATTCCCCGAAGGCCAGCAGCAGCACAACGAGGATGCCCCAGCCTTCATGCGTGCGGACAAAGGCGATGACGGTTTGCGTGATATCGGCGAGTGTCATAGGGCGCAGGGACGCGGTTTCACAATGGGGCAGATGCAAAATGCGGGCGGGACATCCGCACGCCACGACGGATTTGAGCGACGGCCTGCGGGCCAGCCACCGTCGTATTCGGCTCGAATCCGTAACGCGGCCAGTAAGGGATAGCCGCGCTGCCGTGTCAATTTACCGAGTTGTAAGGGGGCGATCAGGCCCGCTCCGCCCAACGCGTCTTTGCGATTCTTACCGCCGCCGGCAAATCGCAATGCACCTCTAAGGGCAAACTTGCCTTTTCAACTTTCGTACCTTTCTTGCCGGATAGATCCGATGCTCGACGAACCAGGAAATGAGATAGGCAAGCAAGGCCTTGCTGACCCAGCCAGCGGCGTGGAACCCGGATTTGCTTTGGAGGAAGTCCCGCGCGGCGTTCCTGTAGGTCACCACGTTTTCAAGCTTGACGGTGAGCTGCTCGGGCGCTGCCTTGTAATCACGCTCGATGATCCGCTGGTAGAACGTCGATCGGTTCGACCCGGCGACGCGAGTGCGGTAGAGAGTCTCGAAGAGAACGACGAAATCTCCGCCCCAGGCGAACGGGTAGCAGGGGATCACCTTATCGAGACGGTCCTGGAGAGTTCGTGTTCTCCACAGGCTGTATAGCCAGCTTGCATGCGCTCGTTTCATCAGGCGAATGCTCGCCGTGCGTCCTGTCGGCAGGCCTTCGAGCGCCGGGGTGACGATTTTTTTCCGGGAGCGATGTTCTCGCAGGGTCTCGACGCGTCCGACGGCAAGTTCCGCATCCGGGTGCGAATCCAGGAGCTTTACCATTTCTTCGAGGTAATTCTCGTCGCTGTGATCATCATAGGCGCGCCATATGAAGTATTCGCTGTCGCATGCCTTCGCCAATGCGACCAGGTTGGGCCACGCGCCGATATTTTCTTCATTGAGGTGATAGGAGAAGCGAGCGTCCAGGTCGACATATTCCTTGCAGATCGCCGGGGTGTTGTCAGTGGAACGATTGTCGAAGATCACAACCTTGAAATTGATGAAGGTCTGTCTGCGCAGATTTTCAAGGCAGGAACGCAGCAGCTCTCCGCCGTTGAAAATCGGAACACCGATGGTGACGCGCGGAACTGGTTTCATGAAACGGGCTTTCTCGGCAAATGACGCAGTCATGCAGCGGACGCAGGCTGCGCGTCACCTCGGGGCAGGGGCGTCGCCGGTGTGCCTTCGAGACCGATGACCTTGGCGCTGCCGCCGAGTGCGCGAAACATGGCATCGACCTCGTCGCGGTAGAGCGGATTGGCGACGATGATCGTCCTGACGCCAGCTTGCACGGCTTCCTGGGCCGAAACGATTCGATGGCCTGTGATCGGTACGAAGCATCCCTGCTTGGCCGGATTGATATCGACCAGCATTTCGATCAGGTCGCTGCCGGGATCTACCAATTGGGTGAAGCCGACACCCTTCGCCGCCGCTCCCCACACTGCAACCGGCCCCTGGCTCTCGGCAACCAATCCACGCCAATAGGCGATGTATTGCTCGCGATACGCGATCAGATTCGGAAGCTCCGGCGGCCTGTAAACCGTGGATGGCCGTGCCGTTGCAAGAAAGTACTGGTCTCCGAAGACCGAGGTCGAAGACACCATGTCGAAGCCGCTCAACCGGCATGCCATGGCAAGACTCGATGGCGTATAGAATGAACAGGTTTCGTAGAATATATCTTGGATGGCTCTGTTATTCAGAACCCACGCAGCGTCGGGTGATTCAATGAACAATGTGGTTTCATTGTCATCGATAATTTCGCGTAGCAAAGTCAGGAATCCGACGGGATCTTGCACGTAACCAAGTACATGCCTGAGAATGATTAGGTTTGGTTTTACCGAAAGAATTTTAGAGGAAGCCTTGTTGAAATATTGACTATGAATGTTGATATTGTTGCCAAACGCTCCCTTCAATCCTCGATACGCCGGATCGAATCCATCGATCGTTTCGATTCGATTGTCCTTGTCCATTCTGATCAGATGGCAAAGGAATTGTCCTTGTCCGCACCCGATTTCCAGAATTCTAAGTTTTTCTACAAAATTTATGCTTTTAATTGCTTTTGAGGCGACCTCATCTAGATACGACCTGTAAGAAGACGAATAGGTTCCATCTTGTTCGTACTCGCCGTCAAAATGTATAGATTCCATTGTGAAGGCATTATTCCATAAAAACCCGCATCTCTTGCATCCGATAACATGTAAGTTTCTTGATGGAAATCTTATTGCATTTGAATGGTTCACCGGAAGGCGATTTGAAAATACAGGTGCATGTCTACGTTCTTCGACAACTTGGACATCGTCGAATCTGCACAAGGGACAATTGATATTTGTGTGGTTCTTAAACAATTTTGGGAGCTCTAAGGATGAACTTTTATTACTCCGCTGAAGTATGTAAGTAAACGTGACTCCGCCGTGAAATTGCCGCGAGAGAGAAACAATTTAGCATTGTAGATGAACGCTGCGGCAAGAACGCAAGGATCCGGCGCTGAATGGGCGTTCATATGGGCAAGAATGCCAACATGGAACGGTTGCCGGTCGCTAGCTGGGTCGATCTGGCTGAGCCGGGGGGGGGCGTCTAAGGCCTAAGCCGCGCTCCTGTCGGAGGCATTCGACGTGCGCTCGGGTCGAACTGAAGTCGACGGATGGCCATGAAGATGCCAGATGCCGAGCGTCGACACGGTAATCCCGACAATGGCAGCCTCTGATCAGATTTATCGAGATTGGATCTATGAGAAGATTTTTCGGCGGGTATGGAGAGGGCAGCAAAATCAGGCTTTGCGCCTATGACCAAGTCAATGCTGACTTAGCGGTGTGGCGCGCCCTAGGGGCTACTAACGATTCAGTAAAATCAATCACTTACGCGCCGTGCCCGTCGCACCTTGCGAGGGGGAATTGCTGGGCTTTTCGCCGAGGCGTGTCGCACCTTTTGACGCCGAATGCAATTTCCATCATGGCGGTGTAATATCGCATGTCATGAGCGCTCCCATCGCCGGCCCTCGGCGAACCAGTGACATCTCCGACCGCCTGCTCGAATGCGAGGAGGCTTTGGAGCGCGCCTTTCAGGACCTAGTCGAGCAAGCGGAACGGGCAGGGTGGGATACGATCGAGATCACCCTCGCGCTGCAGAGCCTAGCCGATCACCACATGCTGGCCAAAGCGGCGAATGCCGGAACCGATGCCATGATCGCCTTCGCAAATGATAGACGGCGAATGCTGAAAGGCGATTGAAGGCATTCAGTGCGGCAGTCGCTCGGAGGTGTAATTGAACTCCTTCCAAGCAGCATATTTTTCTGGCGAGAATCTGAGCGGTGTTTCTGGAGTGATACAGCGGCTGAAAGCTCGAATGAGTATGGAGCCATCAGCTGCCGACGTGGAGGAAAGCACCACCGGTGCCCCTGCTAGGGTGCCGTTTGGGTTCATCCGGACGCGCAAAATCACTTTGCCCATCTGAACGGCCGCATGCGGCGGAATACAGGGTTTGATCTGCTGCATAAGCATGTGCTGCATCTGCGCCATATCGGACAAGGTGAGCTTCGGTGCATCCTGAGCGCTGGCGTGCAACGGCATCAGAAGGGTAGCGGCAGCCGCGCTGATCCGCGTTACTCTCACCATAATTTTGAACATCGCGGACCTTAAACTGAGCGCTGCACCTCGTCCAAGCTACTTCGCCCTTAGGCGTTCCAGCAATGCCTTTCGCGCCTTTGGGGTGGTCTCAATCGGAAACCCACCGAATCGCTCCTGAAATTCTTTGGCGTAACGCTCTTCCTTGAAACAGAAGATGTGATGGAACGTCGCCCAGTCGCCGACGCTGCGATGCCGCGGCGCTCCGCCAAATGCACGGGAGAACTCGTCGACCTCCGCCAGATTCGGAACCTTGCCGTTCGGGGAGTGCCGGGCGATGTGAAACGGGTATTGACTATCCAGGCTCGACAGTTGGAACTCACCTTTGCGATAGACCATTGCTCACTCCCTTGACGGCCGGATCACCATGCCTTCGAAAAAATCGACGCGCTTGGTGTGCCATCCGCCGCTGTCCAATTGGAATGCCAAGCTCCCCGTTGTCGGCCGCGCTCCGCACCGGGCGCACACCGCGCATCCAAAGAGCGCGAAGAGAGAGCCGGGGCGTCGGAGCATGTGCTGCAGGAAGTCGATCTTGCCTTCATGCCTGCAACGCCGGCATTCAATCGACAGGTGCGTCCAGCCAAACTCCAGTGCCTGGTGAATTGTTTGGGGTGGGTTGTCTCTCCCCATGTCAGTCGTCCGGTTTGTAGGGGATCGGCACCTCGGCGCGGGTCAGGAGATCCTCCCAACGCCCTCGCGAGTAGCCCCGAGAGATGTCTCGGGCTAGTTGCCCAATCTCTTCGTTTCGTTGTTCAAGCTCGGTCTGGCAATGATCCAGCGCCACCAGCAGGACGCGCACGGCCGCTCTCGCGTCGCCATCACAGGCTGCGATTGCACCGTCCACACTGGTTTCGAGATCATCGTCGACCGGCTCAGAGGCCGGTCGGGTCATTGCGGCGCCCTAAGCGGGTCGTGCCACTCGTCGCTCGGCAGGCCTTTCAATTCTCGTATCTCTGCCCGGTGAAGGCAATCGAGCAGCTCTATCCGGTCAAGAGATTCTTCGTTCTCCTGATGTGAGATCAGAGCCACGCGGTAGAGCCAGAGCAGAGCGGTGTTGGCGCTTGCACACCGTGTCAGGATCTCACCCAGTGCTTCCTGCTCTTCGTCGCTCGCAGGACTTCGGTCGGGCTTCTCAAGAAAGTCGGCGATTTCCATAGGCGGCCACCGTCGCTAGTGCTTCGGATCGACGGCAAGAATGTGCTCGCCATGTCTAATCTCATCATTGGGTGCGGCGTAAAAGACATCGTCAGGAAGCGGCTTGCCGCGCAGCCTTTGGGCCATCGCCAGATCGTTCGCCAGGCTTTCAGCCACTCGCATGAGAGCGAGCGCGGCGCGCTTGGGTGAGCCGCAGATCTGAATTGCATCTTTAACCAGCCGCGCTTCCTCGGCCGTCGGGGCGGTATCGGGGTCAAGACCGAAGCGAATGCCGGACATGGGAGCCTCCATCAAGGGTCATCATGCCAAAGAGGCTAATCCCGATTTTCGGATGAGTCGACTCTTTTGTTCTTATTTCGTTCACGGCATAGGGAAGGGGTTGCGCGGGGCGCGAAGGCGCAGCATGCTGGATCGCAGAACCCCGGCAGAAGGATCGCAGAATGAGCATATTGAGCTATTCGTTGGTAGTCGGATTGGCCTTCGGCCTTGCTGGGTGCGCCATGGAGCAAACCATTCGCCAGGAGAACGCCGCCGCGGAGCAGCGATGTGCCAGCCGCGGTCTGCATCCTGCGAAAGTGAACACGCCGGAGCAGATGAATTACATAGACTGCATCGGTGTTGAGCGGGCGAGGATACGTAAGGCGAATGGAACAGCCGAATGTATCGGTTCTGGCTTTCAGGCAGGTACACCCGCGATGGCCCAATGCGAAGCCTCAAGAGCTAAAGCGAGAAGCGACCAGATCGTAGCGGACTTCAATGCGGACAAGGCCCAAATGGCACGGTGAGGCGCATCCATGTGCAACCTGTTCAACCAGCGGATGACCCAGGAGGAACTTCGGCTTCTGGGCCCGGTCATTCGAGACACCGTCAACTGGCCGGACGCGGTCGATGTCTTTCCAGACTACCCGTCGCCCATCATTCGAGATGGCGCCGACGGCGTCAGAGAGCTTGTGCTCGCGCGCTGGGGAATGCCGACGCCTCCGAAGTTCCTGGAAGGCAAGAAGACTGATCCCGGCGTCACCAATATCCGCAACGTGTCCTCGCCTCATTGGCGGCGTTGGCTCGGCACTGAAAATCGCTGCCTGGTTCCGATGACGGCCTTCTCCGAATATTCCGACAGCGAGAAGAACGAGAAGGGCGGCAAGGCGCTGAAGTGGTTCGCCCTCAACGACAACCAGCCGGTCGCGTTCTTCGCCGGCATCTGGACGAACTGGACCTCGGTCCGGAAGGTGAAAGAGGGCGAGGTCACGGCAGATGTCTTCGGGTTCTTGACGACGGAGCCGAATGCAGTCGTGAAACCGCATCACGCCAAGGCCATGCCCGTGATCCTC
>NZ_JBFREW010000009.1:0-251513 GCF_052114505.1 Labrys sp. KB_33_2 | reverse complement strand
CTTCGTCAATGCCTACAATTTTGGCCGGCGCCTGAAGACACTGAAGGGGCTCACAGCCTACGAGTTCATCTGCAAACGATGGACAATCGAACCGGAAAACTTCACCCTCAATCCAATCCACCAAATGCCGGGACTAAACACCTAGGCGGCAAGAAATAGGTCGAAAACGTATTTCTGAGTTGGGCTAGCTGTATATCAAAAAACCCTATTTGCTGACGCGATTAGAACGGCAGAGCTTCCTGCTTAGAGGGCGGCAATGCCAGTTCTGTAATTCGGAGAACGTCTACGCCTTTGCCGATGACGTAGGGGTCAAAACCGCCGTCATCCGTGCAGATCGCTCTAGCCCGGCACACTATTGCAGTTGCAGCGACCATTGCATCGTATTTCATCGCAACGCGCCAGCCAGGCGGCCGATCGGCGGCCTTCGATCTCTCGACAGCCGCGCGAATTAAATAGCCGGTCTCAATAGCAATTACGGGGGTGAAATCTTGAATAATGAACGCACGCTGTGAGCTAAGCGTTTGCACAATTTCCTCTGCTCGATCAATTCGTCCCGCGACTACTTCGGACAGGACGGGCGCGGGAATCATCACATCCTCTTTGGAGCGTGCGAGCTCATCAATGAAATGGGTAACACGATCATGCCCGCGATCCACCTGGGGCATTGCGTTCGGCTCGAACATCAGAACAAGGAAATTTGCATCGACAACAATCATGGGCGACGGAGGTCCTTGATCATTTCGATTGCGTTCGCGGCTGCACCCGTCGGGATAAGGTCGCGGACCCGGCGCAGCAAGTCGGGTAGCGGAGTATCGTCAAGCACTTCAAACGCGGTCGCTTCCAGGCGCTCCAGCAACCACTGTCCTTCGCTGGTGCGCTTCCATTTTCCCATGCCGGTTAAGCGCACGTATCGCTGGAAATGGGAGCCCAACGCCTGGGCGCGCTCAGCGCTGATCAGGATCTTGCCTGATATGCCTGCGTCATCATCGATGCCTACAGAAACAGCATCGCCGGTTCCTTCGAGGCGAATTAACCTCCCCTGGATTGCGGTCGGCTGACTTATCGGCCCCATCGGTCGCTCCGGCTTTGGCGCGCCCAGGAACATGATGACCTCGCCACCTGGCAAGGTCAGGGATGCTGTTGTCTTGTCGTCAGTTAGACGCTCATTGATCCTACGCCAGGCGCTCATTGCATCCGCCGGTCCTTCACCTCGAGCAACCGCTCTCAGGCGCGGCGAGACCAAAGGCTTTGCGTGCTCCTCGACGCGAGCGACGAGCACAGCGCTACCAGATCTGACGCCCTCAAAATGCACCTGATCCGGCGATCCGAGCAGTTTGGCAAAATCGGACAGGTATTCGGCGAGCCTCACCATCGGAATGGTGTCCCGGCTGAGATGCTCAATACGAAGAGGGTATTCGACTGTATCAATCATGGTCGGCCCCTCGATCTGGAAGCGGGTAGGGTATCACGATGCCCTAATCGGGCTAACGATTTGTTGCATGTCCCATCAGGCGTTGCCCGCCAAGTCGCGTTTGAAACGCTGTTCTGCTCGCTAAAATAAGCCGGGCTGGTTCGGCGCCAGGCCGGCCCGCGGCACCGGCACATCGACCGGGTCGGCGACGTCCGCCGCCTTGTAGGCCGAGCTGTTGATCTTGCTCGAAATCGGCCAGATTTCCATGAGTTCCGATGGGTAGGGAACCATCAGGTCATCGGGATCCGCTTCAATGCAGGCTATCCAGCGCTCGTAATTCTCAGCCGCGAGGATCACCGGCAGGCGGTCGTGGATGGTCGCCATGAGGCTGTTCGCCTCGCAGGTCACTACGGTGAAGGTATTGGTTTGCTGCCCGGTCGCGGGATCGGTCCACGTGTCATATAGGCCGGCGACGGCGAAGGGCTGACGGTCCTTCATGGCAATCGCGTAAGGCTGTTTCCATTGGACCTTTTTGAGCGGCTTGCCATCCTCGAGGATCTTCTGCCACTCATAGAATAGCTGGATCGGCAGGAGGCAGCGCTTGCGCCGATAGGGCAGCTTGAAAGCGCCATTGGTCTTGACGGTCTCTTTCCGGGCGTTCGACGGGTATTTCCAGCCGGAGGGATCTTTCAGCCAGGCCGGCAGCAAGCCCCATTTCATGGGCGTGTGCACGGTACGGCCGTGGCCGGGGTGCCGGCGGATGATCCAGAACCATTCGCCCGGCGCGCCATTGCGGTTCTCTTTGTAGGCCCGGGTCAACTCCTCCTCGGACGCGTCCATTTCCGAGCTGATGCCGGGCAAATCCGGGCCGTTCTGATGCACTCTGCCGCACATATTGCCCTCCGTCTCGATCGCTGGCGCGGCGCCGCCGGCAACCTATACAATGAGAACAAAAAAAGAACAAACCGCTGGACACGACCAGACCGCGGGCCTAGCCTTCCGCCTCCCTTGGAGGGGATAGAATGATAGGTCGATCGGTCGACAACAAGGCGGTAGGGCCGCCGCTGGACCTGGATGCCCGGGTCAATAAAGCGATTGCAGCCTGTGACGGCGACGCCAGGGCGGCCGTACGAGCCCTGATCATCCTGACGGATCATCTGCAGGCCGACCTGGCAGCTCAGACAGAGGCCGCCAGCCGCCTGGCCGAGGGCATCTCCCGAGGCTTCATGCGCGGCCGCTGGTGATGCGCCGAAACGAGCTCTATCCGCCAATGATCGACCGCGGCTGGCCCCACCAGATCCGCATCCCTCATGAAACCTGCGGAGGCAGAAACTATGACGTCGTCCATGGCTTCTGTCGCGACGAAGGCTTGAGCCTTTGCCCCCGGGGGCATTCGGTAAGCCGGAATACCGTGCATTACGTGGTCTTCTGCTTTGCCGATCTGGAGCATGCGGAACGCTTCAAGGCGCGCTTCGGTGGGGAATGGTTCAACCGAAAGGCCTGGAACGACGAGGAGCGGGCCGCCTGCATGGCGCGGAAAGGCCTGCACAAGGTGCGCGGCCGGTGGGTGCCGATATCGAAATCGGCCAATGGCTGATGGTATGAGGGAAGAATGAAAACAGTTCTGCGTATCGCCTTGTTCGCCATTTTCCTCGCCTCGCCAGCCCGCGCCGCGACCTATGAGCCAGTCGACGGCAGCCGTATCGTTGTTCTCGACGGGGATACTGTCGCGCTGCCCTGCAAGAAGCCGGGCCGGGGATGCGCGGAGCGGGTGAGGCTGCGAGACATCGATGCGCCTGAGGTCTCCACCCCGATTGCGCAGAGGGCCTGCAGCAGGGCCTTAAGGCCAAGGCCAGGCTGGTACAGCTGATCAGGGGTAAGGTGGTCTATGTGGAGCGGGATGGTCACAGCGACCTCTACGGGCGCACCCTTGGGGCGCTCCGTGTCGGCAGCCCCTCTGGGCTCAATGCCGGCATGCAGCTTGTCCGTGAAGATCTAGCCCGGCCTTGGAAGGCCGGGGCTGCAGCGCGGGAGGAGCGTCGGCTGTGGTGGTGCGGGCCGAATGCCAGTCCGGGGCAATTCTAGCCCTTGGCCAAGACTATTTCGATTTCGTATTTTGCCAGTAAAAAGTCACCTGAATAAGCGCGAAGGATCCAGGCTCCCTCGGTATCGAATGCTGCCCCCAATTGAATGATCCATTGCCTGTAGCCATCGCTAACGGCCTCAGCAGGAACCATTACCGAATGCCTTGCTACCTCAGTACCGTCGGGCCGATCCAACGAGACGAAAAATCCGACTGACTGCTGGTCTTCGAGTTTTTTCCATCTAGCAATGTATAGGATGGTCAAAACGGCCTCGATTGGTAGCTCGGGCATCAAGATACTGCGTGCGCTTCCTCCTAAAATGCAGAGGCGCCCGCCGTATTCCGTGATGATGTCTCCCGGCATGATAGTGGTAATTCTGAATTCGCCTTCGATATCGCCGGAGGTTATCTCGCGTACGCCATCAGGTAGCCCCGGGGGCTCGGCCGCAGCTCCGCCATCGATGGATATTTCGCCAATCGTTGTGCCGTCTTCTGCAATTGCAATTAGCTTGGTGCTGTCACCGGCTGATGGGTGTTGCCCCGGCAGCATTCCCGGCTCTCCGCCTTTTCCTATAACCACTTGGAAATGGTGAAAGCCTAGAGCCCGAAGTTTGGCCATATCCAACTGCGCGCCGTAATAGTTTCCCCCGTTGCCACCATCGCCACCTTGGCTATTTTCTCCAAATGCCGCCCCACCGGCACCGCCCGCACCAGGAGGGCTTTCCAACTTCTCCGAAACCTCGAAATCCGGCATGCCCGCCAGCGGAATGACGACACCTTCCGGCATGGCCTTAGCCGCGTCAGATTGGAGATTGCCGCCGGCCCCGCCATTGCCACCACGCGAGTTAGGCCCGAATGCCGGCCCGCCCGCTCCTCCCGCGCCGGGCGCGCGACCTCCTTCACTTCGAAGGACGATGGTGGAATTTTTGAGATTTATGCTCTGATCCACCGTCGAGGCTTGCAGCGTTTCCTTGGCCATATCGTCGGTGACTGCCCAACCTTGTCGTATCCTGTCATAAGCCGCCAGTTGTTCGGTCTTCCACTCGCGCAACAATTCGGCCGGATAGGCGGCGAGACTGTCCTTTTCGTCAATGGCGCTTGCGTGTTCCGGACACATGAGCAGCAGGTTCTCTGGCGCTCTGTTGGCCTTCGCTGATTGAGCCGCATCCCAGCGGGGGCCATGCTCGCTACGAGCATTAATATGACATATCCTGGAATTTAGAACTCTTGCGCCCGTGTTTTCATCCACACGATAGAGCGGGCGGTTGCAGCCTTTGAAGGCGCAGCAAAATGCATGAGCATAAAGCGACTTGATGGTGGAGATAGTCGGCGAGGGGTGTTCGATCGGCACGAGTGTTAACCAAGGCTCTGAGGGTGCGAGAATCAGTGTGACGGAGAAGGCTACCCCCGTGACGAAAAATATCTCGGCGCAGCAGCAACCTTAATCTCTTCACGGATTTGTGATCTGCCTTGGATTGCAGATTTGAGAGCGAAATCGTGCTTCCCCGGTGCTGCCCATAGGCGAGCCCGCAGGGCATTCCCTATGGGATGCCCTGTAACGTATTGAATTTTAAGAAGAAAATGGTGGGCGCGACAGGGATTGAACCTGTGACCCCTCCCGTGTGAAGGGAGTGCTCTCCCGCTGAGCTACGCGCCCCCGAAGGGAAGGCCTATTTGGATAAAGCCGGCTGCGCTGTCAAGCCGGTAATCGCATCGATCGCAGAAATCAGTTCATCGAAGTGAGAAATGACGCGTGTTGCCCCCAATTGGGTGGCAGGAATGTCGGTATAGCCGAAATCCACGCAGACCGAGGGCAGGCCGGCACGCAGCGCCGTATCGATGTCGGTCTTGCTGTCGCCCACCATGATGGCGTGGGCGGGATCACCGCCGGCAGCTTCGATCGAGAGAGTGAGATGGCGCGGATCGGGCTTGAACCAGGCAAAGGCGTCGCGCCCGCAAATCGCGCTGAAATAGGGGGCCAGCTTCAAGGCTTCGATCAGGCGCACCGAATGTTCGGTGACCTTGTTGGTGCACACGCCGAGCACCCAGCCTCGTGCCTTGAGCGTTTGCAAGGTTTCTTCGACACCGTCGAAGGCCACCGTCTCATCGGCCAGATGCTCGCCGTAATAGTCGAGGAAGTCGCCATAGAGCACATCCATGCGGGCGGGTTCGATGGTCTGGCCGCATTCGGCAAAACCGCGTTCCAGCAGGGCACGGGCACCGGCGCCCAAGAGGCTATGCGCTTTTTCGACCGGCAGGGCGGGCAGCCCTTCGCGGGCCAGGATGAAGTTCAGCGTTCCCATCAGATCGCGGGCACTGTCCACCAATGTTCCGTCGAGATCGAAGATCGCTGTCCGCGGCTGCATCATGCTGTTCTTTCCGGCTTGGTCTGGAAAATGCCATGTCTGGGTGGCAAGCGGAGATTCGAAAATTCACGATTCGAGATAGGACCCTATCGTCGATATGAATGTAACCGGCTTCGATCACGCCTGACTAGGGCGTGTGACACGACGCCCCAGGCATTCGGGACGATGTGCTCCGCCGAGGAAACGATGAGCCAGTCATCATGAAGAGTTCGCTAGGCCTTGCTGCCCTTCTTCTCACCGCCGGTCCCGCGCTTGCCGCCGACTATGTCTTCGTCGCGGCGCCGCAAAAGGACCTCAACCGGATCTACCGGGTCGACCGGCTGACCGGCGAGGTGGGAGCCTGCCAATATGGCGTCAAGGAGGACAACACCGGCGTCACCCTTTGTTTTCCGGCCGGTGAAGGGGCCGGCAAGCAGGAGCCCGGCGACTACACGCTGATCGCCTCCAGCCATGAGCGCGAGAGTTCGGTGTTCCGGGTGGAACAGCGCACCGGTACGATGAGCGTGTGCTATGTCTGGAAGGATCAGGTCATCTGCACGCCGCCGGGTAAATAGGCAAAGGCTGCAATCGGCGCATGGCCGGCTCACTTGGTAGAAGGGGTGGGGCCGATTTTCCTTGTGTCTAGCCCCTTGCTTCTCAAACTTAACTGATGCAATCGGCAGCAAAGCCGTTATAACCCCCACCCGATAACCCGAACAGCACAAGGTTGCCATGAACCCTGACGACATGAAGCGCGAAGCAGCCCGAGCCGCGCTCGCCCATGTCGAAAGTGGCATGCGGCTGGGCCTGGGCCATGGCTCGACGGCCAAGCATTTCGTCGACCTGCTGGGCGAGAAGGTACGCGACGGGCTTGATGTCATTTGTGTGCCGGCATCCGAATTCACCCACGATCAGGCCAAGAGCCTCGGCATTCCCCTGACCACGCTCGACGAGACGCCCGAACTCGATCTGGCCGTCGATGGGGCTGACGAGATCGGTCCGGCTCTCGGGCTGATCAAGGGCGGTGGCGGCGCGTTGCTGCGCGAGAAGATCGTCGCCGCGGCGGCGGCTTCGATGCTGGTGATCGCCGACGAATCCAAGGTCGTCCCGATGCTCGGGCGCTTTCCGCTGCCGGTCGAGGTCATTCCCTTCGGTTTCGGCGCAACCCGGGCGGCAGTCGAGCATATTGCCGCAAAACTTGAACTTTCCGGTGAATTGCGCCTGCGTCAGCAGTCCGATGGCCTTGTTTTCGTCACGGATGGCGGGCACCACATTCTTGATTGCCACTTTCAACAGATCCCCGATCCCGTTGCCTTGGCGGCGGGCCTGTCCACCATTCCCGGTGTCGTCGAACACGGACTGTTTCTCGGATATGCCAAGGGCGCTTACGTCGCCGGCTCTTCGGGAGTCCGCTTCATCGGGCCAGCCTGATTTGTGATGGGAGTTCCATGATGCTTCGTCAACGCCATGTTTGTGGGCAGGTCCGCGTCTTGGCCGCCGCCATGGTCGCCGGACTGCTTGCAAGCGCTGCTGTGCTGCCGGCTTCGGCGCAAAATGCCACGCCGGCGCCTACGGCCGAGGTGCCCACGGGCAATACCGCCCAGCCCACGCCCGAGCAATTGGCGACGGCCGTGCAGTTTCTGAAGGCTTCCGGCCTCACCGTCGGTTTCGACGACATCATTCCGCAATATTTGCAGCAGGCGACCGCCATCTATGCCGGCCAGCGTCCCGAGCTCAGCCAGATCATCAACGAGGCCGCGATCTCGCTGGTACCCGAATTCATGAAGAGGCGGGGCGAGCT
The DNA here is from genome assembly GCF_052114505.1 of Labrys sp. KB_33_2. Classification (NCBI taxonomy): domain Bacteria; kingdom Pseudomonadati; phylum Pseudomonadota; class Alphaproteobacteria; order Hyphomicrobiales; family Xanthobacteraceae; genus Labrys; species Labrys sp. KB_33_2. The sequence continues at coordinate 243,873 of NZ_JBFREW010000009.1, read as the reverse complement.
CGATAACAGCCTCGCCAAGTTCTACACCACGCGTTTCAGCGAGGACGAGCTCAAGCAGCTGATCACTTTCTATGAGAGCCCGGTCGGCAAGAAGCTCGCTACCCAGCAGCAGGTCATCCTGCGCGACTCGATGCCGGTGGTGCAGGGCTGGACGCGCGATCTGCAGGACGGGGTGATGAAGCGGGTGCGCGAAGAGGTGGAGAAGAAGGGCGGCAAGCTCGGCCCGTCGCCGACCGACGCGCCCGGTGATGCGCCGGCCGCAGCCGATAAGCCCGCTGCACCGGCCCAATAAATCCGAATATCAGCATTGTCGGGAAGCGGGATTGATCACATCAGTCCCGCTTCTTACGTTCAGGCCTCCTTCGAACGCTCCGTAGGCCTTTACCAGCCGGCTGGGCACGAAGGGGGCGATTTGCCGGAATCGGCAAGAATCGCAAAGACGCTGTGGCCAATCCGCTGGTTTGGCTGGAAACGACGAGTTCGAGCAGGCGGTGTTCGGCGTGAACGCGCTTTGCTCCGGAAATCAGGCGGGTACCATGTCGCAATTCGACTTTGATCTGTTCGTGATCGGCGCCGGATCCGGCGGCGTGCGTGCGGCCCGTATCGCGGCCTCCCACGGTGCCAGGGTCGCTGTCGCCGAAGAGTTCAGGGTCGGCGGCACTTGCGTGATCCGCGGCTGCGTACCCAAGAAGCTCTATGTGCTGGCGAGCCGCTTCGCCGACGAGTTCCGCGAGGCGGCCGGCTTTGGCTGGACGGTACCCCAGGCCGAATTTTCCTGGCCCAAGCTCGTCGCCGCCAAGGAAGCCGAGATCACCCGGCTGGAGCGCGCTTATTCGGCCAATCTGGAAAAATCCTCGGTCGCGACCTTCCCGAGCCGCGCCAAGATCACCGGGCCGCATACCATCCAGCTCGATGGCGGACGCAGCTTCACCGCCGGCCGGGTCCTGATCGCGACTGGCGGAGCACCGGTCAAGCCGAACGTGCCGGGCGCGAATCTTGCCATCACCTCCAACGAAGTCTTCGACCTGCCGGCCCTGCCTGAGACGATGATCATCGTCGGTGGCGGCTACATCGCGGTCGAGTTCGCCTGCCTGCTGCAGCGTCTCGGCGTGAAGGTGACCCTGGTCTATCGCGGCGAGGCGATCCTGCGTGGCTTTGACGACGACGTCCGCCGGGTACTGACGGAGGCGATGGGCGCAGCCGGCATCGAGGTCCTGATCCGCACCGATCTCAAACGTATCGAGGCGGACAAGGCTGGCGGGCGGCGGGTTGTTCTCACCAACGGCCAGACGCGTCATGTCGGCGAGATCATGGTGGCGACCGGGCGCAGGCCCAATACCGCGGGGCTCGGTCTCGAAACGGTGGGGGTCGAGGTCAATACCGCCGGCGCCATCGCGGTCGACGACCAGTCGCGCACCACAGCGCCGGGAATCTGGGCGGTGGGTGACGTCACCAACCGCATCAATCTTACCCCCGTCGCCATTCGCGAAGGCCATGCCTTTGCCGATAGCGTCTTCGGCCATAAGCCCTGGCTCGCCGACCATCGCCTTGTGCCGACGGCCGTGTTCTCGACCCCGGAAATCGGTACTGTCGGGTTGAGCGAGGATGAGGCGCGTGCCAAATGCGGAGGCGGTGTCACCATCTTCCAGACCTCGTTCCGCTCCATGAAGGCCACCCTGTCGGGCAGCGGCGATCGCGTCTTCATGAAACTGGTGGTCGACAAGGTGACCGACAAAATTCTCGGCGTACATATCGTGGGCGAGGGGGCTGCCGAAATGGCCCAACTGCTGGCGATCAGTGTCAAGATGGGCGCGACAAAGGCTGATTTCGATGCCACCATGCCGCTGCATCCGAGCGCGGCCGAGGAATTGGTGACGCTGCGCACCCCCGTCCGCTAAGCTGGTCTTTACCAGAGCAAAGCGCATTTTGACGAAAACGCACTTTTGCTCTGGCTCTTTGTTTCGACGCGTCTTTGCGATTCGTGGCAACTCCGTTAAATCGCGTAAATCGCGAGAACGCTTTGCCCGGTTGCAGGTTGCCGGCCCTGCTCTGTGGCGGGACCTGACCCAAGGCCAGTCGCATACGGGCGGTAGGGCAGGCGGTTCGGGGAGGGCATGATGCGGGCTCCTTTGGCAATGTTCGGCGTGGTGACGGCCAGCATGATTCTGCTGGCGAACACGGCTTCGGCACTCAATCTCACCCCGCCCCATGGGCGGCATGTTTCCCCCTTGCGCGTTGTGCCCGCCCAACCCCAGGTGGAAGAGGCCATCACCGATTGCGATCGCCTGGCCACCAGTCCCGAAGACAGCCAGAAACTGGTAGATGGCGTCTCCATGGAGACGCTCGACGGCACATTGGCCCTGGCACGTTGCCAGGAGGCCGTCAGCCGCTATCCTGCTGTTGCGCGCTTTCAGTTCCAGCTCGGCCGGGCCCAGGAAAAGCTCGGCAACGACCAGGCTGCTCTCGATGCCTATCGCAAGGCGGCCGATCTCGGCAGCCTGATCGCCGCCTTCTCGGCGGGCGTGCGCGAGCGCGATGGCGTCGGCACTCCGAGCAATGACGCCGAGGCAAACCGCCTGTTCAAGCTGTGCGCCGACAAGGGCGATGCCGATTGCCTCAACTCCCTGGCCTATCAATATCAGGTCGGGCGCGGCGTGAAGGTGGATCCGGTTGAAGCCCTGGCACTTTACAAGAAAGCGGCGGAGGCGGGGCTGGCCACCGCCAATGTCAATCTGGGCTTTCTCTATCGGGACGGCGAGGGCGTCACGCAGGATTTCGCCGAGGCGGCCCGGCAGTTCCAGGCGGCGGCCGACAAGGGCGACCCGGCTGGCGCACGCAATCTCGCTTTGGCTTATCAGAGCGGGCAGGGCGTGCCGAAGGACGGCGCCAAGGCGGTGGCGCTGTTCCAGGCAGCCGCCGACCAGGGTGACGACGATGCTCTGGTGAAAATCGCCTATGCCTATCTTAGCGGCGACGGGGTACCCAAGGATGACGCCAAGTCGGTGACCTATTACCGGCTCGCCGCCGATCGCGGCAATACAGACGGCATGGCGGGCCTTGCCTTTGCCTATGCCAATGGCACGGGCATTCCGGCCGACGGCAAGGCGGCGGCGTTGTGGCTGATGCGGGCGCTCGCTGCCGGCAACGAATACAGCTTCAACCAGCTCACCGATCATTGGGGCGCCTGGAATCTGGATACCCGCATGGAGGTACAGTCGATCCTGGTCGATCGCGGCCTCTACAGCGGCACGACCAGGGGCACGCTCAATCGGGAGACCTTGAAAGCACTCAAGATCCTGGCGGGGCGGGAGAGTTGAGGGTAGGGCTTCCCGAGAAAAGCCGATCTCGACGCGGCTTGGTATCGGACACGCCCTGCGATTTGTCGGAAACTGCCGAAATTTGCTCGAAGATTTCGTAAATGGAACTGAAAACCGCGGCTTTACGCTGGTTTTCTATTTGCCGGGCGCGTATAGAACCGGCCTTCGCCGGAAAACGCCGGCCTCGTGAAAGTATCGTAGTCGTGCAGGGCGGCTATAGCCGGTTCGCCCTGAGAACAGGAAGTATACTCATGTCCGAGCGTTGGACACCGCAGAGCTGGCGTTCCAGGCCGATTCAGCAGTCGCCTGCCTATCCCGACGAAAAGGCTCTCAACGACGTCGAGGCCACGCTCGCCACCTTCCCGCCGCTCGTCTTTGCCGGCGAGGCCCGCAAGCTCAAGCGCCAGCTCGCCAAGGTTGCGGCCGGCGAGGCCTTCCTGCTCCAGGGGGGCGACTGTGCCGAGAGCTTCGCCGAGCACGGCGCCGACAACATCCGCGACTTCTTCCGCGTCTTCCTGCAGATGGCGGTGGTGCTCACCTTTGCCGGCTCCTCGCCAGTGGTGAAGGTCGGCCGCATCGCCGGCCAGTTCGCTAAGCCGCGCTCGGCGCCCACCGAAAAGGTCGGCGAGATCGAGCTGCCCGTTTATCGCGGCGACATCGTCAACGGCACCGAATTCACGGCCGAGGCCCGCATTCCAGATCCGCGCCGCCAGCTCGAAGCCTATCGCCAGTCGGCGGCGACGCTGAACCTGCTGCGTGCCTTCGCCACCGGCGGCTATGCCAATCTCGCCCATGTGCATCAATGGATGCTCGGCTTCGTCAAGGACTCGCCGCAGAGTTCGAAATATCAGGCGCTGGCCGAGCGCATCACCGAGACGCTCGACTTCATGCGCGCCTGCGGCATCGATCCGGAGCTTCATCCGGAGATGCGCATCACCGATTTCTATACCAGCCACGAGGCCTTGCTACTCGGCTATGAGCAGGCGATGACGCGCATCGATTCCACCTCGGGTGATCCCTACGCGACTTCGGGCCACTTCGTCTGGATCGGCGATCGCACGCGCCAGCTCGACCACGCGCACATCGAGTTCTTCCGTGGAGTCAAGAATCCGATCGGCCTGAAATGCGGCCCTTCGCTCAAGCCCGACGAACTGATCAAGCTGATCGACATCCTCAACCCCGAAAACGAGCCGGGCCGCCTGACCCTGATCGCGCGCTTCGGTCACGACAAGGTCGAGCAGCATCTGCCGGAGCTCATCCGCGCCGTGAAGCGCGAGGGCCGTTCGGTGGTGTGGTCCTGCGACCCCATGCATGGCAACACGGTGAAGGCGATGAACGGCTACAAGACCCGGCCGTTCGACCAGATCACCGGCGAGATCAAGAGCTTCTTTGCCGTGCACCAGGCCGAGGGCACCTATGCCGGCGGCCTGCATCTTGAGATGACCGGCAAGAACGTCACCGAATGCACCGGCGGCGCCCGCGCCGTGAGCGAGGCCGATCTCGCCGACCGCTACCACACCCATTGCGATCCGCGCCTCAATGCCGAACAGGCCATCGAGGTTGCCTTCATGGTGGCGGATCTCGTCAAGAAGGAACGCTCAGGCCAGGTGAAGCCGAGCATCATCGCGGCCGAGTAAGGCGAGGACGCCGGGCCTCTTCCCAGGCAGACATGTTTGCCTGGGATCCCAGAAAAGCGGCATCTTCAACGAGCGGTGATTCCGCGGATTTTCCTTCGACGCTGCATGTCGATGCGATCGATGCATCATAGGCGTGGGCCATGGTTGCCGTTCCCGAAGGCAACCATGGATCGCCATGCTCTCCCGACGCCATTTCCTGCTCAAGGCAGGTCTCGCAACGCCGTTCCTCTTCGGCGGCTACGCTTTTGGCGTCGAGCCTCAACGCCTAGTGGTTACCCGCTATCGGGTCGTGCCGGAGGGCTGGCCTGCCGGATCGATGCTCAGGATCGCCGTGCTGGCGGATATCCATGCCATCAATCCGTGGATGAGTTCCTCTCATATCGAGCGCATTGCGCGGGCGACCAACGCACTCGATCCGGACATCGTGCTGCTGGCCGGTGACTACGAGGCCAGCATGCCGCTCTTTGGCATCGGCTCCTATGTCTCTATGGAGGACTGCGCCAAGGCGCTCTCGCTGCTTCGAGCGCCTTTGGGCGTGCATGCCGTGCTCGGCAATCATGATCTGGGGCGGAGGGGCAGGGGCGGCGACAACGTTCGGCGCGCTTTCGCCGCTTTCGACATTCCCGTGCTGGAGAATGAGGCGGTCAGGTTGGAAAAGGGTGGCGTGGGCTTCTGGCTGCTCGGCCTGGGCGACCAATGGGGCGGAATCCATCTCAGGAGGCTCGACGATCTGCCGGGCACCCTGGCCCAAATAAGCGATGGCTCGCCGGCGATCCTGCTGGCCCATGAGCCGGACATCTTTGCCGAACTGCCGATGCTCGACCGCGGACGCCGTGTTGCCCTCACCATCTGCGGGCACACCCATGGCGGGCAGGTTCGCATCCCCTTCTATGGCCCGCGAAGCGTGCCGTCACGCTATGGCAGGCGCTTTGTCTACGGCCATATCGTCGAGGACGATCGTCATCTCGTCGTCTCCGGTGGCTTGGGCATGACCGGCCTGCCGGTACGCTTCGGCGTGCCGCCGGAGATCGTGATGATCACGCTGGGGGCAGGAGGTTCACCAGCAGCATAGCACTACGGTCGGAATCTTGATTTCCAGGCGATCTTCCTACGTCATTGCGAGCGAAGCGAAGCAATCCAGGGGTCGAGAAACATGGCAATCGCGGCTTCTGGATTGCTTCGCTACGCTCGCAACGACAGCCGAGTAACGAGTTTATGACTGTAGTCATAGGCCCGTACTTCGCTCGTCACACCCACGACGAATGCGCCTTCTTTCCATCGCTTCTGCATATCGCTGCTGCTGCAGCGCCACAAAGAGGCGTCAGTATGTGCCCGCTCGTTGAAATACGCCACGGTTCCGCATGCTCACCAGACGCAATTTCCTCCTCAAGGCCGGCCTCGCTACGCCTCTTTTGTTCGGCGGCTATGCCTTCGGCGTCGAGCCGCGGCGACTATTGGCGACGCAGTACCAGCCCGCGCCGCGCCAATGGAGGGGCGGCCCGACGCTGCGCATTGCCGTGCTCGCCGACATCCACGCCATCAATCCCTGGATGACGCCCGCCCATATCGAGCAGATAGCGTTGACGACCAACGCCCTGAAGCCCGACATTGTGCTGCTGGCAGGCGACTATGAGGCCGGCATGGGGCGCTTCGGTGTCGGTTCCTTCGTGCCGATGTCGGAGTGCGCCAGGGCGCTTTCCGTCCTTCGCGCGCCGCTCGGCGTGCATGCCGTGCTCGGCAATCACGATATCGGCTGGCATGACGGCGACAATGTCCGCCGTGCCTTCAAGGCCCATGGCATCCAGGTGATGGAGAATGCGGCGTTGCGCCTCACCAAGGATGGGCGGCCGTTCTGGCTGCTCGGCCTGGGTGACGGCAATTACGGCCTGGATGATCTGCCGGGCACTCTCGCCAAAATCGGCGACGACGCACCGGCGATCCTGCTGGCGCATGAACCGGATATCTTCGTCGATGTACCCGATCGTATCGCGCTGACGGTCTGCGGCCATACCCATGGCGGACAGGTGGTCCTGCCCGGTGTCGGGGTGCTTCATGTTCCCTCGCGCTTCGGCAAGCGATTTGCCTATGGCCATGTCATCGAGGAGGATCGCCACCTCATCGTCTCGGGGGGGCTCGGCATGACCGGCCTGCCGGTACGCTTCGGCGTGCCGCCCGAGATCGTGCTGATCACGCTAAAGCCTTTTGCGATTTGACGTTATCGGCAAGAATCGCAAAGACGCGTCGAAACAAAGAGCTAGAGCAAACAGGCGTTCGTGCGCGAACGCGCTTTGCTCTAGGGGCAGGGGCGGCGCCGGCAGTCTAATCTGTTTGCGCTCCCCGCAAAGTTGTGAAACACAACGAACTCGTCAGACAATTGGCACGGGTTCGGATTTGCAATGACTTACGACACCATCATCGTCGGCGGCGGCTCGTCGGGCTGCGTCACCGCCATGCGGCTCGTGCGCGATCTCGGCCAGCGCGTCTTGATGTTGGAAGCCGGCCCCGCGAGCATGAACCCGATCATGCATATGCCCGCCGGCTATATGAAATATCTTGCCAAGGACACCTATCTCACCATGCACAGGATGGAGCGCCAGCCCCAGCTCGATGGGCGCGCCACCATTGTGCCGCAGGGGCGGGTGCTCGGCGGCGGTTCCTCTGTCAACGCCATGGTCTATATGCGCGGCCAGCCTGGTGATTACGACAATTGGGCGGAGAACTATGGGGCGGAGGGCTGGCGCTATGCCGATATCCTCCCGCATTTCATCGCGATGGAGGGCAACGCCGACCTCGCCACGCCGGTGCACGGCACCACCGGTCCGCTCAAGGTCACCAGGCCGCTCTATACCTGCGAGATGACGAGGGCGTTCCTCGAAGCGCTGCCGTCATTGGGCGAACCGCTCAATCCCGACTTCAATTCCGGGCGCCAGCGCGGGGTGGGCCTCATGCAGGGCACCATGGATCCGGTGCGCAAGCGCCGCTGCTCGGCAGTGGACGCCTTTCTGCCGCTGGTGCGCGACGATGAACGCCTCACCATCGCCACGGAGGCGATCGTGACGCGCCTCGTTATCGAGGGTAACCGCTGCACCGGCGTGGACTATGTCGAGGGGGGGCAAACCCGCAGGGCGTCCGCCGCCACGGTAATTCTCGCCGCCGGGACCTACGTCACCCCCCAGCTCCTGATGCTGTCGGGCATCGGCCCGGCCGATCAGCTCCTGCGCCATGGCATCAAGCCGAAGGCGGACCTGCCGGGCGTGGGCGAGAATCTGCAGGATCACTGCGAGGTGCCGGTGATCGCCGCCTCCAACGGCCGCTATGGCTATTTCGGTCAGGACAAGGGCTGGAACATGATCCGCAATGGCCTGGACTATCTCTTACGCAAGCAGGGGCCGGTGACGACCACGGGGGTGGAGGCCTGCGTCTTCACCAATCCTGACGATGCCGAGGCTGACGCCTCCCTGAAGATCTATTGTGTGCCGACCGTCTATCTCGACCGCGACGTCACCGATGTCGCCGCCTGTGACGGCGTCACCTTCACCACCTGCCTGCTCAGGCCGAAATCGCGGGGAACGGTGAAGCTGCGCTCGGCGGATCCGCTCGAGCCACCGGTCGTCGACGGGGGCTTCCTGAAACATTCGGAGGATATCCGCCTGATGATAGCGGGCCTGCGTTTTGCCCGCACCTTCCTCACGGCCTCGCCGATCAAGGAGAAGATCTCCCACGAAATGCTGCCTGGAGCCGATAAGGTCTCCGACGCCGATCTGCACGCCCATTGCAAGCGCATGGTCAAGACCAATTATCATCCGGTCGGTACAGCGCGCATGGGCCGGGACGATGATCCGATGGCGGTCCTCGATTCCCAGTTGCGCGTGCGTGGCATCGAAGGCCTGCGCGTGTTCGATTGCTCGGTCATGCCAGAGATCGTCAGCGGCAATACCAATGCCCCGGTGATGGCCATCGCCCATCGTGCGGTGGAGTGGCTGAAGGCAGGCTGAGGCATTCCGCGAGAAGCGCCTATCGCCCATGTCACATAACTGAAATATTCCTGCACTACGGGCTTCATCATAGTCTGGGCTTATGCGTCCGGACGACGATCCAGCACCATGGACCAGCCCCCTCGCGCAAGGAGTATTCGCATGATCACGCCAGCGGATAGCAGAGCCAACCTCGAACGTATCCAGCAGGAGATCGCCGACGGCTATGACGAGGAACTGGAACTGGAGCTGGAGGAGGCGCGCCTGGATCGTATCCTGACAGGCGTGCCCGACGCAGAGGGCAGCGATACGCTCGATCGCAGGCTTTATTTCCGCGAGCTTTTTCGCATGCAGCACGAACTGGTGCGGCTGCAGGACTGGATTCAGCACCACAAATTGCGTGTGGTGGTGATCTTCGAAGGGCGCGATTCAGCCGGCAAGGGCGGCGTGATCAAGCGCATCACCCAACGCCTCAATCCACGCATCTGCCGTGTCGCGGCCTTGCCAGCGCCAAACGAGCGCGAGCGTACGCAATGGTATTTCCAGCGTTATGCCGCCCATCTGCCCGCCGGCGGCGAAATGGTGCTGTTCGACCGCAGCTGGTACAACCGGGCCGGCGTCGAGCATGTCATGGGCTTTTGCACCGATGCCGAATATGAGGAATTCTTCCGCTCGGTGCCCGAATTCGAGCGCATGCTGGTGCGCTCGGGCATCCTCGTGTTGAAATACTGGTTCTCGATCACCGACGAGGAGCAGGAGTTCCGCTTCAATATGCGCATCCAGGATCCGCTCAAGCAGTGGAAGCTGAGCCCGATGGATGTCGAATCCCGCCGGCGTTGGGAAGACTATACCCGGGCCAAGGAAGTGATGTTGGAGCGCACCCATATTCCGGAGGCACCTTGGTGGGTGGTCGAGGCTGTTGACAAGAAGCGCGCTCGCCTGAACTGCATCAGTCATCTGCTGACCCAGATTCCCTATGGCGAGGTGGAGCGTCCGCCTGTGAATTTGCCGGAACGCGAGCGGCATGAAGACTATGTGCGCCATCCCGTGCCGTTGGAAATGTATGTGCCGAAAGCCTTCTGAAGCGTCTTGCCCTGAATTCCGGCGATAATTGCAGGACATCGCCTGCCATCATGGCGCCTCGCTTCGCAGCCAGCCGAAGCGGGGCGCCATCCGCTTTTGGCATGATCTCATCATTTGAAGCGCGGCCGGTTTTGGCTTAGGCCTGTGAACCCGAACAGGTGCAAGGAGCCGTCCGATGTCGCTCGTCGATCATGTCAAATCCACCCTGGCTGATATTGCCAAGGATGGCTTGTGGAAGAGCGAGCGCGAGATCGCCGGCCCGCAGCGCGCCCGCATCGAGGTGGCTAATGAAGCCGGGCGTCGGCCGATGCTCAATCTATGCGCCAACAATTATCTGGGTCTGGCCGACAACCCCGAGATCATCGCCTCCGCCAAGCAGGCAATGGACGGCCATGGCTTCGGCATGGCCTCGGTGCGCTTCATCTGCGGCACGCAGACCCTGCATCGCGAGCTGGAGCGCGCCATCGCCCGCTATCTCAACAAGGATGATGCAATTCTCTTCGCCGCCTGCTTCGATGCCAATGGCGGGGTCTTCGAGCCGCTGCTCGGCGCCGAAGACGCCATCGTCTCCGACAGCCTGAACCATGCCTCGATCATCGATGGCGTGCGCCTGTGCAAGGCCAAGCGCTATCGCTTCGCCAATGGCGACATGAACGATCTCGAGGTGCAGCTGCAGGCGGCTCGGGCGGACAATGCCCGCCACATCGTCATCGCCACCGACGGCGTTTTCTCGATGGACGGCTATCTGGCCGACCTGAAGACCCTGACCGATCTTGCCGGGCGCTACGGGGCGAATGTGATGGTGGATGATTGCCATGCCACCGGCTTCATCGGTCCCGAGGGCCGCGGCACGCCCGCCCGAGCCGGAGTGGAGGACAAGGTCGACATCCTCACAGGCACGCTGGGCAAGGCGCTTGGTGGGGCCATGGGTGGCTATGTCGCCGCGAGCCAGCCGATCATCGATCTTTTGCGCCAGCGGGCACGGCCCTATCTGTTCTCCAATTCGCTGGCCCCGCCGGTCGCGGCCGGTTCGATGAAGGCGATCGAACTGGCGCAAGCAGGCGATGATCTGCGCGAAAGGCTGTTCGCCAACACCAGGCGTTTTCGCGCCGGGCTGGAGAAGGCCGGCTTCGAGCTCTTGCAGGGCGAGACGCCGATCATCCCGGTGATGCTGCATGATGCCCGCCGCGCCCAGGACATGGCCCGGGCGCTCGACGAGCGCGGCGTCTATGTCGCCGGTTTCTTCTTCCCGGTGGTGCCAAAGGGCAGGGCACGCATCCGCACCCAGATGTCGGCCGGGCTGACGGAGGCCGATATCGATTTTGCCATCGACGCCTTCACCGATGCCGGCAAGGCTTTGGGCGTGATCTGATGATACAACAGCAGATTGTGGCCACCTGGAATATTGAGGTCATCGATGAAGTTCATCTCCAGTCGGACCTTGGAGCGCAATCTTGCGAGGGCCAAACGAGCCGCGCGGCGTGAGCCTTTGATTGTCACTCATCGCGGTCGGCCTGCCTTTGTACTGACCGGCTACGATCGCCATCGCGGCCGAAATCCGATCCGTCCCACCATGTTCGACCTGTTGCATGACGAGTCGACCCCTGATTTCGATCTCTCACGCATTCGCGACGGCAGTCCTGATCAGAATATCGTGGACCTGCTTCGACAAGATGAGCCTGGAGCCGATTTCGATTTTAACCCGCCGCGTTTTCCGTTCTCAACTCCTGGCAAGCCTGAAGGCCTCCCAAGAAAGCCCTGACAGATGAAAGCCCTCGTCAAATCCAAACCCGAACCTGGCCTGTGGTTCTCGGACAATGAGCCGACGCCTGAACTCGGACCCAACGATGTCCTGGTGAAGGTGAAGAAGACCGGCATCTGCGGTACCGACATCCATATCTACAAATGGGATGCCTGGGCGCAGAAGACGGTGCCGGTGCCGATGATCGTCGGCCATGAATATGCCGGCGAGATCGTCGAGATCGGCTCGGCCGTGCACAGCCTCAAGGTCGGCGAGCGGGTGTCGGGCGAAGGCCATGTCATCGGCATGAAGAGCAGGGCGACGCGGGCAGGGCGCTTTCATCTCGATCCCGACACGCGGGGCATCGGCGTCAACATGCCCGGCGCCTTCGCCGAATATGTGAAGGTGCCAGCCTTCAACATCGTGCCGCTGCCCGAGGAAGTCGACGACGAACTCGGGGCTATTCTCGATCCGCTCGGCAATGCCGTGCATACCGCGCTTTCCTTCGATCTCGTCGGCGAGGACGTGCTGATCACCGGCGCCGGGCCGATCGGCATCATGGCGGGGGCCGTGGCCCGCCATGCCGGCGCGCGCCATGTGGTGATCACCGACATCAATCCCATCCGCCTCGACCTTGCCGCCAAGGTGGCCGACATCGTGCCGGTTAATGTCGCCAAGGAAGATCTGCGCGACGTGATGACCCGCCTGAGGATGAAGGAAGGCTTCGATGTCGGCCTGGAGATGAGTGGCGCGCCGGCAGCCTTCCAGCAGATGCTGGATGTCATGTTGATGGGCTCCAAGATCGCCATGCTGGGCATCCCCGCCACGCCCTTCGCCGTCGACTGGAACAAGATCGTCTTCAAGATGCTGACCATTAAGGGCATCTATGGCCGCGAAATGTTCGAGACCTGGCACAAGATGCTGGCCATGTTGCAGAGCGGGCTCAATATCCGTCCCGTGATCACCCATCGCCTGGCCGTCGCCGATTATCTCGAGGGCTTCGAGACGATGGCGCGCGGCGAATGCGGGAAGATCGTGCTCGACTGGGGAGCGTGATAGGCACCGAGCCGGCCGCTTGAGTGCCAGCGCTAACGATCCATGAGGTCCGTCCATCATGGATCATTGACACGTCCGGGCGCTAATTTATCATTCATCGTACCATTGTGGTGGAGGGGTTGCCGCTGCAATGACGAAAAATTGAGGTACGTAACTCATTAAATCGGGAGGCACTATGGGATTGTTTCAAAAACTGTGGCTGGCGAGCGCCTTGGCCGCCGGTATCCTCGCGACGCCGGCTTTCGCGCAGGATAAGGGGACTGTCGGCATCGCCATGCCGGACAAGACGGTCGAACGCTGGATCGACGACGGCAAGAATGTCGTCACCCAGCTCCAGGCCAAGGGATATGGCGCCGATCTGCAATATGCCAATGGCGATATTCCGGGGCAGCTCGCCCAGATCGAGAACATGCTGACCAAGGGCGACAAGGTGCTGGTGATCGCGGCGATCGACGGCACCACGCTGGCCGATGCTCTCAAGGCCGCCGCCGCCAAGGGCGTGAAGGTCATCGCCTATGACCGCCTGATCCGCAATTCGGAGAATGTCGACTATTACGCCACCTTCGACAATTTCCAGGTCGGCGTATTGCAAGCCCAGTCGCTGGAGACCGCTCTCGGCCTCAAGGACGGCAAGGGCCCTTTCAACATCGAGCTGTTCGGCGGTTCGCCGGACGACAACAATGCCTTCTTCTTCTATAACGGCGCGCTGTCAGTGCTGCAGCCTTACATCGACAGTGGCAAGCTGGCGGTGCAGTCCAAGCAGATGGGCATGGACAAGGTCGGCACGCTGAACTGGGACGGTTCGCTTGCCCAGTCGCGCATGGATAATCTCCTCTCGGCCTTCTACACCGACAAGAAGGTCGATGCGGTGCTCTCGCCCAACGACACCCTGGCCCACGGCATCGTCGCTTCGCTGAAGGCGGCCGGCTACGGCTCGGGTGACAAGCCGATCCCCTTCATCTCAGGCCAGGACGCCGAAGTCGCTTCCGTCAAGGCGATCATCGCCGGTGACCAATATTCCACCATCTTCAAGGACACCCGCGAATTGGCCAAGGTGTCGGTCGGCATGGTCGATGCCGTACTCTCCGGCGGCAAGCCCGAGATCAACGACACCAAGAGCTACGACAACGGCAAGAAGGTGGTGCCGACCTATCTGCTCAAGCCCGTGCTGGTCACCAAGGACAATTGGAAGCAGGTGCTGGTGGACAGCGGTTATTACAAGGAAGATCAGTTGAAATAACGGTTCTGCGTCCTGGGCGGTAACCTGAGACCGCAACGCCGCCCGTTCGCATGACGGATTGACATGCGATGACCAGAGGCGCCACTGCCCTTCTTGTGGGGCGGTGGCGCAACATCTGTTTGCTAATTGTAATACCAATTGACAAGCATCGGAAAGCTTTTATGAATTCTGAGCTTGGCTGGGAAGAAACACCCTCAGGCGGCATGGTTCTGCGCGCATTCGGCCATGCTCCGAGGGTGAGAAGAGATGCCATTGGGATCGCTTCGATTCTCGACGTCGGCTGAGGGGCTATTTCCAGACCCGGTCCGTCCTGGATCGGGAAAACGTCAACTTGGGAGAGAGACGTGAAACTGTTCAAATCCTTGCTTTTGGCTGCCGCCTTCGGCGCGATGACCGTCGCATCGCCGGCCCTTGCCCAGGATAAGGGGCCTGTCGGCATCGCCATGCCGACCAAGACTTCCGAGCGCTGGATCGACGATGGCAACAATGTCGTCAAGCAGCTCCAGGCCAAGGGCTACGCCACCGATCTGCAATATGCCGACGACGACATCCCCAATCAGCTTGCCCAGATCGAGAACATGCTGACCAAGGGCGACAAGGTGTTGGTGATCGCTTCGATCGACGGCACCACGCTCGCCGACGTGCTCAAGGAAGCGGCAGCCAAGGGCGTGAAGGTCATCGCCTATGACCGCCTGATCCGCAATTCGGAGAATGTCGACTATTACGCCACCTTCGACAATTTCCAGGTCGGCGTGCTGCAGGCCCAGTCGCTGGAGAGCGGCCTCGGCCTGAAGGACGGCAAGGGCCCGTTCAACGTCGAGCTGTTCGGCGGTTCGCCGGACGACAACAACGCCTTCTTCTTCTACAACGGCGCCATCTCGGTGCTGCAGCCCTACATCGACAGCGGCAAGCTGGTGGTGCAGTCCAAGCAGACGGGCATGGACAAGGTCGGCACGCTGCGTTGGGATGGTTCGCTCGCCCAGTCGCGCATGGACAATCTTCTCTCCGCCTTCTACACCGACAAGAAGGTCGATGCGGTGCTGTCTCCCTATGATGGCCTGTCGCGCGGCATCATCGCCTCGCTGAAGGCGGCCGGCTACGGCTCGGGCGACAAGCCCATGCCCTTCATCTCGGGCCAGGACGCGGAAGTCGCCTCCGTCAAGGCGATCATCGCCGGCGACCAGTACTCGACGATCTACAAGGACACCCGCCAGCTCGCCAAGGTGACGGTCGACATGGTCGATGCTGTGGCCTCCGGTTCCAAGCCCGAGACCAACGACACCAAGAGCTATGACAACGGCAAGAAGGTCGTGCCGACCTATCTGCTCAAGCCCGTGCTGGTCACCAAGGACAATTGGAAGCAGGTCCTGGTCGATGGCGGTTACTACAAGGAAGACCAGCTGAAATAAGTGGTCGCTCCCGAACCATGTTAGGGTATCGGGCGGCAGGAGCATCATTCGATCATCCTGGATCGAATGATGCCCGGGCTCCCACGAACAGAAGCATTTTCCGATCTCGAAGGGTCGGAAAATGCTTTTGCACGACAGCGCCAACCGCCCTTTTCACAGGTCATCCACTATGACAGCTATCTTGGAAATGCGGGGCATCACCAAGACCTTTCCGGGGGTCAAGGCGCTCAGCAACGTCAACCTCACGGTCAACGAGGGCGAGATTCATGGCGTGGTCGGCGAAAATGGTGCCGGCAAATCGACCCTGATGAAGGTACTGAGCGGGGTCTACCCCTATGGCTCCTATGAAGGGGAGATCCATTATCGCGGCCAGGAGTGCCGTTTCAAGGATATCCGCCATTCCGAAGAGCTCGGCATCATCATCATCCACCAGGAACTGGCGCTGGTGCCGCTGCTCTCCATCGCCGAGAATATCTTCCTGGGCAATGAGCAGGGCACGGGCGGCCTGATCGACTGGCCTCTGACCTATGGCAAGACCCGCAAGGTGCTGGACAAGGTTGGGCTGAGGGAATCGCCCGACACGCTCATCACCAATATCGGCGTCGGCAAGCAGCAACTCGTCGAGATTGCCAAGGCGTTGTCGAAGAACGTCAAGCTCCTGATCCTCGACGAGCCGACGGCCAGTCTCAACGAAAGCGACAGCGATGCGCTGCTCGACCTGCTTTTGGAGTTCAAGAGGCAGGGCATTTCCTCCATCCTGATCTCACACAAGCTCAACGAGATTTCCAAGGTCTGCGACGAGATCACCATCATTCGCGACGGGGCCTCGATCGAAACCCTGGACTGCCGCGGCCAGGCGATCAGCGAGGACCGCATCATCAAGGGCATGGTCGGGCGCGAGATGGCGGACCGCTATCCCAGCCGGCAACCCAAGATCGGCGAGCCGGTCCTCGAGATCAAGGATTGGGTGGTGCACCACCACGAGCATTCCGATCGACAGGTGGTCAAGGGCGTAAATCTCACCGTCCGCAAGGGCGAGGTCGTCGGCATCTCAGGTCTGATGGGGGCAGGGCGGACGGAACTGGCCATGAGCATCTTCGGCCATTCCTACGGCCAGCGCATCAGCGGCCAGGCCCTGATGCATGGCAAGCCGGTCGATCTCTCCACCATCCAGAAGGCGCTTGCCAATGGCCTGGCCTATGTCACGGAGGATCGCAAGCAGCTCGGCCTTGTCCTTGAAGAAGACATCATCAAGAACATCACGTTGAGCAATCTGGAGGGCGTGTCGAAGAATTCCGTCATCGACGACATCAAGGAATTGCGGGTTGCCAACGACTACAGGCGCAAGCTGAACATCCGTTCCCCGAACGTTTTCCAGAAGACGGTGAACCTGTCGGGCGGCAACCAGCAGAAGGTGGTGCTCTCCAAATGGCTGTTCTCCAATCCCCAATTGCTGATGCTCGACGAGCCGACGCGCGGCATCGATGTCGGTGCGAAATACGAAATCTACAGTATCATCAACGAGATGGTGAATGACGGCAAAGCCGTGCTGATGATTTCCTCCGAGATGCCGGAACTGCTCGGCATGTGCGATCGCATCTATGTGATGAATGCCGGTCGCTTCGTAGGCGAATTCCCCGGGGCAGAGGCCACCCAAGAGAAGATCATGCGCGCCATCATGCGGGCGGAAGGGCATTGACGATGACGACAAACACTGTGGAAGCTCAAGGCTCTTCGCCCAAGAAATCGATCCTCGAATATATCAGCGGCAACATCCGCGACTATGGCCTGCTGATCTCGCTCGTCGTCATCGTCGGCTTCTTCCAATACATGACGGAAGGGCGGATGCTGGCGCCGTCCAACATCAACAACATCCCCAACCAGAACGGCTACGTCATCGTCATGGCGCTCGGCATGCTGCTGGTGATCGTGTCGGGCCATATCGACCTGTCCGT
The DNA here is from genome assembly GCF_052114505.1 of Labrys sp. KB_33_2. Taxonomy (NCBI): domain Bacteria; kingdom Pseudomonadati; phylum Pseudomonadota; class Alphaproteobacteria; order Hyphomicrobiales; family Xanthobacteraceae; genus Labrys; species Labrys sp. KB_33_2. The sequence continues at coordinate 226,461 of NZ_JBFREW010000009.1, read as the reverse complement.
CGGTTCGGTCTGCGCCTTCACGGGCGCGGTGGCGGCGACACTGATGGTGAAGATGGGCTGGCACTATGTGCCGGCGGCAATCGCCACCTTGGTGGTCGGCGCGCTGATCGGGGGCATCCAGGGCTATTTCATCGCCTATCTGCGCATTCCCTCCTTCATCGTCACGCTGGCGGGCATGCTGGTGTTTCGCGGGCTGACCTATCGCCTGCTCGGCAACACCAATGTCGGTCCGTTGCCGGCGGAGTTCAATCAGCTCAGTGCCGGCTGGATCCCTGACCCCTTCGCCGCCCCCGGCTTCTATACCACCACCTTCGTCCTCGGCCTCGTCGCCGCGGCGCTGTTCGTGCTGATGAACATCAAGGGGCGCCTGACGCGGCTCAAGCATGGGGTGGAGGAGGAGCCGATGGCAATCTTCCTCGGCCGCAACACATTGATGGCGGTTGCCGCCATCTATGTCGGCTACCTCCTTGCGATGTATCGCGGCTTGCCGATGGTGCTGATCATCCTCCTGGTGCTGACGCTGCTCTATGTCTTCGTCACCGGCCGCACGGTGATCGGCCGGCGCATCTATGCTCTCGGCGGCAACGAGAAGGCGGCCAAGCTCTCCGGCATCAACACCGACCGCCTCATCATGCTGACTTTCGTCAATATGGGGGCGCTGGCGGCGCTGGCCGGGCTCATCGTCACCTCGCGCTTCGGCGGCATGGCGACCCCCAAGGCGGGCGACGGCTATGAACTCGACGTCATCGCGGCTTGCTTCATCGGCGGCGCTTCGGCCTCGGGCGGCGTCGGCAAGATCACCGGCGCGGTGATCGGCGCCCTGCTGATGGGCGTGATGAATGTCGGCATGTCGATCCTCGGCCTCGGCATCGACGACCAGAAATGGATCAAGGGCCTGGTGCTGCTCTTCGCCGTCTGCCTTGACGTCTACTACAAGAAGAAGCGCTGAGAAGCCTGGCGAAAGCACCGGCAAATTGGGCTTTCTTTCCGGCGGTCGCAAATCCTTGCGGCCGCCGTTTTTCGTTCAGTCTCCCCAGAGAGCAAAAGGAGTTTCATCGATCTTCCCAACGGGTCGGGCCCACTGAGACCTGCGAGGCAGCATTCAAGGCCTGGATGGCAGCCTGCAGGCGCGCCAGGAAATCCCCGAACCGGTCTTTGTCCTCGAAGAAGCGCTGCGCCAGTTTCGTGGTTCCACCGTTGTGGTGGATATGCAGCAGGGGGTATCTGCCGGTCTGCAGGCTGAGATTGACAATGTCGGCGAGGGGAATGGTGGTCGTTGCCCGGCTCAGGATCGAGGCGGGGACGATGACGGCGTTCGGTGCGAGGGTCACATTGCGCTCCGGCATGAGCGAGGCTCGCACGCTTGCCAGCCCGAAAGCGACAAGGCCCAGGCTGAGCAGGGCGATCAGCCAATAGAAGCCGGTGGCGCCTGTGGAATCGAGCTCGATGAGGCCGTTGATGACCAAGCCGACGTGGTTGTTCAGCGCCTCATGCCCCATGAACAGCGCGCACAGCAGAAAGAACCCGGTGGCCAGCGCGGCCAGCAGCGATTTGGGCCGGTACGGATATGTCGTCGTTTCGTTCATGCGAATGCCATCGAATGTCTGTGTGGGGCGACGGGTTGACGCTTTCCGCCTCGTCCGGTGCCCCGTTGTATCGTCTATGGCGCCTGGGCACGACAGGCCGATGTTTCGTGGAGAACACAGCTTCACTTGCCGCTGCGCTTCGATCCGTGGAGCCATTTACCTCCGCGCCCGGCCGATTTCCATTTGCCGCTTGGCGAGAGAACCCGGCTGGCCTTAAAACGCGTTCCACTTTCGGGAGTGGTCATGGAGCGAATCGTCAAGGCATTCTTCAATTCGGCAGCGGGTCTTGCCCACGCCGTCCGCTACGAATTGGCGGTGCGTCAGGAGGTCATCGTCCTGCTCATTGCGCTGCCGGCGAGCTTCTTCGTTACCGAGAACTGGTGGAAGCGCCTTGCCCTCATCGGCGTCATCCTGCTGGTGTTGATGGTGGAATTGCTCAACACCGCCATCGAAGCGCTCTCGGACCATGTCACACCCGACCGCCATCCCCATATCCGTATCGTCAAGGATCTCGGCTCGGCGGCGGTGTTCACGGCCCTGGCCTTGGCGGGGCTGACCTGGATTCTCGCGCTGGCCGAAAGGCTGGTGTAAGGATGGCGGATCCTCATCCGCCTTTGAAGAGACCATGAGCACCGATATTCTGCGTATTGCCGTTGCCCAGCTCAAACCGACGCTTGGCGACATCGCCGGCAATCTTGCCAAGGCCCGCGCGGCGCGGGCAAGCGCGCGCGATCAGGGCGCCGACCTCGTATTGTTCACAGAACTCTTCATCTCCGGTTATCTGCCCGAAGATCTGGTGTTGAAAGCCGCTTATCAGGACGCCTGCCGTGCTGCGCTGGAGGATTTCGCCCGCGACACTGCCGATGGTGGGCCGGCCGGCCTGATCGGCCTGCCCTGGCGCGAGAAGGACAAGCTCCACAATGCGGTGGCGTTGGTGGACAAGGGCGTCGTCGCTGCCGTTCGCTTCAAGAACGACCTGCCCAATTATGGCGTGTTCGACGAGAAGCGCGTGTTCCAGCCGGGCCCTTTGCCGGGTCCGATCGCCTTTCGCGGCGTGCGCCTGGGCGTGCCAATCTGCGAGGATATCTGGGGCCATGACGTCGTGGAATGCCTTGCCGAGACGGGCGCCGAGATTCTGCTGGTGCCGAATGGCTCCCCCTATCACCGCGACAAATCCGACATCCGCCTCAATGTCGCAGTGGCGCGTGTCACCGAATCCGGCCTGCCCATGCTCTATGCCAATGAGGTCGGCGGGCAGGACGAGGTGATCTTCGACGGTGCTTCCTTCGCCCTCAATGCCGATCACCGCCTGGCGCTACAACTGCCGGCCTTCAGGGAGGCTGTCGTCACCACCACTTGGCGGCGAGGGCCGCAAGGCTGGGCTTGCGAGCCTGCTACGGTCGAGACTGTGGAGGAGGGCGAGGAGGCCGATTACCAGGCCTGCGTCCTGGGCCTGCGCGACTATGTCGACAAGAACGGCTTTCCCGGCGTGGTGCTCGGCCTGTCCGGTGGTGTCGATTCCGCCCTGGTCGCGGCCATGGCGGTGGACGCTCTCGGGCCGGAGCGGGTGCATTGCGTGATGCTGCCCTATCGCTACACCTCGCAAGAATCCCTGAAGGATGCCTTCGAATGCGCCGCGGCGCTGGGCGTGCGCTATGACGTCGTGCCGATCGAGGCCCCGGTGAGCGGGCTTGAGGCGGTGCTCGAACCGCTGTTCAAGGGGCAGCCGCGCGGCATCGCCGAGGAGAACATGCAGAGCCGCACCCGCGGCACCATCCTGATGTCTGTTTCCAACAAGTTCGGCGCCATGGTGGTGACCACCGGCAACAAGTCGGAAATGTCGGTGGGCTATTGCACGCTCTATGGCGACATGAATGGTGGCTTCAATCCGATCAAGGACCTTTACAAGACCGAGGTCTATCGCCTGTGCGAACTGCGCAACCGTTGGAAACCGGTGGATGCCAGGGGGCCTGATGGCGTGGTGATTCCGCAGAACATCCTGACCAAGGCGCCCTCCGCCGAATTGCGAGAGAACCAGAAGGACCAGGATTCGCTGCCGCCCTATGACGTGCTCGACGATATCTTGCGCTGTCTGGTCGAAAGCGAGATGCGGGTGGCGGAGATCGTGGCGCGCGGCCATGACGAGGAGACCGTGCGCAAGGTCGAACGCCTGCTCTATCTCGCCGAGTACAAGCGCCGCCAGGCCGCTCCCGGCGTGAAGGTGACCGAAAAGAATTTCGGCCGTGACCGCCGTTATCCGATCACCAATCGGTTCCGGGACAGCAACAAGCCTGCCTTCGTGCCAGATGCCGCGCTTTATCGCGTCTCCACCACCGTGAGCGCGGACGCGGTGGATTTCTGAGCGTCGGTCGTCCGCCCATAGGCGCTAACTTTACGAGTGGAGACGCCTGAAACGAGGTGTGCCGATCTCCAGATCGGCATCTTCCTGCCGGCAAGCACGGCGCTTCCAAGATGGTCGATCTGGAGATCGACCCACCAGATAAGCACCGAGTTCCGCAAAGTTGGCGCCTATGGGTCGTCTGCCTGCGCTTCCGCCCGTGCCGTCTCGATGAGCCAGCGCCGAACCGCATCCGTTGGCTCGGGATGGCGCTGCCGGCGCGGCAGCACCACGTAGAAGTCATGGGTGCCGGACATTTCGGCCGCCAGCGGTTGGATCAACCTGCCGCTGGCGAGATCGCCGGCGACCAGGAAGCGGCTGGCGAGTGCGATGCCCTGGCCAGCGGCGGCAGCCTCGACCGCCAGTCCCGTCTGGTTGAAGCGCATGCGCTTGGGTTCGGCAGCGGGCTTGAAGCCGAGCACCCCTTCGAGAAATTCCGGCCAAAGATTGTGGGTGTCGTGCAGGAGGGTGTGGTTCGGGATCTCAGCCGGTGCGATGCCGTTCGCACCGGCTGGCAGCAAGGTGGGGGCGCAGACTGCGATTACCTGCTGCGAAAAAAGGCGCTCGACCACCAACCCCGGTCCGAAGGGCAACCGCCCCTGCCGCACCGCGATATCGACGCCGTCGCTTTGGAAATTGGACAAGCCTTCATTGGCCAGAATGCGCAGGTCGACGAGCGGATGCTCGGCAACGAACTGAGGCAGTCTTGGGATAAGCCATTTGGTGGCGAAGCTCGGCGTGACGCTGATCGTCAACCTGGCAGGTTCGGGGCGCAGGCCCAATGTCGCATCGGCGATGAGTTCGAATGCTCGGCGGATATTTGGCAGATAGCTATGCCCGGCATGGGTGAGCGCGAGCCCGCGCGGCAGGCGCTCGAACAGCTTCACGCCGAGATCGGTCTCCAGACCTCTGATATGCTGGGCAACGGCGCCCTGCGTCACATTCAGCTCTTCGGCGGCCAGGCGGAAGTTCAGATGGCGCGCGGCGGCTTCGAAGGCCCGCAGAGCCCTGAGCGGAGGAAGGCGAGGCAACGTGTCCAGCATGCAATAGTTTTTCTACAGGATAAGAATAGCTATTCTGGCTCGAATGAGGCCTGAATTGCCAGTATATCAGGAGCATGAGCTCTTTGTCGCGGCCTCCCGCCGCTTCGGGATATGGAAGGATGATTTCAATGGCAGCAGAAAAAGTAGCGATCGTCACGGCGGGCGGCAGTGGCATGGGAGCGGCCGCCGCAAGGCGCCTGGCCAAGGATGGCTATAAGGTTGCCATTCTTTCCTCCTCCGGCAAGGGCGAGGCCATCGCGCAGGAATTGGGCGGCCTCGGTGTCACTGGCTCCAACCAGTCGAACGAGGACCTGCGGCGCCTGACAGATCTCACGCTTGAGCGCTGGGGGCGGGTCGACGTGCTGGTCAACAGCGCCGGCCATGGGCCGCGCGCGCCGCTTATCGAGATCACCGACGAGCAGTGGCACACCGGGTTCGACGTTTATCTGATGAACGTGATCCGGGCGACCCGCCTGGTGGCGCCGGCGATGATCCGCCAGAAGAACGGCACCATCATCAACATCTCCACGGCCTGGGCCTTCGAGCCGACGGCGATGTTTCCGACTTCGGCCGTGTTCCGCGCCGGGCTTGCCGCCTACACCAAACTCTTTGCGAACCAGCATGCCGCCGACAATGTGCGCATGAACAACGTCCTGCCGGGCTGGATCGACAGTCTGCCGGCTACCGAGGAACGTCGCGACAGCGTGCCGATGGGGCGCTATGGCACCAGCGAGGAGATCGCCGCCACCATCGCCTTCCTCGCCTCGGAGGGCGCCGGCTACATCACCGGCCAGAACATCCGGGTCGATGGCGGGCTGATGCGTTCGCTCTGAGATAGCCGCCTTCGGAGCGATACCTTCCCGCGTATGCGGGAAGGTATCGCTGTCAGATCGCCCAGCCGACCTTCAGACCTTCCAGCACGGCTTCCTCGGCCGTGCGGGGTGTCAGACAGTCGCCGATGCTGTGAATCTCCGCAGCCAGGCCTTCCAGCTCGGCTTCCAAAGCATTGACGGCTTCATGGCCGAGCGAGGTCACCAGCGTGTCGATGCCGTCGATGATGATCGGCTCGCGGCCGGTAACATGGGCGAGATAGACGGTCTGGCCATCGACGCCGTAGAGATCGGCATAGGGGATGACCTCGATGCCGAGATCGTGCAGGACACCGGCCCAGTGGTCGCGGACATAGGCCTGGATTCGCTGGCCCGGCATGTAGCCGTTAACGGCGAGGCGGACCTTGCAGCCGGCACGCGCCAGCTTCTCGGCGACGCCCATGCCGATCCAGTCGCAGCGCCAGTCCGCCACCAGCACGGAACTGCCGACATTGGCCTCGTCGCGCAGCACCTGCCAGGCGTCGACGACATGCGCGGTTTCCGCGCCGGGCAATTCAGGATGGCGAGGCGTGGCACCGGTGGCGATGACAACCACGTCGGGACGCTCGCGCTCGACCAAAACGCGATCGACCCTGATGTTCTTCACCACGGCGACGCCGGCAAGCTCCGCCTCGCGGGTTAGATTGGTGACGATACCGCCGAACTCCATGCGCCGGGGCAGCAATTGTGCCAGCAGGGCCTGGCCACCGAGCCGGCCCGAGGCCTCGTAGAGCGTAACGTCATGGCCGCGCGAGGCGGCGATGCTGGCGGCCTTGAGGCCGGCCGGGCCGCCGCCGGCCACCAGCACCTTCTTCACCGAGCTGGCAGGCAGCACCTTGCCATAACGCAACTCGCGCCCGGTCTCGGGGTGTTGAATGCAGGAAATGGGCACGCCGAGCTGGAAATGGCCGATGCAGGCCTGGTTGCAGGCGATACAGGCGCGGATGTCGTCGAAACGGCCCTGCTCGGCCTTCGCAGGCATGTCGGGGTCGCAGATCAGCGCCCGCGTCATGCCGACCATGTCGGCCTCGCCCTTGGCGATCAGCTGTTCGGCATCCTGGGGCTGGTTGACACGACCGGCATAGAAGACCGGGGTCTTGACCTTGCGCTTCACCGCTGCCGCCGATGGCGCACCATAGGCGCTGGAGAAGGCCATGGCGGGGGCGATATGCACGGCACCCCCGAAGCTGGCGGAGGAGCCGACCGTCAGGTTGAAATAGTCGAAGCTGCCATCGAGGGCGGTGAGCACCTCCGCCACCTCCTCGGCGGTAAGGCCGTTGAGATCGCTGTCCTCGGATGAAAAGCGCAGGCCGACGACGAAGTCGGGGCCCGTCCTGGCGCGAATGGCGGCAAGGCTCTCGCGGATGAAGCGCAGGCGATTGTCGAGCGAGCCGCCATAGGCATCCTCGCGTACATTGACGCGCGGATTGACGAATTGCGAGGGCAGGTAGCCGTGGCTGCCGACGATCTCCACGCCGTCGAGCCCGGCCTGTTCGAGCCGGCGCGCAGCCTCGCCATAGCCCTCGACGATCTCGCCGATCATCGTCGTGCTCATGGCGCGCGGCATGACGTGGAAGCGCTGGTTGGGCACGGCGGAGGGCGCGTAGGCGACGGGGGCGGTGCCCTCGGCCGTCTCCATGATCTCGCGGCCGGGATGGAAGAGCTGGCCGAACACCGCCGCCCCCTCGGCATGGCAGACCTCGGCGAGGCGGCGATAGCCGGGGATGCAGTCGTCGCTGGTTGCCATCAGGAGATGGGAGGTGTAGCGCGCCGTCTCGTGCACGCCGGCAACCTGCAGCACGATCAGGCCGACGCCGCCCTGGGCGCGCGCCTGCTGATAGGCGATCAGCGCGTCATTGGGCACGAAGGCCGTGGGCAGCGTGGTGTCGTGCCCGGTGGACATGATGCGGTTCTTGATGCGCAGATTGCGGATCGTGAACGGCGAATAGAGGTGGGGGAGGGCGGCGGACTGGCTCACGGGGCCTCGCAGAAGCTGGACCCCTACTGGGTGCACGGGACCGATCCCGCAATCAACATGGCCGATTGTCGCGACGCGGACACTTCAACGCCGGTGAGGTATTTCCCGGGTGCCCAGGCACTCGGGGATAGCTTCGGGGCGACTCAGAGATTGAAGTCGAAGCGATAGCTTGCCGATACGCCGATCGTGAACTGGTTTGGGGAGCCGCGCTCCTTGACCAGGGTCGATTTGGAGGCGGGACCGGTAAGACGGCTATATTCGGCAAAGGCGCTGGTGGTGATCTTGTCCGTGGTCTTCCAGGTGAGCGCACCGCCGACGCCAACCGACTTCAGGCCACCGCCGGGCGAATAGGGGCTGAGGCCGGAAGCGAGTGATTCCTGTAGATTCACGCCATAATAGGCGTCGAAATAGCTGCGCGTAGCCAAGGAGACACGGGGGCCGCCGGAAATACGCCAATCCGGTGCGATGTCATAGAAGGCGTCCGCCGCGATATCGGCGACCAGGCCGTGATGCGAACGGATGCCGTGCCGCAATTCGGCGCGCAAACGCAGCCACTCGACCGGATAGATGTCGGCGAAGATGCCGAGTTCGCCGCCCCAGCGTACCGGCTTGAGGCCCTTGAGATCGTCGTCGGTGGAACCGTCCTGCTTGAGCAGAAGCTTGCCGACGGGGCCGATGCGCAGGAAGCCATTGTCGAGAATGCCGAGGCCCGGATTGTCGTTGCGCGAACTGAAAGCGGTCCCCTTGCCCTGACGGGACAGCGAGATGATCGGCGAGGGCAGGAAGGTGAAATCCTTAGCGCCCTCATAGTTGGGGCCCATGGCGGCGGTCGCGCCGAGTTCCAGCGACCAGCCACCGGCGATGTAGTTGTCCCAAAATCCCGTCGGCGTATAGGAAGAGGACTGGGCCAGTGCCGGCGTCGCCAGAACGGCAAGAACCCCTGCCGCTGCGGCAGTCTTCAGGGAGGTACGCAACATCACTCTATTCCCATTTCCGGTCGCGGCAGGAACGACCGCGAACTTGGCCGCACAATGCCTTCGAGGTGACAACAAACAATGAATGCTGGCATGAATAATCAACGAATTCCCTAACGTCATGTTTTGGATGCCGAGGGCATCGTCAGTTTCGTGATGCCCGTTTTGATGGCATTCACTGAGTGGCGATGATCAGCCGGGAAAGGGTGCTATGAGCCGGCTGCGATTGATTATCGTCTCCGTTATAAACACGATGGCGATTTCATGGCCAGCAAAAATGGCAGGAGCCTGTTCATAATCTCTCCTTCAAAAGGGAGGCCTCGCGGTATAGGACAGGCCATATTTCCAATTTCGAAAGCCCGTCATGCCGCCTGTCGTCCGCTTTGCGCCGTCCCCCACCGGCTATATCCATATCGGCAATATCCGCACCGCCTTGCTGAATTGGTGCGTGGCCAAGCGCGCGGGCGGACGCTTCATCCTGCGCTATGACGATACCGACATGGCCCGCTCGCGCCAGGAATATGCGGATGCCATCGCGGTGGATCTTGCCTGGCTCGGCATGGTCCCGGACGTGAAGGCGCGCCAGTCCGAACGCATGGCGCTTTACGATGCCGCCGCCGGCCGCCTGCGTGAGGCCGGTCGACTCTATCCCTGCTACGAGACCGAGGAGGAACTTGAGCGCCGGCGCACGCTGCAGAAGGCGCGCGGCCTGCCGCCGGTCTATGACCGGGCGGCCCTGCGCTTGACCGCCGAGCAGAAGGCGGCTCTGGAGGCCGAGGGGCGGCGTCCGCATTGGCGCTTCCTGCTCAACCACCGCATCGTCGAATGGCAGGACGGCGTGCGCGGCCCCGCGCATGTCGACACCTCCTCCCTGTCCGACCCGGTGCTGATCCGTGCCGATGGCGGTTATCTCTACACGCTGCCATCCGTGGTCGATGACATCGATCTTGGCGTCAGCCACATCATCCGCGGCGAGGATCACGTCACCAACACCGCCGTGCAGATCGAGATCTTCGAAGCCCTGGGCGGCACGGTGCCGGAATTCGCCCACCACAATCTGCTTACCACGGTGGGCGGCGAGGGGCTGTCCAAGCGCAGCGGGGCGCTGTCGATCGGTTCGCTGCGCGAGGCCGGCTTCGAGCCGATGGCGGTAGCGAGCCTGGCGGTGCTGACCGGCACGGCCGAGGCCGTGCGCCCGATCGCGTCGCTGCAGGAGCTGGCCGCGCTGGTCGATCTTTCGCGCATCTCGCGGGCGCCGGCGCGCTTCGATCCGGCCGAGATCGAGACACTCAACGCCAAGCTGCTGCATGAGACGGCCTTTGCAGACGTCTCGCAGCGGCTGACGGCTCTCGGCATCGAGGGCGGTGAGGATTTCTGGCTCGCCGTGCGCTCCAATCTCGTCAGGCTGGCCGATGCGAAATTGTGGTGGGACGTGGTGACGGGGCCGGTCGCCGCGGGTGAGCAGGATCGGGAGTTCCTCGGCCGCGCCGCCGCGCTGTTGCCGAGCGGGCCCTGGGACGAGAACACCTGGGGCGCCTGGACGCAGGCCGTGAAGGAAGCCACCGGCGCGAAGGGCAAGGCCCTGTTCATGCCGCTGCGCCAGGCGCTGACCGGGCTCGATCATGGCCCCGAACTCAAGGCGCTGCTGCCGCTGATCGGCCGTGAGCGTGTATTGGCGCGGCTCGGGTGAGGCCAGAGTGTCGACTTCCACAACTCCATCAAGTGATGGAGCGAGGTCGACACTCCACTCTAGCGCCCGGCCGGATGCCTTCCCATATGGGGGCCGATGAGGAGACCCCGCATGTTGCGTAGAATCTGCTTCGGCCTCGCTGCGATCGTACTTGCCCTTGCAGTTCCCGTCGCTGCCCAGGCCCAGGAACCGGACCTGATCTTCCGCAAGTCGACGGTATGGAAATTCCTGACCCCGGACGACAAGCTCGCCGTCTACGGTGTCGACGATCCCGATGTCGAAGGGGTCGCCTGTCACTTCACCGTGCCGGAGAAGGGTGGTCTCAAGGGTATGTTCGGGGTGGCCGAGGAGGTGTCGGACGTCTCGCTGGCCTGCCGCCAGGTCGGGCCGATCAAGTTCAAGGAGAAATTCGAGCAGGGCGCCTTGGTCTATCGCCAGTCCCGCTCCTTGTTCTTCAAGAAGATGCAGGTGGTGCGCGGCTGCGACGCCAAGCGCAACGTGCTGGTCTATCTGGTCTATACCGACAAACTGATCGAAGGATCTCCGAAGAACTCGACCTCGTCGGTGCCGGTAATGCCCTGGGCCGGCGAGCCGCCCCAGAAATGTGCGGATTTCGTCACGGACTGAGTGCAGGGCCCAGCAGGGCCACCGCCCGCATCCTCACTTCTCGCAAGGCTTCACTTCTCGCAGGTCTTCACTTTTCGCAAGTGATCACGACAGCGTGCGGCTGTGAGGCAGCAGCGACCTGTGTGGGCGCGTTGATGGCGCCAGTGATATCGGTTTCGGTCTGCCGGCGGAAGGCGACCGCCTTGGCATAGCCATTGGCGACACACCATTCGCTGGCAATCGGCTGGCCGCAGGGGGCGCCGCTTTCCAGGCAGGTGTCGACGCCGTAGCCATCATCGGCGCTGACGACGAAGGAAGCCACGTTCTGGGCGGAGGCGGGGCTGGCGAAAGCCAGGCAAGCCGCGATGAAGGAGAGGGTACGCAGGTTCATCGAAATCACACATGTGAACGGGGTCTGCCCCGTCCGGATAGCGGAGCTTGCCTATCATCGCCGTGCGTTTTTAAACATCGGTAAATCTACGTGTTTAATTTTTGGCGAAACTCTGTTGCCGGGCTGCATCAGTGCCGACATGCAAAGGCTCCACCTTTGTCGGCGTTTCAACGGGCGAGGGCCCACTTTGGTACTATGGGGCTTGTGCAGCCAGGGCGTGCAACGTTTCGACAAGACGATTATGGCTGATCCCGCGCCTTATTGTTTAGCGGCCATCGTCCCAATTCCTTAGCCAGGTGGACTTGCACTGGGGAGGCCGTTCCTGCTCTCCTTCAATATTCGGACTGCCCTCGAGCCGTCGTCTGAACGTTGTTAGGAAATCCCAAGTGCCGACTGACCATCCCCTGGTTTCTTCCATGGACCGCCCCATGCCAAACCAGGGAAGAAACGGTGACGCGCTCCCGGCGCCGGTACTTGCGGCCACGCTGGAACCACGCGTCGAGGATAGGACCATGGCCACCATGCCGCGCGTGGTCTTTCTCGACACGCTGCGCTTCATCGCCGCCGGGGCCGTGCTGTTTCAGCATGTGGCGGAAAAGGAAAGCGGGTTCGGCCAGTGGATCGTTGGCATGCTTTCGCCCGGTGTGTTCGGTGTCGTCCTGTTCTTCATCGTCAGCGGGTTCGTCATTCCCATGACGGCCGGACGCCGGTTCGACCTCAAAACGTTCATGATTCGGCGCGTGTTTCGTATCTATCCTCTGGTGTTCGCCGCCTTTGCGCTGATGGCACTCCTCGGCTATTGCACCGCTATTCCGGACTTTTCGGCGGTGAAGTCCGCCACGCTGGGTGACTGGCTCGCCAATCTCCTGCTGATACAGGACTATGTCGGCGCCACGCCGCTGCTGGGTGTGACATGGACCCTCAGCATCGAATTCGCCTGGTATGCGATCTTCGCCGTTGCACTGCTTAGCCTTGGACGGAAGTTCGACGACAAGCTGGCCATCGCCGCCCCGCTCGTGATGCTCGCCTTGGTCGGCATCTCGCTCGTGATCGGGCACCGCCTGCCGCTCGGACGGATCGGCATGATCTATGCCGCCATCCTGGGTTGCCGGGCGTTCCGCACCCAAGCCGGGGAATTGCCGCTGACGCGCCTTCTTGTCGATACGGGAGTCTTCGTCGTCATCATGGCGCTCTCGAACATCGTCTCCTTCGGCTATTTCAGCCATCCGAATATCACCATGAACCAGTCGCTGTTTCCCTGGCTGGTCGCGCCGATCGTGTTCGTGCTGGTCGCCGGCATTCCGAGCATCCGCCGCTCAGCGCTGGTCGACAATCGCATCACCGGATGGCTGGGCAGCGTCAGCTACTCGACCTATCTCCTGCATCCCTTCGCCATCGGCCTGGCGGGTGCCCTGGCGCCCTCCAGCCTCTTCGCCGCGACGAGCGTATTGTTTGCCCTGCTTTTCGCCGTGCTGGGCTATCGGCTGATCGAATTGCCCGGGCAGGCCTTGGGCAAACGGATCATTGCCCGAGCCGGATGAGCCCGGCTCCGGAACAAAGTGCGCTCAAGCCAGAATGCTTGTTCGTCCTCGCTCTATGGTTCGGCGCGCGTTTGCGATTCTACCCGTTACCGTCAATTCACAAAACGCGTTGGTCTGATGCGCGTCATCACCGGGTGATCGAAGGACACGCCATCCTGTCGCTTGACAACGCCGCCCGCATGGCACATTGCTCCCCGCGATGATAAAGACGGCCATCCTTTCGCGGATTATTTGCAGCTAGCAGCAACGCTGGCTGGCGCCGTCATTCGCCCAAAACCTTGAGCGCAGGACGCCCCCGGCCAGCCGAGGTGGGGAACTCATGGTTTTACGGCTCTACGATACCCGTACGCGCTCCAAGGTCGATTTCACGCCGATCGATCCCGATCGGGTGCGTATGTATGTCTGCGGCCCGACCGTCTACGACTTTGCCCATATCGGCAATGCCCGCCCGATCATCGTCTTCGACCTGCTGTTCCGCCTGCTGCGCCACACCTATGGCGCCGAGCACGTCAGCTACGCGCGCAACATCACCGACGTCGACGACAAGATCAACGAGCGCGCGGCCGAGCGCGGCATCACCATCCGTGAATTGACCGACGGCACGCTCGCCCAGTTCCATCGGGACATCAGGGAACTCGGCGTACTGATGCCCGATCAGGTCAACCAGCCGGGGCAGCTGCCGCAGATGGTCGAGCCGCGGGCGACCGACCATATCGAGGAGATGAAGGCCATCATCGAGCGCCTGGTGGCGCGCGGTGTCGCCTATGTCGCTGAAGAACATGTACTGTTCTCCGTCCATGCCATGGAGAAGCTCGCCAAGGTGCCGCGCTACGGCGCACTCGCCCGCCGCTCGCTCGACGAAATGCTGGCCGGTGCGCGGGTGGATGTTGCACCCTATAAGCGCGATGCCATGGATTTCGTGCTGTGGAAGCCCTCCCATGGCCGCCAGCCCGGCTGGCCCAGCCCCTCGGGCATCGCCACGCCCGGACGCCCCGGTTGGCATATCGAGTGCTCGGCGATGTCGATGGCGACGCTGCTCACCCCCTATGGCGGCGGCATCGGCTGCGACGACCCGGCCCGCAACGTCTTCGATATCCATGGCGGTGGCATCGATCTCGTCTTCCCGCACCATGAGAACGAGATCGCCCAGAGCTGCTGCGCCTTCGATACGCCGGTGATGGCCAATGTCTGGATGCATAACGGCTTCCTGCAGGTCGAGAGCGAGAAGATGTCCAAGAGCCTGGGCAACTTCATCACCATTCGCGAATTGCTCGGCAGCGACCGCTTCGGCGGGCGGGCCTGGCATGGCGACGTGCTGCGCCTGGCCATGCTGCGCACCCATTATCGCCAGCCGATCGACTGGACCCTGCAAGCCTTGACCGAGGCCCAGCAGACCCTGTTGCGCTGGTATGAGGAGGTGCCTGCCGGCGGAAGCGTCGATGCCGGTGTGATCGAGGCCCTGTCGGACGATCTCAACACGCCGGCCATGCTGGCCCGCCTGCACCAGATCACCGATCCGGCCGACAGGGCGGCGACGCTTGCCTTTCTGGGCTTCAGCAATGATGCGGCGGCCCTGAAGGGTGACACGCATGTCAGCGATGGGCTGAGGCGGGAGGTAGAGGCGCTTCTGGCTGCGCGCAAGGTTGCGCGTGCCGAGAAGAACTGGCCGGAATCCGATCGCATCCGCGACGAACTCGCCCGCTTGAACATCACCGTCAAGGACAACAAGGACGGTACTACCAGTTGGGAGGTCAAGCTCTGATGGCCAAGTCGACGTCGAATCCTGCTATGCCGAAACCTGGGCTGCGCCCGTTCCTGCCTGCCGACGCACCGATCCTGGCCGAGATTTTCCGGGCCAGTATCCAAGAGCTGACAGGTGAGGATTATTCCGAAGGTCAGCAGGAGGCCTGGGCCGAGGCGGCCGATGACGAGGAGGCCTGGGTGAAACGCCTTGCGGGCTGTTTGACCATCGTGGCAACGATCGGCGGCTCGCCCGTCGGCTTCATCGCGCTGAAAGGCAAGGAATTGGTCGACCTGCTCTATGTCCATCCGGCGGTCGCCGGACAGGGCGTGGCCTCAACGCTCTATGGAGCCATCGAACAGCTCGCCAAGGCGCGTGGCGCCGATCATCTGACGGTCGACGCCAGTGATACTGCCCGGGACTTTTTCCTCAAGCAGGGTTTCGTGCCCCAGCAGCGCAACACGGTGTCGCTTGGCGACGAGTGGCTCGGCAACACCACCATGAAGAAGGTGCTTTCGGCCCCGCCCGAGGCTGTCAGGCAATGACGCGCGATCGCCTCTATCTCTTCGACACCACTCTGCGTGACGGCGCCCAGACCACGGGAGTCGACTTCTCCCTCGCCGACAAGCAGGCGATCGCCGGGTTGCTCGACGATCTCGGTGTCGACTATATCGAGGGCGGCTATCCCGGCGCCAATCCGCTCGACACCCAGTTCTTCAGCCAGCCCAACGGCCTCAAGGCGAAGTTCACCGCCTTCGGGATGACCAAGAGGGCAGGGCGCTCGGCCGCCAACGACCCCGGTGTCGCAGGCCTGCTGGATGCGCAGGCGGACGCGATCTGCTTCGTGGCCAAGAGCTGGGACCATCAGGTGCGCATGGCCCTCGGCATCAGCCTGGAAGACAATCTCGATTCGATCCGCGATAGCGTCGCCACGGCCAAGGCACGTGGGCGCGAAGTGCTGCTCGACTGCGAGCATTTCTTCGACGGCTACAAGGCCAATCCCGATTATGCGCTCGCCTGCGCCCGTACGGCCCATGAGGCCGGCGCGCGCTGGGTGGTCCTGTGCGATACCAATGGCGGTAGCCTGCCACATGAGATTGAGCGCATCGTCGGCGAGGTCGTCAAGACGATCCCCGGCGGCCATCTCGGCATCCATGCCCATAATGACACCGAGCAGGCGGTCGCTAATTCGCTGGCGGCCGTCAGGGCGGGCGTGCGGCAGATCCAGGGCACGCTGAACGGTTTGGGCGAGCGCTGCGGCAATGCCAACCTCACCTCGCTGATCCCAACATTGCTGCTCAAGCCCGCCTATGCCGAGCGCTTCGAGATCGGGGTGGATGCGGCTGGGCTCGAGAACCTGACGCGCATCTCGCGCAAGCTCGACGAACTGCTCAACCGCATGCCCGACCATCATGCACCCTATGTCGGTTCCTCGGCCTTTGCCACCAAGGCCGGCATCCATGCCTCGGCCGTGGTGAAGGATCCTTCCACCTATGAGCACGTGCCGCCGGAAAGCGTGGGCAACCGGCGCAAATTGCTGGTCTCGGACCAGGCCGGCAAATCCAACATCCTGGCCGAACTGGAACGCCTGGGGCTGGCCGTCGACAAGGATGATCCCCGTCTCTCCAGATTGCTTGGGGCACTGAAGGACAAGGAAGCGCAAGGCTATGCCTATGAGGGGGCGGATGCCTCTTTCTTCCTGCTGGCCAAGCGTATTCTCGGCAGCGTCCCGGAGTTCTTCTTCGTCGAGCGCTTCAGCGTCAATGTCGAGCGGCGCTGGAACGAGCGCGGCGAACTCGGCGTGTTCTCCGAGGCCATCGTCAAGGTCAAGGTCGGCGCCGATGAACTGATCTCGGCAGCGGAGGGACATGGCCCGGTCAATGCCCTCGACACGGCGCTGCGCAAGGATCTCGGCAAGTATCAGTCCGTCATCGAGGACCTGAAGCTGATCGACTACAAGGTCCGCGTCTTCCAAGGCGGTACCGATGCGGTGACGCGGGTGCTGATCGAATTCCAGGATGCCGCCGGCGATCGCTGGGCCACCGTGGGCGTCTCCGACAACATCATCGATGCCTCCTTCCAGGCGCTGGTTGATTCGATGACCTACAAGCTGCTCAAGGCTGGCGCGGAGGTTTGAGGATCGAGCCCGTTGCGGCGAGCGGGCTTTTCCTCAACGGCGGATTGCTTCGACATTGATGTCTATGCGCACGACGTCGCCGATCAGGGGGATGAAGGCCTTCATGCCATAATCCGTGCGACGGATGCTCGTGGTCGCGGTGAAGCCGGCCACCATGCGACTGCCGCGCAGCGGATCCGGCGCGATCTGGTTGAAGGTGGTCCGCAATGTCACGGGCCTGGATATCCCGAGCAGCGTCAGCTCTCCGCTGAGATCGGCGCTGCGCGGACCACGCCGCTTCACCTTTACGGTCCGAAAAGTGATCGTCTGATGGCGGGCGACGTCGAAGAACTGGCTCGACCTCAGATCCTCGTCGCGCGTCGGCACCCCCGTATCGATGCTCGAAGCCTCGATCGTTGCCTCGACCAGGCTTTGCTCGGGATGTTCTTCATCGAGCGTGAGCATGCCCTTCAACTGGCGGAAGCTGCCCGTGACGGTGGAATAGCCGAGATGGTCGATATGGAAGATCGCCTGGGTATGCTCGGGATCGAGATCGTAGAGATCGCCTGCGAATACGAGAGGCGAAAGGCCGGCGCTGAAAAACAGTGCCGCCACAGTCACGTGGAAAGACCTCTTCATTGCATTGTCCATACTGCCAGGCCGCGAAACGCCGGAGCATGAACACCGCAGGGCGCAATCCTATTCGATCGCAGCCTCGCAATGCGAAGGTCAGAGCGTCTCGGGCGCGACGCTCATCGCCATTTCGGCCCGCGAGATCTTCTCGATCGCAGCCTTGACCATCAGCACGACCTCTTCGGGCGTGTTGGCCACCAAGACCTCCACCGCGGTCTCGGGACGAATGAAGCCTTCCTCGCGCATATGGTCGAGAATGTCGAGGAAGCGCGTCCAGAACCCGTCGATATTGACCAGCAGGATCGGCTTCTTGTGTTGGCCGAGTTGGGCCCAGGTCAACTGCTCGACCAGTTCCTCCAGCGTGCCAACGCCCCCCGGAAGGGCGACGAAGGCGTCAGCCCGCTCGAACATCAGGCGCTTGCGCTCATGCATGTCCTTGGTGACGATGAGTTCCTCGACCTCGGTGAGCATGCGCTCGCGGCGCTGCAGGAAGGTCGGGATGATGCCGGTAACCCGGCCGCCATTCTCGATGACGGCGCGGGCGACGGTGCCCATCAGGCCGACATTGCCGCCACCATAGACAAGGCGGATGCCGCCTTCAGCCATGTCCCGGCCGAGACGCTCGGCGCCGGCGACATAATCGGGGCGGGTGCCATTGCTGGAGCCACAATAGATGCAAATCGAACGAAGCTTTGTCATATCCCCGGTTTCGCACTGCGGCATGGGTGGGTCAAGTTGCTTTGCCGCCGCACGGATCAATCGGCAAGGTTCCCTTGCCTGCCGCAAACCTTGCCCAACAGGAGATCGAGATCGCGGAAGCGGCCCGTCGAGACCCACACGGTTTCAGACGTCACAGGGCTGCGTCGTTTCGGGCCGATGGTGAAGTTCAAGGAGCGGCTGTGCTCGAGAACGCAGAAGGTCACGGGGGCGATGGCGATCGTCAGCTCGGAATCCGGCTGGACGCTTCCGCCCGACCGGTCCGATAACTCGAACCGGTTGCCGATCTGGATGATGGCGAGCAGGTCAGCCGTGGGCAAGGGGAGCGTCCCGATCGTCGGCGTAACGCTCACCACGACGCCAGTGCCTTTCGGATCCTGCCGGAAATTGACATGCGAGATGATAGCCTTGCCCTGATAGAGCCCCGCCGGCACGTCGGCGGCGGTCACAGTGAAGGCAGCGATGCGCTCGGACATTTTTTGAGCATTCAGCGCCGTCTGAAGTTTCAGGACCTGGCCCCGCGCATCCTGGTCGTCGGTGATGATCTTCGTCTCCAGCAATTCACTGTGGTTCATCACGTGAATGTTCTTGTTGTCGGCGAGCTGGAGCAGCCCGTTGATACGTGGATCAATTCCCATCTCGGCGAAATAGCGGGCGGCCTGGTCATATTGTGCCGGTGTCGTCTTTACCTTGATCCGGTTGACCGACAGAATCTCTCGCCGGATGACGCGCCCGTTGAGAGTGGTCTGGCGCCAGCGTGTTAGAGTCCGCGAGCTGGCGAATTGATGAACACCGACCGGGCTGACCCAAAAGACGTGACGTGCAACTCCTCCGGCCAGCGCGAACACACAGGCCGAATTGCAAAAGGCTCCCGCATTGTTGGCGAAGCCGCGACGGCCCTTCATCATGGTGTCGGAGCATTTCCTCTCTTCTGGCGTACAGGGAGCCAGCATGGTCCGGCCGACCGTGACCTCCAGGCCTGCCCGACGAATCAGGCGGCCGATGGCGTATCCGGCTGTAACGTCTCCGCCAGGCGAGGTGAGGATGAAGGGCAGCTTCCTGCCGCCACTGGCTTTCAGAACCTTGCGCAGCAGCGCCGGCGTCGCGGCGGTGATGTCACCGTCGGCGGAAATCCATTCGGCGCAATTGGGTTCACAATCGACGGCGGCGCTGCGCACGATGAGAATGCGCATCGCGGAGCTCTTCGGGCGTGCTCCAGCCTCTGTTTGGCCGGCTTGCGATGGCATGGTTCCAAAGAGAATGGTCAGGCAAAGAGCAGATACAAAGAGCGCCGCTCGTTTCATGGAACCTTCCGATCAAGCCCCGTCCGATGAAGAATATCGTGCGTTCCTGGATTTTCATCACAATTCTGCAGCAATGGCGCTGCAGTTCGGTGTACAAGTCCTGACAAGGGCGCCGGCAAGAAATGTCGGCGCGATACTTTGCTCGTTCGACAGCATTGTGATGGTGCAGGTCTTTCGTCCGGCAGGTGAAGCGGGTAAGTAAAATCTGATGAAACGGTGCGCGTTCTTGCATCGGGAGTAGAAGATGGCAGTGGGCTGGAAGAGTCTGGCGGGAATAGTGGGAGCCGCGAGCGTCGTCAGCGTCGGTACGCTCTACAGCGTGCTGGTGCGCGAGCCTGCCCGGCCGCCGTCGCCGCTGGTCGGCGATGCCAAGCCGGCAGTTACCGCCAATCCCCCCGCCGACAAGATGCAGAAGCCCGCGCTGACCGGCGAAGCCGTCAAGCCGGAGTCGGCCAGGACTGCGGGAAGCAATACCGAAGTGGCGAAAACCGAAGCCGCGAAGGTTCCAGCAACTGGCAACGAGGCAGCCAAGTCCGATCCTGGCAAGCCCGATCCTGGCAAGCCCGATTCTGGAAAGACGGAGGCGGCTCATCCCGAGGCCGTCAAAACTGAAGCCGCCAAACCCCAGCCTCCCAAGCCCGAGGCGCCGAAACCGGATGCGGCCAAGGGACAGACCGCCCCGACCTTCGATATTGCCCGCATCGAGCCGGCCGGCAGCGCGGTGATTGCAGGGCGAGCCGCGTCCGGCGCCACGGTGGAACTGCTGCGCAATGGCAACCCCTATGCCCGCGTCGTTGCCGACATCAACGGTACCTGGGCGATCACGCCGCCCGCTTTGCCGAAGGGCCCCTGCGAACTGACCCTGCGCACCACATCGCCGGACGGGCGGGTGACCTTGTCTGAGCAAACCCTCTCTGTCCGCGTTCCTGAAAAGCCGGGCGAAGAGGTGGTGGTCGTGCTCAACTCGCCCGACCAGCCCTCCAAGGTATTGACCGACGCGGCGCCGCCGACGAGCAAGCCAACCGAGCAGCCGGCAGCGCCATCTCCGGCAGGTGCAACCGCATCTGTCGAGGCGGACAAGGGATCTTCACGAGCCAATGTTTCGATTCGGACCGTCGAGGCGGACGAGATGGGCCGTTTCTTCGTGACGGGTCGGGCGGAGCCGGGGGCCGCCTTGCGCATCTATCTCAACGATACGCTGGTGACCGGCGTGACGGCGGCCAAGGACGGCACCTTCGGCATGACGATCGAGAAGGGCATGCAGCCGGGCAATTACCGGGTTCGCGTCGACGATGTCGCGGCTGCCAACGGGCAGGTGCTGACACGGGCCGAAGTCCCGTTCGCCATGGTCGACAAGGCACCCTCGGCCTCGGCTCCGGCCGTGGTGGCGGCGATCGCCACGCCGTCGCGTTCAGGCTCCACCCGTGGCGGCCAGCCCGCTGCAACGCCGCCGCAAGCGGCGACCACGCCCTCTACCGCAGTGCCCGGCGCCGCCACACCGGCCCCGGGTGACAAGACGCAGCCGGCAGCGGCTTCCGCGCCGGCCCAAGGCGCCTCTCCGGCCATCGAGCCCGGCACGCAGGGGGCGGGAACCACGGGAGCCGCCTCGTCGCCGGCACAGGCGGAGGCCGTGCCGCCGGCCTCCGGCAATACCGTGGTGCCACGATCCGCCACGACGCCATCCGCCTCCAACCCCGCGACCCCCGAGACGGCACCAGTGCAGACGAGCGAGGCCAAGCCGGCCCAACCGTCGCCACCGCCCTCTGTGGCCGTGATCCCCGAGATCCGCACCACGACGATCCTCCAGGGCGACAATCTCTGGCGGATTTCGCGCAAGGTCTATGGCCAGGGCATCCGCTATACCTGGATCTATGACGCCAATACCGATCAGATCCGCAATCCCAATCTGATCTATCCGGGCCAGATCTTCGTCATGCCGGATAAGAAAACGCCTTGAGCCGAGTGGGATGCGGGCCTTGTACGAGGCCTGGCGCAGCGAGATTTCATCGCAAGACGCTTGCGGTCATGCCGCTGCAGACCTAACTACGCAGCGTCATTGCCAGAAAACTCCTGATGCCGGCGATCTTCCGCTCGCCGGTCGAAAGCCCGTTCATGCCATCCGCCGACCCTTCCACCGCTCCCAAGCGCATCAGCGCCGACCAGGGGGCCTTTCTCCAGACGATGAAGCATTTGTGGCCCTATATGTGGCCACAAGATCGTGCGGATCTGCGCATGCGGGTGATATGGGCCTTCGTGCTCTTGCTGCTGACCAAGCTCATCACCCTGGTCGTACCCTACACGCTCAAATGGGCGACCGATGGGCTGGCCGCCGTCGGCGGCGACCGCGAGCTTACGGGCCATACCTTGGCGGTGATGCTGGCCGGCGTGCCGCTCACCATGCTGGTGGCCTATGGCGCGGCGCGCATCCTGATGACGGCGATCTCGCAGTGGAAGGACGGCCTGTTCGCCGCCGTGTTCATGTACGCCGTGCGGCGGCTGGCGATCGAGACCTTCGAGCACATCCACAATCTCAGCCTGCGCTATCATCTCGAGCGCAAGACCGGCGGCTTGTCGCGGGTGATCGACCGCGGGCGTACCGGCATCGAGAATATCGTCCGCTTCGCCACCATCAACATACTGCCGACCATCGTTGAGCTGACGCTCTACCTGATCATGCTGCTGCTGCAGTTCGACTGGCGATACGCCCTGATCGTGCTCGCCACGACGGCCTTCTATGTCTGGTTCACCATCAAGGCGACCGAATGG
The DNA here is from genome assembly GCF_052114505.1 of Labrys sp. KB_33_2. Classification (NCBI taxonomy): domain Bacteria; kingdom Pseudomonadati; phylum Pseudomonadota; class Alphaproteobacteria; order Hyphomicrobiales; family Xanthobacteraceae; genus Labrys; species Labrys sp. KB_33_2. Next base: position 204,108 of record NZ_JBFREW010000009.1, on the reverse strand, counting down.
CGCATCTCGATCCGCCGCGAGATGAACGATTCCGACACGGACGCCAACCAGAAGGCGATCGACAGCCTGCTCAACTACGAGACGGTCAAGTATTTCTCCAACGAGGAGCGCGAACTCGCCCGTTACGATCGCGCGATGGCTTCCTACGAGCAGTCGGCGATCCGGACCTATATCACCCTGACCTGGCTCAATATCGGCCAGGGCATCATCTTCATGGCGGGTATGCTGGGCTCGCTGCTGCTGGCCGGCCTGGGCGTCTACCACGGCGTCAATACCGTCGGCGACATCGCCCTGCTCAACGTGATGTGGCTGCAACTGGCAACCCCCTTGAACTTCCTCGGCTTTGCCTATCGCGAGATCAAGCAGGGCATCACCGACATCGAGACCATGTTCGAGCTGCTCGACAAGGATACCGAGGTCAAGGACCGGCCGGGCGCCGCGCCGCTCGAGGTGCGCGAGGGCCGCGTGACCTTCGAGAATGTGGTGTTCAACTATGATCCCGACCGCCCGATCCTGCAGGGGCTTTCCTTCGACGTGCCGGCAGGCCGCACGGTGGCGATCGTCGGTCCCTCGGGCGCCGGCAAGTCGACGATCTCGCGGCTGTTGTTCCGCTTCTATGACGTCAATGGCGGGCGCGTGCTGATCGACGGGCAGGACGTGCGCGACGTCACCCAGAAATCGCTGCGCGCCGCCATCGGCATGGTGCCGCAGGATACGGTGCTGTTCAACGATACCATCCGCTACAATGTCCGCTATGGTCGCTGGGATGCGACCGATGCGGAGGTTGAGGAGGCGGCCCGCCTTGCCCAGATCGACACCTTCATCCGGCGCATGCCCAAGGGCTACGAAACGGAAGTCGGTGAGCGCGGCCTCAAATTGTCGGGCGGGGAGAAGCAGCGCGTCGCCATTGCCCGCACCATCTTGAAGGGGCCGCCGGTGCTGGTGCTCGACGAGGCGACCTCGGCGCTCGATAGCTACACTGAAATGGAGATCCAGGCTGCGCTCGAGCGCATCTCGGAGAACCGCACCACGCTGGTGATCGCGCATCGTCTCTCGACGGTGGTGAATGCTGACGAGATCATCGTGCTCGACAAGGGCGTGATCGTCGAGCGTGGCAATCATGAGGAGTTGCTGGCTCACGGTGGCGTCTATGCCGGCATGTGGAACCGCCAGCGCGAGGCCGATGAGGCCCGCGAGAAGCTTCAGCGCACCCAGGACGATGCGTCGCCAACTGCCGATTATCGGGACGCTCTGGCCGGATAGGCGATATTGGGGGCGGAGAACCCGGCCTCAGTTCAGCCCCGGTTCATCTTGTACGCTGCTTACTCGCCTCGGCTGGGTGTTAGTCTTGCGTAACAGGAACCCTCTTCATGTCGACCCGACGTCGTTTTCTCGCTGGAGCTGCCGCCGCCGGCGCCACCATGCTTGCCGCTCCGGCGTTGGCGCAGAACCTGATCGAATGGCGGATGGCGACGGCCTGGCCGAAGGGGTTGCCGGGAGCGGGCACGGGAGCCCAGCGCCTGGCCGACCGGATCGGCGTGCTCACCCAGGGCCAGCTCACCATCAAGCTCTACGCGGCCGGCGAACTGGTGCCGGGTGACCAGAACATGGCGGCCGTGATGTCGGGCGACGTGGAGATGTCGCACGACATGTCGGCCTATTATCTGTCCAAGTCTCCTGCCTTCGCCTTTTTCTCTGCCATTCCCTTCGGCCTGATCGCCCAGGAATTCGATGCCTGGCTCTATGCCGGCGGGGGCAGGGCGCTCTGGGATGAACTGGGCGGGCAATTCGGCATCAAGGCCTTTGCGGCCGGCAATACCGGCGCGCGCCTCGGCGGCTGGTTCCGCCGGGAGATCAACAGTGTCGCCGATCTCAAGGGCCTGCGTTTCCGCATCGGCGGCCTGGCCGGCCAGGCTCTCGCCAAGCTCGGCGTTCAGCAGGTGCTGATGCCGGGCTCGCAGATCCTGCCCAAGCTCCAGGCCGAGGAACTGGATGCGGCCGAGTTCATGGGGCCGGTCAACGATCTCAGCTTCGGTTTTCACAATGCCGCCAAGTTCTGCTACTGGCCGGGCTTCCAGGAGCCCTGCGCCGCTCTGCAACTCCAGATCAACCGCGCGAAATACGACGAATTGCCGGCAACTCACAAAGTGGCGATCGAAGTCGCCTGTGCCGAGGAGAATACTCGCTCGCTGGCTGAATATGGCGCCCGGGCGCCGGCAGCGATCGCCCAGGCGGTAACGCAGCAAGGCGTTGTTCTCAAGCAATTCCCCGACGAGGTATTTCAGGCCTTCGGCACGGCCAGCGGTCAGGTGTTGAGTGAAATCATCGACAATGGCGACGAGTTCATGCGCCGTCTCGCCGCCTCCTATTTCGGCTTTCGCCAGCAGACCTTGCTCTGGACCCGGATCGGCGACCAGGGCTATGCCAATATGCGCCTGCTGGCCTACGACTATCCTAAAGGCAGCTGATCGCGTCTTTGTTCGCCGGGTGGGGGCTCTGATCTGGCCGGTTTTGTGTGCCTTCCGGATTGGGTCGCGGGAGACGGAGTGGCTGTTTGCCTCGTAGCGTTGGTTTTTACCATTTGTATACGATTGATGTGACGTAAAGTTATTTTTACGCCCTATGGCAGCGCGGTTTCCAGGTTTTCGATAAGCGTTCTGTAGAAAAACATCTGTCGATTACATGCGAATGCAAATATGTGCCATTTAGTGTGAATTACGTGCCTAAGCATACGGGTAATGTTCAAACTTCAGCGCATGTCGTGGAGGAACAGTTTATTCGATCGATACGATTGATTACGTAATTAACCGTTTGTTCATGATGATATACGGTGATGGGTTGATCGGAAGAGGTCGTTTGGCGTAAGGTTCACCTCCGGGGCGGCGCCCCCGTATCGGGGTTTAGTGGGGGCGCTGGTCTATGGCGTGGGGCGATCGACAGGCGATGAGGGGGCTCAGCAGGCTCGAACGCCTGATGCCGGCGCGGCAGCGTCTGGCCAAGGGGCTGGCCTTGTCGGTGGCCGTTATGGCGCTCATTGCCGGGGCGAAGCCCCAACCCGCCGCAGCCTTCAAGCTTTTCGGCTATAATTTCTTCGGATCGGACGAGAAGCCGGTTTCGCCCGACGCCCAGACCTACAAGATCGAAGTGGTGATTGCGGGCGGGGACAAGGATATCAAGTCGGCGGTCGAGGGCGCGTCCTCTCTGTATAGCGGCAAGGACGAAACGCCGCCGCCGAGCACGCCTGCCTTCCTCTCCAAGGCGCGGACCGAATATGATCGTATCCTCGGTACGCTCTATGCCAATGCACGCTATGGCGCTTCGATCTCGATCCTGGTCAATGGGCGCAAGCTCGAAGAGATTCCCGTCGACGCTACCCTGCCTCACCCGGTCCCGGTGGTTGTAAACGTCAATCCCGGTCCCGTCTTCACCTTCGGCCGGATCCGGCTGGAAAACCGGGCGCCGCACAGCCCGATCGACGACATTCCCAAGACCAAGACGCCCGAGCGTCTCGGCCTCGAGCCGGGCCACCAGGCCAATTCGGACATCGTACTGTCGGCGGAGCAGGCGATGATCGATGCCTGGCGCCGCCAGGGCTACCCCAAGGCCAAGGCCCTGCCACGCGTCATCACCGCTGACCACGTCAACAACAGGCTCGATGTCACGCTGGCGGTCGAGCCGGGGCGCCTGGCCCATTACGGGCGCATGACCGTCGATGGCACCAAGGACATGAATCCAGCCTTCGTGGCGCGTCAGACCGGCCTCCGGCCGGGCGACCAATACGATCCGGCCGAGATCGAACTCGCCAAGCGGCGCCTGCAGCGCCTGCAGGTGTTCTCGACCACCAGCATCGTCGAGGGCGACGCGATTGCGGCCGACAGCACCATGCCGCTGATGATCACCGTGTCGGAGCGCCCATTGCATGTCTTCGGTGCCGGTGCCGAATATTCCACCACCGACGGCATCGGCCTCAACGGTTATTGGGAGCACCGCAATCTGTTCGGCGAAGCCGAGCGCCTGCGTTTCGATGCGACCGTGGCGGGCGTCGATTCCACCGATCCGACCAAGTTCACCTATTCGGGCGGCGTCACCTTCGTGAAGCCGGGGATCTTCGATCCGTTCACGGATCTTACCGCGCAATTGCTGGCCAAGCGCGAGGTTTACGATCCCTATTCGCAGAACACCTTCCGTGCGCGCATTGGGCTTGCCCACGAATTCTCGGAGCGATTGACCGGCAAGATCGCGCTGAACGGCGAATATGACCAGGTCGAAGACTTTTACGGCAAGCGCAATCTCCTGCTGTTCAGCCTGCCCGGTGAACTCGCCTATGACACCACCGACGACAAGCTCGAGCCCACGCGCGGCTATCGCCTGAAGGGCACGCTCGAGCCGTTCTACGAGGCCAAGTTCGGCAATTTCGGCGCGATGACCCGTATCGACGGCTCGGCTTATTTCTCCTTCGACGCGATGGGACGCTATGTCCTGGCTGGCCGGGTTGCGGTCGGCTCCATCGTCGGGGCGCCGGCCAACGAATTGCCAGGCGATCGCATGTTCTATGCCGGCGGTGGCGGCTCGGTGCGCGGATATAATTTCCGCAGCCTCGGTCCCAAGCTCGACAATGGCTTCGTGGTGGGCGGCCGCTCTTTGCTGGAGGGCTCGCTCGAAATGCGCATCAAGGTGACCGACAGCATCGGCATCGTCCCCTTCGTCGACGCAGGCAGCGCCTTCTCTACCTCCTATCCCTCCTTCGACGAGGACATGAAGATCGGCGCAGGCGTCGGTTTGCGCTATTATACCAGTCTCGGGGCGATCCGGGTGGACATCGCCCGGGGCCTCACACCCGTGAAGGGCTTCGTCATCGAGGATGGCAAGGTCAAGAAGAAGAACACGCCGCCTTTCGCCCTCTATATCGGATTGGGAGAGAGCTTCTGATGCGGCGCCGGATCATTCTCTTAACGGCCGTCGCAGTCGTGGCCGTGCCCCTCGGCCTCAGGGAACTTGCGCCGGCGCGGGCTGATGACGCCAGCGAGAAGTCCTGGTTCATCACCTATGTCGAGGACACCATCTCGACGCCCGACCAGAAGATCTCGCTCGGCCAGATCGATGGCGCCCTGTCGTCTGATGTGAAAATCTCTTCCATCACCATCGCCGATCGGCAGGGCGTGTGGCTGACCATCAAGGACGCCCATCTGGTCTGGAGCCGGCTCGCCCTGATGAGCAAGAAGCTCGATGTCGACCTTCTGGAGGCGGGTTCGATCGAGATCACCCGCAAGCCCAATCCGCCTCAGGGAGTGCAGCCGGCCGCGGGCGAGGGTGGTTTCTCCCTGCCCGAGCTACCGGTTTCGGTGAAGCTCGGCAAGCTTGCCGTACCCGTGGTCAAGATCTCGGCGGCACTGGCGGGCGAGGACACGGTGTTCGACGTTGCTGGCAATGCCCTGCTGGCAGACGGCAAGCTGCATTCGGAATTGCTGATTAAGCGGACGCAGCCCGCCGGTGGCGATCTCACTTTCACCACCGACTTCGACAATGCGACCAAGCAATTGGGTCTCAATCTTTCGCTGCAGGAACCGCATGGCGGCTTCCTGACCAGCATGCTGAAAGTACCGGGCTCGCCGCCGCTCGGCTTCACCATCGTCGGTTCGGGACCCCTGGACAATTTCGCTGCCGACATCGCTCTCTCGGCCGATGGCAACAAGCTGTTCGGCGGCAAGGCCATGCTGGCGCAGGGGACCGATGGCGTCACCTTCAAGGCCGATCTCGGCGGCAATCTGGAGCGGCTGGTCGATCCCGCCTATGCCGATTTCGTCCGTGGCCAGTCGGCCATTTCGGTCGAGGGCGGGCAGGTGGCCGGCGGGGGCTATGCGCTCAAGCATGCCACCATCAAATCCGGCGTACTCGACCTCGCTTTGTCGGGCGCCCTCTCGGCCGATGCTTTTCCGACCAACCTCAAGCTCGACGGCAAGTTCGGTGCCGAGGATGGCCACGACATCCTGCTGCCGGGCGGCAACGCCCGCATCAAGGGCATGACGCTGGCGGCCCAGTTCGGTGACGGCGGCTGGACGGCGAATTTCGATCTGCAGAAGCTGGCGGCCGGCACGGTCGCCGCCGAGAGCGCCACCATCAAGGCCGGCGGTGATGCCCGGAACCTCGCCGATCCGCAAAAGCGCAGCCTCACCTTCAAGGTGGATGGACGCGGCGACAAGCTCAGTTCCTCCGATCCGGGTCTGGCCAAGGCGCTCGGCAGCAGCCTCGGCCTCACCGCCGCCGGCAAATGGCAGGCGGGGCAGCCGGTGGTCGTCGATGGCGTGCGCCTGGCAGCGAATGCTTTCCAGGCCGGCTTCACCGGCATCGTCGGCGCCAAGATGAGCGGCATCTACTCGCTGGCCACGCCCGATATCTCGGTCTTCTCCGGTCTGGCGGGACGCGAATTGCGCGGCAAGGCAGACCTGACCGCGAAGGGTGACGTCGCGGTGGCAGGCGGCGGTCTCGCCTTGACCGTCGAGGGCAAGGCCAGTGACATCGTGCTCGGGGATCCGCGCCTGGATGCCGTCCTCAAGGGGGCAACCAGCCTCAAGGGCGGCGTCCGGCGCGATACCGAAGGACTGCATTTCGACAAGATCACCCTCGTCAACCAGCAGTTCAACGCCTCGGCGGATGGGCTCTATGGTGCCAAGGCGATGGACTTCAAGGCCACCGCGAACCTGTCCGATATCAAGCTGGTGACGGACCGTGCCTCCGGTGCCGTCGAGGTCAATGCCAGCCTGAAGGGCAGCGCCGAAAAACCCGATGTCGTCGCCGATCTCATCGCGCCCAGGCTGGTGCTTCAGGGCAAGCCCTTCACCGATGGCAAAGCCAATTTCACCGGCAGCGTTGCCGGTGCCGCCGTCAATGGCGTGTTTTCGCTCGCCGGCCAGCTCGACCGCATGCCGGTGAAGGCGGGGGCGACGATATCAACCCTGCCGGATGGCACACATCAGATCAACGGCCTGAATGTCGGAGCCGGCGCGGCCCAGCTCGCCGGCGACCTTGCCGTGACCCCGAACGGGCGCGCCAGCGGCCAGCTCAACGCCGCGATCCCGGATATGGCGGCGATCGCGCCGCTTCTGCTCGTCAAGGCATCGGGATCGCTCACCGCCAATATCGGGCTCTCGGTCGATGGCACCAAGCAGAACGCCGCGATCAAGGCACAGGCCAAGGCGCTCAAGGTCGAAGCCAATAGCATCGGCTCCGCGACGGTCGACTTGACTGGCCGCGACCTCACAGGTGTGCCGGCACTCTCGGGCACCGTCAACGCGTCGAATGTTCAGGCCGGCTCCTTCATCCTCAATCAGTTGCAGGCCACCGCCAAGTCAGAAGGCGAGAATGCGACCGCCTTCCAGCTCCAGGGCACGATGCCTCGCGGCAAACTGGCCCTGTCGGGTGCGGTGAAGCCAGCCGGGGATGGACTTGACGCCAGGCTCGATACGCTCAACGTCTCGCAGGAGGGCATCTCAGCCTCCCTCCAGTCTCCCGTCACCATCGCCAGCCGCAAGAGCGGGGTCTCGATCCCCAGGGCCGTGCTGCGGATCGGGCAGGGTGGTGTCGTCTCTATCGACGGCAAGGTTGGCGAGACCCTGGCGATGAACGTCGTCGTCGGTCAATTGCCGTTGTCGCTCGCCAATATCGCCTCCCCGGGCCTCGGTGCCACCGGCACGCTGTCGGCCAATGTGAAACTCTCCGGCAAACCGGCCGACCCGGTGGCGGAGTTCGACGTGAAGGGCGCCGGCCTCGGCGTCGCCGCCACCAAGGGCTTCGGCATTCCGGCTTTGCAGCTTGCCGCCAATGGCCGCTATGCGGGCAAGGCCGTCACCATCGGCAATGCCAGCCTGACGGGAGCCGGAGGTCTGTCGGTCACGGCGCGCGGCCGTGTCCCTTTGCAGGGAGCAGGCCTCTCCGTCGACGTGCAGGCCTCGGCGCCGCTCGCTCTGGCCAATGGCGCCTTGCGTGACCGTGGCGGCCGCGTGACCGGCACGCTTACCCTCAATGCCAAGGCCGGCGGATCGATCTCGGCGCCATCAGTATCAGGCCAGGCGGTGATCGCCGGCGGCACGGTGACCGATCCCGAGACCGGCATGAAGCTGACGGGAATCGGCAGCACCATCCGCTTCGACCGCGACCGGGCAACCATTGCCCAGTTCAGTGCCACCACCCAAGGCGGCGGCAGCATCGGCGTCAGCGGTTCGGTCGGGTTGAAGCCCGATTTCGCCGCTGACCTGAAGATCACCACGCGCAACGCCAAGCTCACCGACGGCAATCTGGCGACGGCAATCGTCTCCAGCGACATCACGATACGCGGGCCCTTGATGGCCAGGCCGGTTATCGGTGGCCGTATCGATATCCAGCGGGCCGAGATCACCATTCCCGAACGCTTTGCCGCCAATGCCGCCATGCTCGGTGTCAAGCATCTCAAGCCGCCGCGTGAGGTGGCCCGGACCCTCGCAAAGGCGAAGGACACCGCTGCGGCTGGCAAGCCCAAGAAGGGCAAAGCCAGTTCCGGCCCCAATGTGGTGCTCGATCTCACCATCGACGCGCCGGCCCGCATCTTCGTGCGCGGTCGCGGCATTGATGCCGAACTCGGCGGCCAGATGGCGCTGAAGGGCTCGGTCGCCAACATCGCGCCGGTGGGCTTCCTGGAGATGCGGCGCGGTTCGCTCGACGTCATCGGCCAGCACATCGTGTTCGACAGCGGCAAGGTGACCCTTGTCGGCGATCTCGATCCCAACATCGATTTCGCCGCGTCCACCCGTAACAGCGCGATCACCGTGACGGTACGCGTGACCGGACGCGCCTCCGATCCGCAGATCATACTCTCCTCGGTGCCCCAGTTGCCGCAGGACGAGGTGATGGCCCGGTTCCTGTTCGGTCGCAGCATCCAGGACCTGTCGCCGCTGCAGCTCGCCCAGCTTGCCACCGCCGTGGCCCAGCTCGCTGGCGGTCCTTCCGGCCCCGGCCTGCTCGACAAGATCCGCAAGTCGACCGGGCTCGACAATCTCGGCGTGGTCACCGATTCCAGCGGCAACGCGGCCGTGCAGGCCGGCACCTATATCGGCGACAAGATCTATCTCGGCGTAACCTCAGGCGTGGGCGGCCAGACAGACGCCACCATCAATCTCGACGTCACCAAGAACCTCAAACTGCGCGGCCAGGCCGGCACCGACGGTTCCAAGGGCGGCATCTACTACGAACGCGAATATTAAGGCCGGTATTTGCTTTGGGATTCGTCCGTCAATAAACGGATCGAATTGGCCCGACCTTTGTCATTGCCGGGCTTGACCCGGCAATCCACGGCCCCTCCAGACGTTGAAGACGGGAGGCGCGGGACGCCCGGATCAAGCCCGGGCATGACAAAGGCAGCGTTTTAGTTGTTTCCAGCCAATGCCTCAGCGACCACCCGATACCCGCAGGATCGAGCCGGTGACGTAGCTCGAGGCTTCGGACAACAGATAAAGTGTCGCGTCGGCGATCTCCTCGGCTGAGCCGATGCGCTGCATGGGAATGCTTGGCCTGATGCGTTCCACACGTCCGGCGTCGCCCGTACTGCGGGCATGGATCTCGGTATCGACCATGCCGGGCTGGATGGCGTTGACACGCACGCCCTCATTGGCGAGCTCGCGGGCAAGGCCATAGGTCAAGCCGTCGATCGCCGCCTTGGACGCGGCATACCAGACATATTCGCCGGGCGAGCCCAAGGTGGCTGCGGCGGATGACATGTTGACGATGGCCCCACCCAATCCGCCCAGCCGGGTCGAAAGCCGCCTGGCCGCTTCGCGCGCCACCAGGATGGCGCCGGTGACGTTGAGATCGATGGTTTCGCGGATGATGGACGGATCGGTGTCGGCGAGCTTGCCGGACTTGCCGGTGATGCCGGCATTGTTGACGAGGTGGGTCAACCTGCCGAAATCGTCGATGGCGGCAAACAAGGCCGCGATGTCATCTTGCCTGGCCATGTCGCCGGCGAGGACGAGAACCCGCGCCCCGGCAAGGCGGGCGGCCCGCGCCACGGCCTCGGCAGCTTCATGGTCGCTGCGATAGTTGATGATGAGGTCGTAGCCTGCTGCGGCGGCCTTGAGTGAGACTGCGGCCCCGATGCCGCGGCTTCCGCCGGTGACGAGGAGGAGAGGGCGCATCGACATGGAGAACTCCCGGCTGTGATCTGCCTTGGCTGGCTGAGGGAATGGAGGCGCTCTGATTGCTCAGAGAGCGAAGACGCCCCCAGGTTCGATGGGAACGGCCTCGCGGATGACCCAATCGGCGATCCCCTCGATGTCGTCGAGGTCGAAGCGCTGCATCGGGAAGGGGCCGGGCGCGTCGGTGGCGATGGCGCGAATGTAAGGGTCGGCCGGATAGATGTAGTCCTTGTCGGTCGCGGTGCGGTGCACCTCGATCTTGGGATGCGGATCGCGCTTGAAGCCCTCGACGATGACGAGGTCGACTGGCGTCAGGCGCTTGAGCAGTTCGCCGAGCGAGGGTTCGGGCGCCCCGCGCAGCTCATGCATCAGAGCGAAGCGATGAGCCGAGGCGACCAGCACTTCCTGCGCCCCCGATTCGCGGTGGATGTAGGAATCCTTGCCCGGCTTGTCGACATCGAAGGCGTGGTGGGCATGCTTGATAGTCGACACCGTCAGGCCTCGACGGCGCAAGGCCGGGATCAAGGCGGCGATCAAAGTCGTCTTGCCGGCGCCGCTCCAGCCCGACAGGCCCATCAGCCGCATCATGGCGTGGGCGCCTTGCGGATATGGTGGGCGGTGAAGCCGGGCTCCTCGCTGCGGCCTTCATAGATGTCACCGGTCTCGCGCATGAGATTGGGCAGGTCGATCGCCGCCATCGGATCGGTACATTCGAGGATGAGACGGTCGCCGGGAGCAAGGCGTGCCAGTTCCTTTTGCGCGCGCAGCACGGGCAGCGGGCATTTGAGACCGCGCAGGTCGATGCGCGAGGCCGGGTTGCTGCGCAAGGCCGGATTGCTGTGCAAGGCTTGGTCGGCGGCCGGTGGCGAGGGCGGAAAAGCGGACATATCTATCGCTGTAGCGAGCCCGAGGCCGCCATTCAACCATTGTGCGTCGTCGCGACGCATCCCAGACTTGCGGGGGATGGCGCGGACGTGGAACGCGTAGGCGATGGCTTTACGCAGGTGAGGCAGGCGAGGCATGGTGTGCCGATCTTCAGATCGGCATCCTTGTAAACGACGGCTTTATCGGCCAAGCACGGTGTCCTTGATCCTGGAAAACCGCAGGGGCAGTGACTTTGAACCAGGACATCAAGAAAGCTGATGGCGCCGTCATGGGGGTGATCCTCGCCGGCGGCTTGTCGCGGCGCATGGGCGGCGGTGACAAGGGACTGTCCTTTCTGGGCGGGCAAACGATCCTCGAGCGCATCGCTGGGCGCCTGCGCCCTCAGGTCGATGCGCTTTTTCTCAACGCCAATGGCGATGCCGGGCGCTTTGAAACGCTGGGCCTCCCCATCCTGCCGGACGGCGTGCCGGATTTCCCGGGACCGTTGGCCGGCGTGCTCGCCGGTCTCGATCATGCGGCGCAGGCCGGTTTTGCCGAGGTGATCGCGGTGCCCTGCGACGCGCCCTTCCTGCCTGAAGACCTGGTGGCAAGATTGCGTGCCGGTACGCAGACGGGGAGAGGTGCCGTCGCGGTCTCCGCCGGCCGGCGTCACCCGACCGCGGCGCTCTGGCCCGTTCATCTGCGTGCCGCTCTGCGGCAGGCCCTGGTGGAGGAAGATCAGCGCCGGGTCGAGACCATCCTGCGGCGGCACGATTTTGCTGAGGTGGTATGGTCGGCGGACCCCTTCGACCCCTTTGCCAATGTCAATGATCCCGAGGGCATGGCGGAGGCGCAGGCTCTTTTTGCCCGTTTTCCGGCTGCCTGATCACCGATCTTGTCTGGCGCCGTACCAGTGCCCCCATCTGGCCTTAATTTCACGCCGGTGATAGAAGCGCGGCAATTGTCAGAGCGTTTTGCGATTTATTGGGTTCACCAGAAGGCGCAAATCCGCTTAGGAGTGACCACCATTTCGACCAAGGCCCAGAATTCAGTGCCTGCCATACCCTTGCTGCGGCGCCTGTTCTCCGACGAGGGCAGCAAGCATACCCGCGCCTATGGCATGGCGATCGCGGCCGGCGCCATCGAAGCGTCGATGGGGGGGCTAGTGGCCTGGCTGATCGGCCCGGTCATTGGTGCCATGGCAGAAAAGCAGAGCATGGGGCAGATTGCCGGCCTTGCGCTGATAGTCGTTGCGGTCTTCCTGGTTCGCGGTGCGGCCGCCTATACCAAGGACACCGTGCTCGCCCGTATCGGCAATTCCATCATTGCCAGCGTGCAGCAGCGGTTGTTCAACCATGTCGTCCAGCAGGACATGGCCTATTTCACCGCGCGCCATTCCACCGAGATGGTGACCTCGAATAGCTTCATCGCCAACTGCTCGCGCATTGCCTCCAATTTGCTGGTCACCTCCGTTTCCAACGTGCTTCAGGTCGCGGCCCTGATCGCCGTGATGATCATCCGCGATCCCTTGCTGGCCCTGTCCGCCATTGTGGTGATGCCGCCGGCAGTGCTCGGCATCCGCTACATTACCAAGCGCATCAAGCGCGTGGTGACCCGCCAATATCAGAGTACTGCTCGCATCACCGGCATCATCCAGGAGACTTCGCAGGGCATCCGGGTGGTCAAGTCCTTCGGCATGGAAGAGGCGATGCGGGAGCGCATGGCGGGCGGGGTCGCCGAAGCGCAATCGGCCGCCAACAAGATGGCCGGGCTTGGCAATCGGACCGGCCCGATCATGGAGACCATGGCCGGCTTTGCCATCGCGGCCGTGATCGTCTATGGCGGCTGGCGCATCACCGAGGGCCAACTCACCGTCGGCCAGTTGACTTCCTTTCTGGCCGCCTTCCTCATTGCTTATGCCCCGTCCAAGGCTCTGGCCCGTGTGAATGTCGATCTGAACGCGGCCGTCACCGGCGTCAGCATGTTCTACGACATCGTCGATGAACCGGCGCGCGAAGGGCCGATCGAGGAGGCCAAGCCGGCTTTCGTCAACAAGGGTGGCCACATCGTCTTCGACCGTGTGAATTTCGGCTACAAGCCGGACGAGCCGGTCCTGCAGGATCTCTCCCTGATCGCCGAAGTCGGCAAGACCACGGCCCTGGTCGGGCCGTCGGGTAGCGGCAAGTCGACCGTGCTCAACCTGATCCTGCGTTTCTACGAACCGGGCTCCGGGACGATCCGCATCGATGAGCAGAATATCGCGTCGGTTTCCGTCGCCAGTCTGCGCAGCGCCATGGCCTATGTCGGGCAGGACGTGTTCCTGTTCGCCGGAACCATCCGGGAGAACATCGCCTTCGGCCGGCCAGGCGCGTCACAGGAGGCGATCGAGGCCGCCGCCAAAGCAGCCCATGCCCATGATTTCATCGTGGATTTCGACCGAGAATACGACACCGAGGTCGGTGAGCGCGGCCTGCAGCTCTCCGGCGGCCAGCGCGCCCGCATCGCGATTGCGCGCGCCATTCTGCGCGATGCCTCGGTCATCCTCCTGGACGAAGCCACTGCAGCGCTCGACTCCCAGTCCGAGCAGGCCGTCCAGAACGCTCTGGACGATCTCTGCGCTGGCCGTACCGTCGTGGTGATCGCCCACAGGCTGCAGACCGTCCAGGAGGCGGACAAGATCTGCGTGATCGACGGCGGTCGGTTGGTCGAGGAGGGCAGCCATGAAGAGCTGCTCGCCAAAGGGGGGCGCTATGCCGCCCTCCATGCCGTGCAGTTCCGCGAAGAGCCTCAGCTCTCGCCTGTTTTGGAAGGTTTTGCTTCGTGAAGTCCGTTGCCCTTTTCGATCTCGATGGCACTCTGGTCGATGCCGATCACCTGCATTACGAGGCCTGGCGCGAGATGGTGGCGCCACATGGCATCGAACTCTCCCTTGATACCTATGTTTCCGAGATCATGGGCCAGCCCAACAGCCTGCTCGCCAGGAACTTCCTGAAGGATCTGGACGAGGATGTCGCACTCAAGCTCGTCGACGACAAGGAGGCGATGTTTCGCAGCCTATTCGTCGGGCTCAAGCCGGCAAAGGGGCTGACGGATTTTCTCGACTGGCTCGAAAAGAACGGCGTGCCGATCGGTGTGGTCACCAATGCGCCGCGGGACAATGCGGAGCATCAACTCGTCAATCTAGGCCTGGTGGAGCGCTTCCCTACCGTGGTGATCGGCGCCGAGGTTACCAATCCCAAGCCCCATCCGGATCCTTATCTCGTTGGCCTGGAACGCCTGCAGGGAATGGCTGCTTCCAGCCTGGCCTTCGAGGATTCACGCTCGGGTATCACGGCCGGCAAGGCAGCGGGCCTTGCCGTGATCGGTCTTGCTACCAGCATGAGCGAGGAGGCACTGCTGGCTGCGGGCGTGGAACTGGCGATTCCCGATTATGAGGATCCGCGCCTTCGGCCCTTCGCAGCGGCCCGGCTCGGCATCGCTTGATGGCAGGCGGATAACCTCTTCAGTTTTGCGCCTTGTCGGCCGTGGGCGATCTCCGCCACGAAACGGGCTTTCCCTTGCCTCGGGAAAGCGCTAACACGGGAATCGTCTCATGGGGTGCCCGCAAGGGCTGAGAAGACGGTGGCCGCAAGCTTCGTCTAACCCATCGAACCTGATCCGGGTCGTGCCGGCGGAGGGATGAGCTTCGAAGCTTTCAGCTTCACCGCAATTTTCTTCACCGCCGTCGTCCGTATCGAACCGTTTTCGACATGGAGGACGCTATGCTGAGGAAACTGCTCGCCGCTCTCGCACTGGCCACCGTTGCCACGACGGCCTCGGCCGAGGACAAGCCGGTGCTCACCGTCTACACCTATGAGAGCTTTTCGAGCGAATACGGTCCCGGCAAGCCGCTGCAAACCGCCTTCGAGGCCAAGTGCAACTGCAAACTGACCTATGTCACCGCCGATGACGGCGGCGCTCTCTTCGCCAAGCTCAAGCTTGAAGGCGCCTCGACCAAGGCGGATGTTGTCGTCGGTCTCGACGACAATCTGATGGGAGAGGCGGAAAAGTCCGGTCTTTTCGTGCCGCATGGCGTGGCAGCCGAGAAGCTCTCTCTGCCCGAACCTTGGACCAACAAGACCTTCATTCCCTATGACTGGGGCTATTTCGCCTTCGTCTATGACAGCGACAAGCTCAAGACCCCGCCGGCCAGCCTGAAGGAACTGGTCGACGACAAGAACGGCCCCAAGCTGGTGATCGAGGATCCGCGCACCTCCACGCCGGGCCTCGGCCTGCTCGCCTGGGTCAGGGCCGTCTATGGCGACAAGGCCCCCGAGGCCTGGAAGTCGCTGAAGCCGCGCATCGTCACCGTCACCTCGGGCTGGTCGGAAGCCTATGGCCTGTTCCTGAAGGGGGAGGCCGACATGGTGCTCTCCTATTCGACCTCGCCCGCCTATCACATCGGCGCCGAGAAGAAGACCAACTACAAGGCCGCGATGTTCCCGGAAGGCCATCAGACCCAGGTCGAAGTCGCCGGGGTGGTGGCGAGTTCCAAGCAACAGGAGCTCGGGCGTCAATTCCTCACCTTCCTGCTCTCGGACGAGGCCCAGGCTGCGTTGCCCGAGACCAATTGGATGTATCCGGCCAAGACGCCGGCGGCAGGACTTCCGGAGAGCTTCAAGGCCGTTGCCGTTCCGGCCAAGGCCCTGATGGCCGATCCCGCCAAGCTCGCCGAGAATCGTAAGGCCTGGATCGACGAATGGCTGGCCGCCATGGCCAAGTGACGAACGAGAGACGAATGAAGCTGACAGTGGCTCCGAAACGCCGAGCCTCCACCCTCCCCCTCCAGGGGAGGATAAACGCGCTCCATCCTGAATGCCCGGCCTGATTCTCCTTGGCGCCCTTGCCGCGCTCGTGCTCGCAGCGCTCGCCAGCCTGTTCCTCGCGGCTGGCGGCGATGCCTGGCAGGGCAATGTCGGCTATCTCGTCTCGATTGCCGGCTTCACTGTCTATCAGGCGCTGCTCTCCACCTTGCTGTCGTTGTCGTTCGGGGCGTTGGTTGCCCTGGCGCTGGCCCGGCGGCAATTCCCAGGGCACCGCCTGCTGCTGGCTCTGTTCGGCGTCGCGGCCGCGCTGCCTTCGATCGTGGCCGTGTTCGCCTTTGCCGGCATCTATGGCCGGGCCGGCATCGTCAACGCCGTGCTGGGGGCCATCGGCCTGCCGGGCATCTCGCTCTACGGGCTTACCGGCATTCTGATGGTGCATGTCTTCTTCAACGGAGCCTTCGCGAGCCGGGTGTTCCTCGCGGCACTGGAGACCGTGCCGGGGGAGCATTGGCGGCTGGCGGCCTCGCTCGGCCTGCCGCCTTCAACCATTTTTCGCCGTATCGACTGGCCAGTGCTGCAGCGGGACCTGCCGGCGCTGGCCCTCCTGATCTTCATCGCCTGCGCAACCTCTTTCGCCATTCCCCTCACGCTCGGAGGAGGCCCCGGCAGCGCCACTTTCGAGGTTGCGATCTACCAGGCCATCCATTCCGATGCCGATTTCGCCAGGGCCGCCGTGCTGGCCTTGCTGCAGATTGCTGCCATGGCAGTGCTGGTGACGCTTGCGGCGCCCCTGCTGGTGCGTCCTCCCGAAGCCGCCAGCCTCGGGCGCAAATTGGAGCGGCCCGATCGGGAAGCAGGCTGGCTGCGGCTGGCGGATACGGTGGTCATCGGCCTCGCTTTGCTTTTGCTGCTGCCTCCCTTGCTGGCCGTCCTCCATGCCGGCCGCACGCTGCTGGCAGGGATTGACCCGCAGGTACCCCGGGCTCTGGCGACCAGCCTGGTGGTCGCATTGGCGGCTGCCTCGCTGTCGCTGGCGGCCGCCCTCCTGCTGTCGCGCTCGCGCCTGGCCCTGATGGGGCAGGGCTGGCCGCGCCTTGCCAGGCTGATGGCGGCGGCTCCCCTGCTCACGCTAGCCGCACCGCCATTGGCCTTCGCCGCCGGCCTCTACGTGATCGCCCGGGCTTTGGGCGTCACCGACTTCGTGGCCATGCCGGCTCTCGTGCTGGTCAACGCCATGATGGCGCTGCCCTTCGTGCACCGGCTCGTCGATCCGCCCATGGCCCTGGCGCAGGAGCGTTACGGCCGGCTGGCCGACAATCTCGGCCTGACCGGCTGGACCCGGCTGCGTCTGATCGAATGGCCGTTGCTGGCACCCTCCGCAACGGCGGGCTTCGCCCTCGCCATGGCGCTGTCGCTCGGTGATCTCGGTGTCGTGGCCCTGTTCGGCTCGCAGAGTCTGGTGACGCTGCCGGCCTTGCTCTATGCCAAGCTCGGTTCCTATCGTGTCGCCGAGGCCGATGGCATCGCCGCGCTGCTCGCCGGGCTGGTGCTGGTCCTGTTTCTGGTGGCTGGACGGTTTGGAGGCCGATATGCTCGTCGTGGATAGTCTCACCATCACCATCGACGACTGGACCGGGCGCTACGACCTCACCGTTTCCCGCGGCGCGCTGGCGGCCATGGTCGGTCCATCCGGCGGCGGCAAGTCCACCTTGCTGCACGCCATTGCCGGTTTTGAGAAGCCGGAGAGCGGCCGGTTGAGCTTCGATGGTGTCGATCTCCTGCCTCTGAAGCCGGCCGACAGGCCCGTGGCCATCGTCTTCCAGGACCATAATCTCCTGCCCAATCTCACCGCCCTGCAGAACGCCGGCCTGGCCTTGTCGCCATCCCTGAGGCTCTCCGCGGCCAATCGTCAGGCCATCTCGGCGATGCTCGATCATGTCGGCCTGGGCGGCATGGAAGCGCGGCTGCCTTCCGAGCTCTCCGGCGGCCAGCGCCAGCGCGTGGCGCTCGCACGCGCCATGCTGACCACGCGCCCGCTGCTGCTGCTCGACGAGCCGTTGACGGGGCTTGATCCCGCCATGCGCGCCGACATGGTCGATCTCATCGACACGCTGCGCAGGGAGAAGAACCTGACCGTACTGATGACGACGCATACGCCCGAGGACGTCGACGGCAGAGCCGATAAGGTCATCACGGTGGCGGATGGACGGGTGGTGGGCTGAGGCAAAGCCTGGAGCGCGGACTTCTCAGCGTCATGCGGGCATGGCGCAATATCCGCTCTTCCTTTCTTCCAAAGCACGACGTTTCCAAGAGCGGACTGGAAGTCCGCGCTCCGAGGTCTAAGCTGATCGCTTGCAAGCAGAAGGAATCGCCCGGATGGACGCCAGTGAACTCGCCCGATTGATCGCCCAGGGGCGAGGCACCGAGCCGGCTGACCTGGTGATCAAGAATGTGCGCCTGCTCGACCTCGTCAGCGGCGATCTGACCGAGACCGACATCGCCATCGGCGGGGACCGCATCGTCGGGACCTATGCCAGCTATCGCGGCCGGCGCGAGATCGATGGGCGGGGGCTCGTGGCCGTGCCCGGATTCATCGATACGCATCTGCATGTCGAATCCTCGCTGGTCACGCCAGCCGAGTTCGATCGCTGCGTGCTGCGCCATGGCGTGACCACCGCCATCTGCGACCCGCACGAGATCTCCAATGTTGTCGGTGTCGAGGGCATCCGCTACTTCCTGGAAGCCGCCGGCCATACGGCCCTGGATCTGCGCGTCCAGCTTTCGAGCTGCGTGCCCTCGACCCATCTGGAGACCGCCGGTGCGAGGCTCGAGGCCGCGGACCTCGAGCCGTTCATGAACCACCCTTGCGTGATCGGCCTGGCCGAATTCATGAATTTTCCGGGGGTGATCAACGCCGATCCCGCTTGCCTCGCCAAGCTTCTGCCGTTCCAGGACGGTCACATCGATGGTCATGCTCCGCTGCTGTCAGGCACCGATCTCAACGCTTATCTCGCCGCTCGCATCCGCACCGACCATGAGACGACGACGGCCAGGGAGGGCCGGGAGAAGCTCGCCAAGGGCATGACGCTGCTGATCCGCGAGGGCTCTGTCTCCAAGGATCTGCACGCTCTTGCGGAACTGATCACCATCCGTAATTCGCCCTATCTCGCTTTTTGCACCGATGACCGCAATCCTCTCGACATTGCCGAAGAGGGCCATCTCGATTTCATGATCCGCACCGCCATCGCCCTCGGTGCCGAGCCGCTCGCGGTCTATCGCACCGCCACCCTGTCGGCGGCCATGGCCTTCGGGCTCAAGGATCGCGGCGTGATCGCGCCGGGCAAGCGGGCCGACATCGTGCTCATCGAGGATCTCGATCATTGCGCTGTACGACAGGTGATCAGTGCGGGCCGGCTGGTGGAGGACGGCCTGTTCGAGGGACGGACCCGAATTGCGCCGGTGGGTCTAGGCTCTATTAGAGCCCCCTGTGTCTCGGCCGCCGATTTCCGTGTGGCGGCGAGCGGACCGACGGGGCCGGTGATGGGAGTGGCGCCCGGCAAGATCATCACCGAGCATCTGCGGCTGAGCCTGCCCTATCAGAATGGTTATCGCGGCATCGACCTCGACCAGGATGTGGTGAAGGTGGCCGTGGTCGAGCGGCACGGCGTCAATGGCAATATCGGGCGTGGCTTCGTCAAGGGTTTCGGCCTGAAGCGGGGGGCGATCGCTTCTTCAGTGGGGCACGATTCGCACAATATCTGCGTCGTCGGCGCCGACGACGCGGACATGGCGCTGGCGGTCAACCATCTCGGTGAGATCGGCGGCGGCTTCGCAGTAGCCCAGGATGGCGTCATCCTGGCCGAATTGGCACTGCCGGTAGCGGGATTGATGAGCCTGCTCACCTTCGAGGAGGTGCGTGATCGCCTGATCCCGCTGCGCGCGGCCGCCAAATCCCTCGGCGTCACCCTGGCCGAGCCCTTCCTGCAGGTTGCGTTCCTGCCCCTGCCGGTAATTCCCCATCTCAAGATCACCGACATGGGCATGGTCGACGTCGATCGCTTCGAGCTGATCACCGCTTGAGTCACGCTTCCCGCTGTACTGGAAAAGCGCCGTACTCCGGGCTCTTATGCAGGGATCCGGAATCATTTTCCGACTATGGTTCGGACCCGATTTCTGAATCGGGTCCGAGCCATAGGTTATTGTTGTCGCATCATTTTTGCCGAAAACAGGTGTCCACTTTTCGGCACGATACTCAGAGTGCTCGCGATGAAACTGCTCCTCGTCTACTGCCATCCGTGTTCGGAAAGCTTTGGCGCCTCCATTCGGGATACGGCGCTGCAAACGCTGAAAAGGGCGGGGCATGAGGTGCGACTGATCGACCTGTACGCCCTGAATTTCGACCCGGTCATGAGCGCGGAGGAGCGGCGCGGCTACCACGAACGCGGAAGCAACGAGGCGCCCGTGGCTGAGCACCTGGCGCACCTTCGCTGGTGCGAGGGCCTGATCTTCATCTACCCCACCTGGTGGTACGGACCGCCCGCCATGCTGAAGGGCTGGCTCGAGCGGGTCTGGGTGCCGCATGCCACTTTCACCATGCCCGAAAATGGCAAGGCGATCGGGCCGGTGCTGACGCAGATCCGCTTGCTGGCGGTTATCTCCACGTTGGGATCGCCCTGGTGGTGGTGGACGTTGTTCATGAAGGCGCCGGGCCGAAACATTCTTCTGCGTGGCTTGCGGGCACTTTGCGCGCCGCGCTGCCGCACCTTGTGGCTGGCCTTGCACCGCCTGGACGAAGCCAGTGAAACGCAACGTCGTCATTTTCTTGCGAAAGTCGAGAAGAAGATGGCGGCCCTCAAGAATTGAGAACCCCCGAGGCGCAATATCCGCGGGTATCTGGAGCAAGTTCGATCAGTTCTCGATACAGGGAAGTTTGGCGCTGATGCCATCCTCGTGAGCCGAATTGCCGAACGCCTCCGCCGACGGCCACAAAAGGCCGAGTTTTGCCGAATTTATGCAAGATGTACGGGTATTGTCATGCTTCGGACTTGACTTAGGCACCAGCCTATTGTCTCAACGCGCCGTCTCAAACGGGGTTCTTGCATGAGTATCGCCTTCACGTTTCCCGGCCAGGGAAGCCAAAGCGTGGGTATGGGCAAGGCGCTAGCCGATGCCTTTCCCGTCGCCCGCGCCGTCTTCGACGAGATCGACGCTGCGCTTGGCCAGAAGCTGACGGCCGTGATCTGGGATGGCCCGGAGAACGACCTCACTCTTACCGAGAACGCCCAGCCGGCCCTGATGGCCGTCTCGCTGGCGGCTTTCCGCGTGCTGCAGGACGAGGCCGGCCTCGACCTCAAGAAACATGCCAGCTTCGTCGCCGGCCATTC
Source organism: Labrys sp. KB_33_2 (assembly GCF_052114505.1). NCBI lineage: Bacteria > Pseudomonadati > Pseudomonadota > Alphaproteobacteria > Hyphomicrobiales > Xanthobacteraceae > Labrys > Labrys sp. KB_33_2. The sequence goes on along the minus strand of NZ_JBFREW010000009.1, from coordinate 182,892 downwards.
GCTCGGCGAATATTCGGCCTTGGCTGCCTCCGGTGCACTGACGATCGCCGATACGGCTCGGCTGCTGCGCATTCGCGGACGGGCGATGCAGGCTGCGACGCCGGTGGGTACTGGCGCCATGGCCGCTCTTCTCGGCCTCGACTATGAGCAGGCAGTTGCCGTCGCCGCCGAGGCGGCGCAGGGCGAGGTCTGCCAGGCCGCCAACGACAATGCACCGGGCCAGGTCGTCATCTCAGGCACCAAGGCAGCGGTGGAGCGCGCGCTGGAGATCGCCAAGGGCAAGGGTGCCAAGCGTGCCATCCTCCTGCCGGTTTCAGCGCCTTTCCATTGCGCCCTGATGCAGCCGGCCGCCGATGCCATGGCCGAGGCGCTCGAGAAGGTTGCCATCGCGGCCCCGGCCGTGCCCCTCGTCGCCAATGTCCTCGCCCGGCCGATCGTGGATCCTTCCGAGATCCGCCGTCGTCTCGTCGAGCAGGTGACGGGAACGGTGCGCTGGCGCGAAAGCGTCGAATATCTCGCCGGAGCCGGTGTCACCAAGCTGGCGGAAGTCGGCTCCGGAAAGGTTCTGAGCGGGCTGGTCAGGCGCATAGCCTCCGGCGTAGAAGCGGTGAGCATTGGCACGCCGGACGATGTCGCGGCATTCGCGCCGACCTTGCGATGAAAGGGCCCGCGGCCACCCGTCCGACAGCAGGTGGCCATTTCGGGTGAGGATAAACAATAAAGGTGCGCCCGCAGCGACCGGCAGCACTCGATTGGGGATGACGATGTTCGACCTTACTGGCAAGACAGCCCTGGTGACCGGAGCCACGGGCGGAATCGGAGCGGCCATTGCCGCATCGCTGCACCGCCAGGGCGCTACGGTAGCGCTTTCGGGCACGCGCAAGGCGGTGCTGGAGGAACTGGCGGCCAAGCTCGGTGACCGTGCTCATGTCTTCGCCTGCGACCTCACCGATAAGGAACAGCTCGGCACGCTGGTTCCGAATGTCGAGGCAGCCCTCGGTCAGTTGGACATTCTGGTCAACAATGCCGGTTTCACCCGCGACAATCTGATGCTGCGCATGAAGGACGAGGACTGGGATAGCGTCATCGCCGTTAATCTTTCCGCCGCTTTCCATCTGTCGCGAGCCGCCGTGAAGGGGATGTTGAAGCGCCGCACCGGACGCATCATCAACATCGCTTCCCTGTCCGGTGTCATCGGCAATCCGGGGCAGACCAATTATGCCGCCTCCAAGGCCGGCCTGGTCGGCATGTCCAAATCACTGGCCCACGAGGTGGCCAGCCGCGGAATCACCGTCAATTGCATCGCGCCGGGCTTTATCGAAACGGCGATGACGGATGCCCTCAACGAGAAGCAAATGGAGCCGATCCTTGCCGCTATCCCCGTGCATCGGCTCGGCCATGTCGACGAGATTGCGGCCGCAGCCGTTTACCTTGCCTCTTCGGAGGCTGCCTACACCACCGGGCAAACTTTGAATATTAACGGCGGAATGGCAATGATTTGAACGAGTTAGAAGTCAATTCCGCAGTGGTTTCCACTGGTGGGATGCCCGCTGGCAATGGCATTTGAAGTGTGTTAATCACCGCCGAGGGACATTCCGATGGCCCCTATGAATGTGATTGTCCGGGATAATCGGAGGCCGATCGAAGGATTGGCCCCGGCTCAAGGAACTATCAAATACCGACCGCCTAACCGGCGGCGGAATAAAGTGCCGGCAGGCAGTCTTGGTTTATCAAAGGAACGAAAAATGAGCGATATCGCAGACCGCGTGAAGAAGATCGTGGTTGAACACCTCGGCGTCGATCCGGACAAGGTCACCGAGAATGCGAGCTTCATCGACGATCTGGGCGCTGACTCTCTCGACACGGTTGAGCTGGTCATGGCTTTCGAGGAAGAGTTCAACTGCGAAATCCCCGATGATGCCGCAGAGACGATTCTGACCGTCGGCGATGCTGTCAAGTTCCTGACCAAGGCTACGGCCTGAGACGATCGGGGAGCGCAGGCTCCCCGATATCCATCCATCGACCGGCCGGGGGACGAGATTGCATCATTGCCGGGAGGTCTGGAGTGTCAGCAGACATAGAGGCTGCCAGTTCAGCGTAAGGGCAATGCGTTCGAAGCATTGGAAGGGGCGATCCTCGGAGCGTCCGCATTCTGTGCTAGCCTTGCGCCAGGCAATCTTGCGATCAATCGGGTTTGAGTAGCCGGGGAGGGCGATTCCCCGGCCTTTGGAGGTTCTATGAGGCGCGTTGTCGTAACTGGTCTCGGCATGGTCAACCCGATGGGTGGCGATGTCGAAACGTCGTGGTCCAATCTCCTTGCGAGCAAGAGCGGCATCGTCAAGATCGACCGTTTCGAGACGGAGGATCTCAAGGCCCGGATTGCCGGCCTGATCCCGGCTGGCGATGGCAGCAACGGCACCTATAATCCCGACCAGTGGATGGAGCCCAAGGAGCAGCGCAAGGTCGACGATTTCATCGTCTTTGCCATGGCCGCCGCGACCCAGGCTCTCGACGATGCCGGTTGGCATCCTGCTTCGCAGAAGGATCAGGAAGAGACCGGTGTCCTGATCGGCTCGGGTATCGGTGGCCTGCAGGGCATCGAAGACGCCGCGCTGACCTTGAAGGATCGCGGCCCAGGGCGCATCTCGCCCTTCTTCATTCCCGGCCGCCTGATCAATCTGGCCGGTGGCCAGGTCTCCATCCGCCATGGCCTGAAGGGGCCGAACCATGCGGTGGTCACGGCCTGCTCGACTGGCGCACACGCCATCGGCGATGCCGCCCGCCTGATCGCGCTCGGCGATGCCGAGGTGATGGTAGCCGGTGGTACCGAATCTCCGGTCTGCCGTCTCGCCCTTGCTGGTTTTGCCGCCTGCCGCGCGTTGTCGACCTCCTTCAACGACGAACCGGCGCGCGCCTCGCGCCCCTATGATCGCGATCGCGATGGTTTCGTCATGGGCGAGGGTGCCGGTTGCGTCGTGCTGGAGGAGTATGGGCACGCCAAGGCGCGTGGCGCCAAGATCTATGCCGAAGTCATCGGCTATGGTCTTTCGGGCGACGCCTATCACATTACCGCACCGTCCGAAGATGGTGACGGCGCCTTCCGCAGCATGCAGATGGCGGTGAAGCGGGCGGGGATCTCCGTCGGCGAGATCGACTACATCAACGCGCACGGCACTTCCACGATGGCCGATACGATTGAGCTCGGCGCCGTTCAGCGCCTGCTCGGCAATGCGTCCGCGACGGCCTCGATGTCGTCGACCAAATCGGCGACCGGCCATTTGCTTGGCGCTGCCGGTGCGATCGAGGCAATCTTCTCGATCCTGGCCCTTCGCGATCAGATCGTGCCACCCACCATCAATCTGGAGAATCCCGAAGTGGAGACCCCGATCGATCTGGTGCCGTTGACGGCTCGCAAGCGCGAGGTGAACGTGGTGCTCTCCAATTCCTTCGGGTTTGGCGGCACCAACGCCTCCATCATTTTGCGCAAGGCAGACTGACGTCTCGCCGGGATTCGGCGCGCGGCTGCAGAGGCCCGGCTGGCATTTTCGCCATATTCGCGAGGCATGCCGGTTGAAACAAACGCGATGTGGCTTCCGATTCCCGGAATCGGAGGCCGCCTTATTGTTCGTATTTTGATGCATTTTTGCCGAAACAAATTGCTACTTCCAAGCGCGGCACAATCAGGTTGGCATTTTGGCGAGATGTAACGCTCGCGGGGCCTGGCCGGGCATCTATGTAGGCGTACGAGGTTTCTATGGTCGATGATCGGGATGATTCGGGACTAGCGAACGAACGCTCGCGCTCCTTCGGGAAAGGCGCAGCCGGCTCGCGCGGATCCCGCAACATGATCCAGCCCGATGCTGTCGCCAAGCCGCCGACACGTTCGAGCGCGGTGCGCAATCCCTTTGTGGTGGCTGGCAATGCCGTCTTCGTCCTGCTGATGCTGGTCGCTATCGGTGGTTATTTCGGTTTGCGTCAGTTCACGTCGGCCGGGCCGCTGGCGGAAGCCAAGACGGTCTATGTGCCAAAGGGCAGCGGCCGCGACGAGATCGCCGATTCCCTCGAACGCCAGGGTGTGATCGATGGCGCCACCACCTTCACCACCGGCGTCTACATGCTCGGCCACGGCAATGATCTGAAGGCCGGCGAGTATGCCTTCAAGCCGGGCGTCTCCATGTATGACGTCATGAACATTCTGGTGGACGGCAAGGTGATCCAGCATTCGATCACCATCCCCGAGGGCCTTACCAGCCAGATGATCATCGACCGGCTGAACCAGGACGACCTGCTCACGGGTGATGCCCCGCCGGTGCCGGCCGAAGGGGCGTTGCTGCCCGATACCTACAAATATGAGCGCGGCACCACCCGTTCGGCCATGGTGCGCAAGATGCAGGAAGAGCAACGGGCCCTAGTCGACCAGATCTGGAAGCAGCGCTCCGCCAACCTGCCGCTGAAGAGTCCGGCGGAAATGGTAACGCTCGCCTCGATCGTCGAGAAGGAGACGGGCCAAGCGGACGAACGTCCGCATGTCGCCAGCGTCTTCATCAACAGGCTGCAGAAGAACATGCGCCTGCAATCCGATCCGACCGTGATCTATGGCATGGTCGGCGGCAAGGGCAAGCTCGACAGGGCCTTGACCAGCGCCGACCTCACGCAGCCGACGCGCTTCAACACCTACACCATATCCGGCCTGCCGCCGTCCCCCATCGCCAATCCCGGAAAGGCTGCAATGCAGGCCGTGGCGACGCCTTTGGCCACCAAGGATCTCTATTTTGTCGCCGACGGTACGGGCGGGCATGCCTTCGCCCCCACCTTGGACGAGCACAACAAGAATGTCGCCAAATGGCGCCAGTTCCAGCAACAGGGCAGCAACGCCCCAGTAGCGCCGTCCCCGCCTGCGCCCGAACCGGACGCTGCTGCGCCGCCGGCACCTGCCCCGGCTGAGGCACCCGTCGCCAAGCCCCCGGCCAAGCCCTGCAAGAAGGGCAGCAAGGCCTGCAAGCAGCAGACCGAGGCCGAGGCTCCGGTCGCGCCCACGCCGCCGCCGGCACCTGCCCCGTCGCCTGCGCCCGCGGCCGATATCCCGCTGCCTGCCCCATCGGCTCCGTCGGCGTCTCCAGCCCCTTCGACGCCTCCGGCCGCCCAGGCGCCGGCCGCTCCCAATGCTGACCCGACCCAGGCCGCAAAGCCCAAGAAGGGTGGCTTTGACGATCCCGTCGCTAACACCACCCATGATCCGCTGCTCGACAAGACCTTCGATCTGAACTCGCCGCAGACGGTGCAGTAAGCCGGCTGCATGGGATTGGCTTGAGCGCGGAGCCCTTGGGCTCTATCTTCCGTCAGGCTCTGTTCGGCGCGCTTACGGCGCGTCGAGGGCGAGCGCTCAGTTTTCGTTGCCGGTAAAATCATCCGGCCGGACGCTGAAATCACCGTATGGAATGTAGGAAGATGTCCGTTGTCAGCATGACCGGCTTTGCCCGGGTAGAAGGACAGACCGGCGCGAACCGCTGGGCCTGGGAAATCAAGACCGTCAATGGCAAAAGCCTCGATGTCCGCTTCCGATTGCCTCCGGGATTCGATGCGTTGGAGGCGTCGGCGCGTGCCGCTTTGGGCGCGGCCTTTGCCCGTGGTTCGTGTCAGATCGGCCTGTCGCTGAAGCGTGACGCCGTGGCGCCGGTGGTCCGCATCAATCAAGCGGTGCTCGATGCCATCGTCACGGCGATGGCCGAGGCCTCGCAGAAGGTGGATGCGGCAGCACCGCGCCTCGATGGCCTCTTTGCCATCAAGGGCGTGCTCGAGGTCGAGGACCAGGAGGAGGACGAGGCTGGGCGCACCGCGCTGCAGGGGGCCCTGCTGGAGGGGTTCGCCAAGGCCATTGCCCAATGCGCCGAGATGAGGCGCCAGGAGGGGCAGGCACTCGCCCGCGTCCTGCTCGGTCGCATCGACGAGATCGAAGCCCTCACGCATGCAGCGGACGCCAATCCGGCGCGCCAGCCCGCGGCGGTGCGCGATCGGCTTGCCGCGCAGATTGCCGCTCTCCTCGATGCGTCGTCGTCGCTCGATCCCGATAGGTTGCACCAGGAGGCGATCCTGATGGCCGCCAAGGCCGACATACGCGAGGAACTCGACCGGCTGCACGCCCATATTGCCGCTGCTCGCGATCTCCTGGCCAAGGGCGGGCCGGTGGGACGGCGCCTCGACTTCCTCGCCCAGGAATTCAACCGGGAAGTCAACACCCTTTGCTCCAAGGCGAATGATGTCAGCTTGACCGCGACCGGCCTTTCTCTCAAAGCAGTGGTCGAGCAATTCCGCGAACAGGTTCAGAATATCGAATGAGTAGCACTGCGTCCGTTCCCCAGCGCCGGGGCCTTCTGCTGATCGTTTCCTCGCCCTCCGGCGCCGGCAAGACCACGCTGACGCGCCTGCTTCTGGCCGAGGACAAATCGATGCATCTGTCGATCTCGGTCACCACTCGCCCGCGCCGCGGCAGCGAGATCGATGGGGTCCATTATCGCTTCATCGACGCAGGCACCTTCGAGACCATGCGCGAAAGAGACGAATTGCTGGAATCGGCCAAGGTCCACGGCAACTACTACGGCACGCCGGCAAGGCCGGTTGAGGAGGCGCTGGCCGCTGGACGCGATGTCCTGTTCGACATCGATTGGCAGGGCACCATGCAGATCTACAACAAGATGAGGCCCGACATCGTGTCCGTCTTCGTCTTGCCGCCATCGGTGGCCGAACTGAAGGCGAGGCTCGAGCGGCGGGCCGAGGACAGCGCGGAGATCATTCTGCAGCGCCTGCAGAATGCCCGCGTCGAGATCAGCCACTGGACCAAATATGACTATGTGCTGGTCAACACCGATCTGCAGACCACCTATGCCAAGCTCAAGGAAATCCTCGACGTCGAGCGCATGAAGCGCCAGGACAAGTCGCAGGTCAGCCGCCTGGTCGACACCTTGAAGGCGGATCTCGACGCCCTGACGCGCGGGCGCTGACGGGACGGGGGGCGTCGATCCCCCTGGCTTCGTGGTTCTATTTCAAGGTGTTCGCAAGGGCGACGAAGGCGGCCACGGGAACTTCCTCGGCTCGCATCTCCGGACGCAGGCCCGTATCGGCCAGCGCGGCCGCCAGATCGCCACCAAGCCCTTTGAGGCTCTGGCGCAGCATTTTGCGCCGCTGGCCGAAGGCCGCCTGCGTGACCCGTTCCAGGGCGGCTGCGGTACAGGGCAGGGGCGTCGGCCGCGGGCGCAGATGCACCACCGAAGAGGTGACCTTGGGCGGCGGCACGAAGGCACTTGGCGGTACGTCGAAAACGATTTCGGCTTCCGTCCGCCACCCGGCCAGGACGCCGAGGCGGCCATAGGCATCGTCCGCTTCGGTTGCCACGATACGTTCGGCGACCTCCTTCTGGAACATCAGCGTCATCGACTGGAACCAGGGCGGCCAAGGCTCGGTCTTCAGCCAGCCGATCAGCAGGGGCGTGGCGACATTGTAGGGCAGGTTGGCGGCGATGCGGACCGGCCCTTCCAGTCCTGCGATCAAGGCCGGCCAATCGGCTTCGAGGGCATCGCCGGCATGCACGGTCAGCCGGCCGGGATAATGAGCGGCAATTTCGGCCAAGGCCGCCAGACAGCGCTCGTCGCGTTCCACCGCAACCACGTGCCTCGCTCCGCAGGCCAGTAGCGCCCGGGTGAGGCCGCCAGGGCCGGGGCCGACCTCCACCACATTCACCCCCTCCAGCGAGCCGCCGGCACGCGCGATCTTGGCGGTGAGATTGAGGTCGAGCAGGAAGTTCTGGCCAAGCGACTTCTTGGCCATCAATTCATGCTGGCGGATGACCTCGCGCAGCGGGGGAAGAGTATCGATCTGCACCATGACGGGCCCCAAAGCGTTTTGCGATCTGACGGCGTTGCCCGGAATCGCAAAGACGCGCCAAGACAAGGAGTTAGAGCAGAGTGCGATTCGATGGAATCGCACTCTGCTCTAACGTGACATTCTGTCGGCCAGTGACAGGCTGGCGAAGAAACTGGAAGGGTTGGCCTTGCCCGTGCCCGCAAGATCGAAGGCCGTGCCATGATCGGGCGAAGTGCGGACGAAGGGCAGGCCCAGGGTCACGTTGACGGCCTCGTCGAAGGCCAGCGCCTTGGCCGGTGCCAGGGCCTGATCATGATACATGCACAGGGCCGCATCATAGGTTTGCCGCGCCCGGGCATGAAACATGGTGTCGGCGGGCAGGGGACCCCGGGCGTCGATGCCGGCGGCCCTGAGCCTGGCGACGGCGGGTGCGACCACGGCGTTGTCCTCGCCGCCCAAAGTGCCGTTCTCGCCGGCATGGGGATTGACCCCGGCAACCGCGAGGCGCGGTGCGGCGATACCGAAGCGGGCCCCGAGGTCCTGGGCAACGATCAGGCCTGTTTCGTAGATCAAGTCCTCGGTGAGGGCCGTGGGCACCTCGGCCAGGGGGATGTGGATGGTGACCGGCACAACCGCGACGGTTTCGGACCAGATCATCATCACGGGCCTAAAGGCAGATTCTCGATATTGCCCATCATTGGCTCGATCGGGAAGAATCGGCTTGCCATCGCCCTGCCAATGGCGCCGGGCCAGTTCGCCCAGGAATTCGGTGTGCCCGGGATGGCCGAAACCGGCGCGGTAGAGCACCTCCTTCATGATCGGTGACGTCACCACGGCCCGAGCATGGTTCTCGCGAATTGACAGTATGGCTCGTTCGATCGACTCGATGACCGCACCGGCACCAGCGACATTGGGCTTGCCGGGCCGATCGGGTACCGGATTTAGCAGGGGGACGACGGGAAGGCCGCGCGCAAAGGCTGCAGGCGCGCCGGCTTCGTCGGTCTCGATGATGGCAAGGTCCAGGCCGATCCGCCTGGCGCGCGCCGACAACAGGGCGGGGTCGGCATAGACGAAGAAGGGCGCCCCTTCCCGGCGGGCCGCGCCTGCCATCACGATCAGTTCGGGCCCGATGCCAGCCGGTTCTCCCATGGTCAAGACAATCGGCAGGGCGGGCTGTTCGGTCGGCATTGTCAGGTCAGATGGGCTCGCTTGATCTCAGAAGGTCTTCAGATTGCCGTAGCGGTCGGTATAGCTGCTCGGCTTGGTGACATTGAGATCGTCGAAGTCGTTGTTCCAGACCTTGTTGGTGAATTCCTTCGGGCTACCACTGACGCCGAGGCCACGCAGTTGCAATTGGAACTGCACCGTGGTGTCGTATTTCAACGACGTGGTGTCATAGGAACGCGAGACGCTCATACCGAGCGCGATGCAGGCGTCGACATAGGTCAGTCCAGCATAGCTCGACGCGAATTTCTTCGTCTTCATATCGTAAAGAGCACCGGCGCTGGCGATCCAGTTCTCGCTCAGCTTCAGGGCGGCCTTGCCGTTGACGCCTTCGCGATCGTCGAGCCCAAGCAGGGGCTGGGCATCATAGCGCGCATAGGTGACATCGGCCTTCAGGCGTCCGAGGGTGCCGAGGACACCGATCTCGAACTGCCGCATGTCCCAGTTCTTCTGGTCGAAGCGGGCACCCGACATCACGGCAAAATTGTTCACCGGCTGCAGATAGACACGCCCGACATAGTCGGAAACGTTGCGATCCAGTCCCGACTGCAGGCCCGTATTGGCCATGTCGCCGGTGGTGTAGGGATTGGTGCCGCCGAAGGAATAGGACTGGCCGAACATGGCATTATAGTAGCCGCCGCCATTCGTGGTCAGCGAATATTGCAGGCCAGCATTGATGCGAGAGCCGTCCTCGACCCGGTCATAGCCGGAATACTTGTCCCAGGCGAACAGGTTGCTGTCGTCGAAAATCAGGCTCTGTGCGTCTTCGTTGGGGAAGACGCCGCTCTGCATCGCCTTGGGGCGCAGGATGATCTGGGCGATCGGTTCGATGATCTGCGTACCCCAATCGGACTGCGAGATGAAGGGATAGCGATAGTCGAGGCCGATGGCTGGCACCAGGCGTGCGGCCGTATCGTTCTTCTTGTTGCTGACGAACTGGTCGGCAGGGTTGCCGTCGAGCTGAGTGAAGCCCAGATCGCCGCGGACATAGGCGAAGGGGGTCCACTGCTGCCCATAGGTGTCGGTAAAGGTCTTCTTCCAATAGGCGTTGATCGAGGCGCGGGTATAGGTGCCATCAATGCCGCGCTGCAGGCAGTTCGTCCGGGTTTTCGGAGAGAGGTTGTCGCAGTTGTAGCCCAGAATATTGTCGAAGGCAGCCTGCTGACGCGTCAGGCTGGTCAGATTGAAATTCCAGCCCAGCTCGCCGCCGAGCACCGGGTGGTCGACGATATAGTCATAGTCGAGCACCGGCGCGACGACGGGCAATTGCTTCTGTACGTCGGCCGTGGTCAGGCCTTGGAAATAATAAGCGCGCAGATCGAACCAGGATTTGGTGCCCACGCCCGTCAGATAGACGGTGGAGGTCGCCTCGGTCTTGCCCCGCAGATTGTCGAGCCGGTAGTCGCGCCAATAATATTTGTCGCTCAGCAGCGAGCCGTCCCAGCCGAAGCGCCATTTGTCGTTCAGCCAGAATTCGCCCTTGGACGAAATCGAGCCGCGCCAATTCGGCTTGCCAATATCCTCATTGGCGAACTTGTCCGGGTCGCTGATAAAGGCACCCGATGCCATCACCGAATAGGCGCCATTCAGCGTGCGATGGCGCCACTCGATCTGGCCCGTCGGCCCCTGACTGCTGGCATAGCCGGGCGTGAGCGTCAGATCGTAGTTGGGAGCGAGGTCGATGAAATAGGGCAGTTCGGCCCCATAGCCGATCCGGGAGCTATGGAAATAGCGCGGCGTGATGAAGCCGCTCTTGCGGGTGACGGTCGGGTCGGGGGTCGACATATAGGGCAGGTAGGCGATCGGCATGCCGAAGAACTCAAAGCGAGCATCTTCGAAATAGATCATCTTCTCCTGCTGGTTGTGGATGACCTTGACAGCCTTGATCTGCCACAGCGGCGGCTTTTGCGGATTGTCGGCACAGGGCGAGCAGGCGGAATAGATGCCGTTCTGGAACACGGTGACGTTGCCGCCGGTGCGCTCGGCCCGGTTGGAGGCGATATAGAGCTCGTCCGCCGTCACCGTCTTCAGCGAATTGACGAAGCCGTCCTTGAAATCGTCGGTGAGGTCGAAATTATCGGCATAGGTCTTCGTGCCGTCGGCTTCGGTGATCACGACATTGCCGTTGGCGCGCACGCGCTTGCCCTTGCGGTCATAGACCACACGGTCTGCCTGCAGGGCGCGGCCATTGTAGTAGATCTGCACCGTGCCGATGGCCGTTACGACCTCGTTGTCCTGATCATACTGCATCTCCCTGGCCTTGAGGACCATGTTGGAGCTGCCTTGGCCTCCGGCACCATCGGAACGTGCACCCAAGGGCCCGAGCAGGTTCTCCTGGGCGTGAACTTTCGATGGCAACAACGCAAACGACAGCGCTGCAACCGCAACGGTGGTGCACAGCATGGTCGTAAGGAAGTGGCGAGCTGATACGCGCATCAGCCATCCTCCTGGTTAAGCAACACGGTAAATCCGATCAGGGCCGCAATGGCGGCCGGAGTCCAAGCGGCGACGGCCGGCGCAACCAGCCCCGCAATGCCCAGGTCCTTGGCCATTTTGGTTACGACATACAGCAAGAAACCCGCCCCGATTCCACTCAAGATCATCACACCAATACCACCCAGGCGAGCAAACCGAAGCGATACCGTCGCGGCGATCAGCACCATCGCCACGAGCAGCAGGGGACGAGCAAGAAGCGTCTGATATTGCAACCGGTAGTCATTTGCTTCAAGTCCCGCGGCGCCCTGTTGTTCGATTGATGAAGGGAGTCTCCAGAAAGACACGCTGTCTGCCGACACCGCAAATTGCTGATCAACCTGAGACTTGGTCAAATTGCTAGGAAAATCAACGGTTTCTGAGGTTTTTACTGACTGGTTGGGGATGAATTCCTGAACCTTGGATAGATGCCAGGCACCCTTGTCAAGTTTTGCGGTATCCGCCTCGATGCGCCTGATAAAGCGGCCATCGGCATCGAGGGCATAGATGGTGACCCCCGTCAGCGCGCCGTTGTCGCTATTCTCGGCCGAGGTATGGATGACCGCCTGGCCATCGCGGATCCAGCGGCTCTTGTCGTCGTCGCGCACCTGGCGAGAGCCGAAGACACGCGTATCGAGCACGTCGCTTCTGGTTTTCAGCGCTGCCGAGAGCGGGTTGAAGGCCATCGCGGCAAGGAGGCCGAGGAGGATGGCACAGATGATCGGCGGGGCCAGGAACTGCCAGACCGACAGGCCGGCGGCGCGCATCACCACCAGTTCGAGCCGTAGGCTGAGATTGACGAAGCAGATGATGGCCCCGAACAGGAAGACGAAGGGCAGGGTCTGCTCGATGATGGAGGGCGTCCGCAGCAGAGACAGAGTGGCGATCGAGCCTACGGATACATGTGGCAAGTCGCTGGCGCGCCGGCTGGTTTCGGCAAAATCCAGCAGGAAGATCATGACGAACAAGAAGGCGAGCACGCCGAAAATGGCGATCAGGAAGCGCTTGCTGAGGTAACGGCCGAGGGTGGAGGTCATGATCATGCGCGCGCCGTCCGGTTGGCGAGGCGCGAAGTCAGGTCATTGTACCAGTTCGTCAAGCTGCGCGGCAGCGACAGGCGCAAATGGCCGGTAATGACGGCAAGGCAGATCAGGGACGTCAGGACCGGCACGCCGAATGCGATATAGACGCCGCCAGCCGTGTGTACGCTCAGACTCTGCGTGGCGATGAAGCCGAGAATGCGAACCACCACGACGCTCAGAATGGCAAAACCGATCGCGCTGGCCCGGCCCTGGCGGGTTGTGCGCGCCTGGCCGAGGAAGGCGAGGGCGATCAGCATGAAGGCGATCGGATAGAGGGGAGCAGTAAACCGGTCCACAAGTTCGCCGCGAACGCGGCCACGCTCGGCCGGTCCTTTCATCTCGGATGGCTGGGCGTTCCAGAGTTCACTGGTGTAGCGGTCGCGCGGCTTGTAGTTGATGGCATCGTTGTCGTCGCGGGCGAGCTGGGAGAGGTCGAACTGATATTGCTCGAAGGTGACGATCGAGGCATCCGAGGAGGCGCCGCCTTCCTGCTGCTGCAGCGAGCCGTTGTTCAGGACCAGCACCAATCCCGTCGAGGTATCGACGATCTTGCCGGTCCCGGCGATATAGGTCTTGGTCTTGCCCTTGTCGCGAGCATCCTGCACGAAAATACCGAGCAGCGTGCCATCTTCCTGGCGTTTACGGATATGGAAGGTGAAGCCGCGCAGAGCGGTGAACTGGCCTTCCTTGAGGAAGTGCTGCACCACGTCGGCCGCGGCGGCGACACGCCAGGCGGTCAGCTCATGCTGGCTGGCAGGCTGGATATAGAGGGTGACGGCGGCGATCCCCGCGGCGACGAGGCCGGTAATGCCGGCAAAGGGCGTGATCAGCCGCGAGGGGGAATAGCCCGCCGCATTGAGAACGACAAGTTCGGAACCGGCATTGAGACGTTGCAGCAGCCATACTGCGGCCAGGAAGACAGCAAGTGGCGCGACCACCACCATAAGCGCAGGCAGGGCAAGCGAACTGATGGCCAGGAAGACCAGGACGGACTGGCCCTGTGCCGTCATGACATTGAACTCGCGCAGGGCGCCGACCATCCAGGCCAGGAGCGTCAGCACGACGAGGCAGACCAGAAAAGCAAAGCCAAACTGTCTGGCAATATATCGGCTGACGAGGTTCATTGCCTTCTCGGGTCTCCTACCCGTTGCTTGTATCCTCCTGCTAGGTGGCAGGCGAGACGTTTGTATGGCAGGACCGAGGCTGCGAGCGATTTGTTGTAGACATGGTTACGGATTGACATGCAAAAGTCCCAACAAGCCGTCAACCGCGCGGCAGCTTCCTAGAATGGGCATCAATTATGGTTTCCGAATTGAAACTGTCTTTTTCAAAAGTCGAGAAAATTGCCGACGGCATTGCCGTCATATTCACAAATATCGATTTGGCCGTATCGCCTGAAACGGAAGCTGCTCTACCGGGTATCGGCAGTCTGGTCAAACGTGCGGCTTCCGCCGATAATTTCAAGGGGAAGGCGCTGGCCTCCCTCGACATTCTTGCTCCGTCCGGCCTGCCGGTGGACCGGGTGATCGCGGTTTCTCTCGGCAAGGCTGAAGAAAGCGCCCGCACCGATTGGGTCAAGGCCGGTGGCAATGTGATCGGCAAGCTGCCGGTCTCGGCGAAGACGGTTACCGTGGTGCTGGACCTGCCGGAGGCGGCCATCACCGCCGATCAGGTGGCGGACTTCGCCCTCGGGGCCAGGCTGCGGGCCTATAAGTTCGAGCGCTACAAGACGCGCAAGCAGGACGATGCGGCGGGCAAGGTGCTTGAACTGACGATCGCCAGCGGTGTCGACGGTGCGGCCAAGAAGGCTGGCAAGTCTCGCGAGGCGATCGCCGACGGCGTCAGGCTTGCTCGCGATCTCGTCAACGAGCCGCCGAACGTGCTCTATCCCGAGGCCTTCGCCAAACGCGCGGCCGAACTGGAGGAACTCGGCGTCGAGATCGACATTCTCGACGTCAAGGCCATGAAGAAACTCGGCATGGGGGCGCTGCTCGGTGTCGGCCAGGGCTCCGAGCATGACAGCCGGCTGGTGGTGATGCGCTGGAATGGCGCTAAGAATCGCGAGGCCAAGCCTGTTGCCTTCATCGGCAAGGGCGTGACCTTCGACACCGGCGGCATTTCCATCAAGCCGGCTTCCGGCATGGAGGACATGAAGGGCGACATGGGCGGCGCGGCCTGCGTGGTCGGGTTGATGCACGCGCTTGCCGCCCGCAAGGCCAAGGCCAACGTCATCGGGGCCATCGGCGTGGTCGAGAACATGCCAGACGGCAAGGCCCAGCGTCCGGGCGATATCGTCACCTCGATGTCGGGCCAGACCATCGAGATCATCAACACCGACGCCGAGGGCCGGCTCGTGCTGGCGGATGTGCTCTGGTACATCCAGGACAAGTACAAGCCGCAATTCATGGTCAATCTCGCCACGCTCACCGGCGCCATCATGGTGGCGCTCGGCCAGGAATATGCCGGCCTCTTCTCCAACAATGACGAGCTCGCCGGGCGCCTGTTCGTGGCAGGGCAGACGACGGGCGAGAGGGTCTGGCGCATGCCGCTCGGCCCGGAATACGACAAGCTGATCGATTCCAAATTCGCGGACATGAAGAACACCGGCGGCCGCAATGGCGGGTCGATCACGGCGGCCCAGTTCCTGCAGCGCTTCGTCAACGAGACGCCTTGGGCCCATCTCGACATCGCCGGCACCGCCATGGGCTCGCCCGCCAGCGACGTCAACCGCAGTTGGGCTTCGGGCTGGGGCGTGCGCCTGCTCGACCGGCTGGTGGCTGAGCATTACGAGGGGTGAGGATCACACTGTTCGGCACGCCTGACAGCGTCTATACACGGATCATCCGGCTGATCCTGGATTTCAAGAATGTCGGTCATGACTTTGTCATGGCTGATATTTTCGACGACAGGGGCGTGCCGAATGAGTATGAGCGGCTGCATCCGTTCCGGCGTATTCCGAGCATCGAGATCGATGGTACGGTCGTCTATGAGACCGACGCCATTGCGCATTATCTCGAGGCGCTGCTGCCCGATCCTTTCCTGATACCGGCCGATCCTCGCGCGGCTGTACGCATGCGACAGATCATGCGCGTGGTCGACAATTACGCCTATCGGCCTCTCGTATGGGGAATCTACGTGCCACAATGGTGGCGCGATGGCGCGATGCCCACCCCGGAGACTCTGGCGCAGGCCGAGGTGGCATTGCGTGCCCTGCAGGAATTGGTATGCGAGGGGGGTGTCGGGCTTTCTCCCAACTTGGCTTGGTGCTACCTCGCACCCGTCCTGGCCGTTGCCGACAGTGTCTCGGCTGGAAGCGAATTGATCGATCGCGTGCCGGCGCTGAAGGAATGGTGGCATTCTATCCGAAACGCGCCTGCCATGCTGCGGACGCGCTCGCCGGAAAGCGACTATTGAGAAAGGGGAGATGATGACGGAATTGCTCTTCTATCATCTGCAGAGAGCCCCGCTTGAACGGATTCTGCCGGGCCTTTTGGAAAAATCCCTGCAGCGCGGCTGGCGTTGCGCGGTGCAGGGGCCACAGGAGCGCCTGCGCGCGCTCGACGACGTATTGTGGACCTATAATGACGAAGCCTTCCTGCCGCATGGCCTGGAGAGTGACGATGGTCCGGCCCAGCCGATCGTGCTGGTGGCGCATGAAGGCAATCCCAACGGGGCCGTGATTCGTTTCCTCGTCGATGGCGCGCCCTTGCCGACGGATGCGCCGAGCTATGAACGCATCGTGCTGATGTTCGACGGCAACGACGCCGACGCCGTGCAGGGGGCGCGGGATCAGTGGAAGCAGGCCAAGGAACTCGGCTTTGCCGCGACCTATTGGCAGCAGAGCGACGAGGGGCGCTGGGAAAAGAAGGCGTAGGCCAGACCTGATCGAATCGGAAATCGATCTAAAGCGCTTTGCGATTTGGCGGAATCACTTCAAATCGCAAAGACGCGTCGAAACAAAGAGTTAGAGAAAAGTCTGGTTCGGAGAAATCGCACTTTGCTCTAAGCGCATTCCTGCCCCCCGGCTGACGAAACTTCCGGACCCTGCCCGAAATGCGCGCGGACATGGTCGATGAAGGCGCTTGCCATCCAGGTAATGGGAAATTGGCGCGGTGTGATGATCACGGCCTTTTGCGGGGGCAGCACATCCTCGAGCTCCACGATGGCCAGCGGGAGGCCATCCTCGCTGACACCGGACCGGGAGCGCGTGGTCAGCAGGGCAATACCGAGGCCGTTGGCGACGAGGCCGCGCACCATGTCGATCGTGCGTGCCTCCATCCCCAGGGTGGGTGTCACCCCCGCCTGGCGGAACAGTGCCAGGAAATAGTCGCGGCTGTGCGGCAGATTGATCAGGATCAGCGGCCAGGCCGCGAGATCCCGTAGCCGGGCGCGGCGTTTGTCAGCAAGCGGATGGCCGGCCGGAACGAGCACGTAGGGTTTGAATTCAGCGACGGTCTCGGCCGTGCCGGTGCGGCCGAGATCGAGATCGTAGAGAAGCGCAACCTCGATCAACCCATTGTCGACCAGCCGGTGCAGTTCCTCGATATCGCCCTCCCGCATCCGGACTTCGACATGCGGATGGGACTGGCGAAAGGCGCGGATGATAGGCGGCATGTGCAGTGGGCCCAGCGTTGCGAGACACCCGACGTCGACGAAAGTCTTCCGCCCGGACGAAATGCCCGGCGAGGCGGCCCAGGCATTGATCTGGGAGAGGATGGAGCGAGCTTCGGCAAGCTTGTCGCGCCCGGCTTGGGTGAGGACGAGGCCCTGGGCGTGGCGGCGCACGAACAGGGGCTGACCGACCCTTTCCTCCAATTGGCGGATGGCCACGGAAATCGCCGGCTGGGAGACATGAAGGGCGCGGGCCGCCTGGGCTGTGCCCTCATGCTCGGCGGCAGCAACGAAATAGCTCAGCTGGCGTACTGTGACCATGAATAGGAAAAACTTATTCTATTGATGCAATAAGATTATTTGCATCTATTCAGGAACTGTCAAATCCTGCGGAAGAACCAAGGAACAGTCATGACTGGATTTGACCTGCCGCTCGAGGGCCTCGTCGCGCTCGATTTCTCGCGCGTGCTCGCGGGGCCCTTCGCCACCGCTCTCCTCGCCGATGCTGGCGCCGACATCATCAAGGTCGAGGGACGCGAAGGCGACGACTATCGCCATGTCGGCCCGTTCGTCGGCAACGACAGCGCCCTGTTCGAATTCGCCAATCGCGGCAAGCGCAGCATCGTACTCGACCTTAAGAGCGAGGCCGACCGTGCCACGGCGCGGCGGCTGGCGGCCGGGGCCGACGTCGTGGTCGAGAATTTCCGGCCGGGCGTCGCATCGCGGCTCGGCATCGCCTATACCGACCTCGTCGGTGAGAATCCCGATCTCGTCTATCTCAGCATTTCCGGTTTCGGACAGGAAGGTGTCGGGCGCGATCGGCCGGCCTATGACATCATCGTGCAGGCGGAGAGCGGGCTGATGGCGTTGACGGGCACGCCCGACGGGCCGCCCACCTTGATCGGGGAGGCCATCGGCGACATTGCCGCCGGTCTGTATGGCGCCTGGGCCGTCACCGCCGCGCTGTGGCAGCGCGAGCGCACCGGGCGTGGCTGCCATATCGACCTCGCCATGTTCGATGCCCTGCTTTCGCTGCTGCCGACCGGAGCGTGCCGCTATCTGGCGACGGGCCGCGTGCCGATGCGCGCCGGCAACCGCCACCCGCTCTCGGCGCCTTTCGGGGCCTATCGAACCGCTGACGGCCATGCGGTGATTGCGGTCCTCAATGAGAAGCTATTTGCCCATTTCGCCGCGACCATCGGCCAGCCCGAACTGGCGAGCGATCCGCGCTATCACACCGATTCTCTGCGCTCGGACAACGAGCCGGCCTTGCGCGCCTGCGTGGAGCAATGGACGGGGGGGCGGTCGACCGACGAGGTGGTGAAGGTCCTGGCCAGCGCCGGCATCCCAGTGGCACCGATCAGCACCGTGGCGCAGGCGATCGATTCGGAGCAGGCGCGCGGGCGTGGCCTTTTTCGGCAAGGGAGCATTGTCCCCCTGCCGGAACAGCCTGCCCATTTCTCCGGCTCCCGGCGTGGCCGGCCCATGCGAGCGCCGCGGCTCGGAGAGCACACGCACGACATCCTCGCCGGTCTGGCCGCACAGGAGGAGCGCTCATGAATTTCGAGCCGGATGCCGACACCCTCGCGGTGGTCGAACAGATCCGCCGCTTCGCCGAGGACGTCCTCAAGCCGAATGCCCGTGAGATCGATGCGAACGGGATCTTCGCGTCGCGGCATATTCCGGCTCTGGCCGAACTGGGCGCGATGGGCATGAACCTGCCGGAGGCATGGGGCGGCCCCGGCCTCTCGCCGGTGGCGCTCTATCTTGCCGTCGAGGCTTTGGCAGCCGGTTGCGGTTCCACCGTCTCCATGATGACGGCGCATTTCCTGGCGACCGATGCGATCCTCATCGGTGGCGACGATGCGCAGCGCAGCCGCTATCTGCCAGATGCGGCTGCAGGCAAGACCGTTGGCGCATTCGGCCTGACCGAACCGGCTGCGGGCTCCAATCCGGCCGATATGACGACCCGAGCCGTCTGGGACGGCGGGTCGTATCATCTGCGAGGCGTCAAGCATTTCATCTCCAACGCGGCGCATGCCGATTTCATCGTCGTATTCGCCAAGACCGATGCCGCGGCAGGCGCGCGCGGCATCAGCGCCTTTGTGGTCGAACCGGCGAAAGGGGGGGTGAAAGTCGGTCCGCCCGAAAGGACGATGGGCCTGCGCGGTGGACATGTGTTCGAGGTCGAGTTCGACTGCCGCGTCGACGAGGAGGCCAGGCTGGGACCCGAGGGGAGTGGCTTCAGAACCGCCCTGAAGACGCTCGACAATGGTCGCACCGAAGTCGCTGCCATGTGCACCGGAATGGCCGGCGAGGCGCTGGCCATGGCGGTGGAATGGGCGAAGACCCGCCACGTCGGCGGCCATCCGATCGCCGAGTTCCAGGGCCTGCAATGGATGCTCGCCGACATGGCGACCGAACTCGATGCCGCTCGCCTGATGGGACTGAGGGCCGCCTCCCTGCGCGAGAAGGGTGAGCGTTTTTCGAAGGAAGCCTCCATGGCCAAGCTGTTTGCCTCGGAAAAGGCCGGGTCGATCATCGACCGCGCCCTGCAGATCCATGGCGGCTATGGCTATTCCCAGGAATTGCCCCTGGAGAGGATGGCGCGCGATGTCCGTATCATGCGCATTTACGAGGGTTCCTCGGAGGTACAGCGCAACATCATAGCGCGCATGGTGCTTGCCTGAGTGTTGTACGATCTGACGACTACCGCAAATCGTAGAGACCTATCGCAACGAAGGGAGAGCAAGGACGTGGCTTCATCAAAGCGCGCTTTGCTCCCGGCGTCCTGATAGTAATACCTCCTCATGATTTAACGCGAGGCCGTGAACCATAAAACTGTCGTCGGGCGAAGGCGAAATCCTCTCTCGACGGTGCGCTAAAAAGCGGCTTCAATCCAATGGCTATCCAGGTGGAGAACATAATGAAAATCGGAACCTTATTGTGTGGCGCGCTGCTTGGGCTTGCCTTTGGCGGGCTCTCGGGAATGGCAGCGTCGGCCGATCAGCTGAGCAATGTCAAAAGTGCCGGTAAGATCGTGACGGCGACGGATATGCACTATGCACCGTTCGACATGGTCGTCGACGGCACCTATCAGGGCATGACCAAGGACCTGTTCGACAATGTCGCCAAGGAGATCGGCGTCGAACCCGTCTATCAGGACCTGCCCTGGACCTCCCAGCTTCCGGGCCTGGAAGTGTCGAAATTCGACATCGTCATCGCGCCGGTGACGATCACGCCGGAACGGCTCGAGCGCTACACCTTCACCCTGCCGATCGCCGACGCGACCGTCGGCATCGTCAAGGCCGCCGCCAACAAGGACATCAACAAGCCCGAGGACATCGCCGGCAAGACCGTCGGCGTGCAACAGGGCACGGCGCAGTTCAAGCAGTTGCAGGAATTCGGTGCCAAGGTCGGCAATGTGACCGTCAAGGAATACGGCACCACCGACGAGGCCTATGCCGATCTTGCCGCTGGTCGCCTCGATGCCGTGGCGGGCTCGGCGCCCAATCTTGCCTATCTCGTCAAGCAGCGTGGCGATGTGTTCGCCCTGCCTGAAGTGTCGACCTTCGGCAAGCCGACCTATTTTGGCTGGGTGCTCCGCAAGGGCGACGACAGCGCGAGCTTTGCCGGCGCCATCAAGGATGCCATCGTCAAGATGACCAAGGACGGGCGCGTCAAGGCGATCCAGGAAAAATGGCTCGGCAAATATACCGAGCTGCCGCTGGAGGTGCCGGCCAAGTGACCTGAAGTGTCTTCCGATTTGACGGATCCCGTCAGATCGCAAAGGCGCGTCGCAAAGAAGAGCTGGAGTAGGGTGTAATTCGCAGGAATCGTGCCTTGCTCTGGGAACGCATGGCCGCCTGGCGGCGCCGTGCTTCGGTCACTGGGCCTCCCCGCATGTTCTCGCTGAATGCCTTCATCAAGAGCTTCCACGCGCTGGCGCTGGGAGTGCCCAGTACCCTGATCGTCTCCCTATCGGGCATTGCGATCGGGCTCCTCGTCGGCGCGATGATCTGCGCCGGCGCCCTGTCGCTCTCGCGTACGCTGCGGTCGGCAGCCGCCGTTTGGATCAGTTTCTTTCGCGGCGTGCCACTGATGGTACAGTTGCTTTTGATGTTCTACCTCCTGCCGGTGACCGGCATCAACGTGCCGCCAATGGTGGCGGCGGTGCTGGCCGTCGGCCTGTGCTCCAGCGCCTATGTTGCCGAAATCTGGCGGGGCGCCATCAATGCGCTGCCCCGCGGACAGGCCGAGGCGGCGGTCGCCATCGGCATGCTGCCGCACGCGATCTGGACCCGGATCATCCTGCCGCAGGCGGTCCGCCTGTCGTTGCCGGCGCTCGTCAATGAACTCATCCTCTTGGTCAAGGCCTCCTCGCTGGTCTCCCTGGTCGGGATCTGGGAGATCACGCGAGCCAGCCAGGCGGAGGCTGGCGCGAGCTATCGCCCGCTCGAAGCCTATGTCGCGGCGGGATGCCTTTATCTCGTGATCAATCTGTGCCTGGCCACGCTTGGCCGGTACCTGGAACGAAGGGCGGCGGCATAATGGAGCTGATCGTTCACTACGGGCCGGCACTGCTGCGCGGTTTCGGCATGACGGTGCTGTGCTGGCTGGTCGGAACCGCCTGTTCCGTGGTCCTGGGCCTCGTCATCGCGCTTGCCCAGCGCTACGGGCCGGCGCCGTTGCGCTGGCTGCTCGTCGGTTATGTCGAGGCCATTCGCGGCACTCCCTTCCTGGTTCAGCTCTATGTGCTCTATTATGGCGGCCCTGCCTTCGGCTTGAGGCTGGATGCCCTGCCGGCGGGCCTGATCGGGCTGTCGATCTATGGCAGTCCCTATTTCGCCGAGATCTTCCGCTCGGGCTTCAATGCGGTCGCGGTGGGGCAGATCGAGGCGGCGCGAACCATCGGCATGAGCGAGTTCGCCATCGTGCGGCGCATCCTGCTGCCGCTCGCCTTGGTTTCGTCCCTGCCGGCGCTGGTCAATTTCGCCATCATCCTGACCAAGGAAACGGTGGTGCTCTCCACCATCACGGTGCCCGAACTGCGCTATCAGGTCGACCGGATGATCACCGAGACCTTCCGCTATTTCGAGGCCACTTTGGCGCTGGCCCTGTTCTTCTGGGGTCTGGTGGAACTCGTCTCCCGGCTCGGTCGCTGGCTGGAAAGCCGCGTCACCCATTACATGATCGAAAGACGCTGATATGGAGCAGGCTTCCTCCGTCGAGATCCACAAGGTCGACAAGTTCTATGGGCCGTTCCAGGCGCTGAAGCAGATCTCCGTCTCGGTTCCCCCCGGCAAGGTCACCTGCCTGATCGGCCCCTCCGGATCGGGAAAGTCGACCCTGCTGCGCTGCATCAACTTCCTCGAAGAGTATGATGCCGGCGAGATCCGCATCGACGGCCGGTTGATCGGCTACGAGACCCCGGGTGGCCGCCGCATGGCCTCGGGCAAACTGCGCGAGATGCGCCGGCGCATCGGCATGGTGTTCCAGCAGTTCAATCTCTGGCCGCATATGACCGCGCTGCAGAATGTCGCCGAAGGACTTGTCCAGGTACGCGGCTTCTCCAAATCCGAGGCTGGTGCGCGCGCGGCTGAGGCGCTGCGCAAGGTCGGACTGGCCGACAAGATGGCGAGCCACCCCGGCCGGCTTTCGGGCGGGCAGCAGCAGCGCGTCGCCATCGCCCGCGCCATCGCCATGGAACCCCAGCTCATGCTGTTCGACGAGCCGACTTCGGCGCTCGATCCCGAACTCGTCGGTGAGGTGCTGAATGTCATGAAGCAGCTTGCCGCGGAAGGCATGACCATGGTGGTCGTCACCCATGAGATGGGCTTTGCCGCCCATGTCGGCGACCAGGTGGGCTTCATGGAAGCGGGCGAACTGGTTGCCGTCGATACGCCGGCGGCCATCTTCCACGACCCGGCCGACAGGCGTATCCAGTCTTTCCTGCGGACTTATAACGAGCGCAACAGTTTCTAGCGCGGCAAGCCTTGCTGCACGAGGCTTGCCGCAGGCCTACCCCTTCAACTGCGCCATGACGCCGGCAATGTCGCCCATGCCCCAATGCTCGGCGATCAAGCCGGCCTCGACGCGGAAGATGTCGCAAGAGGTGAAGCGCAAGGTTTTGCCCGTGGGGGCGATGCCGAAATACGGGCCCTTATGCGTGCCGGTATAGACGAAGCTCGCGGCGACCTTGGCGCCCTGGCTCACATGCGTCTCTATCGCGACCTGCAGGTCCGGCATGGCGGTGAGGCGGGCCTGGAAGAAGGCCACGGTCGCCTGCTTGGCACTCAGCTCTTTGCGAGCCGGAGCGGCGGCACTGGCCTGGTTGTTGATGTAGGTCTCGGCGAACAGAGTGGCGAAGCCGTCGATATCGTGTGCATTCAGCCGAGCCGCGAAGCGCTCGGCGGCATTGGGCTCCTGCGCCAGTGCCGGCAGGCTCGTGCCACCCGCCAGGGCGAGCCCGCCCAGGATCATCAGTCTGCGTCCACAATCCATATCAGGCCTCCGTTCTTGCGTCAGGAAGACGCGTCCTCCAGGGCGGCACTGGCTTCCAGCCAGGCCTCTTCTGCGAGGAGAAGTCTTTCCTCGGCGGTGGCGCGGGCCTTGGCCATCTCGGCCGCCTTGTCGGGCGAACGCTCGAAAAGGCCGGGACGCGACAGCTTCTCGTCGAGATCCGCGATGATGGCCTGCAGCTTCTCCATGGCGGCCTCGATCTGGCGGATCCTCTCGCGGTCAGCCGCGGTTTGCGCCCGCCGCGCAGCATTGGTCTGGCGTTGCGTCGGCTCGCCGTTGCGCTCGCTTTTCTCCACGGCCGGCTTGGCCAGGACCAGGCGACGATAATCCTCCATGTCGCCCTCAAAGCCCTTGACCGTGCCGTCGGCCACCAGCCAGAGCCGGTCGACGCAGGCTTCGAGCAGATAGCGGTCATGGCTGATCAGGATGACCGCGCCGGGATAGTCGTTGAGCGCCTGGATCAGGGCCTGGCGGCTGTCGATGTCGAGATGGTTGGTCGGCTCGTCCAGGATGAGCAGATGCGGGCCGCCGAAGGTGGCCAGACCCATCAGCAGGCGTGCCTTCTCGCCGCCGGAAATGTTGGAGACCGGGGTGTCGGCCTTATCGGCGCCGAAACCGATCTGGGCGGTGCGGGCGCGGATCTGGGCTTCGGTGGCGCCGACCATCATCTCGGCGACATGGTCGCGGGCCGAGGCCGCCGGATTGAGCTCGTCGAGCTGATGCTGGGCGAAATAGGCGACCTTCAGCGCAGAGGAGCGCCGCATGCGGCCAGCCATCGCCGCCAGGCGCCCGGCCAGCAGCTTGGCGAAGGTCGACTTGCCGTTGCCGTTGGAGCCGAGCAGGCCGATGCGATCCTCGCTGTCGACAGAAAGGTCGAGCCGCGACAACACCGTGCGCTCGCCATAACCGGTGCTGGCGCCTTCCAGCGCGATGATCGGCGGTGACAGCGGCTTGGCGGGCGGCGGAAAGTCGAAGGGCCTGACTTCCTCGTCGACAATTGCCGCCACGGGCTCCATGCGCGCCAGCATCTTCATGCGCGACTGGGCCTGGGCCGCCTTGGTGGCCTTGGCCTTGAAGCGGTCGATGAAGGACTGGATGTGGCGGCGCTGGTCTTCCTGCTTCTTCCTGAGCTTCAGGCTCAGCGCCTGCTTTTCTCGGCGCTGTCTTTCGAAGCCGTCATAACCGCCGCGATAGAGTTCGAGCCGGCCCTCGGTCAGATGCAGGATGTAGTCGACCGAGGCGTTGAGGAGGTCGCGGTCATGGCTGATCACCACCACGGTATGCGGGTAGGAGGCGAGATAATCCTGAAGCCAGAGCGTGCCTTCGAGGTCGAGATAATTGGTGGGCTCGTCCAGCAGCAGGAGATCCGGCTCGGTGAAGAGCAGGGCGGCCAGCGCCACGCGCATGCGCCAGCCGCCCGAGAATTCCGAGCAGGCACGGCTTTGTGCGGCATGGTCGAAGCCCAGACCTGCCAGGATGGTGGCGGCGCGGGCCGGCGCGGCATGGGAATTCTTGTCGGCGAGGCGGGTCTGGATCTCGGCGATGCGATGAGGATCGCTGGCGATCTCCGCCTCGGCCAGCAGGGCCGTGCGCTCCTCGTCGGCCGCCAGCACCACCTCGATCAGGCTTTCGGGCCCACCCGGCGCTTCCTGGGCGACGCGGCCGATGCGCATGCCGCGCGGCACCGAGACGCTGCCGAGATCGGGGGAGACCTCGCCCATGATCATACGGAACAAGGTGGTCTTGCCGGTGCCGTTGCGCCCAAGAAAGCCGACGCGCGCATCCGGCGGCAGCGCCACCGTGGCGTTGTCGAACAGGACGCGGGAACCAAGACGAAAAGTGAGGCCGTTCACATGCAACATGGCCGGGCTTTTGGCATGAGCCGGGCGGCAGGGCAATCATGCAATGCCTGCCGATGGCGATCGGCCGGCAAATGGCCGAAATCTTCAAGGCTTGCGCATGGCATGCATGGCATACCGGAAAAGAGCGTTCCTGCGGGAACCGAACAAGGAGTTATCGCGATGAAACCGCATATCAGCGTTCTGACCATCGGTGTGGACGATCTGGAAACCGCCCTGCGTTTCTACCGCGACGGCCTCGGTCTGCCCACCGAGGGCATCATCGGCCGTGAATTCGAGCATGGCGCCGTCGCCTTCTTCGATCTGCAGGGCGGATTGAAGCTTGCGATCTTCTCCCGCGCCAACATCGCGCACGACGCTGGTATCATGCAATCGGCGCGCAGCCCGACCGAATTCACGCTCGGCCATAATGTCGGCAGCGAGGCCGAGGTCGATGCTGTGATGCAGCGGGCGATCGCAGCGGGTGCGCGCCTGGTAAAGCCCGCCCAGAAGACCTTCTGGGGCGGATATGCCGGCTATTTCCAGGACCCTGACGACCATTTGTGGGAGATCGTTTTCAATCCAGCCTTTCTGCCGGCTGCGTGAAAACCTGGTGCCGGAGCGGGGGAATACGCGGGAGGCTGGGGCCCCTTTCAGTAGTCCGCGCGGAGAACTATTCGGTCCTTCCGCTCCGTGAGGTAGCAGCTTGGTCTTGCCGAAGCTGGCAGTGTATGATCCCCGTTTTTAACCAATTGCTGAGGTTTCACTCGCAAATCCGGCATTTGTTTCATGGCGTTGCGCCAGAATCATGATACTTCATCTGTCTGTGGCGATTGGGGAGGTAAAATATTAATGCATTCCCCAGCGTCAATTTAGGATACCGGGCGACATCGAAATTGGTCCATGAAGATGAGTCATTCACGGCGTGAACCAAGCAACCTCTCATTAGACAAGCCCAAATGGATGAGACATGATTAAAAAACTCGCGGCAGAGTTCTTCGGAACGTTCTGGTTGGTTTTCGGTGGCTGCGGCTCTGCTGTCCTCGCTGCCCTCTTTCTCGGTCCGGGTAACGTGCAGCTCGGCATCGGCTTTGTTGGCGTCGCACTTGCCTTCGGCCTCACCGTGCTGACCATGGCTTATGCCGTTGGCGGTATCTCGGGCGGACACTTCAACCCCGCCGTCTCGCTGGGTCTGGCCGTCGGTGGTCGGTTCAGTTGGGCCGAGCTCATTCCCTACTGGATTGCGCAGGTCGTCGGCGGCCTCGCTGGCGCGGCGGTGCTCTATGCCATCGCCACCGGCAAGCCCGGCTTCGAGGTTGGAGGCTTTGCGTCCAACGGCTATGGCGACCTTTCGCCCGGCAAATACAGCATGATCGCTGCCCTGATCACCGAAATCGTCCTGACGGCGGCGTTCCTGATCATCATCCTGGGTTCGACGTCGAAGGTCGCGCCGGCCGGCTTTGCGCCGATCGCCATCGGCCTTGGCCTGACGCTGATCCATCTGATCTCGATCCCGGTCACCAACACCTCGGTCAATCCGGCTCGCTCGACGGCGGTCGCTTTCTTTGCGCAGACCGGTGCGGTGAACCAGCTCTGGCTGTTCTGGGTCGCGCCGCTGGTCGGTGCCATCGTGGGCGGCCTGATCTGGAAGGTGTTGCTGGAGCCTGAGCAGGCCTGAGACTGACCCGCAACAAGACAAGCAAGCGGCGACCGGTCCCTCCGGTCGCCGCTTGCTTGGCAGCGAGGAAACTGAGCATTGCCGGAGCGTTTTGCGATTCGACGGAATCGCCAAGAATCGCAAAGACGCGCCCAGACAAAGAGCTAGAGCTTGAAGCCGGGCAGGGGCATGGCTATAAGCCGCTCACCTCAACTCATAGCAACCAGGACGATCATGGCTCTCGAGCGCACCTTTTCGATCATCAAGCCCGACGCGACCAACCGCAACCTCACCGGCGCCATCAATGCCGTGTTCGAGAAGGCTGGCCTGCGTATCGTCGCCCAGAAGCGCGTCCGCATGACCCGCGAGCAGGCCGAGACCTTCTACGGCGTGCACAAGGAGCGTCCCTTCTTCGGTGAACTCGTCGAGTTCATGATCTCCGCCCCCGTCGTCGTGCAGGTGCTGGAAGGCGAGAACGCCGTCGCCAAGCATCGCGAAGTGATGGGCGCCACCAATCCGGCCAATGCCGCCGAAGGCACCGTCCGCAAGCTCTTTGCTCTGTCGGTCGGCGAGAACTCGGTGCATGGCTCGGACTCGCTCGATAATGCCAAGATCGAGATCGGCCAGTTCTTCTCGGGCAACGAGATCGTCGGCTAAGCTGGCCGACGGGCTGCCGGCCTGATTGCACGTTCAGCTCGAACGCGCTTTGCTTCAGGCGGGGCAGGCATCCTTCAAGGCGGATCCATTGGGTCCGCCTTTTCCCGATTTTAATTTTCTACTAATTCTATAGAAAATAATTGACACGCTCGCGCCGCCGTCGCACCCTTCAGTCATGAGGAGCGGGCAGCCCTGATTTCCCCGCAAGCCGAACCTGTGGAAGGGGATCACCATGACCAGTTATTGTCGCTGCTGAGTCCTTTGCATTCGGGCGCCTGACCGGCGTCGCATCTCGCATACCCTTCATCACCGCATCGACGTTGCCGAGCGTTTTGCGACGCTCTTGCGCAGCGCATGACGGATCGCGTCTTCAAGGATCTCACATGACATCGCTCAACCGCCGACTGTTCCTGGCTGCTGGCCTGGCTCTCGGCACCGCCCTCGGCACGGCCCATGCGGCCGACAACAAGGTGACCATCGGCTTCCAGACCGGCGTGGACCCAGCCAAGGCGGCGCAGGCCGCTGGTGCCTATGAAAAGGCGACCGGCTGGCAGATCGCCTGGCGCAAATTCGATTCCGGCGCCGACGTGATTGCCGCCATCGCCTCGGGCGACGTGCAGATCGGCTATGTCGGCTCGAGCCCGCTCGCTGCCGCCGCCAGCCGCCAATTGCCGATCGAGACGATTTTCGTCGCCGCCCTCCTGGGCGATTCCGAGGAACTGGTGGTGCGCGACACCATCAAGGAGCCCAAGGACCTTGCCGGCAAGAAGATCGGCGTGCCCTTCGTCTCCACCTCGCATTACAGCCTGCTGGCGGCACTCAAGCATTGGGGCATCGCGCCAAAATCCTTACAGATCCTCAATCTGCGCCCGCCGGAACTGGCGGCGGCATTCGAGCGCGGGGACATCGACGGTGGCTATGTCTGGGATCCTGCCTTGGGCAAGCTCAAGGAAAAGGGCAAGGTGCTGGTATCCTCGGCCGATGTCGCCAAATGGGGTGCGCCGACCTTCGACGCCTGGATCGCTTCGAAGGATTTCGCCAAGGCCCATCCCGATGTGGTGACCTCCTTCGTCAAAGTCACCGGCGAGGCCTACAAGACCTATCGGGACAAACCGGAGGCCTGGAGCGCCGCCTCCGATCAGGCCAAGGCGATCGCCCGGCTCACCGGCTCTAAGCCCGAGGACGTGCCGGATTTGCTGAAGGCGAATGTCTGGCCGCTCCTGGCGGAGCAATCCTCGCCCGACCTGCTGGGCGGTGCCACGATCAAGGCCATCGCCGACACGGCCGGATTCCTCGCCGAGCAGAAGAAGATCCCGGCGGTGCTGCCGGATTATTCTGCCTATGTGAACAAGGCCTTCGCCGCACAAGCCCTGACGAAACTCTCCTCCCAATAGATTTTCGCAGGCTCGCCCGCCCCGGGATCTCCTCCCTTCCGGGGCGGGCCTTATTCAATGGCTTGAAACGGTGGCCCGCATCGTCATTGCGAGCTCTGCCAATCCGCAGGATTGGCAGAGCTCGCAATGACGTTCCAGGGGCCGAAAGAGGTTCCCGTGTCCGCTTTGTCCGCCCGTGACGTCGACGTCGTCTATTCCGGAAGAGGAGGGCGGTCCGTTACGGCCCTCAGCAACGTCTCCCTCACCATCGAATCCGGCGAGTTCGTCGTGGCGGTGGGTGCGTCCGGCTGTGGCAAGACCACCTTGCTCAAGCTGTTCGCTGGCTTTCTGCCGCCGAGCTCGGGCGCCATCACCCTCGGCGGCAAGCCAGTGCGAGGGCCCGGCGGCGAGCGCGGCGTGGTCTTCCAGGACGATGCCTTGTTTCCCTGGCTTTCGGTGCGCGGCAATATCGAGTTCGGTCCGAGGCTTGCCGGGCTCGATGTTGCCGAACGCAAGCAGCGCTGCGGACGCATCATCGACCTGGTGGGGCTGGCCGAGTTCGCCGATCACAGGATCTGGGAATTGTCCGGGGGCATGCGTCAGCGCGTCGGCATGGCCCGGGCGCTCGCCAACGAGCCGGAAATCCTGCTGATGGACGAACCGCTCGGCGCGCTGGATGCGCTGACGCGCGAGAAAATGCAGGAATTGCTGATCCGGCTGTGGGACCGCACGCGGCGCAGCGTCTTCCTGATCACGCATAGCGTCGAGGAGGCCATCTTCCTGGCCACCCGCATCGTGGTGCTGTCGCCGCGCCCGGGACGCATCACGCGCGAATTCCATACCGATTTCTCGCGGCGGGTCCTGGCCGGGGAGAACAGCCGGTCGATCAAGTCCGATCCTGCCTTCATCGCCCTGCGCGAGCAAGTCCTGGCAGCTGTCCTGCAGGGAGCTGATGCATGAGCGATTTCGCCAACTCCGCCGGCCTGGACGAGATCGAGGAAAAGGGCGGCACGGGCCGTCTGACAAGATCCAGCGCACCCCTCGGCGCGACACCGGTACGCATTCTCACCATTCTCGCTCTGCTGCTGCTGTGGTCGTTCGCCACCTATTTCGAATGGTTGCCGGCCTTCTATCTGCCGTCGCCCCGGGCCGTGGTGGAGCAACTCTTCACGGTCGCCACGGAAGGCTATGCCGACGCGACCCTGCTGCAGCATTTTGATGCCAGCCTCTGGCGCATCCTCGCAGCTCTGCTGATTGCGCTGATCACTGCCGTGCCGGCCGGCATCGCCATCGGGCTCAGCCCGATCGCCCGCGGCATTCTCGATCCCATCATCGAATTCCTGCGCCCGGTGCCGCCGCTTGCCTATCTGCCGCTGATGGTAATCTGGTGCGGTATCGGCGAAACCACCAAGGTGCTGATCATCCTGATCGCAGTTTTCGCACCGGTGGCGATCACCACCGCCGCCGGTGTCGGCGCCGTGCCGTCGGACCGGGTGGATGCGGCGCGGGCCCTGGGCGCGCGTCGCTGGCAGGTGCTCTGGCATGTCATCCTGCCCAATGCCCTGCCATCGATCCTGACCGGTGTTCGCATCGGGCTCGGTGTCGGCTGGTCCACGCTTATCGCTGCCGAACTGGTCGCCGCCTCCCAAGGGCTCGGCATCATGATCAAGACGGCGTCGGACTTCCTGCAGACCGATATCGTCGTCCTCGGTATCTTCGTGATCGCCCTGGTGGCGATCGGCTTCGAGTGGATCGTCAGGCTGGCCGAGAAGTTGCTGGTGCCCTGGCACGGCAAGGCGTGAAAGATCCGGGATGATCAAGCGGCCTCAGCCGATCGGCAGTCGCTCGATTGCGTCCACCCGGTCCGGGTAGAAGGCGAGATGGTCCTTGATGGCTGATACCGCGGGGTAGGGCGTCTCATAGCTCCAGACGGCATTGACTGAGCGATCACCGCCCGCCGGAAGGCTGAAATAGGAGCATTCGCCCTTGTAGGGGCAGTAGGTGGCATGCTCGGTGCGTGCGAGCGCCCCCATGTCGACGTCGCCGCGCGGAATGTAGAGGACGGCAGGATAGGAGGCCTCCTGCAAACGCAGCGCCCGCCGGCTGTCGGCGATCACCCGGCCGCCGAGGCTGACAACGATACGTTCCCCGCTAGGCTCGACACTGATGGGATGATCGGGACCTGGAATCTTCATCGCCTTGTTCGTCATGGCCAGTCCTTTCCTCAATCCGCCGCGGAGGGAACCGCCTGCGGGCCCATGGCCTTGCGCCGACCCAGGCCGGCCGCGAGATAGGCACCGACGGTGTGACAGGCTGCGATGGCCAGCAGGGTCCAGGCGAAGGCATGTCCGATACTGGCAGCATCGGTTCTCGTGCCTACCAATGTATAGAACAGCCCGCCCAGCACCGCCACGCTGATGGCGGCGCTGACCTGCAGCGTAGAATTGACGATGCCGCCGACCAGGCCGGCGTGATGCGGACCGACCCGTTCGACGATTGCACGCATCATGGTCGGCATCGACGTGCCCATGCCCAGGCCGATGAAGCCAATGGCGGGTGCCATCAGCAGGAGCGGCGGCATGATTCCGGCCGGAAAGGCCAGCACGAGCAGGGCTGTCAGCGCCGTGCCCAAGGCCGAACTGGCGAAGCCGAAGGCGGGCGCAGAGCCGCCGACCAAGCGGCTGATCGCGGGGCTGAAGGTCGATCCGGCCAGGAAGCCGGCCGAGAAAGGCAAGATGGCGAGCCCGGCTTCCCAGGCCGTGTAGCCGAGGGAGCCCTGGAGATAGAGCGAATAGGTCAGGAAGAAGGTCGCCATGGCGTAGAGCGCAAGGATGGCGCTGATACCGCGCACTAGGCCGGGCAGGCGGAAGATGCCGAGATCGATGAGGGGATCGCCGCCGGCCCGGGCGAGGCGCCGCTCGTAACGTCGGAACAGTTCCACGAAGATGGGCGTCATCGCCAGCATCACGATCGACCACCAGGGCCAGCCGCGCTCGCGCCCTTCGACCAGCGGCACCACCAGGCTGCTGAGCGCCAGGCTCGAAAGCACCACGCCGCCAAGATCCAGACGGGGCCGCTTTTCGCTGCGGGTCTCGCGCAAAAGCGGGATCGCCGCCAGGAAGGCAACGAAAGCGATGGGAAGGTTGATCAGGAAGATCAGCCGCCAGCCGAAACCGTCGAGATCGGCGCCGACGAGCGCGCCGCCCAGCAACTGGCCGATGATGGAGGATACGCCGAGCACGATACCGTAGATGCTGAGGGCGCGTCCGCGCTCATGGGCCGGAAAGAGCGCATGGACTGAAGCCAGGGCCTGGGGAGCCATGGCGGCGGCGGCGAGCCCCTGCAGCATCCGCGCGGCGATCAGCACGGTGGGGGACCAGGCCAGGCCGCAAAGGGCGGAGGCGGCAGCAAATCCGGCGAGGCCGATCATGAAAATCGCCTTGCGGCCGAAGATGTCGCCGAGCCGCCCGCCGGTGATCAGAAAGACGGCATAAACCACCGCATAGCCGGAAATCACCATCTGTACGTCGGCGGCGGTGCTATGGAGGCCGGTGGTGATGGCCGGCATGGCGACGTTGACGATGAAAAAGTCGAGAGGGGCCAGGAAGGCGCCAGTCAGCAGAATGGCCAGGGCCGACCAGCGGCGGGGATCGGGCGCAGGGCTGGTCGGCCGGGTAATATCGGAAACACTGAGTGCCGAGTCTGGCATTGCAGGACCTCGTTCTGAAAGATATAAAATACGGACGAACGTATTATTTTGCGGCATCAATGGATTTTCGAATCGAGGCCCGGGCGTGGAGCGGCCTCAACGCAAAATCGAACCGAACAGGAATTTCTTGAGGCGTTCGACGGGTTCGGCGTTGCGCTCCGTCTTCGCGGTCAGGAAAGCTCCTTGAAGAGAGGAGAGAATGAGGGCGGCCGCCTCGTGGCAGTCGAACTCTTCTGGCAGTTCGCCCATCCGCACGGCGGCCTCCAGGCAATAGCTCATGGCGCCCCGGCTCTCGGCGAAGATGTCGAGCAATTCATGGCGAATGGCCTCGCTGTCGCTGCTGGATTCAGCGGCAAAATTGCCGAACATACAGCCGCAACGCATGCCGTTCTGTTTGAACCGCTCCGTCCTGGCGTCGATATAGGCCCTCACGCGCTGCAAGGGTGGGCTATTGTCGTCGAGCAACGTCTTGTGGGCATCTTCCCGCTTTTCGCTACGGTAGAGACCCAGCACTTCCAGGCCGAAAGCCTCCTTGGACGTGAAGTGGTTGGTGAAGCACCCTTGAGGCACACCCGCCGCGCGCACGACGTCGCGCACACTGGTAGCGGTGAAGCCATGCTCGTGTATCAGACCGAGCCCGGCGACGAGAAGTTTTTCACGGTTGGAAGCACGTGCCATGATTTCAATATGTACGACCGTATTATTTTGTCAAGCGCGATTTCCAGGGAGCAGGTTCTGTTCCCGGAAGCGCCGACATCTTGTCCACTCTTCCCTTGCCGCGAATACGACGTTTCCAAGAGCGGACATCGCCCCATGACTTCACGGGGCTGAGATGTCCGCGCCCCATGAAGTTGCGCTTCGTTGTCGGGTTCTACTTGTCCTTGGCCTGATGGCTGGTCGATGCCTTCAGGCGTCGCTCGAGCCACAGGCTGTAGCGCGAGGCCGGGAAGCAGATCAGGAAATAGACCAGGGCGGCGAAGGCATAGGCCTCCGGATAGGCGTGCGGCCAGATCTGCTCATTGGTAGCGGCCGTGTTCCTGACGGCGGTCAGGAAGTCGATCATTCCGATGAAGCCGATCAGCGGCGTGCTCAGGAGGACGCCGATGCCCAGATTGACCAGGGGTGGGATGATGGCACGCAGGGCCTGCGGCAGGATCACCAGGCCGGTGGTCTGCCAGTAGCTCAGGCCCAAGGCCCGTGCCGCCTCGTTCTGGCCTGATGGCAGAGCCTGCATGCCGGCGCGGATCACCTCCGCCAGATAGCAGGCGATGAAGAGGGTGAGGGCGACTTCGACGCTGAAGAACAGGTTCACGTCGAAATAGGGCAGGGCCATCGGCACGATCAGGCTTGAGACATAGAGCACCACCAGCATCGGCATGCCGCGCACGATCTCGATGAAGCTTGTGCTCACCAACCGCACGCCGCCCATGCTCGAACGGCGCCCCAGGGCCAGGGGAATGGCGATCAGGAAGGACGAGGCATAAGCGATCGTCCAGATCAGCATGGTCAGCGGCAGGCCGCCCCAATCATTGGTGGAGACGATGATGCCGGAGAAATAGCCGCGCAGCAGCAGGCAGGTGACGAGGGGCACCGCGATCCAGGCGAGGATCAGGCCGCGCCCCCAAAAGCGCGGGATGGTGCTGAGGCCGGCCAGGCCGAACATCAGGACCAGGCCGAGAATCGGGCGCCAGATGAGGTCCGAGGGATAGGTCCAGAACAGCATCAGCTTGAGGTTGACGCCGACGAAAGCCCAGCAGGCGCCCCCATTGGCCTGGCAGTCCTGCGCGGTGCCCGACCAGGTCGCCCGGATGAAGGCCCAATCGATCAGATACGAGCCGACCCAGGCGACCAGGCCCAGCACGATGAGCGTGATCGCCGTGTTGAGCGGCGAGGAGAACAGGCCGGCCTTGATCGTCTGCCAGCGTTGGGCCGAGCGGGGCCGGAGCGCATCGGGGAGGGACACCGTGCTCATTTGGCGATGATCCCGCGCTGGGCCATGCGACGATTATAGAGATTGATCAGGTATGAGGTCGGCATGCTCACGGCCAGGAAGACGGCGACCAGCACGATGATGGTCTCGACGGCATTGCCGGTGTTGTTGGCGCTCGTCTTGATGATGGCGGTCACCTCGGTGAAGCCGATCAGGATGCCGAGCGTGGTGTCCTTGGTGAGGTCGAGATAGCTCGAGGTCATCAAGGGCGTGATCACGCGCATCGCCTGCGGCATCACGATCAGGCGCATGATGCGCCCGCGCGGCAGCCCGATCGCCCGGCCCGCTTCCCATTGGCCTGCATTGACGGATTCGATGCCGCTGCGCACGCTTTCGGAAATGCTGGCGGAATAATAGATCGTCAGCCCGACGAGCATGGCGGCGAATTCCGGTGTCAGCGTGATGCCGCCGCGAATGTTGAAGCCTTGCAGCACCGGCAGGTCCGGCGTGAAGGTGACGTTGGCGATGAAGATCCAAACCAGGGCGATGGCGGGAAAGAGGGCTGATACGCCCAAAAGACCGAGAGCCGACAGGGGATGCTGCAGGCGACGGAGGAAGGCCCTGACGGCGAAGGCGAGCAGTATCAGCACGAGGGCCAGCAACCACAGGCTCTCGCCGTTGCCGATCTCGACCCAGGGCAGGAAGATGCCGCGCACCGACAGGAAGGTCGAGGAGAAGGGCTGCAGGGCCTGCCGGGTGGAGGGCAGGGCCTGGGTCATCGCGATCCAGAAGAAAAGCTGCAGGGGCAGGGGCGTGTTGCGGATCAACTCGACATAGGCCTGCACGAGGCGTGAGAGCAGCAGATTGCCGGATAGGCGGGCAATGCCCAGGCTCGTGCCGAGAATGGTGGCGAACAGGCAGCCGAGCACGGCGAGCTTGAGCGTGTTGAGAAGGCCGACCGCGATGGCACGCGCATAGCTGTCGCCGGCCTGGTAGACGAGCAGGCTTTCGGTGATGTCGAAATTGGCCGGCTGCCAGAGATAGTCGAGGCCGGGCGCCATGCCCAGGCGATGCATGCTGCCCAGGATGTTATGGCAGATGAGACCGAGGAACAGTGCCAGAGCGGCGATCAGCAGGAGCTGACCATAGGGGTGCGCGCCCCACCACCGGCGGATCCTGCCGATGGGGCCGGGAACATCAGGGGACACTATGCTGATCGTATCGGCCATAAAGGCATCCCATGGGGGCGGGTCCGAAGACCCGCCCCTTTTCAAGGTGTTGGAGACTGAAGTCCCGATAGAGCGGAGCAACCCCTCATCCGGCACTTCGTGCCACCTTCTCCCGCAAGGGGAGAAGGCGACCGGCTAGCCAGCGCCTTCCCTAATGATCCCCCTTCTCCCCCTGCGGGAGAAGGTGCCGGCAGGCGGATGAGGGGGCGCGATGCCCTATCCCGGCCTTCCCCCGGTTTGTTCGAAAGACCCTGAAAGGGGCGGGTCCGAAGACCCGCTCCCCATTGCATCTCAACGGAAGGGAGGCGAATAGATCAGGCCACCCTTGGTCCAGAGATTGTTGAGACCGCGATCGAAGCCGATCTTCGTGCTCTTGCCGAGATTGCGCTCGAAGATCTCGCCGTAATTGCCGACTTTCTTGATGATGTTGTAGGCGAATTTCGGATCGAGCCCAATGGCCTGGCCGAGCGATGGGTCGACGCCGAGGAAGCGCTTGATCGCCGGATCCTCGCTGGTAAGGAAAGAATCGACGTTCTCGCTGGTGATGCCGAATTCCTCGGCCTGGATGGTGGTGTAAACGGTCCAGTTCACGATCTCCAGCCAGCGGTCGTCGCCGCCAAGCACTGCCGGTGCCAGGGGTTCCTTGGACAGGCGCTCGGGCAGCAGCACATACTCGTCCGGGTTCGGCAGGGCGGCGCGGCGCAGGCCGAGATCGGTACCGTCCTGCGTCAGCGCGTCGACGCGGCCGGAGGTCAGGGCCTGGGTGAAGGTTGCGGTGTCCTCGATCACCACGGATTTGTAGGTCTTGCCGGCCTTCTTGAAGAAATCGGCGATGTTCTGTTCACCCGTGGTGCCGCTTTGCACACCGATGGTGGCGCCGTCGAGCTCCGCGGCCTTGGTCACGCCGAGCGACTTCTTCGCCAGGATGCCCTGGCCGTCATAGAACACCACCGGGCCGAAATGGAAATTGAGCTTGAAGGCGCGGGTGATGGTTTGGGTCACGGCCGAGAGCAGGATGTCGAACTGGCCGGCCTGCAGGGCGGGGAGACGCTGCTGGGGCGAAGAATTGGTGAATTCGACCTTGTCGGGATCGTTGAACACGGTAATGGCGAGAGCCCGGCCGAAATCGACGAAGAAGCCTTGCCAGCGGCCATTGGCGTCGGGCGCGAAGAATCCGGCCTGGCTGCCGACGCCGACCTTGATGACGCCGCGCTCCTTGATCTTGTCGAGCGTGGGACCGGCCTGAGCCGGCGCCGCCGCGATGAAGCCGGCCGCGAGCGCGGCGATGGCGATGCCGGCGTTCCGCCTGAAGCCGCGTTTGACTGAGTTCAGCATGAAAGTCCCTTTCATTCCCTGCGCGGTCGGTATCCACGACAGGGCGCCCCGTTGCTCTCTTATGTCACCGGCCTGGCAGCATGCGCCGGGATCAGTGGTTTTCGGAAGGATGCCATTGCCTCCAGGCATGATCGGGCGATTACACCGCGATGGCAAGATCGGCAGCGACCGCTCCAATCCCTGTCAGCTGTTTCATCCATTCAGCAGAATGTGATCGTAGAATGATTTATTACACACTGTCTACTAGTTTTATAAACTAATGAACAATATGAAACTGGGTGTTGTGCCCCGCCTCAGAGCCCGACGTCGAAGAAGATCTGGTCCATGGTCCGCCCCGGTTCGGCACTCGGCGTGTCGCCGATGATGCGGGCCGGCACGCCCGCCACCGTCTTGTGCGGCGGTACCGGAGCCGTCACCACCGAG
This sequence comes from Labrys sp. KB_33_2, assembly GCF_052114505.1. Classification (NCBI taxonomy): domain Bacteria; kingdom Pseudomonadati; phylum Pseudomonadota; class Alphaproteobacteria; order Hyphomicrobiales; family Xanthobacteraceae; genus Labrys; species Labrys sp. KB_33_2. Next base: position 144,973 of record NZ_JBFREW010000009.1, on the reverse strand, counting down.
CCGGCGCCGATGCGGGCCCCTTCGCCGATTTCGATATTGCCGATCAGCTTGGCGCCCGAGCCGATGAGGACACCCTTGCGGATCTTGGGATGGCGCTGGCCGGACCGGATACCGCTGCCGCCCAGCGTCACCGATTGCAGGATCGAGACATCGTCTTCGATCACTGCCGTCTCGCCGATGACGATGCCGGTGGCGTGGTCGAAGAAGATGCCGCGCCCGATCGGAACGGCGGGGTGGATGTCGACCTGCAGCACCTCGGAAATCCGGCTTTGCAGATAGAGCGCGAAGTTGCGCTGGCCATGATGCCAGAGCCAGTGGGCGAGGCGATGCAATTGCAGGGCATGGAAGCCCTTGAAGTAAAGCAGTGGTTCCAGATAGCGCTTGCAGGCCGGGTCGCGTTCAAGCACGGCCTGGATATCGGCGCGTATGCCGAGGCAGATGCCGGGATCGGCGGCCATCGCCGTGCGGAAGGCATGGCGCAGCACGGAGGCAGGCATATCCGGATGTTCGATGCGCTGGACCAGGCGTTGGATGAGCGCATCCTCGAAGGATGTGTGGTCGAGCACGCTGGCGTAGAACTGGGTGGCGAGCTGCGGTTCGGCGACGATGGCCTCCTGTGCTTCGTCCACCAGCCTGTCCCAGATCAGGTCGGATACGGCACCCGGACTTCGGGTCCGGCGCGAGAGCTTGCGGCTGTTCGAGGCGTTCATGGCAACTTCCTCAGGAGCAAAGCGCGTTGGGAAGGAAAGGTGCTTTCGCTCTAACTCTTTGTTTCCAAGCCAATCCGACGGATTGGCTGGAGCGTTTTGCGATTGCTGGCATGACCGCCAGATCGCAAAACGCTTGGGATCAACGTGCGCTGGCTGTGCCGGCACGCTTGGCGAGAGAACGCTCGAGGCTGCCGAGCGCATCGTAGATGAGCACGGCGAGGAGCGCGACGATGACGCCGCCCTGCAGGATATAGGCGGTATTGGTAGTGGTGATGCCGGCCATGATCACTTCGCCGAGGCTCTTGGCACCGACGGTGGAGCCGATGGTGGCCGTGCCGAGATTGACCACGAAGGAAAGGCGTATGCCGGTGAGGATCACCGGAAGGGCGAGCGGCAGCTCCACCTTGGTCAGGCGTTGCCAGCCGGTCATGCCCATGCCGCGGGCCGCGTCGAGAGCGGTGGTCGGAACGCTCTTCAGGCCCGCCATGGTGTTCTCGAAGATCGGCAGCAGCCCGTAGAGGGTGAGGGCCAGCAAGGTGGGCTCAGCGCCGAAGCCGAGCGAGGGCACGGCGATGGCGAGCACGGCGATCGGCGGGAAGGTCTGGCCGATATTCACGATGGTGCGCGACAGCGGCAGGAATTCGGCGCCCGCCGGCCGTGTCACGAAGATACCCGCGACCAGGGCCAATGTGCCGCCGATCAGGGTGGAGACGGCGACCAGGCCGAGATGGCTGAGGGCGAGGAACAGCAGGCTGCCTTGGCGATAGACAGCCGGTGCGCCATTGTCGTTGAGCGGTGCCAGGACCGGCGTGAACAGCTCCGTGTCCAACAGCAGCAGCAGCAGGATGAGGGCGAGCGCCCTGGCGCCGTAACCGAGCCATTTCATGCGGGCGAGCTTTCCACGCGATGCGCTTCCGCGCCTGCCTGGCCCAGGATGGCCGGCAGGGTGATGCGGCCGCGCGGCGTGCCATCCGCTGCCGCCACCGGCAGTGCCTGCGTGCCAGCCCACAGCAACTCGGAGAGTGCATCGCGCAGCGTCGCGGTTTCCTGCACGGGCTTGCCCTCGGCGGTACCCGGCTGCACGGAATCGGCGACCTTGAGCAAGGAGAGCAGGCGCAGCGAGCGGTCGGGGCCGCCGATCAGGCGTTCGACGAAACCGGGAGCCGGATTGGTGAGGATTTCCGTCGGTGTGGCATATTGCAGGAGCTTGCCGCCATCCATCACGCCGATGCGGTTGCCCAGCAGCATGGCCTCTTCCATGTCGTGGGTGACCAGGACGACGGTGATGCCGAGCCGGCGTTGCAGAGCGAGCAGATCCTCCTGCGCCTTGGCCCGGATGATCGGGTCGAGCGCCCCGAAGGGCTCGTCCATCAGCAAGACCGCCGGCTCGGCGGCCAGAGCGCGAGCGACACCGACGCGCTGCTGTTGGCCCCCGGACAATTGATGCGGCAGTTTTTCGGCATAGGTGGCCGGGTCGAGATCGAACAGGCGGAGCAGTTCGTCGACGCGCTTGGCTATACGAGCCTGGTCCCAGCCGAGCAGGCCCGGCACGGTGCCGATATTGCGGGCCACCGTCCAATGCGGGAAGAGACCGTGGCCCTGGATGGCATAGCCGATGCCCCGGCGCAGCTCCTCACCCGACAGGCTGGAGGTGTCGCGGCCATTGATAAGGACTGTGCCGGCAGTCGGTTCGATCAGGCGGTTGATGATGCGCAGCAGCGTAGACTTGCCGCTGCCGGAGGTGCCGACCAGCACCGTAATCGTGCCGCGCTCGATGATGAGCGAGACATCGTCGACGGCCAGTTGGGAGCCGAAACGGCGGCTGACTTGCCTGACTTCGATCATGCGTGCCGTCCTTTAAGTGTGTCGACGATGGCATCGAGGATGATGGCTGCCGAAAAGGCGAGGGCGATGGTGGGGATGGCACCGAGCAAAACGAGGTCGATGGCCGTGGCGCCCATGCCGTTTTGCACATAGACGCCGAAGCCGCCGCCGCCGATCCAGGCGGCGATCGTGGCCAGGCCGATATTCTGCACCAGCACGATGCGAACACCTGTCAGGATGACGGGGAAGGCGAGGGGCAGCTCGACCTGGAACAGGCGTTGCCACTGCGTCATGCCCATGCCGCGGGCGGCATCCACGACGTTGAAGGAAACGGAGTCGAGGCCGATCGCCGTGTTGGAAACCACCGGCAGCAGGGAATAGAGGAACAGCGCGATCAAGGCCGGCGAGGCGCCGGTGCCATGCACGCCGATGGCTTCGACGATGGGATAGGTTTTGGCCAGATAGGTCAGCGGCGCAATCATCAGGCCGAACAGCGCCAGCGACGGGATCGTCTGGATCATGTTGAGCACCGGCAGCACCACGCTGCGCAATCCCGGCTGGCGCTGGCAGAGAATGCCGAGCGGCAGGCCGACGACCAGGGCGCCGAGCAGGGAGGTGAGGGCAAGCGTGACGTGCACCCCTGCATTGGCGGCGAAGCCCGAGCCGTTGGTGTTGTATTCCTTCATGATCGACAGCCCGCTCCAGTGCCCCGAAAGCAGGAAGGCCAGGAAGACCGCCAGCGTGAGCAGCAGGGCGACAACCCTCTGGGCCGGTCGTAGCGACAGCTTGACCAACGCGTCGGTGAGCAGGATGGCGAAGGAGAAGGCGAGCAGCCAGAACCCGGCGGCAGGGCCGACCCGCGGCCTGGCATTGCCTGGCGGGATCAGGACCTCAGGCACCAGGCCGATCAGGATGGCCAGGAGCACCAGGACACCGGCCGCCAGGGAGAGCCGGAGCCGCGGGGAGCTCCGGCGCAGGAGCAAGATCAGGCAGAGGACGAGCAGGGCCAGGCTGGCCCAGGCAAGGCTTGCGGGAAGCGCCTGGATGAAGCCGATGCCCTGGGCCTGGCCGATGCGGCTCGGCCGGAAATTGGCGAAAGGCAGCAACAGCGCCGCGGTGGCGATGACGGCCATCACGACGCCGAGCTTGTCGAAGGCCAGGGCACGCGTGCCCGTGGCGGCGGGCGGCGCCGGGAAAGCACCGTTGTCGGCTTGAACCTCCCCGGCGCCTGCACTCACTTCACCAGACCCTTCTTCTTGAGATAGTCGGTTGCCACGTCCTTTGCCGCCTCGCCGTCGACCTGGATGCGGCCGTTGAGCTCCTGCAGCGTGGTGAGGTCGAGGCTGGCGAAGACCGGCTTCAGCCATTCAGCGATCTCGGGATGGGCCTTGAGTACGGATTCGCGGATGACCGGGGTCGGCGCATAGACGGGCTGGACCGATTTGTCGTCGTCGAGCACCACGAGGTTGCCCGCGGCGATACCGCCATCCGTGCCATAGACCATGGCGGTGTTGACGCCGTCCGTCTGCTCGGCCGCCGCCTTGATGGTGGAGGCGGTGTCGCCGCCCGAAAGCACCACGAGCTGGTCGGACGAGAGCTTGAAGCCATAGGTGGTCTGGAAGGCGGGCAGGGCGCCGGCACTGTTGACGAACTCGGCCGAGGCAATCAGCTTCACCTTGCCGCCGCCGGTGACAAATTTACCGAAATCGTCGAGCGATTTCAGCTTGTTGGTGTCAGCCACATCCTTGCGGATGGCGATGGCCCAGGTGTTGTTGGCGGGGGCCGGATCGAGCCACACCAGCTTGTTGGCGTCGTAGTCGAGCTTCTTGGCCTCGGCATAGCCCTTGGCCGCATCCTTCCACAGGCCGTCATCGGCCTTGTTGAAGAAGAAGCCGGCATTGCCGGTATATTCGGGATAGAGGTCGATATCACCCGCGACCAGCGCCTTGCGCACGATCGGCGTGGTGCCGAGCCCGACCCGGTTATTGACCGACAGGCCGTGGGATTCCAGCACCTGCACGATCAGGTTTCCGAGCAGATTGCCTTCGGTATCGATCTTGGAGGCGACGGTGACGTCGGCGGCCTGGGCCATGCCGGCGGTCGCCATCATGGCGACGGCAGCCGCCGCGGATGTCAGCCGGGCCGCCCGCTTGCCGATGAGGGAGCGGAGGGGGAGCGAGAATGGCATCTTGTGATCCTCTTGGTGTCCTTTGAACGACGCCGGAAGCTGGAAGGGTTGTGCCGACGGTCGATGATTCAGATTCTGAAGTTGAGCGAGGCCCCGTATCTTGTTGATCCGACTCCGGAACTCGTACCGGCAGTCTTTGTTCAGGCGTCTCGTGCCGTCCCCGTCGCGAGGCTGGCGCAGAGCGCCGCGACACCGATCCACAGGCTGGCCGACCAATAGGCCACAATCGCCAGAGGGTGGGTGCCGCGACACAGCGATTTCGCAAGCTGGCAAATATCGCTGTTGCTGACAAGGCAAAGCCCGGCATCGGGAAGCGACAGATAATTGTAGCCGATCACATCCCTGTAGGTAATCCACCACCAGAGCAGGGACAGGGTGACGATGGCTACTCCCAGGATGAGGAGAATGCGCGGATATAAGGGCAGGACGCTCATGAAAGGACCAATCCCAGCGCCGCCAGAATTTCCCGGCGCAGATGCACCAAGTCCACGTCGTCGCGATGGCGGGGATAGGGCTTGTCGATAGGAAATTCCGCCTTGATCCGCGCGGGCCGGTCGGAGAACACGATAACGCGCGACGCGAGCAGCAGCGCCTCTTCGACGTCATGGGTCACGAGCAACGCCGTGAAGCCCGTGCGCTGCCATAGCGACACCAACTCGTCCTGCAGGGCGAGGCGCGTCAGGGAATCGAGCTTGCCCAGCGGCTCGTCGAGCAGCAGCAGGGCGGGGTCGTGCACCAGGGCCCTTGCGAGCGAGGCTCGTTGGGCCATGCCGCCCGAAAGCTGGTGGGGATAGGCATCGGCGAAGCGCTCGAGCCCGACCAGAGACAAGGCATGGCCTATGCGATGGCGCTGACGGGCGAGCACGCCGCGCGCCTCCAGCCCGGCCGCGACATTCTTGCGGACGGTGAGCCAGGGAAACAAGGTCGGGTCCTGGAAGACCAGGATGCGGGAGGGATCGGGTGCCCCGACCGCCTTGCCGTCGGCCAGGATCGTGCCGGTGGCGGGGGGCTCCAATCCTGCGATCAGGCGAAGAAGGGTGGACTTGCCACACCCCGAGGGACCGAGCAGGGCGACGAATTCGCCGGGCGCGACCTTGAGATCGATGCCATCCAGTACGGGCAGTTCCGCGCCCGAGAGATCGAAATGATGGCTGACGCCGTGGACGTCGATGCCGATGCTGTGGCCGGAGACAGCCATCAGATGAAGCCCTTCTGCCAGGTGAGGAGGCGATCGCGCAGCACGAAGAGCAGCTTCACGATACCGGCGCAGATGACGGACATGATCAGCAGCGTTGCGTAGACGTTGGCATAGCCCGAATAGGCGGTCTGGAACTGGATGTACCAGCCGAGCCCGTATTTGGCGCCGAGCATCTCGGCGACCACCAGGACTGCGAATGAGTAATAGAGGCCCATGAACAGGCCAACGAAGACATGTGGCAGGGAGGCGGGAATGGCGATGTTGCGGATCAGGTACCAGCTCTTGGCGCCAAAGATGCGGCTGACGTCGTAATAGGCCCGGTTGACCGAGGCGACGCCGGAGGCCGTCAGGATGGCGACGGGAATGCCGGACGCCAGCGCCACGATGAACACGCTGGCATCGAAGGTATTGGGGAAGAAATAGAAGGTGCAGGGGATCCAGGCCGTGGCCGGAACCGGGCCGATCAGCTTGAGGATCGGCATGCCCCAATAGCTGAAGCGCTTCGACCAGCCCAGCGCAATGCCGAGCCCATAGCCGACGGCGATGCCGCAGAAGAAGCCGGCGGACCATAGGCGCAGCGAATAGGCGATGCAGATCAGAAGGCGCTGGCTCTCGGTGACGTAGACATGGAGCAGGCCATGCGGAGGCGAGAAGAACGGCTTGGGCAGCCAGCCGGTCTTGGCTGTCGAGAGTTCCCACAGCGCCAGCCAGACGCCGATGGCAGCGAACCAGGGACCGTAATACAGCAGCGTGCGTCCCAGCCCGCCAAGACGGTGCACGGCAAAGGCTAGGGCCAGGAAGACCAGCGCCGCCGTGCCGGTAAGGGCGGCGAACAGACCAGCGCTGCCCCAGGGGACCACGTCGGGCAAGCCGATCGTGATGCCCGCAGTGGCCGCCAGAGCGGCCGAGGCAAGCAGCCCATGCTTCCACACGCCGTTCCAGAGGGCCTGCAGGGAAGCCTGTGAAGGCGGCCTCGCCTTGAGGACTCCGGAGTTGGGCGCGCGCAGGGTATCGCTCATGACAAGGCCTCAGGCGAGCAGGTTGATGGTGATCCGCTCGGCGAACTCCTTGGGATCGGTGGTGGGATCGAGCACTTTGACCAGCTTGAGATCTTCAGCCGCCAGGCGGATCTGGTCGATCAGCGGCTGGCCGATCGGATGGTTGTGGTAGACCAGCGTTCCCAGGATTTCGGTGAGCTGAGCGGTCGTCAGGCCGGCGGGCTTGAGCGTTTCGAAATACCATTGCGCCACCTCGTCGGGATGGTTGGCGGTATATTCATGGATCTCGATATTCGCCTCGGCGAGGCGACGCAGCGCATCCTTGTTCGCTTCCAGGAAGGGGCCGTTGGCGCCGAGGACGCAGCAGGTGTGGTTCTCGTAATAACCGGTCTGGGTGTCGGCGATCTTGGTGAAGCCGAATTGCTTCTCGATGGCCCAGGCCCAGGGATCGAGATGGGCGGCAAGATCGACATCGCCTCGGTTCAGCGTCTCGCCGACGAGATCGAAGGGCACGGCCTTCCAGGTCACGTCGGTTTCCGGATCGAGCCCGGCCTTGGCGAAGCTGACCTGGAAAGCGACCTGGGGCGGAGCGCCGATGCCATAGGTGGCGATGGTCTTGCCCTTGGCGTCCGCCAGCGTCTTGATGCCGGAATCCTTGCGTGTGAGCAGGCGCTGGCAGCCGCCATGGGAGCCGACGAAGAGCTTGACGTCGAAACCTTGCTCCAGGGGCTTCAGCCAGTCTCCGATCAGGCCGGCGCCGGCATCGGCCTTGCCGGTGGCGAGAGCCTGGATCAGCGTCTGGCCGCTGGCGCCCTGGTAGAACAACTCGACGTCGAGATTGTGCTTGGCGTAGATGCCCTTGGCCACGCCGAAGCCGAGCGGCGAGTGGCAGGCAGCCACCTCCGTCCAGGCCAGGCGGATCTTGGGCGCTGGCGCCGCGATGGCGGGCGAGAAGATCCGGCCGCCGACGGCGCCGAGGGAGGCGAGGGCACCGGCCGTTCCGGCCAGTTTGAGCGCCCTGCGGCGCGAGAAAGTGGGAAGTTTGGACATGGGTTTCATCCGTGGACGGCTGGGCGGTGAAAAGACTGTGTCATCCCCGGCGAGCGAAGCGAGGGAAGGGGATCCAGGGGCCATCAGTCGAGCCCTTCAGTTCCTGGACCCCCTTCCCCTCGCACTCACAAGCAAGCTTGTGAGGCTCGGCCGGGGATGACAGGCGCTATTCTCGAGCGATGTTTTAGGCCGCCTTACGTTCCGCGGCGTCGTGCTCGTCTTCGGCAGTGGCCAGGGCCTGGGTCAGGTCGGCGATGATGTCGTCCGGGTGCTCGATGCCGATGGACAGGCGCACATAGCCGGGCGTCACCCCGGTGGCGAGCTGGTCTTCCGGCGTCAGCTGCTGATGGGTGGTCGAGGCCGGGTGGATGGCGAGCGAGCGGGCATCGCCGATATTGGCGACGTGGTAGAGCAATTTGAGTGCGTCGATGAAGCGCTTGCCGGCCTCGACACCGCCCTTGAGCTCGAAGCCGACCAGGGCGCCATAGCCACCCTTGAGATAGGCCTCGGCGCGACGGCGGTTCTCGTCCGACTGCAGGCCGGGGAAGATGACATGGCTGACGCCTGGGTGCTTGGCGAGGAAGTCCGCCACCTTGATGGCGTTCTCATTGTGCTGGCGCAGGCGCAGCGGCAGGGTTTCCAGCCCCTGCAGCAGCTGGAAGGCGTTGAAGGGCGACAGGGCCGCGCCGACGTCGCGCAGGAGCTTCACCCGCACGCGCAGAACATAGGCGATCGGCCCGAGCGGCTTGGCGGCCTCGGTCCAGATGGCGCCGTGATAGGCCTCGTCCGGCTGGGTCAGCAGCGGGAAGCGTTCGGCATGGTCTTCCCAGGGGAAATTGCCGCCATCGACGATCAGCCCGCCGATGGAGGTGCCATGGCCGCCGATGTATTTGGTCGCCGAATAGACCACGACGGCTGCGCCATGTTCGAGCGGGCGGGCGATCAGCGGCGCGGCGGTATTGTCGACGATGAGGGGAATGCCGATCGAGCGGCCGATGTCGGCGATCTCGCGGATTGCCAGCACCTGCAGCTTGGGATTGGGCAGCGTCTCGGCATAGAAGGCGCGGGTCTTGTCGTCGCTCGCCCGGCGGAAATTCTCCGGATCGGAGGGATCGACGAAGCGGACCTCGACGCCGAACTGCTTGAGGGTCGAAGCAAACAGGGTCCAGGTGCCGCCATAGAGGTCGGTGGACGAGACGATATTGTCGCCGGCCTGGGCGAGGTTGAGGATCGAATAGGCCGAGGCCGTCTGCCCCGACGAGACAGCCAGGGCGGCCGCGCCGCCCTCGAGGGCGGCAATGCGCTGTTCCAGCGCGTCGGTCGTCGGGTTCTGCACGCGCGTATAGATGTTCCCGAGCTCCTCGAGCGCGAAGAGGCGCGCGGCGTGGCCGGTATCCTGGAACTGGTAGGAGGTGGTCTGATAGATCGGCACCGCCACCGCACCGGTGGCCGGATCGGCGCGATAGCTGCCGCCATGCAGAGCGAGGGTTTCGAAATGCCGGGAGTCGGTGGTCATGCGAATGGCTCCGGAGGAGGGGCTTGAGGTCAGTAGTTTCGGTTCAGTAGGCGGACGCGACCTGTGCGGTTTTGCTGGTATCGATCAGGTCGGAATGGTGGCGGCGGGCGACGTCGGGGTGAGAGCGCAGGCGGCTCTTGAGATAGTTGCGTCCGGCCTCGCGGAAGAGCGGATTGAGCGGGTCCTGCGTCAAGCCGCGTGCTTCGGCTGCGAGTTCCGGTGCAAGTGTCAGCAACGGTACTTCGGCTTCGAGATTGGCGCCGAGGAAGAAGGGCACCGACAGGCGGTCGGTTCCGGCGGGCGGCGAGACGACGCGATGGATGTTGGCGCGCAGATAGCCGTTCGAAGCCAGTTCAAGGATCTCGCCGATATTGACGACGAAAGTGCCGGGAATGGGCGGTGCCTCGATCCAGCCATGCTCTCCCTCGACCTGCAGGCCACCCTGCACATCCTGCAGCAGCAGCGTGAGGAAACCCGAATCCTTGTGGGCACCGACGCCCTGGTCGCCCTCGCTGGCCTCGCGGCCGGGATAGCGCACGATCTTGAGGAGCTGGTTGGGTTCGGGTGTGTAGATCGGCTCGAAGGCATCAGCCTTCTGGCCCAAGGCAAGCGCGAAGGCACTGAGGACACGAACGCCGAGCTGGGTGATTTCACTGAGATAGCGCAGCGTGATGAGCTGCAATTCGGGCAGGGCTGCGGGCCATTGATTGGGACCTTGCAGGCGGTGCCAGGCCGGGGTTGCGGGGTCGAGGGGACGGGCCCTCTTCTCGGCGCCGATGTCGACCTGCTCGCGCCAGTCCGGCTTGCCGCGCGTATGCTCGAAACCGGCCCGGTTATAGCCGCGGAAATGCGGCGACTTGATCATCTCGATCGCCAGCTTGTCCTGTTCGGGCAGGTCGAAGAAGCGACGTGACAGGCGCAGCACGTCACCGATCAGCTGCTGGGGAATGCCGTGACCGGTCAGGTAGAAGAAGCCGGGGCCGCGGGCTGCCTCGCGCAGGTCCTCCAGGAAGGCCTTGCGCTCCGCCGGCCCGGCCTCGAACCAGCGGAAATCGAGGATAGGCAGGCTTTCGGCTGAAGTCGTCATGGCGTTGGACCGTCTGGTTGAATCTCTGTGTGAAATCGACCATGGCGGTATTTATAAGTCAACTGATTTTATAGACTATATAGAATTATAACGACGGACTGCCGAAATAACGCCTTTCGGCCAGAGAGTTAGGTACCAGAACGGAATCAGATCGTGAACGATCCGCACTGGAAGAAGAGGCCGGATTGCAGGCCAAATTCCATGCAGCCGGGGCGGGAAATTAATTATTGACTAAATCTATCAACTATTGGGATTATAGAGGCCGATATGCCTAAGGATGACCTGATGACCGCGCTCTGGACCCGCCGCTTCCTGCTTGCCGCCGCGCCCGCACTTGCCGTGACCGCCGCCCTTGGACCCGCGCGCGCCGCGGCGAAGACGGTGCGCGTCGGCTATCAGAAATACGGCACCTTCCTGCTGCTCAAGGCGCGCGGGAATCTGGAACGCAAGCTCGAGCCGCTCGGCTTCGGCGTGACCTGGACGGAGTTTCCCGGTGGGCCGCAATTGCTGGAAGCCCTGAATGTCGGTGCGCTCGATTTCGGCATCACCGGTGAGGCTCCGCCGATCTTTGCCCAGGCCGCTGGCGCACCCCTGGTCTATGTCGCCAACGAACCGGCTGCCCCCCTCAGCGAGGCGATCCTGGTGCGCAAGGATAGCCCGCTGCAATCGATGGCGGAGCTGAAGGGCAAGAAGGTCGGGCTCAACAAGGGATCGAACGTTCACTATCTTCTGGTCAAGGCGCTGGAGAAGGCGGGTCTGGCCTATGGCGACATTCAGACCGTGTTCCTGACGCCTTCCGACGCACGAGCCGCTTTCGAGCATGGCGACATCGATGCCTGGGTGATCTGGGACCCCTTCCAGGCGGCGGCCGAGATCGCCGTCGAAGCGCGCCAGCTCGCCAATGGCGAGGGACTGGTCGCCAACCGGCAATTCTATCTGGGTGAACGCTCCTTCACCGAGGCCAATCCGGCCGCGATCGACGCCGTCCTGGCCGCCATCAATGAGATCGACCAATGGGCCAAGGACCATGTCGACGAGGCGGCGAAGGAACTCGCCCCCGCCGTCGGCATTCCCGCGCCGGTGCTCAAGCTGGCGCTCGGCCGGCAGTCCTGGAACGTGCAGCCGATCACTGCCGAGACGGTGGCTGCCCAGCAGCAGATTGCCGACACCTTCCATAAGCTCGGCCTCATCCCGAAGGCGATCAAGATCGCCGACGCGCTACGTCCCGGCGTGACGCTCTGAGCGGGGAGGGACCGATGGCATCGCAACGCATCAATGGGCTGACCCAGCGCCTGATTAGACGATTGATTCCTTGGCTGCTGCCCGTGCTGCTGCTGGCCGGCTGGGAGCTTGCCGCCGATCTCGGCTGGCTGCAGGCGCGGGTGCTCTCGGCACCGAGTGCGGTGGCGCTCGCCTTCTGGCAGACACTCCAGGATGGCAGCCTCCTGCACAATGTCGGCGTCAGCGCCGGACGCGCATTGCAGGGCCTTGCCATTGGCGGCCTCATCGGTTTCGCGCTCGGCGTCGCCAATGGCGTTTGGCGCCCGGCCGAGCTCTTGCTCGACTCCACCCTGCAGATGCTGCGCAACGTGCCGCACCTTGCCATCATTCCGCTGGTGATCCTTTGGTTCGGCATCGGCGAGAGCGCCAAGATCTTCCTGGTCGTCCTCGGCGTGCTCTTTCCCGTCTACATCAATACCTATCACGGCATCCGCACCATCGATCCGCATCTCACCGAGATGGCTCGTGTCTACGGCCTGGGCCCGGTGGCGCGATTCTGGCGGGTGATCCTGCCAGGCGCCCTGCCGTCGGTCTTCGTGGGCCTGCGCTACGGCCTTGGCATCATGTGGCTGACGCTGATCGTGGCTGAGACCATCTCCGCTTCATCGGGCATCGGCTACATGACCATGAATGCCCGCGAATTCCTGCAGACGGACGTCATCCTGCTCGGCGTGATCATCTATGCCGTGCTCGGCAAGCTCTCCGACACGCTGGTGAAGCTGCTCGAACAGGCCGCCCTGCAATGGCATCCCACCTATGCGCGACCCCGCCGGGAGGCACTAGCTTGACCCACGCTCTGCTACATGTCGAAGACGGCTATTTCACTCCCGAATTGACCCGCAACAGCCTGGCGCCGTCGAATTTCGTCGCGCCGTCCCCCAAACCCAAGGGATTGGCGATCGAGCTGAAAGGGGCATCCAAAGCCTTCGATCACCGCGTCGTGCTCGACAGGCTCAATCTCACCATCAAGCCGGGCGAGTTCGTCGCCGTCGTCGGGCGTTCGGGCGGCGGCAAATCCACGCTTTTGCGTCTCATTGCCGGCCTCGACCGTCCCAGCGCCGGCGAGGTGGAGATCGGCGGAACGGCCGCGCGAGGCGCACATGCCGGAGCCCGTCTGATGTTCCAGGACGCGCGGCTGCTGCCCTGGCAGCGCGTGATCGGCAATGTCGGCATCGCCCGCGGTCCGAGCTGGCGCGGCCTGGCCCAAGCTGCCCTCGACGAGGTGGGGCTGGGGGATCGGGCCAATGAATGGCCGAGCGTGTTGTCGGGCGGCCAGAGGCAGCGTGTCGCGCTGGCGCGCGCCTTGGTCAGCCGGCCCGACATCCTGCTGCTCGACGAGCCCTTCGGCGCGCTCGACGCCATGACGCGGGTGGAGATGCATCAATTGCTGTCGCGGATCTGGCGCGAGCACGGCTTCACCGCCATCCTCATCACGCACGACGTGTCGGAAGCGGTAGCGCTGGCGGATCGGGTGATCGTGCTGCGCGAAGGCGCCGTGGCGCTTGACCTGGCCATCGACCTGCCGCGCCCGCGTCGCGATGACGAGCGGACGGCCAAGCTGGCGAGCCGCGTGCTGTCCTACGTTTGATCTTTCTGCCGATATGAAAAAGGCCAGGGCAAGCATGCTGCCCTGGCCTTCTTGCTTGTGCCATGTCCGAGGATCGGAGGCTCAACCGCCCGCGAAGAAGGCGAAGCGGACGACGAACAGCGCGGCGACCAGCCAGGTGGCGAGATGCACCTGGCCCGGCCGGCCGGTGAGGGTCTTGAGAGCGCAATAGCTGATGAAGCCGAAGGCGAGGCCGTTGGCGATCGAATAGGTGAAGGGCATCATCAGCGCGGTCAGCGCGGCCGGAGCGGCCTCGGTGATGTCGTCCCACTCCACTTCGAGCAGTTCGCGCATCATCAGGCAGGCCACGTAGAGCAGAGCGGGCGCAGTGGCGTAAACAGGCACGGAACCGGCGAGCGGCGAGAAGAACAGCGCGGCCAGGAACAGGATGGCGATGACGATGGCGGTGAGGCCGCTGCGCCCGCCAGCCTGCACGCCGGACACGCTTTCAACATAGGCGGTGGTTGAGGAGGTACCCAGCAGCGAGCCCGCGAGAATGGCGGAGCTGTCGGCCAGCAGAGCGCGGCCGAGGCGGTTGGGCTTGTCGGGCTGGATCAGGCCGGCGCGCTTGGCAACGCCGATCAGCGTGCCGGTGGCGTCGAACACCTCGACCAGCACGAATACCAGGATGACATGCACCAGGCCCGCATGCATGGCGCCGACCAGGTCGAGCTGCAGGAAGGTCGGCAGGATGGAGGGCGGCATGGAGATGACGCCGCCGAACTTGCTGACGCCGAGTGCGATCGAAAGCGCGGTGATGACGAGAATGCCGATCAGGATGGCGCCGCGAACCTTGAGTACGTCGAGCGCCGCGATGATGAAGAAGCCGAGGATGGCCAGCAGCGTGCCGGTCTCCTTGAGCGAGCCCAGGGTAACCAGTGTGGCGGGACTGGCGACCACGATGCCCGAGCTCTTGAGGGCGATGATGCCGAGGAACAGGCCGATACCGGCCGCGATGGCCGATCGCATCGAGTGCGGAATGCCGGCGATCAACCAGCTGCGCACGCCGGTGACGGTCAGGACCAGGAAGATACAGCCGGAGATGAACACCGCGCCCAGCGCCTGCTGCCAGGTGAAGCCCATGGTGCCGACGACGGTGAAGGCGAAGAAGGCGTTCAGGCCCATGCCCGGCGCCATGCCGATCGGCCAGCGGGCGACCAAGCCCATGATCAGCGAGCCGAGGGCCGCGGCCAGGCAGGTCGCGACGAAGACCGCATTGCGGTCCATGCCGGTGGTCGACAGGATCTCCGGATTGACGAAGATGATATAGGCCATGGTGAGGAAGGTGGTGATGCCGGCGATCACCTCCGTCCGCACCGAGGTGCCCTGTTCCTTCAGTTTGAAAAACGCGTCCAGCACGGTTTGCTTCCTCTCTTGCGGCACGCGCATGACCTTGGTCGCGCGTCTGGCCATCCCTGTAAAGCGATCTCGATCGCCTGTTCGGGGCTGGCCTCTGCCGAGCGTTATGACTCCCTAAGCAGCATTTCTGCTTCAACCCAAAGGATGAGACCAGAAATTGCTGCGTCTTCTCAAGTTTTTTGCTGGTGCTTTCGGGCGGGAACCATGTTCCGACCCGAAAACATCAGCTGTGGCGCCCGCCGGATTGTTCTTCCCACCAGGGGATGGTGGCTGCCATTCGTTCGACGCGGCAAGATACCAGCTTCAAACCATTCCTTTCTCCGTTGCTTTGCCTAGAGACACAAGGCTTTCAACAGCCGGCTAAGCTGGAAGGTCTTTCGCAATTATTTGTAAGAGAAGGGGGAGGGAAGTGGAGGGTTTCCGCGCGACTTGCAGAGGCCTTCGGGGATGAGCGCCGTTCTCGATCCGCCTTGCACGGGGCTGCGCTGGGCTCTCATCCACCTTGCGCAGCGGCCTTGCTGGCATACAGCCTGAAATTACGCTCACTATACAGCGTGCCTGTGGGGTTGGCCATTGGTCCGATGAGTTACTGACTGGCAGACCGTCTTTTTGTCCGATCATTACGGCACATTGAGTTCATGCAAGTCAGTGTCTATGGAGGGAACAAACGAAGTTCGTGGAGACCAAAAAAATCCACGAACAACAGTTGACTAATTTTGTGGACTATTTATTTTTGTGTCATCGGCTTCTCAGGGAGTCGATCGCGGGCATTTGAGCGTGCAGCTTGCGCCGCGTCATCAAACGCTAAAGCGCCACGGCTGATGTCGTGGGCTCCAAACAGGAAGTGACCCATGATCGCGATCAGCGGGACAGGTATCAAAAAGCCAGACGGAAAGATGTGTTGCAGCTGTTGTTGTTGAAGCTGGTCTGAACGCATGCATTCCCTGTCTTTCCGGAGCGCCACCAAGTGGCGGCCTTATCATGTCTCATCCCTCCAATTCCGAATCCTATGTTATTGAGATCTCCGGTGCCGCTGTCGGCATCGTGGTGCGCGAACCCCAGGCGCGCCGCTTTGCGTTTCATGCTGCGAGCCGGCGCTTCAGCCGTTTCGACGGCATGACCTTCGTGGGTCCGCGTGATGCCGAACGTTATCTCTCTGGCCAGGTTGCCAGGCGCCTGCACTCCCTCATGGAGGAGTTGGTGGCGTGAACGCACCTGTGAGAGTGGAAAGCCTGACCTTGCCTGGTGAGGTGGAGGCAGTCGAACCGATCGTGCGCTTCGAACGCGTGTCGCGTTCCTTCGCCGCGCGCAAGGGCAGTTCTGCCGTGTTCGCGCTCGACGATCTCAGCCTGGAGATTCCGCGCGGCGAAATCTTCGGCGTGATCGGGCGCAGTGGTGCCGGCAAATCGACACTGCTGCGGCTGATCAACGGGCTGGAGCGGCCGACCAACGGCCGCGTCGTCGTCGACCGCATCGAGGTCGATGCCCTCAGCGAAAGCCAGTTGCGCCCGGTCCGCCGGTCCATCGGCATGGTGTTCCAGCACTTCAATCTTTTGTCCTCGCGCACAGTCTTCGAGAATGTGGCGCTTCCCCTGGAAGTGGCCGGTATTGCCGCCGCCGAGATCCGGGAGCGCGTCGAACCGCTGCTCGATCTGGTCGGGCTGGCAGACAAGCGCAACCGTTATCCGGCGGAGCTGTCGGGCGGCCAGAAGCAGCGCGTCGGCATCGCCCGCGCCTTGGCGACCCGGCCCAAGATCCTGCTTGGCGACGAGGTGACTTCGGCGCTCGACCCGGAGACGACAGCCTCCATCCTGGCCCTGCTCGCCGATATCAACCAGCGCCTCGGCGTCACCATCGTACTGATCACGCATGAAATGTCGGTGATCAAGGAGATCTGCCATCGGGTTGCCGTGCTCGAGGCCGGCAAGCTGATCGAGACGGGGCGCGCCTTCGAGGTGTTGACCCAGCCGCGCCATGCCACCACGGCCAGTTTCGTGCGCGGTGTCACCGGTGTCGAATTGCCGGCCGATCTGGCCCGGCGCCTCGCCGACCAGCCGAGCCCGGGCAGCCACGCGGTGCTGCGCATCACCTTCACCGGCTCGCATGCTACAGCGCCGGTGGTCAGCCGTCTCACCACCATTCTCGGCATCGACATCAATATCCTGGCCGGTCGCATCGATACGATCGGTGGCGAGCCCTTCGGGGCACTGCTGGTTTCGGTGCCAGGCGACGAGGCAACCCGGCTTGCCGTGGTCGCGGCGGTGGAGAGGCTCAATCTGCAAGGGGAGGTGATTGGCTATGTCGCCTGAAATCCTCAGAGTCATTCGCGATGCCACCGGCGATTCCCTGATCATGGTGGGTGTCTCCATCCTGTTCGGTACGCTTTTCGGCTTGCCCCTCGGCATCTTCCTGGCCACCAGCCGGCGTGGCGAGTTGCTGGCCTCACCCAAGGCCAATGCCGTGCTCGGTGCCATCGTGAATGCCGTGCGCTCGGTGCCCTTCATCATTCTCATTGTCGCGATCATTCCGTTCACGCGTTTCGTGGTCGGCAGTTCGATCGGCCTGAAAGGCGTGATCGTGCCGTTGACGATCGCGGTCGCTCCCTTCATCGCCCGTATCGTGGAAAGCGCCATTCGCGAAGTCGATGCCGGGCTGATCGAGGCGGCGCGCTCCTTCGGGGCCACGCCGTTCCAGATCATCCGCAAGGTGCTGTTTCCCGAGGCCCTGCCGGGGCTCGTGCTTGGCCTCACCCTCACCACGGTCAGCCTGATCGGCTATTCGGCCATGGCCGGCGTAGTCGGTGGCGGTGGCCTGGGGGATGTCGCCATCCGCTATGGCTATCAGCGCTTCATGCCCGAAGTGATGGGGGCGGTGGTGGTCATCCTCATCCTGCTCGTGCAGGGCGTGCAGTCGGCGGGTGACCTGGCCGCTCGGAAACTCAACAAGCGCGTGCGACAGGACTGATATCAAGTCTCGCAGATGCCGAGGCATCCGAGACCTGAACACCTCGCAAATTATTGGGTAAACGCAGTGATTTGCGAGACGGAACCGAGAGTCATTTCCAGTGCCTCTCGACATGATTCAACGTCTATCTAAAACAGGAAAGACTCCCATGTCCGCCTACACATTGACGCGCCGCCGCCTCGCCGGTGCTGCCCTGGCCCTGGTCTTTGCCCTCGCTCCCGCCGGTGCGGCCTTTGCTGCCGACAAGCTCAAGCTCGGCGTCATGGGTGGCGACGAGGAGCGCATCTGGGAGGTGGCCAAGAAGGTCGCCGCCAAGGATGGGCTCGACATCGAACTGGTTTCCTTCTCCGACTACGCCATTCCCAACGAGGCGCTGGAGAAGGGCGATCTCGATGCCAACGCCTTCCAGCACAAGCCCTATCTCGATAGCCAGATCGCGGCCCGCGGCTACAAGATCGTGCCGATCGGCTATACGCTGGTGCAGCCGATCGCCCTCTATTCGAAGAAGCTGAAGGCCTTCGCCGACCTGAAGGAAGGCGCCGTCATCGGCATTCCCAATGATCCCTCCAATGGCGGCCGCGCCCTCAAGCTCCTTGAGGCCAATGGCCTGATCAAGCTGAAGACCGCCGATGGCCAGGTGCCGAGCGTGCTCGACGTCACCGACAATCCCAAGAAGGTGGAATTCAAGGAGATCGAGGCCTCGCAGCTCGCCAATCTGCTGCCCGATCTCGACGGCGCGGTGATCAACACCAACTACGCCCTCGGCGCCGGCCTGACGCCGGCCAAGGATGCGCTGATCCAAGAGAGCCGCACCAACAATCCGTATGGCAACTTCATCGCCGTGCGCGAAGCCGACAAGGGTAAGCCGATCTTCAAGAAGCTGGTCGCCTCCTACCAGAATCAGGAAGTGGCCGATTTCATCAACGCCAACTTCAAGGGCGCGATCCAGCCGGCCTGGTAAGATCGTTTCAGGGGTGCGCCGGCTGACGGTCGGCGCACCCACTTCCGGACCGCACTCAGCCCGATGATCGTCATCGGCTGCAAGCGGGGCGGGCCCCAGGCGAGAGTAGAAGCTCTCGAATTTTTTTTGGCCATAAATTCTATAAAATCTATAGACATAAGATTGTTGCTGTTGCACCATCCGCCCACGATGCGCCGTTGGGTGCCAGCGAAAGGGGAGGCGAGGCCTCCACTGCTTCTTTCAGATGACGGATACGAACATGAATATCGCCGTGAAGCTGCCGCCGGTTACGGCACCGAATCTGCGCGACGCCATGCGGCTGGTGGCTGGCGGCGTCAGCGTCATCACCGCGGGCGAGGGGGACGAGCGTACCGGCCTCACGGCGACGTCGGCCGTGTCGCTGTCGGTCGAGCCACCGACCATGATCATCTGCGTCAACCGCGATGCCTCGGCCTGGCCCGTCATCCGCCGCTATGGCCATTATTGCGTGAACATCCTGGCCGACCACCAGCGCCACGTCGCCGATCGCTTTGCGGGGCGGGGCGGCATCAAGGGGGTGGCCCGGTACGAAAACGCCGGCTGGAACCGCCTCTTCACCGGCGCCCTGGCGCTGGAGGGCGCGCTCGCCTCCGTCGATTGCGAGGTCGAGGAGTTCATCGACCGCCACAGCCATTCCATCATCATCGGTGCCGTACGCGGTATTCGCACCGCCGATGGCAGGCCGCTCGTCTATGCCCAGGGCGGCTATGGCGGCTTCCATCCTGCCTGATTCAAGAAGACCGGGATCACCATGACCATTTCCGTTGCGCCGCCGCTCACCTCCGAGCCACCTCAATTCGATCTCCAGCCTAAGGCCCATGTCATCACGTCCGATGCCGAGGCGATCGAGATTGCCACGACTCTGGCGGCGGAATTCGCGGCCGAGGCGGCGCTGCGCGATCGCGAACGGCTTCTGCCGGCGGTGGAACTCGACCGTTTCTCCAAGAGCGGCCTTTGGGGAATAACCATTCCCAAATCATATGGCGGTGCCGGCGTCTCCTGGGTGACGCTGACGGAGGTGATCAAGCTGATCTCGGCGGCGGATCCTTCCATCGGCCAGATCCCGCAGAACCATCTCGCCGCCGTGGACGTTATCAGGGCCACCGCGTCGGAAGAGCAGAAGAAATTATGGTTCGACCGCGTGCTCTCGGGCTACCGGCTCGGCAACGCCTTCTCCGAGGCCAAGTCCAAGCATGTCGGTGCCTTCGAGACCACGCTCACGCCCGATGGTGACGGCTACCGGGTCAAGGGCGAGAAGTTCTACGCCACCGGAGCGCTGTTCGCGCATTACATCCATATCGGCGCCGTCGATCCCGCCGGCAAGGTGCATCTGGCCATCGTGCCCCGCGATGCCGAAGGCCTTGATATCATCGACAATTGGTCGAGTTTCGGGCAGCGCACCACGGCGAGCGGCAATGTCCGCATCGACAATGTCCGGGTTGGCCCCGAGGGCGTCATACCGGCCTATCTCGGCGGCGAGAATCCCTCGACCAACGGGGCGGTCTCCCAGATCATCCAGGCCGCCGTCGATGCCGGCATTGCGCGCGGCACTATCGAGGAGACCATCAAGTTCGTGCGCAACAACGTTCGGCCCTGGATCGATAGCGGCCAGGAGCACGGTTATGAGGATGTCTTCACCATCGCCCAGATCGGCGATCTCAAGATCAAGCTGCATGCCGCCGAGGCCCTGCTGGAGAAGGCCGGGCGGGCTGTCGACGCGATCGTGGAGCAGCCGACCGAGGAGGGCGTGACGGCGGCTGCCGTCGCGGTTGCCGAGGCCAAGGTGCTGACCACCGAGATCGCCATCCTCGCCACCAACAAGCTGCACGAACTCGGCGGTACGCGCTCGACCCTGGGCCAGTACAATCTGGACCGGCATTGGCGCAATGCCCGCACCCACACGCTGCATGATCCGGTACGCTGGAAATTCTTCCATGTCGGCAATCACGCCCTGAACGGCGTGAGCCCGCCGCGCCACCCCTGGAGTTGATTTCTCCGGGTGCGCGGGCGTCTCGCCCGTCCTTGGAAACATCGAATAAGCCGGAAGGAAGAGCGGGCGAGACGCCCGCGCACCCGGAATAGGACTAAATCATGCCCACTGCCGCCGCCCTGACCGCCGATACCCCACCTGAGCGCCTGGTTGCGTTCAAGGCACCGCCCTTGCGGGCCGGCAAGGCCCATATCATCAAGGATGACGCCGAGGCACTCGCTGCCGCGCGCAAGGTCGCGGCCCGCATCGCCGAGACCGCGATCGAACGGGATCGCGAGCGGCGCCTGCCCTATGAGGAACTCGACTGGCTGTCCGATGCCGGCCTGCTCGCCATCACCGTGCCGAAGGCCTATGGCGGCGCCGAGGTATCATCCGGCACTCTGGCGGAGGTGATTGCGCTTCTCTCCGCGGCGGATGGTTCGATCGGCCAGATTCCGCAGAACCACTTCTTCATCCTGCATGCCCTGCGCCTGGAAGGCAGCGAGGAGCAGAAGCGCTTCTTCTATGGCCGCATCCTGGCTGGCGAGCGCATCGGCAATGCCCTGTCCGAGATCGGCACCAAGACGGCCCAGGACCACAACACCCGCCTCAGCAAAGACGGGCCGGTGCTGCGCCTCAATGGGCGCAAATTCTATTGCACCGGTGCCCTGTTCGCCCATTGGGTGGCCGTGGTGGCCAATGACGATGAGGGGCGTTCGACCATCTCCTTCGTGCCGCGGTCGACACCGGGGCTCGATGTCATCGACGATTGGGCCGGCTTCGGCCAGCGGGTAACCGGCTCGGGCACGACCACGCTCGATAATGTCGAGGTGCATCCCTTCTCGGTGATTTCGTTGAAGGCGGTCTTCGACCGGCCGACCTCGATGGGGCCGGTGGCGCAGATCATGCACGCTGCCGTCGAGGCCGGTATCGCGCGGGCCGCGCTCGCCGAGACGCTGAGCTTCGTGAAGAAGCATGCCCGTCCCTGGAAGGACAGCGGCCTCGATCATGGCTATGAGGATCCCTATACGATCGCCGGCATTGGCGAGGTGAAGATCCGTGTGGCCGCCTCCGATGCGCTGCTGGAGCGGGCCGGGCGCTTTTCCGACATCGCCGTGGCCGATCCCACGGTGGAGACGGTCGCGGCCGCCTCGATAGCCGTCGCCGAGGCCAAGGTTGCCTCCACCGAGGCTTCGCTGCTCGCCGGCAGCAAGCTGATCGAATTCGCCGGTTCGCGCGCCACCCAGACCCAGTTCGGCTTCGACCGTTTCTGGCGCAACGCCCGCACCCACACCGTTCACGATCCCGTGCGCTGGAAATACCGCGCCATCGGCGACTACTGGCTTAACGGCATCAATCCGCCGCGCCACGGCGCCATCTAAGCAAAAGCCCGTTCATGAACACGCGAACCGAATTGGCCCGACCTCCATAAGCGCTGACTTAACCGCCGAAGGCGCCGGGAGCATGGAGGGTCGATCTCCAGATCGACCGTCTTCGCGCCCCATCTCGTCCTACGTTTCCGAGACGGTCGATCTGGAGATCGACCCTCCAATATACGACCAGAGACTTTACCATGCCCTATGATCTCGACCTGCCCCCGCCCGCCCAGGAAACCGATGTGCTCTGGTTCCTGCCGACCCATGGCGACGGGCGCTATCTCGGCAGCGAGGAGGGCGCGCGGCATGTCTCGCTCGGCTACCTCTCTCAGATTGCCAAGGCCGCCGACGAACTCGGCTATTTCGGCGTGCTGCTGCCCACCGGCCGTTCCTGCGAGGACAGCTGGGTCATCGCCTCGGCCATGGTGCCGCTGACCAAGCGCCTGCGCTTCCTGGTGGCGATCCGTCCCGGCCTGACCACGCCGGCCTTCGCGGCGCGCTCGGCGGCGACGCTCGACCGGCTCTCCGACGGGCGGCTGCTCATCAATGTCGTCACCGGCGGTGATCCGGTGGAGCTGAAGGGGGACGGCGTCTTCCTCGACCATAAGGAGCGCTACGAGGTCACCGACGAATTCCTCGATATCTGGCGCGACCTCCTGCAGGGCGGCAAGATCACTCGCGAGGGCAAGCATCTGCGCATCGAAGATGGTGTGCTGCTCTATCCTCCGGTGAGCCAGCCCTATCCGCCGCTCTATTTCGGTGGATCGTCGGAAGCGGGTAACGAGGTCGCCGGCAAGCATGTCGACGTCTACTTGACCTGGGGCGAGCCGCCCCAGCAGGTCGCCGAGAAGATCGCCAATGCCAAGGCGGTCGCCGCCAAATATGGCCGCACGCTCACCTTCGGCATCCGCCTGCATGTGATCGTGCGCGAAACCTCGGCCGAGGCCTGGCAGGCGGCGGATGCCTTGATTTCTAAGCTCGACGACGAGACCATCGCCACGGCCCAGAAGGTGTTCGCACGCATGGATTCGGTGGGGCAGAGCCGTATGCGGGCCTTGCATGGTGGGTCGCGTGACAAGCTGGAGATCAGCCCCAATCTGTGGGCCGGTGTCGGCCTGGTCCGCGGCGGGGCCGGCACCGCCCTGGTCGGCAATCCCGACGAGGTGGCCGAGCGCATGAAGGAATATATGGCGCTCGGCATCGACCGCTTCATTCTCTCCGGTTATCCGCATCTGGAGGAATGCTATCGCTTCGCCGAACTGGTCTTCCCCAAGCTTCCCCTGAAGAAGACCACCGGCAACGATCTTGGGCCCGCCCGCAATGCCGGCCCCTTCGGCGAGGTCATCGCCAATGTCGTGGCGCCTTCCAATCGTAAGGCGGCAGCAGGATAATGGTGTGCCGGTCTTTTCAGCTCCATCAAGTGATGGAGCGAGACCGGCATCAATCTTCTTCCAACAAGGATTGCCGGTCTGAAGACCGGCACACCGAGTGATGTCCAAACCCATCCGTTTCAATGCCTTCGAGATGAACTGCGTCGCGCATCAGTCCCCCGGGTTGTGGCGCCATCCCCGCGATCGTTCGCGCGCCTATAACCGGCTCGATTATTGGCTCGATCTCGCCCGCATCTTGGAACGGGGCCTGTTCGATGGATTGTTCCTGGCCGACGTCCTGGGTGTCTACGACGTCTATGGCGGCAATGGCGAAGCGGCCCTGCGCCACGCCACGCAGATCCCGGTGAACGATCCCCTGCTGCTCGTGCCGGCCATGGCGGCGGTGACGCGGCATCTGGGTTTCGGCGTCACCGTCAATCTCAGCTACGAGCCGCCCTATGGTTTTGCGCGCCGCATGTCGACGCTCGACCATCTCACGGAGGGGCGCATCGGCTGGAACATCGTCACCGGCTATCTCGATAGTGCGGCCCGCGGTGCCGGCAAGGACAAGCAGACAGCGCATGACGACCGCTATGCCATCGCCGAGGACTATATGGCTGCGGTCTACAAGCTGTGGGAAGGAAGCTGGGCTGACGATGCCGTGGTTGCGGATGCGCAGAGCGGGGTCTTCGCCGATCCTGGGCGGGTGCGCAAAGTCCAGCATGACGGACCGCATTTTCGCATCGATGCCGTGCATCTGAGCGAACCTTCGCCACAGCGCACGCCCGTGCTCTATCAGGCCGGAACCTCGCCGGCGGGGCTCGGCTTCGCGGCGCGGCATGCCGAGTGCGTCTTCATTTCCGGGCCGAGCCGCAAGGTGATCGCCGGCCGGGTGGCTGCCATTCGGCAGGCCGCTGCACGGTTCGGACGCAACCCTGCCGATATCCTGATCTTTACCCTGCTGACGGTGATCGTGGCGCCTACGGATGAGGAGGCAGCGGCCAAGTTCGCCGATTATCGCCGCTATGCCGATCACGAGGGAGCCTTGACCTTGATGTCGGGCTGGACCGGTGTCGATTTTTCGCAACTCGACCGCGATGCGATCGTGGAGCATGTCGAGAATGAGGCCGGACGCTCGGCGCTCGAGAACATCACCCGCGCCGATCCCGATCGCCGCTGGACTGTGCGCGAGGTCGCCGAGCATGTGGCGATCGGCGGCATCGGGCCTGTGGTGATCGGCTCACCTGCCAGCGTGGCTGACGAGCTGGAAGCCTGGGTCGATGAAACCGGCATTGACGGCTTCAACCTCGCCTTCGCGGTGCGCCCGGAGACCTTTGCGGATGTCGCCGATCTGCTGGTGCCGGAGCTGCAGCGGCGGGGACGCTACAAGACTGTTTATGCCGAGGGAACCTTGCGCGAGAAGCTTTTCGGCGGCTCGCCGCGGCTGCCCGAAAGTCATGCGGCGTCGGCTTATCGCCATAGCGTTTTGCGATTGGACGGGAGCACGTCGAATCGCAAAGACGCGTCCAAAGCAAGGAGCTAGAGCAAAGCTCGTTCACGCCTGAACGCGCTTTGCTCTAGTTTTGGCAAGCTTTGGCGACGGCATGAGTAGCAAATCAGTGCTTTTGCTATTACCAGAAGGCTGAAGTGGATTTCCGAATCGCAGTCCGGGGGCCGCATGCTGACGAAAAAAGGCAAATACGGCCTCAAGGCAATGGTGCATCTGGCCGGTGCAGAGCCGGGCAAGCCATGTCTTGTCTCCGATATCGCTGAACAGAATGGCATTCCCAAGAAGTTCCTCGATACGATTCTGGGCGAGCTGAAGAATGCTGGCTTCCTGCATTCGAAGAAGGGCAAGGGCGGCGGCTATGTTCTCGGCCGGCCCGCAAGCGAAATCCGAGTCGGCCACATCGTGCGCGTGCTGGACGGGCCGCTCGCGCCGATCCCCTGCGCCAGCCGCACGGCCTATCAGCGCTGTGACGACTGTTCCGACGAGAACCAGTGTGCGGTGCGTCTGATGATGCTGGAAGTGCGGCAGGCGATTTCCACCGTGCTGGACAATCGCAATCTCGCCGAGATGCGGGCGCTCGCCGATCTCGACGACCTGACTTTGATGTATCATATCTGATCCACCCATCTGGATCGGTGTCTGAGACGGCCTGCTTTGAAATTCACCAGCTGAGCACCTTGTCGGCTGTGTGTGATTGATCTATCAAAATACTAGATTAATCGAAGTTTGCAGCATGCCGCCCACTGTCCATTCCGCCTCCTCCAGGCATATCGTCGTCATCGGAGGCGGAGCGAGCGGCGTGTTGATGACGGCCCATCTGCTGCGCCATCATCATCCGGATCTGCGTGTGACCCTGGTGGAGAAGAGCCGGGAGCTCGGCGCCGGCATTGCCTATGGCACCAGCCATCCCGATCATCTCCTGAATGTTCGCGCTGCCAATATGAGCGCCTATCCCGATGATCCCGACCATTTCTGGCGCTGGGTTGGCGAGCATAGCAGCAGCCATTGTCCGGACTCCCAGTCCTTCGCGCCCCGGCGCCTTTATCGCGATTACCTCGCCGATCTGCTCTCGCCGCATCTCGTGCAGCGGCCGGGTAGCCGGCGTCTGGTTATCGTGCAGGACGAGGCGGTCGGCATCGCGGAAACCGGGCAAGGCGTTGTCGTCCATCTGAGCGGGGGCGGCAGGCTGAATGCCGACATCGCCATTCTGGCGACCGGCAATGAGGGTCCCAGGCTGTCGCCGGCCCCCTGGCGTTTCGATGGCTGGTTCGATGCCGGGCCGGCGGCCTTCTCCCCCGATGCCGCTGTCGTCATCGTCGGTACCGGCCTCACCATGGCCGACCGGGTCCTGTCCCTGCTGCATGCCGGACATCGAGGCCGGATCACCGCGATTTCCAGGCGCGGCCTCAGCCCGCAGGCGCACAAGCCGGTCCAGCCGCTGCGCCTCGACGCCGCCGACATCCCCTATGGCACGGGTATCGTCTATCTCACGCGCTGGCTGCGTCGGCTCGTGGCTGAACACCAGAGAGCGGGGGGCGATTGGCGTGCCATCGTCGACGGGCTGCGGCCCTATACACAGCCCCTGTGGCGCAGCCTGTCTCAGGAGGCGCGCCGACGTTTTCTGCGCCATGCCCGGGCCTGGTGGGACATCCATCGTCATCGCATGGCACCGGACGCCGCAGCGCGGATCGAAGAAGCTCGCCGGGCAGGGCAGCTCGCCATCGTGGCGGGACGGGTTACCGGATTCGATCCGCAGGCAGGCGGTGTAACGGTACGCTACACCGCCCGCACTGGTGCGTCCGAAATGCAGATCGATGCGGATGCCGTCTTCGAGTGCCGCGGGCGCGCGGCTGACGTCACGGCGACCGACAACCCGATTCTGCGCCAATTGCTCGCCGATGGCAGGGTGCGGCCCGACAGCCTCGGCCTCGGCCTGGATGTCGGCCTGGACTGCGGTGTGCTGGGGGTGGATGGCACGCCCTCGGATCGGCTCTTTGCCGTGGGACCGATCACCTCCGGCACGTTCTGGGAGATCGTAGCCGTGCCGGATATCCGCCAGCAGGTGGCCAAGCTGGCGGGCCATCTGCTGACGGCACCGTCCTAGAAATCTGCAGCTTGCTGGCTGATGCGGGCACGGACGTCCCGGCGGACGGGGCGGGGCTGACAAAGCAAGACGCGACAGGCCTTCTTCGGCAGGGAGTGTGGCAACCGCCTGGTTTGAGACGCGCAGGCCGCCTTATACGGTCAGGATCGCCTTGATCACGCCGGTTTCCGGCCTGGACCATTCCGGTATCAGGCCGGGCGCATCGTCCAGGCTGCCCTCATGGCTGGCCAGGGCTTGCAGGGGCACCTTGCCGGCCCGCATCGCCTGCAGCACGGTCTCGAAATCCTGCCTGATGGCATTGCGGCTGGCATAGAGCGTGGTCTCGCGCTTGTGGAATTCCGGATCGTTGAAGGTGATGTCCGCGCGCACCAGCGACAGCAGCACGTAGGCGCCGCCATGGCCGACGAGATCGAAACCCTTCTGCATGGCGCCGGGGCTGCCGGTAGCGTCGATGACGCAGTCGAAGAAATCGCCGCCCGTTGCCTGACCGAGGCGATCCCGGATATCGGCGGAGGCCTCGAAGACGCCATCCGCCCCCAATTCGTCCGCGCAGAAGGTGAGGCGGTGGGGATTGATGTCGACGACGCTGACATGGGCGCCAGCCACCTTGGAGAAGACGGCGGCTGCGATGCCGATTGGCCCGGCGCCGACGATCGCCACGCGCTGTCCCGGCCCGATGCCGCCGCGCGCCACGCCATGGGCGCCGATGGCCAGGAACTCGACCATGGCCGCCTGTCCTGCCGTCAGGCCGTCGGCCGGAATGACGTTGGCCTCCGGCACGGCGATCAAGTCACAGGCCCCGCCGTCGCGATGGACGCCGAGGACTTCCAGGTGCTGGCAGCAATTCGTCTTGCCCATCCGGCAGGCACGGCAGTGGCCGCAATAGATCGTCGGCATGATCGAGACGATCTGGCCGGTGCGCAGGGCCGATCCCGCCGGCGCGCTGACGACCTCGGCGCCGAGCTCGTGTCCGATCACCCGCGGATAGCTCAGATAAGGCTGGTTGCCATGGAAGATGTGATAGTCGGTGCCGCAGACACCGACATGGCGAATGCGCACCAACACCTCGTTCCCGGTGGGGCGAGGCTCGTCGCGCTGGATGATGCTCAGCTTGCCGGGCTCGTCGCAACTCAGGGCTCTCATGTCTGTCTCCAGGATTGGGCGGCGCCCAGGACGCCTTGGGTGGCGATCGCCCGATAAGCCGCCTGCAGATCGCCGACAAAGGCCGCGTTGCGTGGCAAGTCGTCGCCGAAAACAGCAGAAAGGCCGAGAAAAGCCTCGACCACAGCCTGGGGCGCTGCACTGCGCTGGTCCGGCTGGCCGGTCCAGGCCTCGAAGGTCGGATCGTTGAGGGGCAGGGGACGGCCCTTGTCGTCGCTGCCACCGCAGGAGCGAATCCAGGCGGCGATAGCGAAGATCAGTGGGCCGCAGGGCAGTCCCTTGGCGAGGCAATCGCGCAGGGGCGACAGAATGCGCTGCGGCAGTTTCTGCGAAGCGTCGGAGGCGATCTGTGCGGTGCGGTGATGCAGGGAGGTGTTCTCGTAGCGGCCGAGAAGCTGCCTCGTATAGGCGAAGGCCCTGCCGGCCGGGATGGACAGGGTCGGGATGGCGCATTGCCAATAGCGCTCGATCAGATCGCGGATCACCGGATCGGCGATCGCCTGCGCCACGAATTCATGGCCGGCCAGCCGCCCCACCGCGGCGATGGTGGAATGCGTGCCGTTGAGCAGGCGCAGCTTCATATGCTCGAAGGGCTCGACATCGTCGGTGAACTCGACGCCGCTTTCCTCCAGGCGCGGCCGGCCGGCGGCAAAGCGATCCTCGATCACCCACTGGCTGAACGGCTCGCCCAGCACCGGCCAGGCGTCTTCGAGGCCGAGCGAGGCGGAAATGGCGGTGCGGTCCGCGTCGGTCGTCGCCGGCACGATGCGGTCGACCATGGAGGAGGGGCAGGGGATCTCGCCGGCGATATAGGCCGCCAGGTCCTTGTCCCGCAGGGCAGCGAATTCGGCGAGCACGCGTTTCAGCGTGCGTCCATTTTGCGGAAGGTTGTCGCAGGACAGGACGGTGAAGGGGCGACCGCCCTCCCGGCGGCGGCGCGCGATCGCTTCCACCAGGAAACCGAGGGCCGAGCGGGGCGCCTGCGGGTTGGCGAGATCATGGACGATATCGGGATGATCCTGCCTCAGGCCGCCGCTGCCGAGATCGACTGCATAGCCTTTTTCAGTGATCGTCAGCGTGACGATCCGGATAGCCGGGGCGGCGAGTTGGTCCAGGAGAAGAGTGGGATTTTCCGGTGCGACGGTGACACCGAGCACGGATCCGATCACGCGCAGATCC
The DNA here is from genome assembly GCF_052114505.1 of Labrys sp. KB_33_2. Taxonomy (NCBI): domain Bacteria; kingdom Pseudomonadati; phylum Pseudomonadota; class Alphaproteobacteria; order Hyphomicrobiales; family Xanthobacteraceae; genus Labrys; species Labrys sp. KB_33_2. The sequence goes on along the minus strand of NZ_JBFREW010000009.1, from coordinate 115,523 downwards.
TCGCGGCCGCTGTCGCGTATGGCGAGTGTGTACAACCCATCCTGGGGAGCGAGGGCGTCGCGCGTCTGGGTGCCCCGCAGCGAACTGCCGAGGATGGCCCAATCCGTCTCGCCGCGGGCCAGGCAATCGTCGATGGCGACAGCCTGATGCGCGCGATGGAAGGCGCCCGTGCCCAGATGCAGGATACCGGGCCGGATCGCGGCCCGATCATAGCGCGGTTTGGCGATATCAGCCTTGAGTTGGGCGAGGGTACTGGTGCCGAGACGCATCGGGCTACTCCGTAACATAGGGTCCATACTCGTCCGGCAATTGGGCGAGCATGGTGAAGATCATGTCGAGATGCTGTTCGAGCCGGGCGGCGGCTTCGTTCGTCCTGCCGTCGTCGAGGGCATCGAGTACGGCCAGATGTTCCTCCAGCACCAGGGGCAGACGGGAAGGCGTGCCGAACAGCCGCACGAAGCGTGCAAGGCGGGCGCGGACCTGCAGGATGGTCGGCCATACGCCTTCGCGCTCGGCGAAGCCGGCAAAGGCGTAGTGGAAGCGTTCGTCCTGCTCGAAGAAGCGGTCCTTGTCATCGGCGAGCATGGCCTGGCGTTGCGTTTCCACGATGGCGCGGGCCTCGACGCTCTTGGCCGATGTCCAGCGCGAAGCAGCCTCGCGCAGCAAAGCCAGTTCCAGATGCTTGCGGATGAAATGGCTATCGCGCACTTCGGCAAGGCGGATGGGCGAGACGAAGCTGCCCTGCTGCGGATAGACATCGATCAGGCCATCCTCGCTCAGCCGCACCACCGCGGAACGCACGGGCGTGCGCGACACGCCGAAATGGCGGCAGATGCGGTTCTCGCTGATCGAGGTGCCTGGCATCAGCCTGACCGTGATGATGGCCTGCTTCAAGGCTTCGTAGATCTGGTCGCCCACCGGATGCTTGCGATTGATGTCGACGGCAAAGCCCAGCCCGTCTTCGTCCGGCCCGGACTGTTTGTTGGGCAAGGCAGACATCGGCCGGCTCCTTCAAAACCGCAATGATCGCAATGATATGGTGCTCCATCCTGAATCGGAATGGCATGGGGGGAGGACCAAGATCGCTACCATTATCTTGCAAACATGGTTGCATAGATTGACCTTGGATCCTAGTATCCACACCTGTCAAGCGGGCCAAGCGAAGTCGAGAAGCGCCCGCAGCACGTCATCCCCAGAGGGAGGGAATTTCATGTTCATTCGACGTCAGCTCTTTGCTTGCGCGGCTGTGGCTGCCTTGTTCGCCGGTGCGTTGCCCGCTTTGGCTGCCAACGACACCAAGGTGGCGCTGGTGCCCGGCGGTCCGCATCCCTATTTTTCGGCCTGGGATCAGGCCGGCAAAGATGCGGCCAAGGATTTCGGCCTTGGGGCGGCCGACTACAAGGTTCCGCAGAAATGGGAGCTCAGCCAACAGAACGAACTGCTCGAAAGCCTGGTAACGCAGGGCTACAATGCCTTCCTGATCTTCCCGGGCGATCCGGTCGGTTCGGTAGCCACAGCCAATGAGCTGGCCGATACCGGCGCGCCGGTGATGGCACTGGCCGGCTGCCTGAAGGACCCTTCCAAGGCGGCCTTCTGCCTCGGTACCGATACCGGCAATTCGGCCTATCTCGGCACCAAGGAATTGTTCAAGGCGATGGGCGGCAAGAAGCGCATCGCCCATTTCACCGGCTTCCTGGTCGATCCCAACACGCAGCTTCGCATCGACGCCGTAAAGAAGGCTGCCGAGGAAGAAGGCGGGCAGGTGGTGCAGGTCATCGCCGATATCGACGCGCCCGAGCCGGCGGAAGAGAAGATCAACGCCTATCTTGCCGCCCATGCCGGTGAGATCGACGGCATCGTCACCACGGCCTGGGTGCCGGCGGTGGTCGCCTCCAACGCCTTGCGCAAGATCGGCGACAAGCGCATCAAAATGGTCGGCATCGACCATGACGAGGTGGTGCTCAAGGCGATCAAGGACGGCTTCGTCAACGGCACCATGCTGCAGAACCCCTATGGCCAGGGCTATATCGGTTCTTTCGCGGCCGACAAGCTGCGCAATGGCTGCACCGTGAAGGCCGATGCGCCCTGGAAGTCCAATGCACTGACCAGCCACTTCATCGATTCGGGCACGGTTTTCGTCGATGCCTCGGGTGTCGACAACTACATCTCCGCCATGCAGGGCATCACCAAGACGCTGCTGGCGAGCTTCGAGAAAACTTACCTGGCTTGCAAGTAAGCGTGCCGGAGGGACTGTTCGTCATTGCGAGCCGCGCCGATCACAGGATCGAAAAGGCCCGCAGTGACGACCGGACGCAACTCTATTCCTACGGAGCCGAGATCCGCCGATGGCCGGTGACGAATCCCCAATCGCAACACTCGCGCCGGCGACCGGCAAGCCGATGCAAAGCGGCACGGTGCGCTTCTACCTGACAAACGAATTCGGCCTGCTGGTCCTGATCGTGGTCTTCGCTTGCCTATTCGGCCTCGCCACCAAAGGGTTCTTCTCACCCTTCAACCAGTTCACGCTGGGGCGCGTCGCCGCCGTCAACATCATGGTGGGCCTGTCCATGATGGTGGTGATCGTCACCGGTGGGTTGAACCTGGCGGTCGGCGCCATTGGCGTCTGCGCGGCGATGGCCTTTGGCGCCCTGGTGGAATTGGCGGGGTTGCCCTGGCCTGTTGCCGCTCTCGGCGCCATCGCCCTGGCGGCGGCGCTCGGCTGGATCAACGGTTTCGTCGTGGTACGCTCCGGCCTGCACAGCTTCATCATCACGCTTGCCAGCATGAGCATCTTCTTCGGGACGATGATCTATCTGACCAAGGCTCAATCCTTCCGCGGCATTCCGGCCGACTTCTCCAATTTCGGGCGGTTGCGCCTGTTCGGCCTGGTCTCGCCGCTTCTCGTCGTCGCCCTCATCGTGGCGATCGCGCTGGGCATGCTCTATCGCTTCACCGTTTTCGGCCGCGAGATGCTGGCGGCCGGCGCCCGTCCCGAGGCCGCCGAGCTTTCCGGCGTGCGCGTCGGGCGTGTCTTCATCCTCTGCCACATGCTGTCGGGGGGGCTCGCCGCCATCACGGCCATGCTCGTGGTGGCGCGTACCGGCGCGGCCATTCCCTCAATGGCCGGACAACTGGGGCAGGACTGGCTGCTGCCGGCCTTTCTCGGCCCGGTGCTCGGCGGCACGCTGCTCAGCGGTGGCCGCGTCTCGGTGAGCGGCACCGTGCTCGGCGCCATCCTGGTTACGATGCTGACCAACGGCCTGCTTCTCCTGCAGATCGGGGAGTTCTGGGTGCAGGCCTGCCTGGGTTGCCTGCTGCTGTCAGCCGTGCTGATCGATAAGGCGCGCCGTTCCTATCTCGCCCATCGGAGGATGGTGTGATGCCCCGCTTCATGCAGACCGACTGGTTCGGGCCGCTGGCGATCGCCGTCGTGGCGATTGCTTTCATCGGCAGCTTCAACCCGTCCTTCCTGTCGCCGCTCAACATCCAGGTGCTGCTGCTCGCCATCACCGTGAACATGCTGATCGCCTTTTCCCAGATGATCATCATCGCCATCGGGCAGATGAACCTGGCGGTCGGGGCCATCGGCGGACTGGCCGCGATCTCCTTTGCCGGCATGATGCAGGTGTGGGGCTTGCCGGCGCCGCTTGCCGCGCTGCTGGCGGCGGGGATCGGCCTCCTGGCCGGCATCGTCAATGGCGCCTTCATCGCCGGCACCGGTATCTCTGCCTTCGTCATCACATTGGCCACCCTGTCGGTGTTCAAGGGCATCAACCTCGCCATCACCAAGGCCCAGCCCTTCTACGGCGTGCCTCAGAGCGTCAAGGATTTCGGCAACACCACCTTCCTGGGTCCGCTGCCCTGGCTGGTGATCCCGGCGGCCATCGTGTTCGCGGCGATGTGGTATCTGCTCAACCGCCTGCCGCTTGGGCGCTTCATCCTGGCCGTAGGCGGCAATCCGCATTCGGCCGAACTCTCCGGCATCTCGGTGTCGCGGACCGTCGTCACCGCCCATGCCATTTCGGGCCTGCTGGCGGCCCTGGCCGGCATCGCGCTGGTGGCGCGGCTGGAGATCGGGCAGCCGACCATCGGCGACGACTGGCTGATCCTTTCCTTTGCCGCACCGGTGATCGGCGGTGCCGTGCTCGCGGGCGGCCATGTCTCCAGCTTCGCCACGCTGCTCGGCGTGATCATCGTCGCCATCATCACCCAGGCGCTCGTGCTCTTCCATATCGATCCCTTCCTGGTGCAGGTCGTTCTCGGCGGCCTGATCCTGTGGGCTGTCGGCATCAACCGCTGGCGCGAGATCCGCGTCAGCCGCGGCCTGAAGAGGATCTGACCATGGCGGCAGAGACACCAGCCTCGGTCTTCCAGGCGCGCGGCGTCAGCAAGTTCTTCCCGGGCGTCAAGGCGCTGGAAGGGGTCTCGATCTCCCTACGCCCGGGCTCCATCCACGCCTTGCTGGGCGAGAACGGTGCCGGCAAATCCACACTGATCAAGCTGATCACGGGGGTGCTCAGGCCCGACGAGGGCGAACTGGTGGTGGATGGGCAACCCGTGCATTTCACCTCGACCCGCGACGCCATCGCCAGGGGTATCGGCGTGGTGCATCAGGAACGCAACCTCATCCCGCGCTTTTCGGTGGGCGAGAACATCATGCTGGAGCGCCTGAGCGCCAGCCCGTTCAAGCCGATCGACTATGCCGCAGTGAATGCCGAGGCGCGGCGCTGGCTCGACGTCCTCGGGCTCGACCTCGACCCGGCCACCCCGGTCTCGCAGCTCAGCGTCGCCAAGATGCAGCTCGTCGAGATCGCCAAGGCGCTGTCCCTGCGTTCGCGCGTGCTGCTGCTCGACGAGCCGACGGCCTCCCTGACTCCGCATGAGACCGTCGCCCTGTTCGCTCTGCTCAAGAAGCTCAGGTACGAGGGTGTCAGCATGCTCTTCGTCAGCCACAAACTGGAGGAGGTGCAGGAGATCTGCGACCAGGTCACCGTGCTCCGCGACGGGCGCAATGCCTGCGACAGCCGGTCGATGGAAGGGCTCGGGCGCCAGGATCTCGTGCGCCTGATGATCGGGCGCAGCGAGCAGATCCCGGACTGGAAGCCGCGCGACCATGCCGGGGCAGCGCCCGTGCTGCAGCTCGAGAAGGTCGCCACGCCCTTCGGCCATCGCGACATCGATCTCATCGTCCGCCGCGGCGAGATCGTCGGGCTCTATGGCCTGGTGGGAGCCGGGCGCACCGAACTCGCCAAGTCTATCATGGGGCTGCAGCCGGCGACGTCGGGCACCATCCGGCTCGACGGCAAGGAGGTGGCCATTACCAGCGTCGGCGAGGCGATCCATACCCATCGGCTCGGCTATGTCAGCGAGGACCGCAAGCAGGAGGGCCTCATCCTCCTGCATTCGGTGCTGGACAATGCCGGCATCGCGATCTGGCGCAAGCTCGCCGGTTTCGGCGGCCTGCTCACCGACCGTACCGTGCGCAAGGCGACCGAGCCCTATATCCGCAAGCTGGAGGTTCGCACGCCTTCCCTAGGGCAGCTCGTCGGCAATCTCTCCGGTGGCAACCAGCAGAAGATCAGCGTGGCTAAATGGCTGGCTGCGGGTGTGCGGCTCCTGATCATCGACGAGCCCTCGGTTGGAATCGACATCAAGACCAAGGCCTATCTGCATGAATTGATTCGCGAACTGTCGGATGCCGGCACCTCCATCCTGCTCATCACCTCAGACATGCCGGAGATGATCGCCCTGGCCGACCGCATCGTGGTGATGAACGGCTACCGGGTGGCGGGAGACCTGCACAACAGCCGCGACTATGGTGCCATGAGCGAAGGCATCATGAACCTCATCCACAAGCTCGATGCAGCGTGAGGGCCGGATTGTTTCTGACGGATCGGCACGCACGGATAGCTGGTAATATCTCTGTCGGCTCGCCGTCGTCGGTTGCCGGAGTTGGTTGATTGCCGCAACAAACTGACGATAATGTCGGATGAATACGCGCCGGCTCTTCGGCGACGTTTGCCCGAAACCGGAGGAAACCCATGCGTGCACTTGTCCTCGAACGCCAGCACGAATTGTCGCTGCGCGAAATCGATCTCCCGCTCGAGGTCGGCCCCACGGATGTGAAGATCGCCCTGCACACCGTCGGCGTCTGCGGCAGCGACGTGCATTATTACACCCATGGCCGCATCGGCAATTTCATCGTCAACGCGCCGATGGTGCTGGGCCATGAAGCGGCCGGCACGGTCGTCGAGGTCGGCTCGAAGGTGACGAACCTCAAGGCTGGCGACCGCGTCTGCATGGAGCCCGGCATACCGGATCTGAGTTCTCGGGCCTCAAAGCTCGGCATCTACAATGTCGATCCGTCCGTGGTTTTCTGGGCGACGCCGCCGGTGCATGGTGTGCTCACGCCCTTCACGGTGCATCCGGCCGCCTTCACCTACAAACTACCCGACAATGTCTCCTTCGCCGAAGGTGCGATGGTCGAGCCCTTCGCCGTTGGCATGCAGGCAGCTGCACGCGCCCGCATCGCACCTGGCGATGTCGGCGCAGTGATTGGTGCCGGCCCGATCGGCATCATGGTCGCGCTTGCTGCCCTGGCCGGCGGCTGCAGCAAGGTGCTGATCTCCGATTTCAGCAAGGAAAAGCTCGAGATTGCCGGGCGCTATGACGGCATCATCCCGGTCGACCTGACCAAGGAAACCTTCGCCGCCGCCATCGCGCGGGAGACCGACAAGTGGGGCGCCGACGTGGTGTTCGAGGCGAGCGGCAGCGCCAAGGCCTATAACGGCATCTTCGACCTGGTGCGGCCCGGCGGCGCGCTGGTGCTGGTCGGCTTGCCGGTGGAGCCGGTCAATTTCGACGTTCCTGGCGCCATCGCCAAGGAAGTCCGCATCGAGACGGTGTTCCGCTATGCCAACATTTATGATCGCGCTCTGGCGCTGATCGGTTCGGGCAAGGTCGATCTCAAGCCGCTGATCACCGGCACCTATGCCTTCCAGGATTCCATCGCCGCCTTCGAGCGGGCCGCCAAGGCCTTGCCCACAGACGTGAAGCTGCAGATCCTGATGGAGGACTGAAGCGTCTTCCTGCCCTCTTGCTGAAAGAGGCGAGGGCCTCGCGGGAGGGCTGCATTTTCTCAACTCGTGCAGCCCTGAGCCCGCTCCCTCTCCCTGAACAGAAGCGGCGCCAGTTTCAGCGCGGCGAAAACACCGGGCAGGGCGATTGCGATCGCCAGGATGAACACGGCCAGCATCGCTTGCTGAAGCTGTGGACCCGTGGTGGCGGAGCCGGCACCGTTGGCGTTGGCCACGAAGCCGAGCACGGCGGCCCCGATGGCATAGGCCGCCGATTGCAGGGTGGGCAGCAGGGCCGAGGTGCGGTTGCGTTCCTCCGCCGGCGAGGCTTCCATCAGGCCCTGGCTCAGATAGCCCCAGCTTGCCCCGAAGCCCACGCCGATCAGGATCTGGCCGCCGACGAGCAGCACGATGTCGGTCCGCCAGAGCGCGACGATGATGGCGCTGAGGCCAAGCACCAGGAACAGCGGGCCCAGCCAGATCAGCCGGCGGCGGATCCTCTGCGAGGCCACGCTCGCCACAGCGATGGCAACGAGGCTCCAGCACACCGCCATCACCGCGTTGAGCGCGCCCGCCAGCGTGGCTCCGTACCCCCAAAGATGCTGGATCAGATAGACGAGATAGACCGAGGCCGCCGAATGGGCCATCGGCATCAGGAAGACGATCCAAAGCCCGAGGCCGATCGGCTTGCCGAGCCGGAAGGCATCCTTGGGGAAGAGCCGGGCCGGCGAGCGCCTGTCGCTGTAGATGGCGCCGACATACAGCAGGGCGGCGAGCACCAGCAGCAGCATGGCCGCGCCGGTGCCGCCGGCCACGTCGGCGATCATCACCGCCGCCATGCCGGCTCCGATGGCGCCGAGCTGGACGAGTGGAAGTGGCACCGCTTCCTGCCGGGTTGCATGCGGCACCACTTTGAGGACGAGGGCGATGAAGATCAGCGACAGCGGTACGTTGACCAGGAAGGCCGCCCGCCACGACACCGTCTCGCTGATGATGCCGGCGACGGCCGGGCCGCCGAAGGCCGCCGCTGCCCAGACCATCGCCTCGGCGCCGAACACCTTGGGAACCAGGCGGGAGGGAAAGATCTCCGGGATCAGCGCGTAGCAGATCGCGGCGATCAGGCCTTCGCCGAAGCCCTGCAAGGCGCGGCCGACCAGCAGCACGGCCATGGCGGGAGCAAGGCCCGCGAACAGCGTTCCCGCCGTAAACAGCAGGGCTGCCCCGATCAGTGCCGCCCGTGCGCCATGGCGGGCCTTGAGCAACGCCGCGATCGAGCCGCCGAGGATGGCGAAGATCAGATAGAGGCTGACCGACCAGGCGATCAACGAGGCGCCGCCCAGCTCGTCGATCGCCGAGGGCAGGGCGGTCGAAACCAGGAAGCTGTTGAAGGCGAACAGGGCAACGCCAAGGCAAAGCGTCGCCGTCGCACCGGCATAGCTGCCGACCGCGATCTCGCGCCAACGGGCTTCCGTTCCCGTGCTGACTTGCGTGTCCATCTTCAGCTCCAACTTCCAGCATCCGCCTCGAACGGTGTCCGATGCAACCTCTGCATCCCGACATCGTCTGGCCTACAACCTCTACTTAAGTTAAGGTCAAGCTGTTTTTGGGAGACGAACCATGGTTGAATTGAGCGTCGGCGATCTCGCTCACCGCAGCGGCGTGTCGGTCACGGCGCTGCATTTCTACGAGCGCAAGGGGTTGATCCGCAGTCGGCGCAACCAGGGCAATCAGCGCCGCTACGACCGGGCGGTGCTGCGCCGCGTCGCCCTGATCAAGGTGGCGCAGGAACTCGGCTTCTCGCTGGCGGAGATCGCAGCTCGCCTGGCCGAGCTTCCGGACGATCGTCCGCCTTCCCGGCACGATTGGGAAATACTCGCCAGTCACTGGGCCGACGAGCTCGACCATCGCATCGCGCTGATGCAGACCCTGCGCACCGAACTGACGGGCTGCATCGGTTGCGGCTGCCTGTCGATGGAACGCTGCACCTTGCTCAATACCGATGACCGGCTCGCGGGTGCAGGCAGTGGGCCGGTCAGGCTGATGCAGGAGGCGGAGGCGTAGCCGGTGTCAGCCCACCGGCTCGAACGGCAGGTTGATCTGCCAGGAGACGCCGAAACGGTCGGCGATCCAACCGAACCGGCGGCTGAACCCGTAATCGTCAAGGGCCATGAAGACAGTGCCGTCCTGCGAGAGGGTGGCGAAGAGGCGATCCAATTCCTCATTCGTCTCGCAATCGATGAAGAACGAAAAGGATGGCGTGAAGGTGAAATTGTGCTGCACCGGGCTGTCGATGCAGACCACGCTCTGGCCGGCGATGCTGAAACGCGCCTTCTTGATCGAACCCTGCAGCCCCATTTCACCGGGGCCGTAACGCTCGACGTCGAGGATCTTGCCGTCCGGAAACAAGGAAACATAGAGGTTCATGGCGGCGTCCGCCTGCCCTTGCCCCTGGAACATCAGGAAAGGCTGGACCGTCAGTGTCATCGGCATGTCCTCCAAAAGGGCGCTCATCGTCATTCTAGCGCTTATCCGGCGTCAGTCGGTACTTCCTTCCATGGTGACATAACGAGAATTTCCGTGGTGACATGGCGAGAATATGGGCCGGTCATCTCTCCGTGCTTCGGGCGCTTACGCCGCTGAGAATCAGGTTAAGGCAGTGTGAAGCGCAAGAGCCCGGGTCGGGCGGGCTTGCAATCGGGGTAGATGGTAATGGGTGTCGTCGTGGTCAGGCAGGGCAGCGAGGCGGACAAGCCGGCGTTGAAGGCGATCCTCCGGGATACGTTCGACAGCACCTGGCGCCCCAACATCACGCCAGCAGCTGTCGAGCGCTATCTCACCTCCGGCCTCGCCGATCGCTTCATCGACGAGCATGGGCAGGAATGCCTGGTTGCCGAACTCGACGGCGAGGTGGCAGGCTTCGTGCGCTGGGAAGGCGATTTCATCGATGCCCTGCATGTCCACTCCAGCCACGCTCGCAAGGGTATCGGACACCGGCTGATGGACGCGGCGGAGGCCGCGATCAAGGCGGCTGGCTTTGCACAGGTGCGCCTGGAAACGGACACTTTCAACCAGCCGAGCCAGGCCTTCTACCTCTGGCGGGGCTATCGCGAGGCCGGTCGCTATCCCGACGAGGAATGGCAGAGCGGGCTGACCACCATCCTCTTCGTCAAGCCGTGAGGCTTCACTGCAGGCGGCGGGCGATCAGCGACTGTGCCATCATGAAAAGCGAGACGATGACGAGATAGTAGATCAGGGCGGCGCAATACCATTCCACGAAGCGGAAGGATGCTGCGATCGCGTCATTGACCACCGCCATGATCTCGCGCAGCGAAATGACATAGGCGAGCGAGGTCACCTTCAGGAGGTTGATGAACTCGTTGACCAACGCAGGCAGCGAGACGCGCAGGGCCTGCGGCAGGATCACCAGCCTGAAGGCCTGCAGGCGCGTGAGGCCGAGCGCGGTCGCGGCTTCCCCCTGTCCGGCGCCGATCGAGCGCAGGGCTCCCTTCATGATCTCGGCCATATATGCCGATGTGACCAAGGTGAAGGAGATTGCCGCCGCCACGAAGGGCGTGAACCAGCCTGCCTTGAGCAGAAAGGGCATCAACTGCGGCGAGCCATTCCACACCAGGAGCAGCACCAGAATGAGCGGTGCGGCGCGGAACACCCAGACATAGAGCTGCGCCGAGCCATTGCGTATCGCCTTGCGTGAATTCAGGCACAGCGCCAGCGGCAGGCAGAGGAAGAACGAGACGGCGAAGACGATGACGGACAGGATGAGGGCGATGGCGGCGCCCTGCAGCATGGCCGGGTTGGTCAGTGCCGTCAGGAGGAGTGCCGGATCGAAGGACATGTCGGCGCCGCTGCTCCCGGCTACTTGTCGTAGTCGACGTCGAAGACAGCAGCGTTGAGGCCGTATTTCTGGGCGAGAGCGGCGAAGAAGCCGTCATCGCGAAGTTTCCTCAGGGAGTTGCGCACCAGCGCCTGGTCGCCGTCCTTGCGACGCATATAGATGCCGTAGGTGAAGTCGGACTGCCATGTATAGGCGATCTGTAGCGTGTCCTTGGCGTCGGCAACGCGGAAGGCACCCTCGGCCTCCTCGGTCAGCGTTGCGTCGACGCGGCCCACCATCACCTGCTGATAGGCTGCCTGCTGGGTCGGATAATTGTGGATGGCGACGGGCGGCTTGCTGGCCGCTTCCAGGGTCTTGTTCAGGGGATCCAGCCGCTCTTCCTTGTAATAGGTGCCGGCCTCCAGTGCGACGTCGCGGCCGCTGAGGTCGTCCGGCTTGCCGATCGCCGCGTTGCCGGCCTTGGTCACCAGCACGGTGGCCGATTTCATGTAGCGCACGCCGTCATAGGTCTTGCGGCGCTCGTCGTTGACATAGATGCCGCTGATGATCAGGCCGCAGCGCCCCGAACCCAGCGTCGGCAGCAGGCCCGAGAAGTCGGTGACGGTATAGCTCGTGCTGGCGCCCCAGGTTTTGGCCAGCGCCTCGGCGATCTCGATGTCGATGCCGACGGGCGTCAGGTCGCCCGGTGAGCGCTTGTAGCTCAGGGGCGGAAACGCCGCAGTGGTGCAGATATTGATCGATCCGTCCGAAACGAAGCTCGGCTGTTCCGCGCATGCCGCGGTGCTGGCAAGCGTCGCCAGTGCGACCATGGTCACGAATTTCGCTGTCATGACTGTCTCCCCCTTGGAGCAAACTGCGTCCATGGCTGAACGTTTGTTTGCTCTAATTCATTGTTTCGACACGTCTTTATGATTCTTGGCGATGCGGTCTCATCACAAGATGCTTCAGCTTGTCCGGATGTCCGCCGCTTGGATGCGTTCGATGATCCCGCCATAGGCTTGCGTGTCGAAGGCGGGGAGGATGAGCGGATCGACATGGCCGTCGCGGCGCGCGGTGAGCACATATTGCATCATCGCTTCGGTGCTCGGCATTTCGAAGATCTGTACGAAGTCATAAGCGCCGAGCAGGGCGTAGAAGGCGATGGAGCGCCCGCCCAACGCCGCCACACGCTCTTCGCTGATACGCCTGCGCCCGGCGCTGTCACCGAGCTCGGCCAGGCCCTTGGCGGTCAGACGCATCAGCGAGACGTAACGCTGGGGCGCGCCGTGGTGCTGGCTCACGCGCCGGCCCTCGGCAGCTTGGCAAGGCCGGCGAGCACAGCGGCCGAATCCGTCAGGGCGCCGAAGATGCCGTTCTCCACCGTCACCATGTGCAGGGCTGCCTCATGGGCGCGCTGGTCACCGCTGGCACAGGCATCCGAGATGGTCAGGCATTGGAAGTTACGGTCGCAGGCTTCACGCAAGGTGGTATGGACGCACACATCGGTGGTGCAGCCCGAGAAGAGCAGATGGGTGATGCCCTGGGCCCGCAGCACGTGCTCGAAATCAGTGTAGGTGAAGGCGCCGTTGCAAGTCTTGTCGACGATGATGTCCTCGGGGCGCACATCGATGTCGGAGACGATCTCGAAGCCCGGGCTTGAACGCAGCAGAACCTGCGTGCCGTCGAGGCCGGCACGCTTACGGCGCCATTTTTCGTAAGGGGTCATGTCCGCCATATCGCCGCGATAGCCCTGGCGGGTATGGATGATGCGGATGCCGGCGGCGCGGGCGGCGTCGATCAGCCGGTTGACCGTCGGCAGGATGGCCCGAAGTGGGCTGGGATCATAGCCCTGCCTGGCGAAATAGCCCGTCGGCGAGAGGAAGTCCTCTTGCAGGTCGATGACGATCAGCGCCGTGCAGCGCGCGTCGAGCCTGCCGTCATAGGGATAATCGAATGGTGTCGCCTGGATCATCGGGGTGCTTCCTTTCGCCATCCTGGATAGCACCCGAAATTGTTCTCAAAAAACGATTTGTTTTAATCAAAATTGTTCTAATAATCTCATCGATTACCGCGCGAGGCATCATGGCCCGGCCCCTGGTCTATCTGCAATATCTGCCGGCCTTCGAGGCGACGGCCCGGCTGGCAAGCCTTCGCCGGGCGGCGGAGGAGCTCAATCTCAGTCCAAGCGCCGTCTCGCTGCAGCTCAAGAAGCTCGGAGAGGCGATCGGGATCCCCCTGTTCGAAAAGGCGGGACGCAACATCGCGCTGACGCCGGCCGGCCGCGATTTTGCCCAGGCGGTTGCCGTCAGCCTCGGCCAGCTCGATTCGGCCGCACGTGACTGCCGCAGCCGAGGCACTGCCACCCCGCAGCAGAACCTGTCGCTATCCCTGCCGACCGCGCTCGGAGTCGCCTGGCTGAGCGCGGTGGTGGTGGAGTTCGCGGAAAGCCGTAACATCGCCAATTTGGCCATCAACGAGGCGATAACCGCCGCCGAGGTGGATTGGCAGGCCAGCGATGTCGCCATCGTCTACGACAATCCGCCTTTCCCGGGACGGTACTGGCGCCTGCTCAGCGAGGTCCGCTTACGGACGGTGTGCTCGCCGATCCTGTTTCCACGGCTCGACCTGCAGCATCGCGAGCGCAAACTCAATGGCATCACGCTGCTGCACGAGGACCGCGGCGAGGAATGGGCACGGTGGGCCGTGGCGGCACGGGTCAATCTGCAGGGAAGTGCCAGCGTGCGCGTGGCCTCGGTGGCACAGGCGGTTGCCTCGGCTGTGCAAGGGCAGGGGCTGGCGCTTGTCTCGGACGTGCTCACGCGCAATCTGCTGCGCGAGGGACGGCTCATTCAGCCCTTCGCCACCTCGATCAATGCGGCGGCGGCTTATTACATCCTTTGTTCGGTCGACCGGGCGGAGGAGCCGCTCCTGCAGGCGCTGATGGAGCGGCTCGTCGAACGCGTCGGGTCGTGAGTTCCCGAAATGGCTACATGCGAGCGAGGACGAGGATCGAGCGTCCCCCTGCGTCCAGGAGCAGCAGCTTATTGCGGGCCGCATCGATGCGCCAGCTGCGCGCGGACTCCAGGGCTTTGATGAACTTGCCTTCCTGATCCATGATGGCCGGCGGGCAGGCCATCTGGGTGCTGACGATCTGTCCGATGCGAATGCGCGAGCCCCTGATGGTGACCCTGCCGCCCATGCCGTTGCAGCCCCCGCGACCGGAAATCGCGCCATTGGCGGCGATTTCGAGCACGCTCTGCGCATTGTCGACCACACCGCGGCCATTGATGTCCTCGGCCAGCCAGCGTCCGCTGGGACCGGCCGGGCTGGCTTCAGCCTCTTGCCCCACGCGATCGACCTGGATGTCGCCATTCACGAGCTCGCCCGCGGTGACGGCGTGGTGGGTGGTGTTGAGGAACCAGAGGCGGCCATTGACGCTGATGCGTGCCTCCAGGGCATAGCGGCCGGTCGGCTTCAGGGACCTGTCATCATAGCGCAGGCGATAGGGAATGGGTACCTGCCGGCCTGACCGAACCGATGTCCGCGCCAGCGTGCGGGCCGGGGCGTCTGCCAGGGACACGTCGACGAGCTTGACCTCGATCATCGCGGAGGGAGGCAAGGCGATGCGCTCTCGATAGCTGACTGTGCCGGTCAAGATACGCTGTCTTGCGAAAGCCTCGCTCGCGGGAAGCATCAGGCCGAGCAGAGCGCAGGCTAGTACGACGGGCCACCAGCGATTGATCATCGGATCTACTCCTCAGGGCGATGGGACCGGCACGTTCCGATCCTCGGGCTTCTTCGGTCACCCTATCAGCCTGACGCTGCCTTCGCAGCCTTTGGCTGGGTCAGGCGTCAGCCGAGCCGTCCCAGAGGTGCGCCGCGCCTCAGCTGTGCAGACCGGGCGCCTCATGCCCGGTGCGGGCGACATATTCGGTGTAGCCGCCGCCATATTGGTGGACGCCGTCCGGCGTCAGCTCCAGCACACGATTGGAGAGAGAGGCGAGGAAGCGCCGGTCATGCGAAACGAACAGCATCGAGCCCTCATATTGCGACAGGGCCGCGATGAGCATCTCCTTGGTCGCCAGGTCGAGATGGTTGGTGGGCTCGTCCAGCACCAGGAAGTTCGGCGGATCGTAGAGCATCTTGGCCATCACCAGCCGGGCCTTCTCGCCGCCCGACAGGAAGCGGCATTTCTTCTCGATATCGTCGCCCGAAAAGCCGAAACAGCCAGCCAGGGTGCGTAGCGAGCCCTGGCCTGCCTGGGGAAAGGCATCCTCGAGCGTCTCGAAGATGCTGTAATCGCCGTCGAGCAGGTCCATGGCATGCTGGGCGAAATAGCCCATCTTGACGCTGCCGCCCTGCACGACCGCGCCCCTGTCGGGTTCGGCGGTGCCAGCAACGAGCTTGAGCAAGGTGGATTTACCGGCGCCGTTGATGCCCATCACGCACCAGCGCTCCTTGCGCCGGACCTGGAAGGTAAGGCCTTCATAGATGATGCGATCGCCATAGGCCTTGTGCACCTCCTTCAGGCTGACGACGTCGTCGCCCGAGCGCGGTGCAGGCTGGAACTCGAAGGCAATGCTCTGGCGCCGGCGCGGCGGCTCGATCTTGTCGATCTTCTCCAGCTTCTTCACCCGGCTCTGTACCTGCGCCGCGTGGGAAGCGCGCGCCTTGAAGCGCTCGATGAACTTGATCTCCTTGGCGAGCATCGCCTGCTGGCGCTCGAACTGCGCCTGGTGCTGCTTTTCGTTCAGGGCGCGCTGCTGCTCGTAAAACTCGTAGTCGCCCGAATAGGTGGTCAGCGTGCCGCCATCGATCTCCACCACTTTGGAGACGATGCGGTTCATGAATTCGCGGTCATGCGAGGTCATCAGCAGGGCGCCCTCATAGCCCTTGAGGAACCCCTCCAGCCAGATCAGGCTCTCGATGTCGAGATGGTTGCTCGGCTCGTCCAGCAGCATGGCGTCGGGACGCATCAGCAGGATGCGGGCGAGGGCGACCCGCATTTTCCAGCCGCCGGAAAGGGCGCCGACATCGCCGTCCATCATGGTTTCGCTGAAGCTCAGCCCGGCCAGAACCTCGCGGGCGCGGCCTTCGAGCGCGTAGCCGCCCAGTTCCTCGAATCGCCCCTGTACCTCGCCATAACGCTCGATGATGGCATCCATGTCGTCGGCCCGGTCCGGGTCGGCCATCGCGGTTTCGAGTTCCTTCAACTCGGCCGCCACCTCGCTGACGGGGCCGGCACCATTCATCACCTCGGCGACGGCGCTACGGCCGGCCATCTCGCCGACATCCTGGTTGAAATAACCGATGGTGACGCCGCGATCGACGGAGACACGGCCTTCATCGGGTTCTTCCTCGCTGGCGATCATGCGAAACAGCGTGGTCTTGCCGGCCCCGTTCGGGCCGACAAGCCCCACCTTCTCCCCCTTCTGCAGGGTGGCGGAGGCTTCGATGAACAGAATCTGGTGGCCGTTCTGCTTGGAGATATTTTCGAGGCGGATCATGGAGCGATGCGGTCAATGCGGAGGGAAGCACGCTCTTACGCGATGCCGGAAACGGGAGAAAGGTCCCAGCAGGCCGGACGTGCCGTGGAAAATGACGAATCCGGATCATGGGAACGGCGGACACCTGTCATCCAAACTGGACGGCAGGTTCACAATCAGTCGATCACCATGAGGCAGGATATGAAATCCTGCCCACAAGCAACTGACAATGTGATGAAAAATAGAAAGAATGGCGCGCCCGAAAGGATTCGAACCTCTGACCCTCAGATTCGTAGTCTGATGCTCTATCCAGCTGAGCTACGGGCGCACTGGGAAGCGACCGGCGCTTCCATGGCCGGTCTGATAACCAAGCCTAGCGGGGTATGCAAGCCCCCTTCTCGCTTTTTTTCATATTATCGAAATAAACCCTCGCCCTGCTCGTCGATCAACTGCTTGCCTTTGGTCAGGGAAAACTGCACGGCATCGTCCAAACTGGCGAAACGATTGGCCCGAATGAACTTATGGCTCTTGAGTTCGCCGCCGATCTCTTTTTCCACAAAGCCGCAGGTCTGATACTGGCCGCCTTCCTTGTAGGGGGCAGGGCGCACGGTAAAGCCGTTATATTCCTCGCCATCACCCTTGAGGGCGGGGTCACCATCCGATTCGCGTTTGCCTCCGAACAGGGAGGAGAGGGATTTAAGGAAGGAGGCCACGGCAAAGTCCCAATATGATTGATCGAGGCCCGCACGATAGCTGCATTGACGCTTGTCGCCAATGGGCGCATGTTCCGCCCGGTTGTGGGAGGACGGGCTTTCGCGCAGAAGCTGCGGGCGATTTGCTCCTGCCTGCGCGCTCCACTAGAATTCGCCAGCCGCGACGAGATGCGGCGGCGATTCCTGGGATACAGACATGAACAAGCTCATTCTCGCCGGCATGATCGTGATGGGTGGGTTCTATGCTGGAACAGGTACGGGACAGGCAGCCTCGCGCCAACAGGGTGAGCGCTACGCCGACAATGCCAGGATCGAATGCATCCTGCCGTGGTATCGCTTCTTCGGCGCCTGTGACGAGGCGATCCAGGATGCGCCCGATGGCAAGAATGGCCACGCATGGGAGTATCGCGGCCATCGGCATCGCGGCTGGCGCCGCTAGAGTATCGTGCCGAAAAGTGGATTGCGGTTTTCGGCAAGAACGATGCAACCGCAAGAATGCTCTCAATTGGTTCCGATTCCGGAACCGCGAGCGCCTCGCTAAAGCAGGCGCTCTCGTTTTTTTCCGCATCGGTCTTCAGCCGGTGGCCTTGAAATTGCCGCAGGAAGACCAAAATCAAGGGACCCCACAAGACGGCGGGAGCCGCGGGGGGATTTCATTTTCAGTTTGCCGGACAAGGGAGCCGGCATCGGAATTGCCGACGAGCCCGGCGCACGGGGGCTTCGGCATGCCTGATGCCGACTCTCGTTAAATTATTGATTTTTCACCAGGGTCCGCGAAGAGGCAGCTATGCGTGAAGGTAGAATGATACTAGAAAATTTGCGTGGCCGCGATGCCGTGATCGGCACCCTGCTGGCTTTGGGGTTCTCCACCGCGGTGCTCGCCCAGAACGCGCCGCCGCCGCCCGTCGCGGTGGCCAAGCCCATCGTGAAGGACGTCGTCGAATATGACGATTTCATCGGCCGCTTCGAGGCGGTCGACAGGGTGGACATCCGCGCCCGTGTCTCGGGTTACGTCGACAAGATCCATTTCATCGACGGTGCCATCGTCAAGGCGGGGGATCTGCTCTTCACCATCGACCAGCGTCCTTATCAGGCCGCGCTCGAAGAGGCACAGGCCAGTGTCGAGGCAGCCAAGGCGCGGGTGGATTTCGCCGCCGGTGACGTCGGCCGCGCCGAGAACCTGCGCAAGTCGGGCAACATCACCGGCCAGATCTATGACGAACGCACGCAGACCCTCGCCACCGCAAAGGCTGATCTCAACCGGACCCAGGCGACCTTGAACCGCGCCAAGCTCGACCTGCAGTTCACCGAGATCAGGGCTCCGATCCCCGGCCGGATGTCTCGGCGCCTGGTCTCGCTCGGCAACCTCGTCAATGCCAATGAGACGGTCCTCACCAATGTGGTGTCGATGGACCCGATCAACTTCTATTTCGACGTCGATGAGCGCTCCTATCTTGCCTATCAGAAGCTCTCGACCGGGTCGCTGCGCATTTCGAGCGATGGCGATCTCAACGAGGTCCTGGTCGCCACTTCCAATGAGCGCGAGCCCATCCACAAGGGCCATATGGACTTCACCGACAACCGTCTGGATGCCGCCAGCGGCACCATGCGGGCCCGCGCTGTGTTCGAGAACAAGGATCTGGCCCTGGTGCCCGGCCTGTTCGGCCGCATCCGCATCCTCGGTTCCGACAAATACAAGGGCGTACTGGTGCCGGAGGACGCACTCGGTTCGGACCAGGATCGGCGCGTCGTCTATGTCGTCGGCGCCGACAACGCCATTTCGCTGAAGCCGGTCCGCGTCGGCTCGCGCGTGGACGGCTATCGCGTCATCCGCGAGGGGCTCAAGGGTGACGAGACCATCGTTGTCAACGGACTGATGCGGGTGCGGCCCGGCATCAAGGTCGATCCCAAGCTGACGACCTTGCCGGCCACCGCTGTCGCGGCCGCGAACTGAGAGAGCGGTCCATGCGATTTTCCCATTTCTTCGTCGACCGGCCGATCTTTGCATCGGTCTTGGCGGTCGTGATCACGCTCGTCGGCACCATCGCCTTTCTGGGCCTGCCGGTGGCGCAATATCCCGAGATCGCGCCGCCCACCATCGTGGTGCGCGCCAGTTATCCGGGCGCCAATGCCCAGACCGTCGCCGCTACGGTGGCCACGCCTTTGGAGCAGCAGATCAACGGCGTCGAGAACATGCTCTACATGTCCTCCTACGCCTCCAATGACGGCTCGATGTCGCTAACCATCACCTTCAAGCTCGGTACCGACCTCGATACTGCGCAGGTGCTGGTGCAGAATCGCGTCGCGATCGCTACGCCGCGCCTGCCGGATGATGTCAGGCGCCTCGGTGTCACCACGCTGAAATCCTCGCCCGATCTGATGATGGTCATCCATATGTTTTCGCCGGATGACCGCTACGATCAGCTCTATGTCTCCAACTACGCCCGCAACAACGTGCGTGACGACCTGCTTCGTCTCGACGGCGTCGGCGACCTCACCATCTTCGGCGAGCGCCAATACAGCCTGCGCGTCTGGCTCGATCCGGACAAACTCGCCAGCTACGGCCTGACCTCGTCCGACGTGGTGACGGCGATCCAGGCCCAGAACGTCCAGGTTTCCAGCGGCGCCATCGGCCAGGAGCCGACAAGTTCGGGCGGCGCCTTCCAGGTCACCATCAACACCCAGGGGCGCTTCCAGGATGTCGCCCAGTTCCGGCGCGTGATCGTGCGCTCGACCCCGGACGGGCAACTCATCCGGGTCCAGGACGTGGCGCGCGTGGAACTCGGCGCCCAGGATTACGTCACCAATTCCTACCTCAATGGCAAGCCGGCGGTGGCGCTGGCGATCTTCCAACGCCCGAATACCAACGCGCTGGAGGCCGCCGACGAGATCATCAAGAAGATGGAGGAGCTCAAGCAGTCCTTCCCGCCGGGCGTCGCCTATTCCATCGTCTACAATCCCACCCAGTTCATCGCGGAGTCGGTCAACGCCGTCTATCACACCCTCGGCGAGGCCGTGGTGCTGGTGGTGGTGGTGATCATCATCTTCCTGCAAAGCTGGCGCACGGCGCTCATCCCGGTGATCGCCATCCCGATCTCGCTGATCGGCACCTGCGCGATCATGGCCATCTTCGGCTTCTCGCTCAACACGCTGACCTTGTTCGGCATGGTGCTGGCGATCGGTATCGTGGTCGATGACGCCATCGTCGTGGTGGAGAATGTCGAGCGCAATATCAGTCTGGGCATGTCCCCACGCGATGCGGCGCATGAGACCATGGACGAGGTCGGCACGGCGGTGATCGCCATCGCCCTGGTGCTCGGCGCGGTGTTCATTCCCACCGCCTTCATTCCCGGCATATCAGGCCAGTTTTACCGGCAGTTCGCACTGACGATCGCGGTCTCGACCTTCATTTCCGCCTTTGTCTCGCTCACATTGTCGCCGGCGCTCGCGGCCATCCTGCTCAAGCCGCACAGCCATGAACCGCCGCGCAATCCGCTGACACGGCTCGGAAAGAGCCTGGCCGGCGGTTTCAACCGGAGCTTCGATGGTCTGTCCAACGGTTACGCCTCCAGCGTCAATCGCGTGGTCCGGCGCAAGATCATCATGCTGCCGCTCTATGCAGGATTGCTGGCCGGTACGGTCTGGGCAGTGCAGAAGGTGCCACAGGGCTTCATTCCAACGCTCGACCAGGGCTATGCCATCGTGGTGGTGCAGCTGCCGGACGGTGCCGCGCTTTCGCGCACCGATGCCGTCACCCGGCGGGTCTCCGAAATCGCGCGGGCAACGCCCGGTGCGCAGGATGCCGTGGCCTTTGCCGGCTTTTCCGGTGCGACCTTCACCAACGCCACCAATTCGGCCGCGATCTTCGTGCCGTTCAAGCCTTTCGAGGAACGCCTGAAGGAAGGATTGACCGCGGACAAGATCATCAAGGATCTGTTCGGCCGCATGCAGGTGATCGAGGAAGCCTTCATCATCGCCATCCCGCCGCCCCCGGTGCGCGGCATCGGCAATGCCGGTGGTTTCAAGCTGCAGGTGCAGGAGAGGCTCGGCTCGGATATCCAGCGTATCCTCGCTTCGACCTACGAGATGATGGGCAAGGCACGCCAGAACCCGAAGCTTTCCGGCGTGTTCACCACTTTCTCGGCCAACTCGCCGCAACTCTTCCTCAACATCGACAGGCAGAAGGCCGAGATCCTGAACGTCCCGATTACCAACATCTTCGACACGCTGCAGCAGAATCTCGGCACAGCTTATGTCAATGATTTCAATGCGTTCGGGCGCGTCTACCAGGTGCAGGCCCAGGCCGATCAGCGCTTCCGCAACGATCCTGAACAGATCGGCGGCCTGCGCGTACGCTCGGCCTCCGGAGCCCTGGTACCGCTCGGTACGCTGGTGGAAGTGAAGGAGGTCTCAGGCCCACAGCTGATCCAGCGCTACAACATGTATCCGTCCGTGCCGCTGCAGGGCAATGCCGGCCCAGGCGTCTCCACCGCCCAGGCCCTGGACGAGATGGAGGCTCTGGCAAAGGCGACCTTGCCGCAGGGAACCAGTTTCCAGTGGACGGAACTGGCCTTCCAGGAACGTGCGACGGGCAACACCGCGATCTTCATCTTCGCCCTGTCGGTGCTCTTCGTCTTCCTGGTGCTGGCCGCCCAGTATGAGAGCTGGTCGCTGCCGCTCGCCATCATCCTGATCGTGCCGATGGCGGTGCTCTCCGCCCTGCTCGGGGTGATGGCGCGTGGCATGGACAACAACATCCTCACCCAGATCGGCCTGATCGTGCTGGTCGGTCTTGCGGCCAAGAACGCCATCCTGATCGTGGAGTTCGCACGGGAGGCCGAGGCACGGGAAGGCAAGACGCCGATCGAAGCGGTGGTGGAGGCTTGCCGCCTGCGCCTGCGCCCGATCCTGATGACGGCCTTCGCCTTCATCCTGGGTGTGGTACCGCTCCTGATCGCCACCGGTCCCGGCGCCGAAATGCGCCAGGCGCTGGGCACCGCCGTGTTCTTCGGCATGCTGGGGGTGACCTTCTTCGGCCTGTTCCTGACGCCGGTGTTCTATGTCGCACTGCGCATGCTTGCCCCGGGCAAGAAGCGCAAGGAAGTCAAGCCGGCAGAGGCGGCGCCAGCAGCCGAGTAGGAGCGAACGGTCGCTTCACCCAACTACAAAGGGCTTCTCCATCGTGTTGGAGAAGCCCTTTTCATTGGTCCCCACATCCTTGCAGGAAACGCAGGGGCTGGGACCGCCGACGTCCCGTCCGCTCTTGGAAACGCCATGCTGGAGGATGGGAAGAAGCGGACGAGACGTCCGCGGTCCCAGCCGGGTGCCACGCAGATTGTTCTGCGCAACAAAAAGGGCTTCTCCGATGCCGGAGAAGCCCTTTTTTCGTCTGAGGAACCAGCAATGGTGACAATCTTCACCGAAGATTGTCGCTGAGATGCCGGTGATCCCGGGAGGGATCAGTTGTCGAGGAAGCTCCTGAGCTTGCGCGAGCGGCTCGGATGCTTGAGCTTGCGCAGAGCCTTGGCTTCGATCTGGCGGATACGTTCGCGCGTCACCGAGAACTGCTGGCCGACTTCTTCCAGCGTGTGGTCGGTGTTCATGCCGATGCCGAAGCGCATGCGCAGCACGCGTTCCTCACGGGCGGTCAGCGAAGCCAGCACGCGCGTCGTCGTTTCGCGCAGGTTGGACTGGATGGCCGCGTCGATCGGCAGGATGGCGTTCTTGTCCTCGATGAAATCGCCGAGATGTGAATCCTCCTCGTCGCCGATCGGAGTTTCCAGCGAGATCGGCTCTTTGGCGATCTTGAGCACCTTGCGCACCTTTTCGAGCGGCATGGCGAGCTTCTCAGCCAGTTCCTCCGGCGTCGGTTCGCGGCCGATCTCGTGCAGCATCTGCCGGCTCGTGCGCACGATCTTGTTGATCGTCTCGATCATGTGCACGGGGATGCGGATGGTGCGGGCCTGGTCGGCGATCGAGCGGGTGATCGCCTGCCGGATCCACCAGGTGGCATAGGTCGAGAACTTGTAACCGCGACGGTACTCGAACTTGTCGACCGCCTTCATCAAGCCGATATTGCCTTCCTGGATCAGATCGAGGAACTGCAGGCCGCGATTGGTGTATTTCTTGGCGATGGAGATGACGAGGCGCAGATTGGCCTCCACCATTTCCTTTTTCGCCTGGCGGGCTTCGCGCTCGCCCTTCTGCACCATATGCACAATCTTGCGGAACTCGGTGATCTCGAGGCCGGTCTCGGTGGCGAGGTTATGGATATCCTCGCGCATCGTCTTGATGGTCTCGAGCTCGTGGGCCACGAACTCCCGCCAGCCCTTCGAACCGAGCTTGGAGACGCGCAGGATCCACTTGGGATCAAGCTCCGAGCCCTGATAGGTCTTGAGGAAGTCCGTCCGATCGACGCGATAGCTCTCGGCCAGGCGCATCAGGCGGCCTTCATAGCTGATCAGGCGCTTGTTGATGTCGTAGAGCTGCTCGACCAGGGCATCGATACGGGCCTGGTTGAGCGAGAGGCTCTTTACGTTGACGACGATCTCTTCCTTCAGCTTCTTGTACTTGCGGTCCTGCGACGGCGAGAGCGAGCGGTTCTGCAACCGGCTCTCAACATTCACGTCCTGCAGGCGACGCAGCTTCTTGTAGTCGTCGGCGATGCGATCGAAGGTCTCGAGTACCTTGGGCTTGAGCTCGGCTTCCATGGCCGAGAGCGACACGTTGTTCTCCATGTCGTCTTCGTCCATGTCGCTGTCCATCGGCGGCAAGGCGTCGTCGTCCATCTGCTGCTGCTGCTCGGCCTCGCCGGCCTCAGCCTCGCCTTCGCCCGCCACTGCCGGCGGATTCTTGCCGTCGGGGCCGGCATAGGTCGCTTCGAGGTCGATGATGTCGCGCAAGAGAATCTTGCCGTCATTGAGCTCGTCGCGCCAGATGATGATGGCCTGGAAGGTGAGGGGGCTTTCGCAAAGCCCCGCGATCATCGCCTCGCGGCCGGCCTCGATGCGCTTGGCGATGGCGATTTCGCCCTCGCGCGACAGCAGCTCCACCGTTCCCATCTCGCGCAGATACATGCGCACGGGATCGTCGGTGCGATCCGTCGGCTCCTTGGCCGTGGTGGTGGAAGCGATCGCGCGCGAAGAGGTGGTGGCTTCGACGAGGTCGCCACCTTCGGCTTCCTCCTCCTCGCCCTGAGCAGCCTCCTCGGGCTCCTCGTTCTCTTCGTTCTCGACGACATTGATCCCCATCTCGGAGAACATGGCGAGCACGTCCTCGATCTGGTCGCCGTCGACCTGATCGGAAGGCAGGACGTTGTTGATCTCTTCATGCGTGACGTAGCCACGCTTCTTGGCGCGCTTGATCAAGGCGCGAACCGCGGCATCCGAGAGGTCGAGCAAGGGGCTGTCCTGGCTCGGCGCTTCGGTGTCCGGCGTTTCTTCCTTGTCAGCTTCCTTTTTCGCCATCGTTGCTTTCCCTCACTCGCTCAAGCAGGATTTCGCAGCTCGCCCCGCCGGGTAGAGCTCGGAAATCCCGCACAACGTTCCACCAGGACCAGCCTGGCCACTACCAATTCCCCCGGGCCACAGATTTCGGCCCGTAAGCACTGGCGCATCCGCACACCCTGTGCGACACCCGATATGGAAATCTTCAGATTCGCCGGAAGGCGCCTCCGAATAATTCCAAACAACTTCAAGGCCTTGGCGCAGGATCCTGGTCTCGAGCCTGAACTCCAGTCCCAAACCCTGACCTGGCGAGGGGTTCCCGCCACAGGCACCCCGTTTGCCAACACCAAAAAGGGCAGCATCCGGTATCCGGAGCCACCCGACTTGTCACAGCCTTGCTCCAGAGCCCTGGGAAGACCTTCCGTTCAACCTCGCAACGCCTTGCGGCGACTGGTAGAATCGAAATTCCAGTTCCAGGAACTGGTGCTATCACTACCCGGGTAAAGGCTAATCCGCCGTTAACCCTGATGGTTCCTACACAGCCCGCGAAGTCCGCCCGGAGGAAGCTCCAAACCCTTCGATCACTGCCTCGGTTCCTTCCATCGCGGCGATTTGTGCCTTGATATCAGTGAGCCGAGCCCAATTCTCTTCAGTGAAGTCCCGATCCAACGCCGCCTCAGCGTGCTTAAGCTCCTTATGTAGCGCGCGATTCTTATGATGCAAGGCCACTGTGTGCAGGAAACCGTCCCGAACGTCAGGAAATGCGGCGTCCCGTCGCACCCAAAAATGCCCCGGAACGGTCAGAGCGGCGGTATGCACCAGCAAACGCTCGAATCCAAGTGTCTTGAGTTCGGCTTCGATCTCAACTGATTCGCGCAAGCCGTGCGCCACGCAGTCAATCAACGCCTTGCGCAACCGGCCAGCTTCGACATTGTCGAATTCGAGCCCGGCCAGCAACTCGCAATGGGCGTCGAGCAAATGCGGATGTGCCACCAGAGCCGCCAATATCAAGGCCTCACGGGTTGGTATGGTGCCATGACCGCCGCGCATATGTGCGCTTTCCCGAACGGCGGGTGTCACCACATGGGCAGTCTGGGCCGTTTCGCGCCGGCCGCCGCCCTGGCGCCAGGCCCGTTGCTGGCCACCGGCGAAGCCGGACTGGGCGGCCCGGGCGGGGGCAAAGAAACTGCGCAGGCGGTTGTCCATTTCCGCGCGATAATGCTTGCGCACGGTCTCGTCGCGGATCGGCGCCAGCGTATCCATCAGCTTGCGTTCGAGCGCGGCCCGCCGCTCCGGCGTGGAGAAGTCACCGCTTTGCGTTTCCCGTTCCCAGAGGATGTCGGACAGCGGCAGGGCGCCCTGCAGGACTTCCGACACGGCGGTCGCACCGGAACTGCGCACCAGTTCGTCCGGATCCTGGCCGCTTGGCAGAAGCGCGAATTTCAGCGTCTTGCCGGGCGCGATCTGCGGTAGGGCGACGTCGACGGCGCGATAGGCGGCGCGCCGCCCGGCCTTGTCACCGTCGAAGCACAGCACCGGTTCCTCGCTCATGCGCCAGAGCAGGTTGAGCTGATCCTCAGTCAAAGCCGTGCCGAGCGGCGCGACCGTGTGACCGAACCCCGCCACGCTCATCATGATGACGTCGACATAGCCCTCCACCGCGATGACGCCACCCTTCTCATGGGCAGCCTTGCGGGCGCGGTGATGGTTGTAGAGGCAGGCGCCCTTGTGGAAGAGCGAGGTTTCGGGCGAGTTGAGATATTTGGCGGACGCTTCCTTGTCCATGGCGCGGCCGCCGAAAGCGATCACCTTGCCGCGCGCATCATGGATGGGGAACATGATGCGGTCGCGGAAGCGATCATAGGGGACCTGGATGTCCTCGCCATGGATGAGCAGGCCCGCTTCGATCATGGCGTCGCGGTCGACACCCTTGCCGGCGAGATGGTCGCGCAGGGCGAATTTCTCATTCGCCGAATAGCCGATACCGAACTCGGCCTGGATCGCCGGCGTCAGGCCGCGATCGGCGAGATAGCCGCGTGCCGCCGCACCTTCGCGCGCCTGCAGGCGCGACTGGAAGAAGGCGGCGGCGAGTTCCATCACCTCGTGCAGCGAGGCACGCTGCTCCTCGCGCCGGACATCCTCCACCGTCATCTTGGGCAGGGCGACGCCCGCATCGTTGGCGCAACGCTCCACGGCTTCGGGGAAGGAGATCCCCTCGACCTCGCTCAGGAAGCGGAAGATGTCGCCATGCTTGCCCGAAGAGAAGCAGTGATAGAAGCCCTTCTGGTCATTGACATAGAAGGAGGGCGTCTTCTCGGCATTGAAAGGGGAAAGACCGCGCCATTCCCGGCCCTGTTTCTTGAGCTTGACGCGCCTGCCCACCACCTCTGACACAGGTAGCCGGGCGCGGATTTCGTCGAGCAGGGAAGGCGGATATTTCATGGGCTCTTATGTGAGGACGCAGGCCGCAGGCGCAAGAGCGTCACTCTAGCACGGAAGGGATGAGTCGAATCTTTCCCCGCTGTCCTCAGAGCGGACCGTCCGTCCGCGTCTTAGGAGGCAGATTGGCGGCTTGCCGACATGCGGACATGAAAACGCCCGCTCTCGATGATTGCTTGTGATCGTCATGCGCAGGGAGGAACCGTTGGCCGAGATCATGGGACTGGTCGAGCTTACCGGCGCCATCGCAGGGATCATGGGCGCCATAGTCTTTCTCGTGGTGCTGGTCGGCGGCGGTATCTCCTTCATTCGGGATCGCCCCGGCTTCCGCCATCCCGTGGATTTCCTTTGGCCTTGATCCCAAACATGCAGTGGAGTGCATAAAAAAGACCCGGCACAAGCCGGGCCTTCCTTGATATGATGATCACAGCGGCGGATCAGAAGGTGCGCTTGATGCGCACGCCGCCGGTCCAGAAGTCGGACTTGGCATCTGTGACGCGGGAAACGGCGTTGGCGCCGGTACCGGTGGTCCAAACGGTGTTGTCGATGTCCTGATGGGTGTAGGCCACTTCACCTGTAATCGTCAGGCCCTTGACGATGGTGTAGGTCAGGTTGCCCGTCAGCGAAT
Source organism: Labrys sp. KB_33_2 (assembly GCF_052114505.1). Taxonomy (NCBI): domain Bacteria; kingdom Pseudomonadati; phylum Pseudomonadota; class Alphaproteobacteria; order Hyphomicrobiales; family Xanthobacteraceae; genus Labrys; species Labrys sp. KB_33_2. The sequence goes on along the minus strand of NZ_JBFREW010000009.1, from coordinate 87,904 downwards.
ATTCCTTCACGCCGAGGTCGCCGCCGAGAGCGCTGAACCTATCATAGGTCGTATCGATGTAGCCGCCGACGAGGTTGAAGCCCCATTGCGGCGCGAAGTTGCCGCCGAGTTCGGCGGTCACCGACCAGCCTTTGCCACCATCAAGGCTATTGTTCGCATTGATGAAGTAGTCCTGGCCCTTCAGCTTGCTGGCACCGATGCCGAGATAGTCAAGTGCGCCATCGGCATATTGACCTTCGATTACAAAGTGGCCTTTGTCGAGGGCGGGAATGTTGAGCAGCAAGCTGCCACCAACCGCATAGCCCCACTTGTTGTCGCGCGGGACAATCGCTTCAGCCGTGCGATACTGATGCGCAGCCGCTTGCACGGCAATGGAGCCCCAATCCTGCTTCAGACGAAGCTGACCGACAACGTCGGGAATCTGCTGTCCGCCCTGCTGAGTCTTGAAGAGAGCGTTCTGGCGATGGTCGCGCCCATCCTCGACTGACAGAGTAGCAGAGAAGCCGCCACCGAAATCAGCCGTATAAGCCAACAGATTGACGACGTTCGACTGGGCGTAGTAAGGCCCCCACAGCGTATTTCCGAAGTCTAGATCGTAGAATCCGAAGAATGAGTGGGCGAAACCTGCCGTCAAGCCGCCAAACTGAATGTAGGCATATTTGATTTCGAAGGTATTGCTCGTCGAGTCGTCTGCCGTCTTCCAGCTTCCTGGGATCTTGCGACTATGCGCCCTAAGCTGGAAGAAGGAGCGCAACAGGCCGTACTCTGTTTGGGTGCGGGCGTCGAAGGAGAGGCGAGCTTCGGTATTGAAGCCGCTGCTGTGAATGTCACGGTTCTGCTTATAGCCATCCTTCGCAGTGCGGCTGTCGCCGCTCTGGTTATAGACGCGATAGTCGGCGCGGATTTCGCCGCCGATCTTGAGGCAGGTATCGCTGCCAGGGATGTAGAAGAAGCCGGGGCCGAAGGCCGAGCAGACCTTCACATATTCGACGGCTTCCCCCTTGGTCATGGGGAGGTCGGCGGCCTGGGCGGTGGCAAGGGCGGCGAAACCGGCCGCGGCGCCGAGGAGGAGAGATTTCATCGTCATCTGAAGGCTCACTGAGCAAATTGAGTTGGGTACTTCGGGCTGGCTCGTCTCGAGCCGGGCACAGGCTTTCGCCCAAAAAGGGCGTTTGGAGCCGGATGCTCGTGAAACGAGAGCCGAAGTGTCTTTGCGGAATCCCGAGGAGATTCACAACAACGTTTGCAACAGACAACTGATATGACGTTTTAATAACTGAATAGTGTCTCTAAAAAGCCACATTATGTTTTGTGACAGTTTGATGAAACTAAAGATATGTTTTGTTAAAACTGTATATCACTGAAGATAAACTGATTATTATTGCGATCCGGGGTAAATGCTCAGGCATCGCAAGGAAAATTGCCCATGTTTTCGACCGATTTGTTCTAGAAATGGAACGGCCTTCACCGCGAAATCAGGGCGCAATTGCAGACGGATATTCGCGCGTGATCTGCGTTTTTACGTGATTACGCTCAGAAGTTGAATTTGATTGCGGGGCGTAAACGGTCGGTGCCGCGGAGGCGTTCACTCCACGGTTTCGGCGGCGACCTGCCTGAAGACGTCCCGCAGCCAGGCAAGCAGGCGGTCATGCTTGCGGGATGCGTGCCAGACCATGGTGACGGGTAAGGTCGTCGGCCGAATCGGGGGCTCCAGGAGGATGAGCCCGAAGGCCGGAGCGAACTGGCGTGCGAAGGCACGAGACAGCATGGTCACCATGTCGGTGCGGGCTACGGCCATCAGCGCCGAGGTGAAATGCGGCGTTGTCAGGCCGATGCGTCTTTCCAGCCCGGCCGCGGCCAGCACTGCATCCGCCTCGGTGCTGCCGTCGCCGAAGACGGACACGGTGACATGAGTGAGGGCGGCATAGGCGCCGAGGCTGAGCGGTCCGTTCCGGGCGGCTGGATGATCGCGCCGCATGATCAGCGCGAGGCGATCGTCCATCAGCATCTCGCTATGGGTTCCGGCCGCGAGCGGGTAGTTGGCCAGAGCGAAGGTCAGGTCGACATCACCGCTCTGGAGACGGCGGGCGATGTCCGTTCCGATCGGCATGGCGCGCAGATCGACATGCGGCGCTTCTTCGAGCAGACGGGCCATCACGCCGGGAAAGAGCAGGGTAGTCAGCGAATCGACGGCCGCGATCCGTAGCGTGCGGCGCTCGGTCGAGGGATCGAAGAGCGGTTCGGCAACGAGGGCGCGGATATCGGCCAGGATCTCCTGCACTTGCGGCACCAGCGCCTCGGCGCGCGCCGTCAGCACCATGCCGGCTCCCGAGCGCAGCATCAGTTCATCGCCGAACAGATGGCGCAGACGATCGAGTGCCCGACTCATAGCAGGCTGGCTGAGGCCGATCTCGCGTGCCGCGCGGCTGACGCTACGCTGGGCGAGCAGGGCACCGAGCGCCGTCAGCAGGTTGAGATCGATCGATTTCAAATGCACGTCGCGCATATAGTAAATATAAACCATGCATTGGAGTTATGATAGGGCACTTGCTAGCGTCTCCTCATCAAGGAGAACGCACCATGTCTGCCAAAATCATGATCCTGGGTTACGGCCCCATCGGCCGCGCCATCGCACAGCAGCTTTCGGAGGCCGGCCGCGAGGCGCTGGTCGCTCAGCGGCGGGAACCAGCCAATCTGCCGTCCGGCGTGCATTTCGATGCCTGCGATGCTCTTGATCGGGCCAGCCTGACGGCCGCGCTGCACGGGCACGACGTGCTGATCTGCACCATCGGGCTCGCCTATGATGCGGCCGTCTGGGAGAGGGACTGGCCCCGCCTGATGGCCAATATGCTAGCGGCTTGCGAGGCGAACGGGGCACGTCTGGTTTTTGTCGACGACCTTTACATGCACGGCCCCCAGCCCGGGCCACTCGATGAGAACACGCCCCTCGATGCGCCCGGTCGCAAGGGCAGAGTGCGCGCCGCTATCACCCAGCAATGGCAGGCTGCCGGCACGGTGACGGCCACAGCCTTGAGGGTGACGGATTTCTACGGCCCCGGCGTGACGCTTTCGGTGCTTGGCCAAGAGGCCATCGGCCGTCTTGCCGCCGGCCGCGCCGCCCAACTCGGCATCGCCGCCGATGAGCCGCATGCCTTTGCCTATGCACCGGATGTCGCTGCGGCCGCGATCCTGCTCGCCGATGCTTCGGACGAGGCCTATGGCCGGGCCTGGATGATGCCCTGTGCGCCGGCGCACACGCCGCGCGAGATCATCGGCATGGCCGCTACGGCGCTCGGCGTAAAACCTCGCCTGCAGGCGCTCCCCGGCTGGCTGCAGAGGTTGATGGGGGCGTTCGTGCCTTTTCTACGGGAGTGGACCGAGACGGCCTATCAGCACGACCGCCCCTTTCTGGTCGATGGCGGCAGTTTCGAGCGTTCTTTCGGCTTCAGGCCGATGCCGCTCGAGCAGGGGATTTCGGCCACTGCGGCCAGCTTTCTCAAATCCTGAGAATCACTGCCCGACGATGGCTTCACCCAAACGCAGAGGAGTCTGCAGCAGCGTGCCGGCCGTATTGACGACGAACAGACCGGTGCGCGAGATCGGATTGCCGCGGGCGGCCGCCGCGTCGCTCTTGGCCATCTGGCTGAGGGAGGGCAGCAGGCCGACGAACTTGCTGTGATTCATCGAATCCAGGCTCTGGGCATCCGACATGTCGATCACCCGCAGGCCGTAATGGGCGATGGCCTGCTGGGCCTCCTTGTTGTCGATCAGAACATTGCCGACGCGCGGCACATCCCCTGCCAGTCGCTGCGAGAAGCCGAGTGCCCTGTCGTCGCGTGAGATCCCGACCGTGATAGGCTGGTTCAGCTTACCGATGGTGTCGAGTTGGGTGCGGAAGACGTCGATGTCGATGTCCGGCGACATCAGGAAGACTTCGCCGAGCTTGGGAATGAAGGCCGAGTTGCCACGGATCTTGGACTGGCGGAGGGTCTCCACCGCCAGCCAATTACCCATGGAATGCGCGATGATGTGGATGCGTCGCACACCCGGCGTGCGGGCGAGGCCGTTGAGGGTGGCTTCAAGATAGTCGCGCGAATAGGTGGTGCTCTCGCGATCGGCGACATAGCCGGTCAAGGTGCCGAGCGAGGGCCAGGCGAAGGCTACGACCGCTCCCGGAAAGCCGCTGTCCTTCTCGAGCTGGGCAACCCGATAGACGGCTTCCTGGTAGTTGGTGTTGTAGCCATGCACGAAGACGATGACCTCGCCACTGCCCTTGGTGTCCTTTGCCACGGCTGCGTCGAAATGCGCCTGGTCCAGGGCCGTCGAACCGGTAACGACGAAGTTCACGGCAGGATTGCCGGGAGGCTTCTTCGGCCATTCGATATTGCCGACGACATGGTTGGGCGGCACCGAAATCGTATAGGCCTCATAACTCACGCCGAAATTGCGCTTGGTGGTGAAGTCGTTCTTGTCAGTGGCGGAGCGCTGACGCGTGGTGGCGACCAGTATGTTGACCGGCGTACCGATACCCGGCGATGCCGAGACCGGATGCAGCATCAGCGCACCGGGCCGGTCGGCGCAGGACGCCAAGCCGGCCACGGCGAGCAGGACCACCGAAAACCGAACCAGGAAGCGTGGGAAGGGCGCCATGCCGGCCTCATTGTTGCACGGCCGGCAATCTAGCGGGCGCGTCGGTCTCGGAAAAGCCTGGAATTTAGACGTCCTTAACCGCCGAGCGCTTCCTTGACCAGCGGGCTGGTCTTGCCGAAATCCATCTTGCCGGCGAAACGCTCCTTCAGCGCGGCCATGACCTTGCCCATGTCCTTGACGCCGGCGGCTCCGATTTCGGTCACCACGGCGGCGATGGCGGCCTTGGTCTCGGCCACGTCCATCTGCCTGGGCAGGAAGGAGGAGAGGGTTTCGATCTCGGCCTTGCTGGCTGCGGCCATTTCCCCGCGGCCTGCCTTGACGGCGGTCTCCAGTGTCTCCTGGGCCTGCTTGATCATCTTCTGCAGCATGGACAGGATCTCGCTTTCCGGGATCTTGCCGTCATGCTCGCCGCCGCGGGCGGCGATGTCGCGGTCCTTCAACCCGGCCTGGATCATGCGCACGACCGACAGGCGGGCCTTGTCGCCGCCCTTCATGGCGTCCTTGACGGCGGTGGTGAAATCGTCGCGCAGAGACATGGTGCCCTACCTTTCCTGGAATCAAAATTGTTCACCGAGCGGCACGCAGCAGCGAAATATTTGGTAGCTCCGTCTCAAATCATTGAATTTGCTTACGATTTTGAGCGTCACCAAGGGTTGACGGCAAGCCGTCCGCCCCCTACTTTCCGCCGCGCCTGCCGGGCGGAGCCAAATGTGCCGCCGCCATTCATCCGGCACTTAAGATGAAAATGACCGTCACACAAGCGAGCGCGAAGGACAGAGACATGGAAAATGGCTGGGCGGAACCCAAGGCGACCGCGCTCCTGGTCCTCGCAGACGGCACCGTGATCGAAGGCATCGGGCTCGGCGCCGTGACGAAGGCGGCGGGCGAACTGTGCTTCAACACCGCGATGACGGGCTATGAGGAAATCCTCACCGACCCTTCCTATGCCGGCCAGATCATCACCTTCACTTTCCCCCATATCGGCAATGTCGGTGTCAATGACGAGGACATCGAGACGGTCAACATGGCCTCTTCCTCCGGGGTGAGGGGCGTGGTGCTACATGCGCCGATCACCGAGCCGGCCAATTACCGTGCCAGCCGCCATCTCGATGCCTGGCTCAAGGCTCGCAACATCGCCGGGATTGCCGGCATCGATACCAGGGCGCTGACGGCACGCATCCGCGAGGGCGGCATGCCCAATGCGGTGCTCGCCTTCGATCCCAACGGCAATTTCGACGTCGAGGCTCTGAAGCGCGAGGCCGCCGGCCTTCCTTCGATGGACGGCCTCGATCTGGTGCCCCCGGTCACGACCGCGCAGCGCTTCGACTGGGACCAGACCACCTGGGAATGGTCGCAGGGCTTTGGCAAGCAGGAGGCGCCGCAATACAAGGTGGTCGCCATCGATTACGGCGTGAAGCGCAACATCCTGCGCCTGCTGGCCGCGGCCGGCTGCGCCGTCACCGTGGTGCCCGCCACCACACCGGCCGAGGAGATCATCGCGCTTGAACCCGATGGCATTTTCCTCTCCAACGGCCCCGGCGATCCTGCGGCGACCGGCCAATATGCCGTGCCGGCGATCAAGGCGCTGCTCGAAAAAGATATCCCGATCTTCGGCATCTGCCTCGGCCACCAGATGCTCGGCCTCGCTCTTGGCGCCCGTACGGCCAAGATGAAGCAGGGCCATCACGGCGCCAATCATCCGGTCAAGGATTTCACCACCGGCAAGGTCGAGATCGTCTCGATGAACCATGGTTTCGCGCTGGATCGCGACAGCCTGCCGGCTGGCGTGGTCGAAACCCATGCCTCGCTGTTCGACGGTTCCAATTGTGGTATCGCGGTCACCGGCAAGCTGGTCTTCTCTGTGCAGCATCATCCCGAGGCCTCGCCCGGCCCACAGGATAGTCACTACCTCTTTAAGCGGTTTGTCGAAAACATGGCGTCTCGCCATGGTGTTGCCGCAGTTGCGCAACACAACGCCTGATCGAAAACGGAGCAGTGTGCATGCGAGCAAGCGTCGCCTGTCTCTTCCTGACTGTTTTCTGCGGCACCGCGGTGGCGCAAACGGCAGATGGACCGCTGGTCCCCCTGCCGGACTACTTTCAGAAGAGCATCGCCGCGGCGAACGCCAAGCCGTTGCCGCCCCTCAAGCCCAAGCCCAATCAAATGCGGGCCATCCGGGCTTCGACCGGGCTGGAAGGCCTGCCGGACCTGATCGTCCATGGCGGCGTGCCCACCCCACCGGAGCGACCCCGCGGCAATGACTCTCCGGTGGTGTCCGCCTATGCCGCCGATACACCCTTGCCGCCTGCGCGCCCCGATACAGATATCGACGTGGCCGGGCCAGAGCCCGATGGGGCGCCGGCGCAAGCCAACGCCGCATCGAATGCCAAGCCCGACGGTGGCTTGCCACCCGGAACCTTGTCACATGCCTTCGTGCCGCTGCCCGTGCGCCGGCCCGGTGGCATCGATGACCGCATGACCACCAATCCTGGCCTCAATGCACCGCCGCCGGAAACCAAGGTCGCCATGCTGGGTGCCTTGCCGGGCGCGGGCATTGCGATCAACAATCTGGCGCGTGCGGTCCCCGAGGCCGCCATCGTCAAGGGGGCTTGCAGCGTGGGGCAGCCCTATCGCCTGATGGCGTTGGGGCCGGGCAGCCGCACCACGCTGGTGCCGGCCGCGACCGTCGACTACGCCATGGTCAACGGGTTGGTGCGCTGGGAGGCCGGCATGCAGGCTGCCGCCAAACAGTATCTCGGCGAGAACGTCGTTGCCATCAAGGTGGCTGCTTCCTATGTCTGCCGGGGCATGAACAACATTCGCGGCGCCAAGCTCTCCGAGCATGCCAAGGGCAATGCCATCGACATTTCCGGCTATATCACCGCGAGCGGCAAGGAAATCACCGTCCGTCATGACTTCAAGGGCGGGGGTGCCAAGTCGGCCTTCCTGAAACAGGTGCATGGCGTGACCTGTGGCGTGTTCCAGGTCGTGCTGGGCCCCGGTTCGGATGGCTACCACGAAGACCATTTCCATATGGATCTCGGCCGCTGGAAGAGCTGCCGGTAAAACCAGCCTCATTGCTGGTCCGCGCGCCGAGCCCGCTCTTGCCGGCGGGCCGGCCCTCAGCCGCGGCAGCCGGCAGTCTTCGCAATCTCCCGCGATGACGGCTCCGGTTTGGCTCGGAACAGACGCATGAACCGGGCCAGGCGCGTCGTGATTGTGGCTCTCGCCCGCCTGTGCGGCTGATTTTCTTCTCGATAAGCTCGTCGCTCCTCCATCTGTGCCACTTCGGTGCCCTGCAGCGCGGCCTGCGGTGACAGGGCAAGGCTAAGGCCTCTGGTCAGGCCGGCAGTTAGATAAGAATCAATCATGAGAGGTTACCTCCTCACCGCTTGCAAAAGCTTGGTGACATGGCAGTCATTCTCAGGAAATATTGGGTAATCGGCAAACGAGTTCAGTTTGAATATCGTGCCTCTTTCATAAGTTTTTCTTGTGAGTGAAACATATGGAAACACTGCCGTCCCTATCGGCCTTGCGCGTGTTCGCCGTGGCGGGAAAGGCGTTGAGTTTCACCCGCGCAGCCCAGATGCTGAACGTTACCCAGGCGGCGGTTTCGCATCAGATCCGGGTGCTGGAGGAGCAGCTCGGCGTCAAATTGTTCCAGCGCACCACGCGCAGCCTGCAGCTAACCGCTGCCGGACAGCAATTGCTGCCGGCAGCGGTGGCTGCCTTTGGCGAGATCGAGCGGGCGGTTGCCGGCATCAGGCGCGCGCAGAGCCTCCTCTCGATCACCACCACGCCCTCTTTCGGTGCCCGCTGGCTGGCACCACGCCTGCCACGCTTTGCCGAGCTCCATCCCGAAATCGAGATTTCGGTGCGTCATACCGAGACGCCGCTGGATATCGTGGCCGAAGGCATCGACCTTGCCATTCGGGGCGGCCTCGGCAAATGGCCGGGCCTTACGGCGGAATTGATCGGCCCATCGGTGACGCTGCCAGTGGCGGCGCCTGATTATGCCGAGCGGCTGCGCCTGTCCGAACCCGCCGACCTTTCCCGCGCCAGCCTTCTGCACGATCAGGATCGCAGCGACTGGCGCGAATGGCTTGCCGTGGCACGCCTCGATCCGGCTCTGGCACAGGCCGGGCCGGTATTCGACGACGAGAACGTGCTGATCGAGCTGGCCTTGGCCGGGCAGGGGGTCGGTCTGGTCGTCGGCAGTGTGGTTGAGGGGCTGATCCGCCAGGGGCGCCTGGTGGCGCTGTTCGACCGACAAGTCACGCTCGGCTATGGGTATTATCTCGCTTATCCAGCTGGCGCTCTGGCTCTGCCCAAGGTGGCGGCCTTTCGGCGTTTCGTGCTGTCGCAGGCGCGGTGAGGGCCGGAGCGCGGACATCCTGTCCGCCCTTCATCTCCACGAGCGCAGGGTTTTATTGGAAGGAAGGGCGGACAGGATGTCCGCGCTCCGAAGCAGCTTATCGGCATCTCAACGCCTTGATCGGCTGGCCGGGCTTCCATTCGATGTCATTGCCGCTCCAGAAACGCCCCTGCTTGTCCGAAGCATAGAGAGCATTGCTTTCGAGCTCGCAGGTGAAGGCCAGGGAGGTGAGCGAGATCTCACCGACGGCATGATAATCCTCGCCGCTCGCCTCGATTCGCAGAACGTCACGATTGCCGCCGATACCGCTCGCATCGAGGCGGAAGCGTCCTTGCGTATCCGTGGTGGTAAGCATGCTGTGGCTTGGCAGGTGTGAGGAGGTCGCGCGAATGCGGATATTCGGAACGGGCTTGCCTTGGTCGAGCAACAGGCCCGTTGCGCCGAAGCCTGCGAGTGCCCCGGCCTAGCCTGAAACGGGGGCCTCGGTGAGACGACAGGCGCTCAGAACGAGGCAACTGGCGAGGATGGCGAGGCGTAGGCTGATCATGGGCGTTTTCCACGGCCAAATGGGCAGATCTCGCGGAGATGGCCAACCATGATGGCACGATTAGGCCATTTTCGCGGCTGACACATGCTTCCCTTGCGTTATCGTGGCCGGGCAGGTTTCATCGGTCCCGAACAGGATCTCACCGCCAGGAGGGAATGACATGGGCCTACGTTTGATTCGCGCCGTCCTGGCAGCCGGACTGATCACCGCACCGGTCGCGGCTCAGGCCCAGACCAAGGACAGCTGTCAGAGCCTCCTGCAACGCGGTGGCAAGGTGATTGACACCTATGTCATGGATTTCGGCTCGGGCGACAAGCTCTATGTCCATATCGTGCGCATGCCCGGCGGCCAGACGACGAAATGCACCACGCGCAGGCCGCTTTGAGCCGCCCATCGAGCCCACAATTTCTGTTACGATCGTCACTTTCCGCTCAGGTCGGCATTCGGCCCCTTTCGCAAGACGCCAAAATGGTTTAGTCGAACCGCTCGATCCGCCGCAGCCGATCTCAATCGGCCCGAATCGTGTTCGGGCCGATTGAGATCGGCTGGTACCGTGAATATCCGGCCGTGGAGTCCCCTCCGCGGCTTTTTCATGCCGGCCCTCCTAAATCGGACGAGCGATGCCAAAACGTAGCGATATTTCCTCCATCCTGATCATCGGCGCTGGCCCGATCGTCATCGGCCAAGCCTGCGAATTTGACTATTCGGGCACGCAAGCCGTCAAGGCCCTGCGCGAGGAGGGCTATCGCGTCATCCTGGTCAATTCCAACCCGGCCACGATCATGACCGACCCGGATCTGGCGGATGCGACTTATGTCGAGCCGATCACGCCCGAGATCGTCGCCAAGATCATCGAGAAGGAGCGCCCGGACGCGCTGCTGCCGACCATGGGCGGCCAGACCGCGCTTAACACCGCGCTGAAGCTTGCCGAGATGGGCGTGCTGGAGAAATTCGGGGTCGAGATGATCGGCGCCGATGCCGACGCCATCGATAAGGCCGAGGACCGCCAGCGCTTCCGCGAGGCCATGACCAAGATCGGCCTGGAGACGCCGCGCTCGAGCCTGGCCCACAGCCTCACCGAAGCGCTGGAGGCGCTCGACCATGTCGGCCTGCCGGCGATCATCCGTCCCTCCTTCACGCTGGGCGGCACGGGTGGCGGCATCGCCTACAACAAGGCCGAGTTCATCGACATCATCGAGCGCGGCCTCGATGCTTCGCCGACCAGCCAGGTCCTGGTCGAGGAGAGCGTGCTCGGCTGGAAGGAGTTCGAGATGGAGGTCGTCCGTGACAAGGCGGACAATGCCATCATCGTCTGCTCGATCGAGAACATCGATCCGATGGGCGTGCATACCGGCGACTCCATCACCGTCGCACCGGCGCTGACGCTGACGGACAAGGAATACCAGATCATGCGCAACGCCTCGATCGCGGTGCTGCGCGAGATCGGGGTGGAGACCGGCGGCTCCAACGTGCAGTTTGCCGTCGACCCGGCTACCGGACGCCTCGTCGTCATCGAGATGAATCCGCGCGTCTCGCGCTCTTCGGCGCTGGCTTCCAAGGCCACCGGATTCCCGATCGCCAAGGTCGCCGCCAAGCTCGCCGTCGGCTATACGCTGGACGAGATCGAGAACGACATCACCGGCGGGGCGACGCCGGCCTCCTTCGAGCCGACGATCGACTATGTCGTCACCAAGATCCCTCGTTTCGCCTTCGAGAAATTTCCGGGCGCCGAGCCGATCCTTTCTACCGCGATGAAGTCGGTCGGCGAGGCGATGGCCATTGGCCGCACCTTCCAGGAGAGCTTGCAGAAGGCACTGCGCTCGCTCGAAACAGGCCTCAACGGCCTCGACGAGATCGAGATCGACGGCCTTGGCCAGGGTGACGACAAGAACGCCATCCGTGCCGCTCTCGGTAAGCCGACGCCCGATCGCCTGCTCAACATCGCCCAGGCCATGCGCCTCGGCCTGTCCGACGTCGAGATCCACGGCGTGTGCAAAGTCGATCCCTGGTTCCTGGCCCAGATCCGCGGCATCGTCGAGACCGAGCAGAAGGTGCGCGCGATCGGCCTGCCCCAGACCCAGGGTGCCCTGCGCAGCCTCAAGGCCATGGGCTTCGCCGACCGTCGCCTCGATGCACTGGCCGGTGTTCCGGAAGGAACGGTCAAGAACCTGCGCACGGAACTTGCCGTGCATCCCGTCTTCAAGCGCATCGATACCTGCGCCGCCGAATTCGCCTCGCCCACCGCCTATATGTACTCGACCTATGCGCCGCCCTTCGCTGGCGCGCCGGCCGACGAAGCCAATCCGTCCGACGCCAAGAAGATCGTCATTCTCGGCGGCGGTCCCAACCGCATCGGCCAGGGCATCGAGTTCGACTATTGCTGCTGCCACGCCTGCTTCGCGCTTTCGCATGCGGGCTATGAAACCATCATGGTCAACTGCAATCCCGAGACGGTGTCGACCGACTACGACACCTCTGACCGTCTCTATTTCGAGCCGTTGACGGCCGAGGACGTGCTGGAGATCCTGCGCGTCGAGAAGTCCAAGGGAACCCTGCACGGCGTGATCGTGCAGTTCGGCGGGCAGACGCCGCTGAAGCTGGCGGCGGCGCTTGAGGAGGCGGGCATTCCTATCCTCGGCACCACGCCCGACGCGATCGATCTTGCCGAGGACCGCGACCGCTTCAAGCGCCTGCTCGATAAGCTCGGCCTGCGCCAACCCAAGAACGGCATCGCCTATTCGGTCGAGCAGGCGCGCCTGGTCGTCGCCGATCTCGGCCTGCCGCTGGTGGTGCGTCCCTCCTATGTACTGGGCGGACGCGCCATGGCGATTATCCGCGACGAAATTGCCTTCGACGATTACCTCCTCGGTACCCTGCCGCAGATGGTGCCGCCGGAGATCAAGACGCGCTATCCCAACGACAAGACGGGCCAGATCAACACGCTGCTGGGCAAGAACCCGCTGCTGTTCGATCGCTATCTTTCCGACGCGGTCGAGGTTGACGTCGACGTGCTCGCCGATGGCAAGGATGTCTTCGTCGCCGGCATCATGGAGCATATCGAGGAGGCGGGTATCCATTCCGGCGATTCGGCCTGTTCGCTGCCGCCGCGCTCGCTGAGTCCCGAGGTCCTGGACGAACTCGAACGCCAGTCCAAGGCCATGGCCCTGGCCCTCGATGTCGGAGGCCTGATGAATGTGCAATACGCCATCAAGGACGGCCTGATCTATGTGCTCGAGGTCAATCCGCGCGCTTCGCGCACGGTGCCCTTCGTGGCCAAGGTGATCGGCGAGCCGATCGCCAAGATCGCCTCCCGGGTCATGGCGGGCGAAAGCCTGGCTTCCTTCAACCTGAAAGCCAAGAAGCTCGACCATATCGCGGTCAAGGAAGTGGTGCATCCCTTCGCGCGCTTCCCTGGTGTCGATACGGTGCTGGGCCCCGAAATGCGCTCGACCGGCGAAGTCATCGGTCTCGACCGCGACTATGCCGTCGCCTTCGCCAAGAGCCAGCTTGGAGCCGGTGTCACCGTGCCATCAGGCGGCACGGTGTTCGTGTCGGTGAAGGAGAGCGATAAGCCGCGTATCCTCGATTCGATGCGGCTGCTCGCCGAGCTCGGCTTTTCGATCGTCGCGACCGACGGCACGCAGCAATTCCTTGCCGGCCATGGCGTCAACGCCACGCGTATCAACAAGGTCTTGGAAGGGCGTCCGCACATCGTCGATGCCATCAAGAATGGCAGCATCCAGCTAGTGTTCAACACCACGGAAGGGGCCCAGGCCCTGGCGGATTCGCGTTCGTTGCGACGTGCCGCCCTCTTGCATAAAGTCCCATATTACACCACTCTCTTCGGAGCGGTGGCGGCTGCGCAAGGGATCAAAGCCCATAAGGGCGGGGATCTGGAAGTGCGGCCGCTGCAATCCTATTTCTGAAAGGAGGCACCCTCTCCCGTGGGGGGAGGGTACCGTAAAATTGCAAAACCGATATGTCAGCCGCGCCGGGAAAGTCCGTCCGGCGCGTATCTTTTTTGCGTTTGGAAAGAGAAGACGAAGCAATGGACAAGATCCCGATGACGCCGGCAGGCTATGCCGCGCTCGAGGCAGAATTGAAGGAACGCCAGCAGGTTGAACGGCCGCGCATCATCGCGGCGATTTCCGAAGCGCGTTCCCATGGCGACCTTTCCGAGAACGCCGAATATCACGCGGCCAAGGAAGCTCAGGGCCATAATGAAGGCCGTGTCGCCGAACTCGAAGATGCTTTGTCTCGCGCCGAAGTGATCGATATTTCCAAGCTGTCCGGCGACACCGTCAAATTCGGGGCCCTTGTCACGTTGATCGACGAAGACACCGAGGAAAAGAAGACCTATCAGATCGTCGGCGAGAGCGAGGCCGATGTCCGCTCCGGCAAGATCTCGATCGGTTCGCCGCTCGCCCGCGCTCTGGTGGGCAAGAAGATCGGGGTCTCCGTCGAGGTCAACACGCCCAAAGGCCCCAAGGCCTATGAGATCGCCAACGTCGCCTGGCGTTGAGCCGACCGCTGATTTCAGGCCCCTGTAACGCAGTGCGCCGCATCCTCGCCGGGTGCGGCGTTTTGCTGTTGGATACAGGACGACATGGTCGCATGAATTTGCTTCGATTGGGGAGACGGCACGTTCTATAGAGAGCGAGTATCTATAGAGAGCGCGTATCGCGAGCAGGAGGGTACCATGACTTCGGAACGTATCGGGCGCAGGGGCTTCCTGACCATTGGCGCCGGTCTGTTGCTCACCAGTTGCGCCACCTCTTATGGCGACAATCCCGCCATTCCCGTCATCCGCAGGGTTCAGGTCAGCGGGAGCGGCAATCTCTGGCTCCAGCGCATGCCGCCCTATCTTCAGCGCAATCTCGTCCGTCAGCTCGGCTCGCGCTACCAGCCCGGCGCAAAGGGCGGAGCGACATTGTCGGTCGTGCTTACCGACATCAGTTTTCCTGTGGATTCCGACGGTGGCCTGGTCAGCTTCGACAGTGTCGACACGCTCGATGGCCGCATCACGCTGTCGTCATCGGGGAGCGTGATCAAGAGCTTCCCGCTCTTCGCTACCACGACCTCGGTGGATGCCGCTGCTGAAGTGCCTGATCCGACACCGCGCCGATATGATTGGCTGGCTTCCAGCTACGCGCATTGGCTGCTGAGCAAGCTGGTTCAGGCTTGATACGGTTCACTCAAGATGGGCAAGCACGCCCAGCTGAACCGCATCGGGGTTAGGCCCCTTCGCTCACGTCGAGTTCGAGGGGAACGATCGGATCGTCCTTGATGGAACGCAGAGTCAGCGCCGTCTTGACGTTGCGCACGGCCGGCCCTGCCGTCAGCTCGGCCACGAAAGCCTGGAAGGAGCGCAGATCCTTCGCCACGCATTTGAGCACGAAATCGACGTCGCCGGACAGCATCCAGCATTCGCGCACCAGGGGCTGATTCTTCACATAGGTTTCGAAGGATTGCAGATCCGCGCCGGCCTGCGAGGTCAGATTGACCATGGCGAAGATGGTGATCTCGTAACCGAGCGAGGTTTCGTCGAGCAGGGTACGGTAACCCTTGATCACGCCGGCATCTTCGAGGGCCCGCACACGCCGCAGACAGGGGGGCGCGGAAATGCCGACGCGCTTGGCCAGCTCCACATTGGTCATGCGACCATCGGCCTGTAGTTCCTGCAGGATTTTCCAGTCAACAGCATCAAGGCGTGCGCGCACGATAAGCATTCCGATTAAGAGCGGTTAAGCCGTCCTAAACCGGGGAGAACAGCCAGGCAAGCATCTTTGTTACCCAATCGGCCTTGCTGCGTGAAACAAACTTGCGTGTGCGGAAAATCGGCGGGCCAGCACTGCGGCAAATGCCGTGCTGGCCCGTGGAGTCTTGTTCGATACTGGCGGAGCGCGAAGGGTCAGTCTTCAAGCTCGAAGCGTGCGGATACGGTGACGTTCAGCGCGCTCTCTCCGGACTCGATCGGCACCGAATCCTGCACAGCCTTGGCGCGATAGAGGCCGCCGCCGATCGGGCCGGTATTCTCGCTCAGATCCACCAGTTTGCCCAAGCGCAGACCGGAGGCCTTGGCATAGATCTCGGCCTTGCGCCTCGCATCGTCCAGGGCGGTCTTGCGAGCCCCGTCGAGCAGGACCGACTGGTCGGAGACGACGAACTGGATGCCCTCGACGCTGTTGGCGCCGGCGCTCACCGCCTTGTCGAGGATATCGCCGAGCCTGGGCAGGTCGCGCAGCGTCACGTTCACGGTATTGGAGACGGTATAGCCCGCAATGGCCGGGCCATCTTCGGAACTCGACGAGAACTTGCCGTTCTGTGGGCTCGCCGGCTGCACGCTGAAGCCCGAGGTCTGCAGGTCCTTGGGATCGATGCCGGCTGCCTTGAGAGCGGCGAGAACCTCGCCGGTCGCCTTGGAATTGGCGGTCAGCACGTCGCGCGCCACCTTGCCTGCGCTCTGCACGCCAACGCTGACATAGGCCAGATCCGGCTTGGCACCGACCGTCGCCTCGCCATTGATGGCGATCACGCGCTTGAAATCTTCGGCTTGGGCGGCGCCGAGCGCTCCGGCCAGCAGCAAGGCGGCGAGGGCGGGGCGGGCGACGAAGGACGGTAGCATCGATGAACTCCAGTGATAAAAATTGCGAGTGGAACCTTGCAATCGAAGGCGGCGGCATGATGACGGGCTTGCGGCAGGCATCGCAATTGCGGATAGCCGATTGAACCTGGACAAGACTCTGCCTATAGATGCCCCGTCTGGCACAGCCGGGCCTGTAGCTCAATGGTTAGAGCCGGCCGCTCATAACGGTCTGGTTGGGGGTTCAAGTCCCTCCGGGCCCACCAGAACTCCTTACAGGAATTCGCTAGCCTGGCGCGATTATCGGTCATTGCAGGTCGGTGGTGTTGCCGTCCGACCTAGCCAGCGCAGGGTGTGGTTCGTGCCCAACCTTGTTCAGCCACTGGGCGAATTCCTCCCAGGTTCTGTCCATGGCATAGCCGGGCAAAAAGGGCAGGGACAAGTGCCCGAAGAAGGGAGACAATTGGGCTTGCGCCTTCTCGCGGCCGGCCTTGGCGATTGCGGCGACATAGAGGGCGGCGGCAAGGCCGGTGCGGTCGGCTCCGGAAGCGCAGTGGATCAGCAGCGGTTTTGGCGCCTGCGCCATCAAGGCGATGAGTTCTTCGGCTTGTTCCCGGCTCAGCCCCCGCTTGGCCGACATCCGGAAATCGATGTGGTGAATGCCGAGCACCTTCGCATCGGCGACTTCCCTATCATACCAATCCTGGCCGGGATTGCTGCCGCGCAGATTGATGATGGCCTTGATGCCATAGCGCTGGACGTTGAATGACATCGTGGCGCTGCCGAGTTGGGCGGACCGATAGACCTGTCCGCGAATCACCGTGCCGAAATTGCCCCAGCAGATGAGCACCACGACATAGATAGCCACGGCGGAGATGCTCCAGAACAAGGTTCTGGAGAGCCATCCGCAGGCACGGCTGCCCCCTTTCGACCGTGCAAGCAAGACGCGTGGAAGCAGGTGTCTCAGGGAAGATCCTGGGTTGTAGCGGACATGTTGTTTCAATCTGTAATAAGACAGCAGCAGCGCGAACAGGATCGACAGCGATGCAAGGGCGATGGAGCGATCCGTACTTATTTTTTCATAAATTGATGCGAAAATTGCCGCAATTATCATTAGATTTATTAGAATAAATGAGATTATGTTATCAATGTTTCTAAATATATCCCTGATTATGTCCCTTATTATCATGAAAAGGGGTGGCATTTTTTGCATCCTGAAGCCGAGTTTTTGAGATTGATATGCCGGCTTAATGGGAAGTGCGTTGCAAGAGTGTCGCCGGCGATAAATCTATACTGCTGATTATTATTGCATGGACATTGCGTGGTTATGTCGATGGCGCGCGACAAGAGGGGGATGTCATCTCGGAGAGGTGCCCGCCACTGCCGAAACCGACAAAACCATGCGGACTATGGCGGAGGGTTTCCCATCAGCGCATCCAGAGCAGCGCGCCGGGCGAGGGCGTCGCCGTATTCGAGGCCAGCCGACAAACTCGCAATGGCAACCAGGCGGTTATCGGGGTTCTAGAGCCGATGCGCCTTGCATGGGCGCGAGTCGGCTCCGGGTTGGGGCCACATCGGCCGACCCGTGCGAGGGCGCACAGCATTTTTGCGCTGAGCGCACCATGTGGATGCCGCGGATGGCGGCGTGACACTGCATCCGGTCTTCCCTCCCTGGTGCTGAAATGTTCTTCGAAATTGTCCGGCTCGGCCTGATCCATGCCGCCGCCCTCATTGCCGTTGCGGCGCTGACCTGCCGCGACCAGCTGGTCTTGCGTGCCCTCCTCGTGGTCTCGACCCTGCTCTACATTCTCTATTACCTGGTCGTTCCCGAGATCATGCTGTGGGATGCGCTGTTCTGGACCGTGGTCAATCTGGGCGTGAATCTTCTGATGATGGCCAGGCTGGTTTTTGCTCGCACCCAGTTTCGTCTGAGCGCCGAAGAGCGACGGCTGTTTGCTGCCCTGGGCGGCCTGTCGCCGGGCGAGTTCCGATCCTTGATGAAGATCGGTCTTTGGCGACGCAGCGAGGATGGCCACACCCTCCTGCGCCAGGGGGAAGCGGTCGAGAAGGTCTATTATGTGCTCGACGGGCGGTCCCATGTGGAGAAGGCTGGCCGCAATCTGGTCATCGGGCCGCAGTCCTTCATCGGCGAGGTCGGCTTCCTGCGTCGCCAGCCGGCCTCGGCCACTGTGACGGTCGAGCCAGGCGCCTGTTATGTCGAATGGCCGGTTGCAGCCCTCAACGCCTTGCGGATGCGCCGCCCCCTGATCAAGGTCGCGCTCGACGGCTTGCTCGCCTCGGACATGGCGGCGAAGATGACGGCCGCCTGATTTCCCTACGGGCTCGAAAGATTGCCTCTTTCCGCAATGTCCGGATATTGGTACGACAAATGACCGTTCGGGGCGGATGGGGCGACGCCCGGCCGACTTCCGGACCGCTTCAAACTCCATGCCATGTGCCTGGAACGCTTTGCGAATTGACGGACTCGGCAAGACTCGCAAAGACGCTTCGAACCAAAGAACTCGAACCAAGAATTGGGCAAAGCGCATTCATCGCCGAACGCGCCTTGTTCCGGCAGGAAACGAAACCGAAATGACTTCCCCCCGCCAGGCTGGTATCGGGGCCGCGAGCGTCGGCATGGGCATCGCGCTCTTTCTCACCGGCGTGTTCTTTTTCGCCCTGAACGATGCCCTCGGCAAATGGCTGGTTGCCGACTATTCCGTCGGCCAGCTGTTGCTGCTGCGCTCGGTGGGCGCGGCCATCGTCCTCGTGCCGATGGTCTGGCACCTGAAGGTCGATCTCTTCGATTTCGGCCAGTGGCGGCTCCAGATCCTGCGCATCCTGTGCATGGCCGGCGACACCTACTGCTTCTATTTCGCCACGCGCAGCATGCCGCTCGCCGACGTCATGACCTTCTACATGGCGGCACCCCTGATCATCACCGCCTTGTCGGTTCCCCTACTCGGCGAAAGGGTGGAGCCGTTCCGCTGGGGAGCGGTCATCGCCGGCTTCATCGGCGTTCTCGTGGCGCTCCAGCCTTCGGCGGAACTGTTCTCCTCGGCCTCGCCCATCGCTCTCATCGGCGCCGTCATGTTCGGCCTGGCGGTCACCGTGACGCGGCAGTTGCGGCGCACGCATTGGCTTTCCCTCGTGGTCTGGCAGTTCGCCGGGGCGGGCGTCATCGGCGCGGCTACGATACCGTTCGCCTGGGTTACGCCGGGCTGGTTCGATCTTGCCCTGATGTTCCTCGTCGGTATCGTCGCCATGATGTGCTTCGTATGCATCACCCGCGCTCTGGCCATGGCGCCGGCTGCCTTGCTCGCCCCGTTCCAGTATTCGGCCATGGTATGGGCCACTTTGATGGGTTGGATCGTCTGGCGCGACGTGCCGACGCTGCCGATCGTCATCGGCAATTGCATCATCATCGGCAGCGGATTGTTCGTCTTCTATCGTGATCGAGCCACTGTGTCCGCGCCGGCCGGCTAAAGCATTTTCCAGAAAAGCTGATGGACTTTTCGCTTAAGAAAATGCGTCAGAATAGGAACTAGAAAGCAAAGCGCGATTTTCCCGAAATCGCGCTTTGCTTTAGTCAGGGCGCGGGCGGCACGGTGGAGCCGCGGAAGACGAGATCGACAGGCCAAATCTCTGCGATGGCGGCGGGATTGGCGCTGTTGGCCAAGGCCATGGCGATCTCGGCCACCCGGATTCCGGCGGCATGGATCGAGGAGAAAGTGGTGGTGAGGGCTGGCGTCAGTGTCTCCGGCCGGATGGCGTCGAGGCCGTCATCATGGGCGATCAGCGACAGGTTCTTGCCGACGACCCGGCCTGTCTCCCGGGCCGCCCGCATGGCCCCGAGGGCGAGAAAGATCGACGAGCAGAGCAGGGCCGTCGGCGGGTCTGATAGCTCGAACAGGCCACGGGCCATGCGGTAGCCGTTCTCCTCAGTCATGCGGGCGCCGCCTTCGAGTTCCGGAGAGGCGGTGAGCCCCCGGGCGGTCAACGCTCGGCGCCAGCCTTGCGAACGATGCGTAGCGAAGGTGAAGCGCAGGTTTTCGTTGAGCAGGCCGATGCGCCGGTGCCCCAGATCGATCAGCAGCGTGGTGGCCTTGTGAAAGGCCCCCTCATTGTCGATGTCGAGATGGGGATAATGCAGGCCGGTCTGTGTGCGTCCATGCATGACCAGGGGCATGCCCAGCCGCTGCAGCAATGCGATGCGCGTATCGTCGATCGTCGGGGAAGACAGCAGCACGGCGTCGACCGACCGGACGCGCGCGAGGCGTCGATAGGTACCGGCCTCGTCGCCCTGGGCGGAGGAGACCAGCACGTCATTGTCGGATCGAGAGCATTGGGTGGCGACGCCGGCGAGAAAATCGGTGAAGATCGGATCGAGCAGCATGTTGCGTTCGGACGAAAACACGATGCCGATCGCCCCCGCGCGACCGGTCGCGAGTTTGCGTGCGCTGGCATTGGGACGATATTGGTAGGTCTCGGCCGCCTCCAGCACGCGCTTGCGCGTCGCCTCGCCAACTTCCGGAAAGCCGTTGAGCGCGCGGCTGACAGTCGTCTGGGACAGACCCAGATGCTGTGACAGTTCCTTCAAGTTCACCGCAACGTTCCTTCCAGGCCTTCTCGTTTCTCTCGATGAACAGAAGCGGACCCGTTTTACCGGGGATCGGAGAGAAATATCCGTCGGGCACAGCGAATAGCTCGCGATACTGCGCACCCTTCTAGGCAATTCCCCCAGCCGCAAGCAGCGATGAGACCGCATCTGTTCATTAAAGCGCTTTGGGCCAACGCTTTCTATTATTTTTTCTGAGTCAGCTTAGTTCTTTTCCGTCAAATAGGTAGCATAACCGCCGTATTTGTTGGGAAATTCACAAGTTTCTCACGCATTCGCTCAAAAAACATCAGCGGCATTGAATTTCAATCAAAATATTTCAATGGAGCATGCCACTTTCGGAGGATCTGTTCGGGCGCCCCAGTTGTTACGCAGTTTTGCCATGTGGTTGCCTTGACAAAGGCGGACTTTTGTCGGAATTAGAATTCAAAGCGCTTTGAAGTAGATTATAGAAGCTCTGCTAAAAGAGACCTCGAACGAGGAAATGTCGGTTGCCTATGCTGACCTGCCATAGAGGAGGCAGCTGCGGCACATTAAAGGGAGGAAGACCGCATGTTCATGCGTTGGGCCTTGGCCGCGACTGCCTCTATCGCTCTCACGAGCTTTGCCAGCGCTGCTGAAGTCGCGATTTCCTGCGGCGCAGTCGGCCAGGAATTGGCCCTGTGCAAGAGCGGCGCGGAAGCCTGGGCCAAGAAGACCGGCAATACCGTCAAGATCGTCTCGACCCCCAACGATACCAATGAAAGGCTGGCGCTCTATCAGCAGCTGCTGTCGGCTGGTGCGAGCGACATCGACGTCTTCCAGATCGACGTGATCTGGCCCGGCATTCTCGCCAATCACTTCATTGATCTCAGCCCCTACACCAAGGGTGCCGAGAAGGAGCATTTCCCCGCGATCATCGACAACAACACGGTGGGCGGCAAGCTCGTCGCCATGCCGTGGTTCACCGATGCGGGCGTGCTCTACTATCGCAAGGATCTTCTGGAGAAGAACGGGCTGAAGCCGCCAACCACCTGGCAGGAAATGACCGAGGCCGCGGCCAAGGTTCAGGAGGGAGAGCGCAAGGGCGGCAACGACAAATTCTGGGGCTTCGTGTTCCAGGGCAAGGCCTATGAGGGTCTGACCTGCGATGCGTTGGAATGGATCGACTCCTACGGCGGTGGCACCATCGTCGATGCGGAAGGCAAGATCACCATCAACAATCCCAAGGCGGCGGAAGCGGTAACGCTGGCCTCCTCCTGGATCGGCAAGATTGCGCCGGATGGCGTGCTCAATTACGGCGAGGAGGAAGCGCGTGGCGTGTTCCAGTCGGGCAACGCCGCCTTCATGCGCAACTGGCCCTATGCCTGGTCGTTGGGCAATGGCGCCGACAGCCCGGTCAAGGGCAAGATCGGGGTCGTGGCCCTGCCCAAGGGCGGTGCCGACGGCAAGAACACGGGTACGCTCGGCGGGTGGCAACTCGCCGTCTCCAAATATTCCAAGAAGGCGGATCTTGCCGCCGACCTCGCCGTCTATCTGACCTCGAAGGAGGAGCAGAAACGCCGCGCCATCGAAGGCAGCTACAATCCCACCATCGCCAGCCTCTACGAGGACCCGGACGTGCTCAAGGCCGTACCGTTCTTCGGCGACCTGAAAGCGACCTTCACCAGCGCGGTCGCCCGTCCCTCCAAGATCACCGGCGCCAATTACAACGAAGTTTCGAATGCCTTCTGGAACGCGATTGCCAGCGTGCTGTCCGGCAAGGCGAAAGCAGAGACGGCTCTCGAGGACCTTGACGGCGAACTCGCCAATATCAAGGGCTCGGGCTGGTAGCATCCTCCCCGACTGCGCCGCGAACCCTCGGTTCGCGGCGCTCTTTCTCCTTCCTTCCTTCCTTCCCTCTCCAGCCGCATGGCCGAAGCCTGGGTCCTGACCCGTGGGCGTGGCTATTGGCAGGTCGCATCTCGACTTCATGCGCTCCGACTTCAAGAATTTCGACTTGGGTGGTGGCGCATCCGCTGGCCAACTCTTCCTGCTTCCCTCTGGGAGTCCCCAATGGCAAGTCAATCAGAACTGACACGGACAAGGGTTCGGTCGGCATGGCTGTTCCTGTTGCCCATGCTGGTCGTGCTGGCTGTCGTCGCCGGGTGGCCGCTGCTGCGCACCATCTGGTTCGGCTTCACCGATGCCAAGCTGAGCAGTCCCGGCAATTACAAGATCGTCGGCTTCTCGAACTATCTGGCCAATGTCGACGGGCGCTGGATCGGCCTGCTCGCCAACAAGGTGTGGTGGCTTTCGGTCTGGAACACGGTGTGGTTCTCGCTGGTATCCGTGGCCCTGGAGACGGTGCTCGGAACCATCGTCGCGCTGGTGCTGAACGCCAATTTCAAGGGGCGCGCCTTCGTCCGTGCCGCGGTGCTGATCCCCTGGGCCATTCCGACCATCGTCTCGGCCAAGATGTGGCTGTGGATGCTCAACGACCAGTTCGGCATCCTCAATCACATCCTGCTCAGCCTGCATATCATTTCGAGCCCGGTGGCCTGGACCGCCAATTCGCAGACGGCGATGTGGGCCGTGATCATGGTGGATGTCTGGAAAACGACGCCCTTCATGGCCCTGCTGATCCTGGCGGCACTGCAGATGATGCCATCCGACTGCTATGAGGCGGCCAAGGTCGACGGCATCCACCCCGTGAAGGTGTTCTTCAAGGTGACGCTGCCGCTGATCCGCCCGGCCCTGATGGTGGCCGTAGTCTTCCGCGCCCTCGACGCGTTGCGCATCTTCGACCTGATCTATGTGCTGACCTCGGGCAGCCGGGACACCATCTCGATGTCGGGCTTTGCCCGGCTGCAACTGGTCGACTTCGCCAAGACGGGGCTCGGCTCGGCAGCGGCGACGCTGCTGTTCCTGGTGATCGGCATCATCACCGTACTGGCTATGACCGTGGGCAAGGTGCGTGTTTCGGAGGATGCAACGCGATGACCAAGGTCCTCAAACCCATCGGATTCTGGCTGCTGGTCGTCGTCATCGTCCTCTACGCCGTTTTTCCGTTCTACTACGCCATCATCACCTCGATGCGTACGGGCCAGGCTTTGTTCTCGACCTCGCTGCTGCCCGACAGTCTGGACTTCTCCAATTATGTCGGCGTGTTCGAGCAGCAGCCCTTTGCCTGGAACATCTGGAACTCGATCCTCGTCGCCGTCACGGTGGTGCTGATCTCGCTCTTTTTGGGGGTGACGGCCGCCTATGCGCTGGGCCGGGTCCACTTCAAGGGCAGGGGCCTCCTCTTGATGACCATCCTGGCCGTGTCGATGTTCCCACAGGTCGCGGTGCTGTCGGGCATGTATGAGGTTGTGCGCGCCTTCGGCCTCTACAACACCATGCCGGCGCTGGTGCTTTCCAACCTGATCCTGACGCTGCCCTTCACCGTATGGGTGCTCACCACCTTCATGAAGGAACTGCCGCGGGAACTGGAAGAAGCGGCTTTCGTCGACGGCGCCAGCCCCTGGACGGTGGTACGCCGCGTGTTCATGCCGCTGATGTGGCCGGCCATGGTGACGACGGGCCTGCTCGCCTTCATCGCGGCCTGGAACGAATTCCTGTTCGCGCTGACCTTCTCGCCCGACAACCGCACCGTGCCGGTGGCGATCGCCTCGATGAGTGGCGCCAGCCAGCAGGAACTGCCCTGGGGCAACATCATGGCCGGCTCGGTCATCGTGACGCTGCCCCTCATCGTCCTCGTCCTCATCTTCCAACGCAAGATCGTCGCGGGTCTCACCGCTGGCGCCGTCAAGGGTTAAGCAAATGGCGAGTGTGACACTCAAGAATATCCGCAAGGCCTTTGGCCGGATCGAGACCCTGCATGGCGTCAACCTGGACATCGAAGACAGGGACTTCGTGGTCTTCGTCGGTCCGTCGGGCTGCGGCAAGTCGACCTTGCTGCGCCTGATCGCCGGATTGGAGGACATCACGTCCGGCGACCTCCTGATCGACGGACAGCGCGTGAACGACAAGACCCCCAAGGATCGCGGCATCTCGATGGTGTTCCAGTCCTATGCGCTCTATCCGCACATGAACGTCTATCAGAACATGGCCTTCGGCCTGGAACTGGCGAAGACCGATACGCAGACCATCGACCAGAAGGTGCGCGAGGCAGCGAAGATCCTGGAACTGACGCCGCTGCTCGAGCGCCTGCCCAAGCAGCTGTCCGGCGGCCAGCGCCAGCGCGTCGCCATCGGCCGCGCCATCGTGCGCAACCCCAAGGTCTTCCTGTTCGACGAGCCGCTCTCCAACCTCGATGCGGCGCTGCGCGTGCAGATGCGCATTTCCATCGCCAAGCTACACAAGCAGATGGGCGCCACCATGGTCTATGTCACCCATGACCAGGTGGAGGCCATGACGCTGGCCGACAAGATCGTGGTGCTGAACGCGGGCAATGTCGAGCAGGTCGGCGCGCCACTGGAACTCTACCACAACCCGCACAATTTGTTCGTCGCCGGCTTCATCGGTTCGCCGCAGATGAATTTCATCGATACCGAGGTGCAGGCGGCCGACGCCTCCGGCGTGAAAGTCGCCTTGCCAGGCGGGGGCAGCGTGGTGGCCAAGGTCGACGGCAACGGCGTGCGCGCCGGCGACAAGGTGAAGCTCGGCATCCGGCCCGAACATCTGCAGGAAGCCGGCGGGGAGGCCTCGTTCACCGGCGATGTCGAAGTGGTCGAGGAACTCGGCGAAAGCCATTTCCTATATGTGCGCACGGCGGACGGCAGGCTGGTGACATTGCGCCATGCCGGGGACGCACCCGTGGTCGCCGCGACCAAGGTGAATATCGGCGTGCCGGGGGAACTGTCGCATGTCTTCAAGGCCGACGGGGCGGCCCTGCGGCGGCTCCAGGCCTAGAACGATCTCGGCGGACGGCACCAGGGGCGTCCTTCGGGAACCCTTCGCGTAGCCGCCCGCCACCGGTGCAACGAGCATCGGTCCCGGCGAGCTTCGCCGGACCTGAAAATATCCTCAGATCCCACCTTCAATCATGCCCCAGGATGTGGCAGAGATTTTTATTAAAGCGCTTTGAATCGCCGTTGACGGCAAAGGAAACCCGACATGACTATCCGCGCACTCGTCTGGAACGAGAACCGGCATGAGCAGACCAACGCCCTGGTGCGCCAGCTCTATCCCAAGGGCATCCATGGCGAGGTAGCGGCGGCGCTGGAGGAGGCCGGCGGCATCAGTGTCGGTACCGCGACTCTCGACGAGCCCGAGCATGGCCTGACCGTCGAGAAGCTCAAGAATACCGACGTTCTGCTGTGGTGGGGCCACACTGCCCACGGCGAGGTCAAGGACGAGATCGTCAAGCGCGTGCAGGAGCGCGTCTGGGAGGGCATGGGCCTGATCGTTCTGCATTCGGGCCATTTTTCCAAGATCTTCAAGCAGCTCATGGGCACGCCCTGCGCGCTGTCCTGGCGCGAGGCCGGGGAAGTCGAGCGGCTGTGGGTGCTGAACAAGAACCATCCGATCGCCGAAGGCCTGCCGGAATATTTCGAGATCGAGCATGAAGAGATGTATGGCGAGCCCTTCACCGTGCCCGAGCCGATGGAAACGCTGTTCATCTCCTGGTTCGAAGGCGGCGAAGTCTTCCGCTCGGGGCTGACCTATCAGCGCGGCGCCGGCAAGATCTTCTACTTCCGTCCGGGCCACGAGGCCTATCCGACTTACCACAACGCCACCGTGCGCAAGGTGCTCGGCAACGCGGTGAAATGGGCTTTCAATCCCGCGACGGCCTGGAAGCGAGTCAACGAAGCGCCCAACACGCCGCATGACAAGGCGCCCGTGCCTCTGGAAGTGAAGGGGCCGCGGCTCCACGAGGATGGTGAAGAAGGCTTCCGGTGAATTTGGAGCGCGGACATCTCGGCGACATGCTTGCACGTCGCGATGTCCGCACTTCCTGATCGCGCCTGACGTTTCCAAGAGCGGACGGGATGTCCGCGCTCCCGAGATCATTCCATGTCCAAGATCCGCATTCTCGTGCTCGGCACCGGCAATATGGCGGCCAATCACGCCCGGCACTTCCAGGCCTCTCCCGATGCCGAGGTGGTGGCGGGCGTCGACATCGATGATGCGAGGGCGCGCCAGTTCAGCGACGAGCATGGCATCCCGCACTCCTTCGGCGATCTCGACGAGGCGATCGCCTGGGGCGGCTTCGATGCCGTAGCCAATGTCACGCCCGACAGGTTTCACCATCCCACCACGATGAAGCTGATCCTCGCGGGCAAGCATGTCCTGTGCGAGAAACCGCTGGCCGAAACCTTCCCGCAGGCCGACGAGATGGCGACGGCGGCCGAGGCCGCCGGCCTGATTGCCATGGTCAACCTGTCCTATCGGGATGTGCCGGCGCTGCAGGCGGCCCACGGCATCATTGCGCGCGGCGAGATCGGCGAGGTTCGCCATGTCGAGGCCTCCTATCGCCAGAGCTGGCTGGTGGGCAATCACTGGGGTGACTGGTCGACCGAGCCCCGCTGGCTCTGGCGTCTGTCGGAGGAGCATGGCTCCAAGGGCGTGCTGGGCGATGTCGGCATCCACATCCTGGATTTCGCCAGCTATGCCGTGAGCATGACGCCGGTCGCGTTGCAGGCGCAACTCGCGACTTTCCATAAGGCATCGGGCGACCGGATCGGCGACTATCCGCTCGATGCCAATGACAGCGCGGTGATGTCGGTGCGTTTCGAAAATGGCGCGCTGGGCGTGATCCATACCAGCCGTTTCATGACTGGTTATGCCAACACGCTGAAGCTCAGTGTCTTCGGCACCAAGGGCGCGATCGAGATCAATCACGGCCCCTTCACCAGCCTGCGCATCTGCACCGGGGACGGCATCCACACCCAGGCCTGGCGCGATTTGCACGCCGATCCGGTGAAGACCAATTACCAGCGCTTCATCGCGGCGGTGCAGAGCGGAGAGAACGCCGAACCCAGCTTCCGCCACGCCGCCAATCTGCAGCGCGTGATCGATCGCTGCTTCGACACGGATATCGCCTCGGCCCCACCGATCGCCTGATCGTCTTTCGGGTGCGGGGGCGAGACGCCCATAGGCGCTAACTTTGGGTGGTGGGACCAGATTGGAGGGTCGATCTCCAGATCGACCATCTTGGAAATGTCGAGCCAGATAGAGGACAAAGGTGGTCGATCTCGCTCCATCAATTGATGGAGCTGTGGAGATCGACCCTCCCGCTACCTGCGCCTCTGGCCGCTAAGTTAGCGCCCATGGGCGAGACGCCTGCGTCCCCGGGAGCGGCCTCACAGTGCCTGCGATCAGGCCGCGTCGGCATCGAGCGCCTTCAGGAAGCGCTCGAGTTCCTCGCCGGCAATGCCGACGACCTGGTTCGGCGCCGGGAAGGCACCATTGGCGACGTCGGCATTGTATTCGGAAAATGCCGCGATGCGTTCCTTTTGCAGGCGCTCATATTCAGCGCGGAAATTGCGATAGACCTTGGCATGACGCGGATAATGCCCGTCATGGGCGCCGAGCACATCGTCTGCGAACAGGTACTGCGCATCGCATCCTCCGCCGGCGCCCATGGAGATCATGAATAGGCTGGTCCGGCGGCCGATGGCCGCGGCGACCTCCACCGGCACCACTTCGATCTCCGCCGCAAAAGCACCGGCTTCCTCGAGAGCCTTGGTCTGCTGCCAGACCTGCCAGGCGGTCTCGAAGGTCTTGCCGACAGCCTTGAAGCCGCCGGTCCAGGTCCGATGCGAGGGGATCAGGCCGACATGGCTCACTACGGGAATGCCTTCGTCGCGAAGCCGCCGGATGGTGGCAAGGCTGGCGGCGCAATAGACGGCGTCTGAACTCTGCTGCCTGGCAAGGAAGGCGGCCCGCAGATAGTCTTCCGCGCTGACGTAGTGGCCATGTTCCAGCCCGGTCACCGCAAAGGCCGTCGGTGCCGCATCACGGAAAGCGGGCTCGGCGATCAGCTTGGGGGGAACCGAGAGCATGCCGATGCCGGCGCGCTCGGCCGCCTCGGCCTCTTCCAGTGTGGTGACTCTCAGTTTGGCGATCTGCTTCTTGCCGCGAAGCGCAAGCAGGTCGGCAACGGTGGGACGAAGGCGGGCCATGACGGTCTCCAGGGGGCTGCGGTAAGATCGCATCGTCGAGGCGCAGGACGGATCAGGCAGCGAGAAGGGATTTGAGGCGGGTGTTGGGATCGGTGAGCTTGTCCCTGTCCGGGTGCGCGCGCCTGGCAATCAGCATCTCGCAAAGCCGGATATCCTTGGCGATGGCATTGCCGGGGCCGATGCCACTGGCGGCGACCAGGCGTCCGCCATCGTCGAGATGGCAGAGGATGAAGGAACCGTCCGCACCGTCTCGGCGAATGGTATGGCGCCCCTCGTCGACCAGTCCGGCGACCTGCAGGGATAGGTCATACTGATCCGACCAGAACCAGGGAACGGCGTCAAAGGCGACGTCTTCGCCCAGCATGGTGCGGGCGGCATGCGTGCCTTGCTCCTGGGCGTTGCGCCAGGATTCCAGACGCACGCGCCGTCCGCCATAGACGGGCAGGGGAAAAGAACAGCAATCGCCGGCCGCGAAGATGGCTTCGTCGCTTGTCCGGAGCCTGGCGTCGACGGCGATGCCGTTGTCGACGACAAGGCCTGCCGCCTCAGCCAGCATTATGCTGGGCGAAGCACCGACGCCGAGAACGACGAGGTCGGCGAGCACCAGTTTTCCGCTGGTGAGGCGGACGGCGAGGCCGTCTGGCTCCTCCTCGATGGCGGAGATGCCTTCGCCGCACAGCAGCGTGCAGCCTGCCGCTCGATGGCGCTCTTGCACGACCTCGGCGATATCGGCGGGCACCCCCCGACTGAGCAGCCGTGGAAGTGCCTCGATGATGGTGACCGCCGCGCCGCGCTGGCGGGCGCTGGCAGCGAGTTCCAGCCCGATGAAGCCGCCGCCGATGATGACGATTTCCGCACCCGGACGAAAACGTTCCCTCAGATGCAGGGCATCCTCGAAGCGCCGCAGCGTCACGCATCCGGGCCTGTTCGCGCCAGCCAGGGGCAGCCGGCGAGGCGCTGCGCCGGTGGCAAGGAGCAGCTTTTCATAGGTGAGGGCATTGCCGTCATCGAGCCGAACCAGCCGCCTGTCCCGCTCGATCGTTGCGACGGTGCGCTTGGCCAGATGGACGATGGCATCGGCCTCGAAGCGCTCTTCCGCCACGATATAGCGCGGGGAAGGGCCGGCTTCGTCCAGCAGCGTCGCCTTCGACAAGGGCGGACGCTCATAGGGGGCGTGGACTTCGTCCCCGATCAGGGTGATGGAGCCTGCCCAGCCGTTCTCGCGAAGGGCGAAGGCGGCCCTGGCGCCCGCCTCGCCGGCGCCGACGATGACCATGCCCGGTTGCATCGGATCAACCGAGCTGGATCTGGACCTTGCCGTCGGCGAGCCGGACGGCATAGGTCTTCAGGTTGATGCAGACGGGGGCGCCCTTGGCCTCTCCGGTCTTGTAGTTGAAGCGCCCATTGTGCTTGGGGCATTCGATGATGTCGTCCATCACCAGGCCGTCGGCGAGGTGGATCTGTTCATGGGTGCACAGCCCGTCCGTCGCGAAATATTCATCGTCCGGGCTGCGATAAAGTGCGTAGGTGCGGCCGGCATGATCGAAGCGCAGCACATCTTCCTGCTCGATATCCTCGCTATCGCAGGCGTCGATCCAGGTGCTCATTTTTTCCTCCCGATGTGATTTTGCGTCTTGTGTCTGTCAGTGGTGCTGGCCGGCGAAACGGGCACGCGGGTCGTCGGGCGTGACCACCTCGCCATGCAGGTCGGGGCGATAGGGCTGGGCGCTTGCAGGGAGCACGCGGCGCACGAAATATTCGGGATCCCTCCTCTGTCGAAACAGGGCCGGGATGATCTCGCGATAGGCCGCGATCGTGTTGCGGTAGGGCGTGGGCGTGTCGGCAAGCATGGCCTTATGCAGTTCCGGGAGCGCGTGATAGGGCACCATCGGGAACATGTGATGCTCGACGTGATAATTCATGTTCCAGTACACGAAGCGGAAAAACGGGTTCATGTAGACGGTGCGCGAGTTGAGGCGGTGGTCGAGCACGTTCTCGGCCAGGCCCGCATGCTGCGTCAGCCCGAAATAGAGGGTGAGCCAGCCACCATACATGGTAGGCAGCACACCCACGAACATCATCGGCAGCCAGGATTGCAGTGCTAGCGAGAGTGCGACGGTAGCGGCATGGATGGCGAGCCAGATGCGGGCGACCAGATAGACCTTGCCGCGCTCCATCTCCGGCACGAAGGTCTCTTCCTCCTCGCTGAGCCTGCCGGTGGCATGCAGGGCGAGGCTTTTGAGAGCAGCCCAGGTCGAGGAGATCGCGAAGACATTCGAGACGAGGCGCAGCAGTGCCGGCGGCCGCATGGCGGCGATCTCGGGGTCGCGGCCGACGATGATGGTATCGGTGTGGTGTCGGGTATGGCTCCAGCGCCAGATCGTCGGCTCGCGCATGATCATGAAGCAGGCGATGTGATAGATCACATCATTCATCCAGCGCGTACGGAAGGCGGTGCCATGCCCGCATTCGTGCCAGCGTGAGTCCGAAGCCGAACCGTAGAGAATGCCGTAAAGTGCGAAGAACGGCACGCACCACCAGCTTCCCCGCAGCACTCCGGCGGCAAGGCCGCTCACCAACAGCCCGGCCAGCCATAGGGCGGTGTCGCGGATCGCCGGAGCATCCTTGCGCTGCATGAGTTCCTTCATGCGCTTGCGGGGAATATCGCACCGATACCATTCGGCGGCGGCCAGGCCACTCTCGACGGCGGCCTGGGCATCGCGCCCGATCAGACTGTAGTCGCGCCGGGTCGGCATCATTGCGGAGCTCCCTTGTCCGGCCCGGTTCCGATCAGGCCTCATCCTTGACATCGATGCTATGTCGCACCGGTGCGGGGCTCAATGGGCGGTTGACAGTTTCTATCAAAACACGTCAAAACGACTATCATCATGATGTAATTCCATCAGAGACAGCCATGGCAAGGCCCACGATCCAGGATGTCGCGAGGGAGGCGGGTGTCAGTCCCGCAACCGTTGACCGTGTACTAAACGGCAGGCTTCCGGTCCGGCCGGAAACAGCCCGGCGCGTGGCTGAGGCGGCCAAGGCACTCGGCTACTACGCCGCCGGGCTGATCCAGCAGCGCCTCGATCGCGATACGCCGCATTTGCGGCTCGGCTTCCTGCTGCTCAAATCCGAGTCGCCCTTCTACAGCCTGCTGGCCCAATCCATCGCCGAAGCGGCCGCTTCAGCGCCCGGCTATCGTATCTCCGCCATCATCGAGCATCATGGCGACACCTCGCCGGCCGTGGTGGCCGAGCGGATGCACCGGTTGGGTGAACGGTGCCAGGCCTTGGCCGTCGTGTCAGTGGACCATCCCCAGATCACCGTGGCCGTCGCCGAATTAAAGGCCCGCAACGTGCCAGTCTTTGCCTTGCTGTCCGATTTCGCCGCCGAACATCGGGCGGCTTATGTTGGCCTCGACAATCGCAAGGCAGGACGCACCGCTGGCTGGCTGATCGCGCGGACGGCACGCCGACCCGGCAAGGTCGGCATCATTCTCGGCAGCCATCGTTTCCACGGCCATGAACTCAGGGAAATCGGGCTGCGCAGCTATTTCCGCGAGCATGCGCCCGATTTCGAGGTGCTGGACAGCCGTGTCAATCTCGAGGAACCGAGCATCGCCCATGAGGCGACCTTCGGCCTGATCAGGCGGCATCCGGATCTGGCGGGGCTCTATGTGGCCGGCGGCGGCATGGAGGGCGTGATTGCCGCCTTGCGCGAGGAAAAGGCGGAAGGGCTGGTGGCGGTTTGCCCCGAGCTGACGCCGGGCTCGCGCTTGGCCTTGAGCGAAGAGGTGATTTCCTTCGTCATCGCGACACCGCTGCCGCAACTGCCCGTGGAACTCATTCGCGTCATGGCGCAGGCCTGCCTTACGGGCAGCGTGGAAGGAGCCGGACAGATTTTCCTGCCCTTCAATCTCTATCTTCCCGAAAATATCTAAAACGTTTGACGCCTGCTCGGCCTTGCGGAGCGCGGCCGGGCACGTTGCCGGGCCCGGCCAACAGCAATGGTGCGCGCGATCCCGGCGACCGATGGTGCAGCGCGCGCGAGCGAGCGCGCAAAAGAAATGCGCACTTGACAGGGCAGTGCAAAAATAGAATATTAATTCCAATTAAGATCAAAAACGGTCCAATCATTCTATTTTGATGACAGGTACCGGAAAGCACATGGCGTCGGAAACCGGCGCTGGCGAGGTTGGAAATCAGGCGCTTGCGCCTGCAAGGAGTGTTTCATGACAGGCGGAGCCAAATCCTTCGCTCTCAACCATATGACCGCGCCGAAGCTGCGGCCTGCGGAATTCTTCGCGCTCGCCCGCAATCTGGGGATCGCCGAGGTCGAGATCCGCAACGATCTCGCCGGCAACGCCATACTCGATGGGACATCCGCGGTTTCGATGCGGGAGGAAGCGCGGCGAGCCGGTGTCGAAATCCTGTCGATCAATGCCCTGCAACGCTTCAACGAGTGGACCGCGGCGCGGGCATCGGAAGCGGAAGAGCTTGCCGATTATGCGGCCGGTGCAGGCGCCAAGGCCCTCGTGCTGGTGCCGCGCAATGACGGTGACGGGTGCGGCGATGGCGAGCGCCTTCCCAATTTGATCGAGGCATTGGAGGCGCTCAAGCCGATCCTGTCGTCACGCGGGCTGAGCGGTCTCGTCGAACCGCTCGGCTTCGAAATCTGCTCCTTGCGCCTGAAATCGGAAGCGGTCGCCGGTATCGATACGGTCGATGGTGCGCGGACCTTCAAACTGGTGCATGATACGTTCCATCATCATCTTGCCGGTGAGGCGGCATTGTTCCCGAACCGCACTGGGCTGGTCCATATCTCCGGCGTGGATGACACGTCCGTAGCGGTGGAGGAGATGCGGGACAGCCATCGCGGCCTTGTCGGGGCGGACGATCGTCTGGGCAATATCGCTCAGATCAAGGCGCTGCGCGCCGGCGGCTATACCGGTGCGCTCTCCTTCGAGCCTTTCGCCGAAAGCATACAGAAAATGGATGCCGGGCAGATCCAGGATCGCATCGCCGCGAGCATGGCTCTGATCGCGGCAGGGTTGATGTCCTGAGCAAAACGCGTTCGAGCATGAACGCGTTTTGCTCCAAGCCTTTGTTTCTACGGGCCTTTGTAATTCTGGATGATTCCAGCAAATCGCAAGGTGTTTTGACGGTCTACCAATTCCCCGCAAGGGGATTATCCGGAAAATGACGGGTGCTGCCGGACATCCGACCCAGGGAGGAGACACGATGAAACGGACCCTTTTTGCCCTCGCCGCGACGGCTTTGCTGTGTGGCACGGCGTCCGCCCAGAGCGTGGGCGTCAGCATGGCCAAGTTCGACGACAATTTCCTCACCGTGCTGCGCAATGGCATGACGGACTACGCCAAGACGCTGCCGAGCGTGAAGCTGCAGGTCGAGGACGGCCAGAACGACGTCAACAAGCAGCTCAGCCAGATTCAGAACTTCATCGCCCAGAAGGTTGACGCGATCATCGTCAATCCCGTCGATACCGATGCCACCCCGCAGATGACCAAGCTCGCCACCGAGGCGGGTATTCCCCTGGTGTTCGTCAACCGCATGCCGTCCGATACCAAGCTGCCTGAGAAGGTCGCCTTCGTTGGCTCCGACGAGGCCCAGTCCGGCACACTCGAGATGCAGGAGATCTGCAAGCTGATGGGCGGCAAGGGCGACATCGTGGTGATCATGGGCGAATTGTCGAACCAAGCGGCCCGCCAGCGCACGCAGGACGTCGAGGACGTCATCGCCAAGGAACCCTGCACCGGCATCAAGATCCTGCAGAAGCAGACGGCCAATTGGGACCGGACCGCGGCCATCGATCTGATGACCAATTGGATCACCTCGGGCATCAAGCCGGCGGCCGTGGTTTCCAACAATGACGAAATGGCGATCGGCGCCATTCAGGCGCTGAAGCAGGCAGGGATTGCCGGCGGCAAGACCATCGTCGGTGGTGTGGACGCGACGCAGGACGGCCTCGGCGCGATGAAGGATGGCGATCTCCAAGTCACCGTCTTCCAGAATGCCGAAGGACAGGGCAAGGGCGCCGTCGATACCGCGCTCAAGCTGGCCAAGGGCGAGAAGATCGCCGATCCGATGGTGTGGGTGCCCTTTGAACTCGTGACGCCTGCCAATATGGACAAGTACCTCAAGAAGAACTGAGCGCAATCGCGCCAAAGTCCCTCCGGTCGATGCCGGAGGGACCTGGAAATGTTCACCGCCTGTCTGGCCGCAGGTCCGGAGCCAAGCTTCGGGCGACCAGAACGCACGTCGGCAGCATGGCGCTGGCAGAGGGGAAATGAGGATGGCCGTCGCACAATCGACCGCGCCCGAAAGGGCGGGGCAAGCCAAGTCCGATTACCTGATCGAAGTGGAGGGCGTTCGCAAGGGGTTCCCCGGCGTTCTCGCGCTCGACAATGTTTCGTTCAAGCTGCGCCCGGGCACGGTGCACGCCCTGATGGGTGAAAACGGAGCCGGCAAGTCGACGCTGATGAAGATCATCGCCGGCGTCTATCAGACCGATGCCGGCACGATGAAGCTTCGCGGACAGGAAGTGCGTTTTTCAGGACCGCTCGATGCCTTGGAAAACGGCGTGGCGATGATCCATCAGGAACTCAACCTGATGCAGTACATGACGGTGGCGGAGAATGTCTGGATCCGGCGTGAGCCGCTGACCCGGCTCGGCTTCGTCGACCATGCCGAACTCAATCGCCGCACCTCCAAGCTGTTCGAGCAATTGAAGATCAAGATCGACCCTGCGGCTGAGGTCGGCACGCTCAGCGTAGCCAATCGGCAGATGGTCGAGATCGCCAAGGCCATCTCCTACAACTCCGACGTGCTCATCATGGATGAGCCGACCTCGGCGTTGACCGAGACCGAGGTCTCGCATCTGTTCGAGATCATCCACGATCTCAAGGCGGCCGGGAAGGGCATCGTCTACATCACCCACAAGATGAACGAGCTCTTCGAGATCTCTGACGAGGTTTCGATTTTCCGGGACGGAAAATATATCGGAACCGACCTGGCTGAGAACCTCACCCGTGACGAGATCATCCGGCGCATGGTCGGGCGCGAGATCACGCAGATGTTCCCCAAGGAGACGGTTCCGATCGGCGAGGTCGTGCTGTCGGTCAAGAATCTGACGCTCCAAGGGGTCTTTTCCGATGTCTCCTTCGACCTGCGCGCCGGCGAGATCCTCGGCTTTGCAGGGCTGGTCGGGGCAGGGCGCAGCAATGTCGCGGAGACGCTCTTCGGCGTCACGCCGGCGACGAGCGGCACCATCGCGATCAACGGCAAGCAGGTCAGCATCGGGTCGCCCTCCGTCGCGATGCGCAACGGGATGGCCTTTCTCACCGAAGACCGCAAGGACACCGGCTGCTTCCTCATTCTCGATATCCTCGAGAACATGCAGATGGCGGTTTTGACGCAACGCTATGTCAAGGCTGGCTTCGTCGCCTCCAGTGAAGTGGTGCCGGCTTGCAGCGAAATGAGTTCGACCCTGCGGGTCAAGACTCCCAACATGCACGAGCGCATCGAAAATCTCTCTGGCGGCAATCAGCAAAAGGTTCTGATCGGCCGCTGGCTGCTGACCAAGCCGCGCATTCTCATCCTTGACGAGCCGACGCGCGGCATCGATGTCGGCGCCAAGGCGGAGATCCACCGCCTGATCAGCAAGCTCGCCGGAGAAGGCGTCGCAGTCATCATGATCTCGTCCGAACTGCCCGAGGTTCTGGGCATGAGCGACAGGGTCGTCGTGATGCATGCGGGTCACGTCACCGGTATCCTCGATCGGTCGGAAGCCGACCAGGTCCGCATCATGGAGCTGGCAGCGCGATGAGAGGGATAAGAACACGACAGACACGGCTGGTAGCCGCGCATGGAAAAGAGGCGCTGCCCGGTCGATTCCTGATGGATCGGCGCAGTGGCTTCGAAATGGAAATGCACGAAGTCCGGGAATGGGGAAACGGAGGACGTCATGTCGACCAATGAGATTGCGAACAAGGCACCGGGAACCACCACGACGTCGCCGCGCCGGCGCATACCACAGGAAGTCAGCATTCTGGTCGTGCTGATCGGCATCGGCCTGCTGTTCGAGGCACTGGGCTGGCCGGTCAAGCAGCAGAGCTTCCTGTTCAATGCGGATCGTCTCAGCATCATCTTCCTGCAGACGGCGGTGGTGGGCATCATCGCCGTCGGGGTGGCGCAGACCATCATCACCGGCGGCGTCGATTTGTCTTCCGGTTCGGTGGTGGGGGCAACGGCGATGATTGCGGCCAGCCTGGCGCAGGTCTCGACGGCCCGTTCCATCGTCTATCCCCATCTGTCCGACCTGCCCTTCATCGTGCCGGTGCTGGCAGGGCTGGCGGCCGGGCTGTTCGCCGGCGTCGTCAATGGTGCACTGATCGCCTATGCCAATGTGCCGCCCTTCATCGCCACCCTCGGCATGATGGTTTCGGCCCGCGGTTTTGCCACCTGGTATACTAATGGCGCGCCAATCAGCACTTTCACGCCCTCCTTCAGCATGATTGGTTCGTCGACCAAGATCTTCGGCGATTTCTCGATCAACTTGCCGATCACCATCTTCCTGGTGGTGGCGCTGATCTTCCACATCGCCATGCGCTACACCCGTTACGGCAAGTTCACTTATGCGATCGGTTCGAACATGCAGGCCGCGCGCGTGTCGGGCATCGACGTGAAGAAGCATCTGGTCAAGGTCTATGGCATTGCCGGCCTGCTGTCGGGCTTGGCGGCCGTGGTGATGATCGCCCGCGGCGGTTCGGGCCAGGCCGGTGCAGGCCTGGGCTATGAACTGCAGGCGATCGCAGCCGTGGTGATCGGAGGAACGTCCCTGTCGGGCGGCGTGGGACGCATCACCTCCACCGTGATCGGCCTGCTGATCCTCAGCGTCGTGCAGTCGGGTTTCACCTTCCTGGGCGTGCCGGCCTCTCTGCAGCAGATCGTGCTCGGTGCCATTATCGTCACCGCCGTGGTGATCGATCAGTACCGTCGCCGCCGAAAGGTCTGAAACGGGGCGAAACCATCGAGCAGCTCCTTCGCGAGGAGGGGCTGCAATCTGCTTCCACAGATACGGTCGGTTGCGATCGAGCTCGATTACCCGGACAGTTCCGTTGCCATGCCGGAAACTTTCTATATCTATTCGATCTCAACGGTGACGGACGCCGGCGGGTCCTTCAAGCGATTGACTGGATGAGCCTTGGCACTGTCGCGGGGGCGATGGTTTCCATGGCACCAGGAGCATTCACGATGAATGTCATCCTGGCCAAGAAAGAGGGGTGAGCGGTTCAAGACTTCCGGCCTGTGGGCGGGAGGAGCGAGCCTGCGAGACTTGATGAGCAGCAACACAACAGTCTACCTGTTTCCGCATATTCTGAAATGCGCCGGTTTGAGCGTCAGGGATTATCTCCTGCACGATGTCCCGCCGCGCGGTTCCGCCGTGATCTATTCCAAGCCCGAACAACGGCCCTGGCTCGATCCGCAGGCTCGTGTACCTCAGGCCGATCGCGACGAAATCCGCATCCTGTTCGGGCATAGATTGCCGCGCGCCGCAGCCAGGGGCTTCGACGGCCGCATCATTCGCGAGATCGGCCTGCTCAGGGAGCCGGTGTCCTTCTATGTCTCGCTTTACAATTTCCTGCAGAAGACGCCCGAGAGACATCGGATCGTGGGCATGTCCTTCGAGCAATGGTATCCGACCAACAAGCACAACCGCATCAGCCGCTTCTATTTCAGGCATTATTTCGGTTTGTCCTCCTTGGGCATCCGCAAGATGAGCCAGCGCCAGAGGTTCGAATTCCTCTCCAGGCAGTTCGAGACGTTCTGGTTCGTCGGCGATTATCGCAACTGCGATGCGGTGATGGAGCAGATGACCCAGGATATCGGCTGGAAATTCGAAAAACTGCCTCATGAGAATGCCGCGCCTGCCAATGCGCTGCGCAGCCAGGATATCGGCGAGGCATTGCGCCAGAAGATCCGGGAGGACAACGCCCTTGATCTGGCCCTCTACGAGACCTGGGGCGAGCGCAAATGGGGTGGCAATCCGACACTGGAGCGCGGAGCGGTCCTGAACAATCGTTGGACCTGGCAATAGCTTTTACCGCTGGAGGGCAGGGCCGGCGCGTATTCGGACGGGAACTCGTGAGAGATTCGGCCGGATGCGTGCGAATTGGCCCGGCCGTTTCAGACTCCTGCCCGGTTAGAAGCACAAGGCTTCTTCTGACCGGGTTTTGCTTGTCGCCCCGGTGACGGTTCAGGACCTCGTTCTGCCGGGCCCGGGCGCCAATTGGCTGAAATGGACCGCGGCTATCGCGCCGACACCGGCCAGCAAACGGCAGCAGCCATGCATCTTTCTTGTCGGTCGCCAAAATTGGAAAGGGGAGATGGTGCCTAGGGACGGAATTGAACCGCCGACACTGCGATTTTCAGTCGCATGCTCTACCAACTGAGCTACCTAGGCATCCAGCGCGTCAGCCGAGGCCGAAGCGAGAGCGGGCTTATAGCCAGCGCCTCCGAGGTTGTCCAGCCCTCTCGCGCGGAAAAAATAAGCCGGCTGCAAAAACACCGGTACGCGCGCTGTTCCCACCGGTACAGATGGTAAAAACTCTCTGAATCATGATTGCCGCCGACCCGGGGCGCCCTTAGTCTTGTGGCTCGGTGGCCCGCTCCCCATGCGTATCGCGTGACCGGGGCGTGTCGTCAGTTATGGATTGCGTCCCTCCATAGCTGACGACACGTCCCGGTCACGCCGGCACGCTAGCGTGGAAAGGACCGCCGCCATAGGCCGAGGGGCGGCTAAGAGGACAGGCAAGATGGTCAAGCAGGCAGCGCGCCACGGCGTTTTCGTGCGGTTTTTCTCAGCGTTCGTGCTCATGCTCGCCGTGTTGAGCTGGGTGGCTGCTGGTCCGGCGCAAGCGGCCCCGCTGTTCCAGGCCGACAGCTATTCCTATGCGGCGGACAGCTACAAGGACAGCATCGCCAAGCTGGCCAAGACCATGAAGAAGAGCGCGCCGCAGCTTCAGGAGGAGCTGAAGGCCGCCGTCAGCTCCGACAATGCCCGCAACACCGCGGTGGTGGTGGAACAGTTCATCGCCCTGACACCTAATGACGGCGCGATGTGGAAGCGCCTCGCCGATTTGCTGCTGGTGGCCGAGCCCTTCAACAGCCAGGACCGGTATGAACTGCCCTACAAGGCGCTCGGTGCCTCGATTCGGGCCTATCAGCTTGCCAGGACACCGCAGGAACAAGCGGAGGCGCTGAACGATGTCGCCCAGGCCCTGGTCAAGCGCGAGGACTGGCGCCCGGCCCTCAACGCCTATCGGGCGAGCCTCGATCTGGTCGATAACGCGGAGATTCGCGAAACCTATGAAGAGGTGCGCAAGGATCACGGCTTCCGCATCATCGATTACACGGTGGAGAGCGATGCGCCGCAACCGCGCCTGTGCTTCCAATTCTCCGATCCGCTGAGCAACGCGGTCAGCGACTATGCCCCTTATTTCACCCAGGAGCCTGGCCCTGTCTCGGCCGTTACCGTCGACGGTACCAAGCTGTGCGTCGAAGGACTGAAGCATGGCGGGCGCTACAAGGTCACCGTGCGCCAGGGCCTGCCTTCAGCCGTGGACGAAAGCCTGCTCAAGAACGCCGACTATGAGATCTATGTGCGCGACCGCCTGCCGTCTGTGCAGTTCGTCGGCAAGAGCTATGTCCTGCCGCGCACCGGCCAGGCCGGCATTCCGCTGGTCTCGGTCAACTCCACCCAGGCCCGGCTCGCCCTCTATCGGGTCGGCGACCGCAGCCTGATCTCGGCCGTGATCGATTCCAACTTCCTCGACCAGATCTACGGTTCTCAGGCCGGCGAGATCGCCCGCACCAAGGGCAAGAAGGTCTGGCAGGGTACGATGGACCTTGCCAGCACCGCCAATCAGGATGTCACCACCGCCTTTCCGGTTGACGAGGCGCTCGGCAAGATCGAGCCCGGCCTCTATGTGATGACCGCCCAGCCAGGTGAGGTGAAGGAGGACGAAGACAGCCAGCTCGCCACGCAATGGTTCGTGGTCTCCGATCTCGGTCTGACCACTCTCAAGGGCAAGGATGGACTGCACGTCTTCCTGCGTTCGATCGCGTCTGCCGATCCGCTCGCCAATGTCACGGTGCGCCTGCTAGCCCGCAACAACGAGATTCTCGGCTCGGCGAAGACGGGTGCCGATGGCGCCGCCTTCTTCGATGCCGGCCTGACCAAGGGCAGCGAAGGCCAGGAGCCGGCTCTGGTGGTGGCTTCCGACGAGAAGAACGACTACGCCTTCATCGATCTCACCCAGCAGGCCTTCGACCTCACCGATCGCGGCGTCACCGGGCGCGATCCGCCAGGCCCGGCCGATGCCTTCGTCTATGTCGAGCGCGGCGTCTATCGCCGTGGCGAGACGGTGCATGCAGCCATCCTGCTGCGCGACGGCAATGCCAACGCCCTGGCCGACGTGCCGGTGACCATGGTGGTTCAGCGCCCCGACGGCGTCGAATATTCCCGCACCGTGCTGAAGGACCAGGGCGCCGGCGGCCGCACGGCCGATATCGCCATCATTCCCTCCGCCGCCAGCGGCACTTGGCGCGTCGTCGCCTACACCGATCCCAAGGCGTCACCGGTCGGCGAGACCACCTTCCTGGTCGAAGACTATGTGCCCGATCGCATCGAGTTCGACCTCGCCACTTCCGGCACCCGCATCGACCGCACCAGCGGCGCCAATCTGAAGGTGGACGGCCGCTATCTCTTCGGCGCCCCGGCTGCCGGCCTTGACATCGAGGGTGACGTTTCGGTCTCGACCGACAGCCAGCCCTTCTCGCAATGGAAGAACTATGCCTTCGGCCTGTCGGACGAGAGTGTCGATACGGTGCAAAACACCGTCGACGATCTCGCCCAGACCGATGACAAGGGCCACGCTGAGTTCACGGTGCCGCTGCCGCAACTGCCGACGACCACTCGTCCGCTCAAGGCCAATTTCGTCATCCGCATGAAGGAAGGCGGCGGCCGCGGCGTCGTACGCTCGGCCTCCCTGCCGATCGCCTCCACCGGCCCGATGCTGGCCTTGAAGCCCGGCTTCGCCGAGGGCACGGTGCCCGAGGGGCAGCAGGCCCTGTTCGACGCCATTGCCGTCGATCCCCAGGGCAACCAGGTAGCGGCCAAGGGCGCGACCTGGACGCTCAAGCGTCTCACCACGACCTATCAGTGGTACAAGAGCAACAATCGCTGGAACTATGAAGCCGTCACCACCGCGCGCAAGGTCGGCGGCGGCACGGTCGACCTCGCGGCCGACAAGCCCGCTCAGATCTCGGCGCAGGTGCAGTGGGGCCAGTACCGCCTCGAAATCTCGGCGGATGGACTGGCTTCTTCCTCCAGCTCCTTCTATGCGGGTTATTACACCAGCGAGAAGGCCGACACGCCCGATATGCTGCCGGTCGCCCTCGACCAGACCAGCGTCAAGACCGGCGACACACTGCAGGTCAAGATCGATGCCCGTTTCGCTGGCAAGGCTGCTGTGCAGGTGGTCGGCGAGAAACTGCTGTCCTCCACGCTGGTCGACGTGCCGGAGAAGGGGACCACCGTTCCCGTCACCGTGGGCAAGGATTGGGGCACGGGCGCCTATATCGTGGTCACCCATTTCCGGCCGATGGACGTCGCCGCCAAGCGCATGCCGACGCGCGCGATCGGCCTCGCCTGGTTCGGCATCGACCGCAATGAGCGCACGCTCAAGGTCACGCTCACGCCGACCGAGCTTATGAAGCCGCGCCAGCCTCTCAAAGTGCCGGTGAAGGTCGAGGGCCTCGCCGGCGAGAAAGCCTATGTCACCGTGGCGGCTGTCGATGTCGGCATCCTCAACCTGACGGGCTACAAGCCGCCGGAGCCCGAGACTTTCTATTACAGCCAGAAGCGCCTTTCGGCCGAGCTGCACGATCTCTATGGCCAGTTGATCGACGGCATGGAAGGAGCGAAGGGGCGGATACGCACCGGCGGCGACGGCGGGGCCAATTTCAACAGTCCGCCGCCGACTCAGGCACCCCTGGCGCTGTTCTCGGGCATGATCGAAGTCGGTGCCGACGGCACGGCCGAGATCAGCTTCGATATCCCTGCCTTTAACGGCCTGGTGCGCGTGATGGCGGTGGCCTGGACGCCAACCAAGGTCGGCCATGCGTCGGCGGACGTCAAAGTGCGCGATCCGGTGGTGATCGCCGGCACCTTGCCGCGCTTCCTTGCGGTAGGTGACCAGTCGCGCTTCCGCCTGGACCTCGTGAATGCCGAGGCCGCGCCGGGCGACTACACGCTCGCCGTCACTATGGAAGGACCCGTTGGCGCCGAGCCATCAGCTCTCTACCAGACCGTGAAGATCGGGGCCGCGGGCTCGCGCACGCCGGTGAACATTCCCATTACCGCCAACGGTATCGGCACCGGCAAGCTGGTCGCCACCCTGGCCGGTCCCGGCAATGTCGCCATCGACCAGAGCTTCACGCTCGGCATCCTGCCGGCCAATCCGCCGGTGACACGCCGCACGATCCAGACGATTGCCGCCAATGGCGGCGGCATCACCGTCAATGCCGACCTGGTTGCCGAAATGGTACCCGGCACCGGCGCGGTCTCGCTTTCAGTGGGGCCGTTCAGCGCACTCGACGTGCCCGGCCTGCTTCGCGATCTCGATCGCTATCCTTATGGCTGCTCGGAACAGCTCGTCAGCCGTGCGCTGCCCTTGCTCTATCTCAGTGAGCTCGGCGGCAATGCCATCGATCTCGACGGCACGGTGAAGGAGCGCCTGGGCGATACGGTTCAGCGCCTGCTCGCACGCCAGGATTCGAACGGCGCCTTTGGCCTGTGGAATGCCGACAGCGGCGAGTTGTGGCTGTCGGCCTATGTCACCGACTTCCTGCTGCGGGCCCGCGAGAAGGGTTTCGCCGTGCCGGAACTGGCGCTCAACCAGGCGGTCGACTATCTGCGCAACCGTGTCGGCAATGCGCCCGACGTGGAAGAGGGCAAGGGCGAGGACATCGCCTACGCGCTCTACACGCTGGCTCGGGCCGGCAGGGCGCCGGCAGGTGATCTGAAATATCTCGCCGATACCAAGATCGGCCAGTTCGGCAGCGCCATGGCGCGGGCCCAGATCGCCGCGGCCCTCGGCATGCTCGGCGACAAGCCGCGGGCCGGCGAGGCATTCGGCTCGGCTGCCGAAGCGCTCCAGAAGGAGACTGTCGATGCCAGCCAAGCCTATCGCAATTACGGCTCGCCGCTGCGCGACGCCGCGGCGGTGGTGGCGCTTGCGGGTGACGGCAATGCAGGCCTGCCGGTGATCAAGGCGGCGCTCAAGGTCATCACCGATGCGCGCTCCAGATCCCGCTATGCCTCGACCCAGGAGATGACCTGGATGGTGCTCGCGGCACGCAGTGTCGCCGACCAGGCCCGTTCCGTCAGGCTGATCGCCGATGGCTCGGAACAGCAGGGCGCCTTCTACAAGGTCTATCGCGGCGAGGCGCTCAAGACCCCGCATTCCGTCTCCAATCCCGGCGCCTCGGCTCTGCAAGCCGTGGTCGCGGTCTCCGGCTCGCCCGTGGTGCCCGAGCCGGCCGCCAACAACGGCATGAACCTGACGCGCACCTATTTCTCGCTCGACGGCAAGGCCGTGGACCCCGCGGAGGTGAAGCAGAACACCCGGTTGGTGGTGGTGCTGAATGCCAGCCGGAGCGGCGACAACCAGACTGGCAACTTCCTGCTCGTGGACCGGCTTCCGGCTGGTTTCGAGATCGAGAATCCGAATCTGGTCGTCACCGGCGAGACGGGCAGCATGGCCTGGCTGAAGGACCTCACCGACGTC
The DNA here is from genome assembly GCF_052114505.1 of Labrys sp. KB_33_2. Classification (NCBI taxonomy): domain Bacteria; kingdom Pseudomonadati; phylum Pseudomonadota; class Alphaproteobacteria; order Hyphomicrobiales; family Xanthobacteraceae; genus Labrys; species Labrys sp. KB_33_2. Next base: position 43,170 of record NZ_JBFREW010000009.1, on the reverse strand, counting down.
ACCCATTCGGAGTTCCGCGACGACCGCTTCGTCGCCGCGTTCACCGATCAGGCCGCCAAGGTCGCCTATGTCGTCCGCGCGGTAGCGCCTGGCCGCTACATCCTGCCCGGCACCACGGTTGAGGACATGTATCAGCCCGAGCGCAATGCCACGCTTGCCACCGGCACGCTCACCGTCACCGAGAGGTAGAACGGACTGAGATGACCAATCGGCGCGTCCATATCCTATGCGCGCTCTTGTTCACGGCCCTTATCGCCGTGAACGCCGGCGGCTTTGCGCTTTCGGAGGCAGTGCGGCGCCTCGGCCCGGTGCCGCTGGGCGAAAGCGTGACCTATTCTCCGCTGGTGGTGGATCGTGACGGCAGGTTGCTGCGCCCCTTCACCACCGCGGACGGCTATTGGCGACTGCCGGCAAAGCCGGAGGAGGTCGACAGGCGCTTCCTGTCGATGCTGGTCGCCTATGAGGACAAGCGCTTCTATTCCCATCACGGCATCGATCCGGTGGCGATGATCCGGGCGGCCTGGCAGATGCTGAGCCGCGGGCGCATCGTCTCTGGCGGCTCGACCCTGACCATGCAGGTTGCCCGCCTGCTCGAGCCGCGACCGGATCGCACCTTTGCCGACAAGGCGGCCGAGATGATCCGTGCCGTCCAGATCGAGAACCGGCTGAGCAAGGAGCAGATCCTCGGCCTCTATCTGGCGCTGGCGCCCTATGGCGGCAATCTGGAAGGAACGCGGGCCGCTTCGCTGGCCTATTTCGGCAAGGAACCCAAGCGCCTTTCGACGGCGGAGGCGGCCATGCTTGTGGCCTTGCCGCAGGCTCCTGAATCGCGTCGGCCGGACCGAGTTCCTGCCGCGGCCAAGGCCGCCCGAAATCGGGTATTGCGGCTTCTCGCCGGCAAAGGCGCGCTCCATCCCGACCAGGCCGAGGCCGCCACGCTGGAAGCGGCGCCGCAGGGGCGCAAGCCCTTCCCGATCCTGGCGGCTCATGTCGCCGAACGGCTTGTGCGCCAGGACCTTATGCGTCAGGTCCAGGCCGGCAAGCGCGATCCCAATCCGGTGCTAACAACCACGATTGCGCGCTTCCTGCAGGAGCAGCTCGAAAATCTGGCGCGTGAGCGGGCGACGGCTCTGGGCGGCGGGGTTTCGATTGCCATCGTCGCCGTCGACAACGCGACCGGCGAGGTGAGGGCGCATGTTGGCGGGGTCGGCTATTTCGACAAGGCGCGGGCCGGCCAGATGGATCTCGCCGAATCGCTGCGATCGCCGGGGTCCACCCTCAAGCCCTTCATCTACGGCCTCGCCTTCGAGGACGGCCTTGCCCATCCCGAGACGCTGGTGGACGATCGTCCCGTGCGCTTCGGGGTCTACAAGCCCGAGAATTTCGACGATGCCTTCCAGGGCACCGTCACGATGCGCCGCGCCTTGCAGCAATCCCTCAACGTGCCGGCGGTGATGCTGCTCAATTCCGTTGGGCCGAACCGGCTGATTGCCCGCATGAAGAGTGCCGGTGCCGAGCCGTCCTTGCCGCCCGACGCCGTGCCGGGCCTGGCAGTCGGTCTTGGCGGCGCCGGCGTGAAGCTCACCGATCTTGCCACCCTTTATCTGGCGCTGGCGCGGGATGGCGAGGCGCTCCCGTTGATCTGGCGGGCGCAGGACCGGGCGCTCGGTGCGCAGCCCCATCGCCTGTTCGAGAAGGCCGCGGCCTGGCAGGTCGGCAATGTCCTGATCGGGGCGCCGCCGCCGGAGAACGCCGTGGGCGGCAAGATCGCCTACAAGACGGGCACCTCCTATGGCTATCGCGATGCCTGGGCCGTCGGGTTCGACGGTGCCAACACCGTCGCAGTCTGGGTCGGGCGGCCTGATGGTGCGCCCGTTTCGGACCTGGTCGGGCGCAAGGCCGCTGCTCCCATCCTGTTCGATGCCTTCCAACGCATCGGCGAGCGGCGCGTGCCGCTGAAGTCCCCGCCGCCCGGTGTGGTCTTCGCGCGAACCTCGGAGCTGCCGCCCGCCCTGCAACGGTTCCGCCCGGGCGCTTTGCCCGAAGTCGCGGCCGCCGGTTCGGGCGATGCACCGCTGGTGATCTCCTTTCCGCCCGATGGCGCGAGGGTCGAGGTCTCGGCCGACGAACCGGACGCCACACTCTCTCTCAAGGCCATGGGCGGTGCTCCACCTTTCACCTGGCTCGCCGATGGCCTGCCGATCGTGATCGGCGAACAGCGTCGCGAGGCCATCTGGGACAAGCCGGGCAAGGGCTTCGCCCGCCTCTCGGTGATCGACGCCAGGGGACATACGGCCAGTGTGCAGATCAGGCTGGATTGACGGCGGTTTGCGCGGCGCCTCGATGACCCAGTACGAGTTTTTTCGGCCGGAACCATAATATTCCTGTCAAGAAGCGAGCCTAGCCTCAGGTAACGGCATTCCATTCATTGGCTGAAATCCATTTTTCCGGGAGAACGCATCGTGCAGGCAGGGCGTTACGTGATCAAGCAAGGCGATACCTTGTGGGGAATCGCCGGCCGTTACTATGGCAATCCGGTGCGCTGGCCGGAGATCTATGCCTACAACAATGAGCCGGCTATCGTCGCCAAGACGGGACACGGCATCGTCAATCCCGACCTCATCAGGGCAGGAGCGGTGATCTACCTGCCGAGGCAGCACCGTCGCGTGGTGCTGCGCGGCGCCCCGGCAGGCACTCCGGCGGCGACAGCGACCGCCCAGTCAGCCAATCCGCCTGCGCCCAACTCGCCTGCCTCCGTACCCGCCCCGAGGGGCAGCTCGACCCCTTCTCACACGCATGTGCAGCCCGATGCCGGCAGCAATCCTGCGGCCAGGACGCTCGCGAACAATTTCGGTTTCGGCTATCAGCTTGACGACCTGTCGATCATCGAGATCAAGGGCAATGGTTTTTCGGCCAGGGTCAAGCTGAAGGGGGCGATCTTCCTGCAGCCGACCGACAAGGTGCCGCTACTCGTCTACAGCAACCGCGGACTGGAGTCGCAGGCGCGCCGGCAGACCTCAACCGTGCTCGGCGAACTGGTGTCCGGCGGCAAATTGAGCTGGGACCGCAAGTCCAACAGCGTCACCTATGAATGCCAGCTCACCTTGCGCGCGAATGCCCATTCGCCGGGGGCCCAGTTTTCCGCCGGCATATCGAGCACGGGAGAGCCGGTGCTCAAGGCCACGCTGACCTATCCACGCATGACCGGGCGAATCCGCGACTACGTCTATGTCGCCAGCGAGTTCAAGGTCGAGATCGAGCTGAAGCCGGATCAGCACCTGCGTCCGCCCCTGCCTGAGCCGGTTCTCGTACCCAGCTATCGTCCCGTCCCGGATGCAACACGGGTTTGGCGTCCCGAGCCCGTGCTCTCCAATCGCAGGCCCGCGCCTTCCCCGGAGCCCTCGTCAGGTATCCATTGGGGCAAGGCAACGGTGGCCATCGTCGGGGCCGTGGTCATTGTGGGACTGACCCTGCTCGAGGATGCCGCTACTGCCGGTGGCGGCGTGGCCGACGATCCGGCGAGCTTCGCGGCGGCGGGCGCCCTGCTGCGCTGGGGTTTGCGCCGGGCAGCCGTACAGGCAGCGCCGAGACTGGCGCCGGCGCTGGCCTACTAGAGCAAAGTGCGTTCATGACTGAACGCTTCTTCATCGCCTCTTTCGCTCTTTCAGCACGAAATTTGTTCTTCGATGCGGTTTCAGAGTTTTACAGGCCGGTCAGCAACGCTGGCCGGCCTTTTCTTGTCGCCGATGCGTCAATCGAGATTGCGTGTTAGACAAAGCCGAATAATTGACGGCCGCTCCGCGGCATCGCCGTGTGTCCTCGCCTGAAAATATCGGTGTATGCATGCCTTCATCTTTCTCGCCCGACCAGACCGCCGATCGCTCAGAGCCGGCGGAGAGCGCTGAAGTCGGGCTGCTGATCGATTATCTGCAGCGCAAGGGACGCTTGGAAACCGAAAGCCCGACGGCTCTCTATCGGCGCCTGCAGGATGCCCTGCGGAGCGCCATTTCGGAGGGCATCGTTCCGGCGGGCGCCATGATCCCGGGCGAACGTGAACTGGCCCAACGCCTTGATCTGTCGCGCGTGACCGTGCGCAATGCCATCAAGGGGCTGGTCGAGGAACGGTTGCTGGTCCAGCGCCACGGCGCACGAACCAGCGTGGCGCTGCGCCTGGAAAAGCCGATGACGGTGTTCACCAGCTTTTCCGAGGACATGGAGGCGCGGGGCCGTGTGCCCGGCACCACTTGGCTACGTCGCGAGGTCGGCATGGCCGACACGGCCGAAGCCATGGCGCTGGGCCTGTCGCCGGGTGCTGGGGTTTGCCGCCTGCATCGGCTCCGGCTGGCGGATCGCGTGCCGATGGCGATCGAGTATTCGGTGCTGCCGGCCGAGTTCCTGCCGAGCCCCGACCTGATCGAAGGTTCGCTCTATGTGACGCTCGATCAGCGTGGCTGTCAGCCGGTGCGGGCCCTCCAGCGAGTGAGGGCCGATGTGGCGACCGCCCATGAGGCGCGCCTGCTCGAGATCGAAACGGGTGCGCCCATCCTTGAAATGGAGCGCCGCTGCTCGTTGGAAAACGGACGCGTGGTCGAACTGACCCGCAGCCGCTACCGCGGGGATGCCTATGATTTCATGGTCGAACTGGCCCGCCGCGGCTGAATCGCAAGTGATTTTGCAACTGGTATTAAACAGGTTGCATTCTGGTCCTGTCGGTGTCAGGCTTCCTCATCAGCAAGCGAGGAGCATGGGGTGGCATCTGCAGTTGAACGAGCGCTCGACGGATTGATCGTGTCATGCCAGCCGGTAATCGGTGGCGCGATGGACCGGACCGAGATCGTCGTCGGCTTCGCACTGGCCGCCGTGGCAGGGGGGGCTGCTGCCTTGCGTATCGAGGGCCTGGCCAATGTCAGGGCCGTGCGTGCGGCAACATCGCTGCCGGTCATCGGCCTGGTCAAGCGGGCCGAAGCAAACACACCCGTTTTCATCACACCCCTGCTGCAGGACGTCGCCGATCTGGCGGAAGCCGGTGCCGACATCATCGCCTTCGATGCCACACAGCGGCCCCGCCCGGTTTCTGTGCCTGCCTTGATCGGGGCCATTCATGCCGCCGGACGCCAATCTATGGCCGATTGCGCCGAGCTCGCGGATGCCGTCGCTGCGGCAGAGGCGGGGGCATCCGTGATCGGCACCACCCTGTCCGGCTATGTTGGTGGGCCGGTGCCGGAGGATCCGGATGTCGACCTCGTACGCCGGGTCGCCGCTCTCGGGCGGCCAGTTTTCGCCGAGGGGCGCTATCGCACGCTCGCACAGGTGCAGGCCGCTCGTCAGGCCGGCGCCGATGCCGTGGTGGTCGGATCCGCCATCACCCGGCCCGAGCACATCACGAGTTGGTTCGTCGAGGCGGTGAAGTCGTCCTCTGCCCCATCCTCCTAGGAATGCTCATGCAGCCGCGGCCTGTCCTTGCGATCGATATCGGCGGCACCAAGACGCTTTCAGCCTTGGTCGATGGTGAAAGGGTACTGGAGCAGCGCCGTGTCGAAACCGCGCGCGAGAGCGGCCCGCAAGCCTGGCTGGATGCCGTCGTCGCGAGCATAGCCGATTGGCGCGGGCGCTATGCCGCGGCCGGCATCGCCGTCACCGGCCGGATAGCAGGAGGTCGCTGGTCGGCGCTGAATCAAGCCATCCTGCCGGTGCCGGATGGTTATCCTCTCGTGGAAGTTCTCACCGAGCGCCTCGGCGTGCCCATCACCGCCGTCAATGACGCCCAGGCCGCCGCCTGGGGCGAATATCGCTTCGGCGCGGGGCAGGGGGCCGACATGGTCTTCATGACGGTCTCGACGGGCGTGGGTGGGGGCCTGGTCCTGGGCGGGCGCCTGCTGATCGGCCGCAGCGGTCTGGCAGGACATGTTGGCCAGATCCTTACCGATCTCACGGCAGGCGAGCAGCGATTGGAGGATATCGCAGCCGGTTCTGCCTTGGCGCGATTGGCGGCCGGCAGCGGGCGGTGGCCCGACCCGCCGGCCCTGCTGGCGGGGGCCAGGGCCGGGGATGCTGGCGCCGAAGCCCTGATCGGCGGTGCCGTGCTCCCGCTGGTTCGTGCCGCCCGCTCCTTGCAGATGCTGATCGATCCGGATTGCTTCGTCATTGGCGGAGGCCTCGGTTTGGCCGAAAGCTTCCTCGATCGGCTGCGCAGCCACGCCGCCGCGCTTCCTCCCCAATACCGTCCCGAATTCCGCGCTGCCGCGCTCGGCGCCGAAGCGGGACTGATCGGCGTGGCCGATCTCGTCGACCCATAACCAGAAAGCGCACCGGAGGTGGATCATGTTTGAGATGAAGCGAGGTCGAAGGAACAGATGCAGGGCGTTGCTGGCCGGTCTGGCTCTGGCGCTGGCGGGCAGTACCAGCGCCTTGGCCGAGGTCACCGTTCTCGGCTGGCCGGGTGGGCCGGAAGAGACGGCCCTGCGCGCGACGGCCAAAGCCTATAACGAGCGCTCGGGCCTGGCCGATGCCGACAAGGTCAAGCTGATCTTCTTCAACCGCGAAGGGTTCTGGGACAAGCTGCAGGCCGATCTCGCGGCGGGTTCGACCGAATTCGATCTCAATCTGATCGCTACCTATTCACTGGGCAAATATGCACCCTTCATGCAGCCGGTGGATCTGCCGGCCGACAGCGCCAAGGTCTTCGGCGAGAAGGTGCTGAAGACCATGCAGTTCGACGGCAAGCAATATGGTGTGCCGACGGATCTGTCCTTGCATTTCATGTATGTGCGCAAGGACCTGATGGCCAAGCTCCTGGCCGATGACGGCTGGAAGAAGACCTATGGCGAGATCGCCCAGAAATATCTCGGCAGGCCGCTGCAGCCGGTGAAACCGGAGGCGTGGACCTGGGACGATTATGCGGCGACGGCCCTGTTCTTCACCAAGAGCATCAATCACGCCAGCCCGACGCGGTACGGCACCGTGCTGCAGATGAAGAACCTGTTGTTCAACATGATGGTGTTCCAGACCATGGCGCGGTCCTATGGCGCGGATTGGCAGGACGCCGCCGGCAAGATCACGGTGGATTCGCCCGCCTACCGCACCAGCCTGGAGCTTTACAAGAAGCTTTACGACGCCGGGGCCAGCCCCAAGGATTCGCTCTCCTACGAATATGCCGAGGCCAATGCCGCCTTCGGTGCCGGGCAGGTCGCCACCATGCTGCAATGGAATGCCGCCGCGGCCGATCTCGACAACCCGGCCAAGAACGCCGTCGTGGCGGGGAAGATCGACACGCTGGCTCCGCCCAAGGGGCCGGAGGGACGCACCACCCATATTCACGGCCTCGGCTTCGGCCTCAACAAGGCCTCGCCCCATAAGGAGGGGGCCGTCAAATTCCTGAACTGGCTCGCAGGCGCGGAGGCGATGAAGATCTACGCCGATGCGGGCGGTTCGCCGGCGCTCGACGCCAGTCTCACCGCGTCCCTGCCGAAGCGGCCGGACCTCGCCAAGATCGGCGACTTTGCCGGCCAGTACGGCTTCGTGATGACAGGCGGCACCTCGGCCGGCGCGCTGCAGGTCTACGAGACCCAGGCCAAGGACTTCACCGGCTATTGGGCGGGACAGACCGATCTTGACGCGGCGCTGAAGGATACCGCTGCCAAGATGCAGGAATTGTTGAAGAAATAATCGGTCTTCCTGTAGCGGAGCGGTGGCTTTGGTCATCGTTCCGCATGAGGACTCTGTGCGGGTGGGGCAAGGCGGCCGCAACAGGCGGAGGGCTCTTGCATGCCGCCTGCCGTTACGGCCGCCCTATCGAGCGGCTCCTGCCCGGAGACAGCCTGATGGCGCCCGCCAAGAGCAAGACACCCTATCTGCTCATCGCCCCGATCACCGGATTCCTGATCTTTTTGGTGGCGCTGCCGCTTTGCATCGACATCGTCTACTCGCTCTCGAAAGTGACCTTCGAAACCTTGCGCAGCCCGAGCCTGCAGGGCTTTGGCAATTTCGTCACTGTGCTCCAGGATGGCGCGTTCTGGAGGGCCATGGGCTTCTCGCTGAAGTTCGCCGTTGCCGCCTCGATTGCGCAAATCCTGCTCGGCCTGTTCCTTGCCATCTTTCTCAGCCCGCTCCTGGCTAAGCGGCCCTGGCTGATGGCGGCTCTGATGCTGCCGATGATGCTGGCCCCGGCCTTGGTCGGCCTGATGTATCGCCTGGTGCTGCAGGAGTTCGTCGGCGTGATCCCCTATTATTTCCTGCTTTTCACCGGGGACAGCCCGGCTTTCCTCAGCCCGGACAATGCTTTCGCCACGCTCGTCACCATCGAGGTCCTGCAGTGGACGCCCTTTGCCCTGCTGATCCTCTATTCGGCCTACCAGTCGATCCCCCTCGAAATCAGGGAGGCGGCGGCCATTGACGGTGCCGGCTATTTCCGCCGGCTGCGCTGGATCGACCTGCCCTATATGGCGCCGGCCATCGCCATCACCTTCTTCTTCCGCTTCATCGACAGTTTCCGGGTCTTCGACAATGTCTATGTGCTCACCGGCAGCGGTTCCGGCGGCAGCACGACCACCATCAGCATCTATATCTACGAAGCCTTCTTCCGTGGCAGCAACATCGGGGTTGCCGTCGCTGCATCGTTGATCCTGCTCGTGATGTCCTATGTCGTGGTGGCTGGGCTGATGACGCTGGCGGAGCGGCGCGCATGACACGGCTTCTCACCATCCTGCGCTGGATCGTCTTTCTCGTCGCGGCCTTCGCCCTGAATTTTCCGCTGATCGCCACCCTGATCGCCGCGTTCAAGAGCGAAGCGGAAATCGCTGAGAACCCGTCTCTGCTGATCGAGGCGCCGACGCTGGAGAATTTCGCCAAGGTGCTGGAGATCTCCGATCGCTTCGACATCACGCATTATCTCGTCAACAGCTTGATTGCCGCCTCGCTGGGCTCCTTGTTCGCGATCGTGCTCAGTTTTCCGGCAGCCTACGCCATCGTGCGCCATGGCGTCGGGCAGCGCTGGCTGCTGCCCGGGGTGACCAATCTACGTGCCATTCCGCTGATTATCTTCTCCATCCCGATCTATCTGATCTATCAGCGTCTTGCACTGCTCGATACCCGTTTCGGGCTCGCCTTGATCCTCTGCCTCGTCAACCTGCCCTTGGTGCTGGTGCTGATCGCCAATGCCATCAGGGACCTGCCGCTCGAGATCGAGGAGGCGGCTCTGGTCGATGGCGCCAGCACGTTCTATGTGCTGTGGCGGGTGGTGCTGCCCCTGACAGCGCCGGCGATGGCTTCCTCTGCAATCCTCGCTTTCATCTATGCCTGGAACGAGTTCCTGTTCGGCTTGATGCTGACGACACAGAGCGCCGTGCCGATCACCGTCGGAGCCTCGTTCTTCTTCGCGGCAAGCGGAGGTGGGGTACAATGGGGCACGGCGGCGGCGGTGATGATCCTTTCCGTGCTGCCGCCATTGCTCATGAGCCTGCTGGCCTATCGCTATATCGGCCGCTCCCTGACCGCCGGAGCCGTCAAGGGATAAGCGTGGCCCCGCCAAGACGCTTATCGCGGTGCGTTCTTGCGCAGGACCTCCAGGGCCTCCATGCGGGCCTTGGAAAGGTCCCATAGCGTCTTGGTGGCCGCCGCCATCAGGGCTTCTATGATGGCCAGGATCGCCGCGTTCGAATCCCAGTTCGACGGCACGCCCGTGCGTGCGGAAATGACATGGCGCGCAAAGCGGGCGATCGGCGACAGCCACTGGTCGGTGAACAGCACGATGGTGGCGCCGCGCTCGGAGGCTTCCTGCGCTAGGAGGATCACATCGTCCTGGTAGCGCCTGATGTCGAAGACGATCAGGACGTCGCGCTTTCCGAAATCGATGACCTGGTCACGCCAGGTTGCCGCCTGTCCCTCGACCAGCGTGACGTCGGGACGGATGACCCTGAGATGGCGCACGGTATAGAGCGCCACGGCTTCCGTGAGGCGCCCCCCGACGATATGCAGCCGACGCTTGGTGTCGACGATGATAGCGAGAATCGCGTCGAACTCGGTCGGCGCCATGGCCTCGAAGCTGTGTGTAATGTTGGCGACCACGGCGGCAGCGAAGGCGGAGAACGGCGTTGTATTCGCTTGTTCCGGTGCCTGCTTCATCAGCGGCGACTGCAACTGCGCCTCAAGTTCGTCCTTCAGATGACGTTGGAAATCGGCATAGGCCCCGAAGCCGAGCCGGGCGATGAAGCGCAGGATCGAGGGCGCCGAAATACCGGCTCGAGAGGCAAATTGCGCAACGGTCTCAAGGCCCGCGAACGGGTAGTTCGACAAAAGAACATGGGCGGCGCGCCGCTCGGTAGGGGTCAGCGAACCGAGCCTGCTGCGGATGGTCGTCGCCAAGGTCTCATCGCTTGCCGTGGTCGCCGTGTCCGGGCGTTTGGTCATCAGGCGACTCCCTCTGGAAAAGCGAGAGTGGAAGGTGGACACAATTTTCACAATTGACAAGTCGGCTACGGCTGTACTCAAAATAACACTCAATACAAAAATAAGCTCGGACGTAATGAATGTTAGAATCACTCACCGAGAGAGCCGCTAGAGGAACCTCGGATGGGGAAACCCAGCCCGAAACCGCTATCCTGGATAATGGGCGGGGCAGGGGAGCTCACGTCCTCGTTTGTGAGCACGCATCCAACTTCGTTCCTGCGCGATATGGCCAGCTCGGCCTGTCCGATGCCGACCTGCAGCGCCATATCGCCTGGGATCCGGGTGCCCTTGGCGTGGCGCGTGTGATGGCGCGCGAACTCGATGCGCCGCTGGTGTCCTGTGCCGTCAGTCGCCTCGTGATCGATTGCAACCGCGACCCTGCGGTATTCGATGCCATCACGCTCAGGAGCGAGGGCACTGTCATTCCTGGCAATACGGATGTCAGCGATGCGGAGCGGGCACGGCGGGTTCGCGAGGTCTACGAGCCTTTCCACGCCGAGGTTGCCGACGTCGTGTCGGCCAAGCGACTGGCCGGACCGGTGGCTGTCATCGGCATTCACAGCTTCACCCCGGTCTATAACGGCACCCGGCGCCCCTGGCATGTCGGCATTCTCTTCGACCGCGACGAGAGCCTGTCCGCGCCGATGGTCGCCGCCCTGCGCGAAGATCCGAGTCTGGTGGTCGGGGTCAATGAGCCCTACAGCCCGGGAGACCGCGTCTATCACACGCTCGATCGCCATGGCCAAAGCCAAGGCCTTCCCAGCGTGATGATCGAAATCCGCAACGATCTTCTGGCAGCGCCGAATCAGCAGGAAGAATGGGGCATGAAACTTGCTACCATCCTGAAGCGGATCGGCCTGCCGGAAGGCGATTCGCCAAAATGAGAGAGCCGGAACGACCGGCCGAAAACGATAGCTGCGTGAAAGGTAACATCCATCGGTCCAATGTCTATCGGTCCAATGTCGACCGATCCTGGACCATAAGTCGGGGGACTTTCTATGAGCGGATCGACTGACGAGGACGTCAAAGTCCTCCATTCCATGGGCTACGCGCAGGAATTGGCGCGCCGCATGGGCGGTTTTTCGAATTTTGCGATCTCCTTTTCCATCATCTGCATCCTCGCAGGCGGCATCACCTCGTTTCCGCTGGCGATGGGGACCGGTTCTGGCTTCGAAGCGACGATCGGCTGGGTCATCGGCGGCGTATTCGCCCTCGTGGTCGCCGCCTGTCTCGGGCAGATCGGTTCGGCTTACCCGACGGCGGGCGGTCTCTATCACTGGTCCTCGATCCTCGGTGGGCGCGGCTGGGGCTGGGCAACGGCGTGGATCAACCTGCTCGGCCTGATCTTCGTCGTCGCCTCGGTCAATGTCGGCGTCTGGCTGCTCTTCAGGGATCTGGTGCTGTCGGGCGTCTTCCATGTTGACGTAACGGCGTGGACCGCCGTGACCACCGACCCGTTGCCATCAGGCATGACGGCCGAACAGGCAACGTCGATCAACAATTCCGCCTATGCCGCACAGGTCGTTGCTGTCTGCCTGATCACGCTGGCCCAGGCCTTGATCAACCATTTCGGCATCAAGCTCACTACGCTGCTGACTGACTTTTCGGGCTATCTCATTCTGGTGATTGCCGTGGTGCTGACCCTGACCTTCCTGGGTTGGGGAGCCGGCTGGGACTTCTCGCGTCTCACCACTTTCGTGAACAACACCGGTGATCCGGGTGGCAACTATGTGCCTGAAGCACGGCCCGCCTTTATCGCTTTCCTGGTCGGCCTGCTCTATCCACTCTACACCATCACCGGGTTCGATGCCTCTGCGCACACCTCCGAGGAAACTCAGAATGCCCGCGTCGCGGTGCCGCGCGGCATGATCCATTCGGTGTTCTGGTCGCTGGTATTCGGTTTTGCCATGGCAGTATCCTTCGTACTGGCCAGCCCCGACCTGGCCCAGACCGCCAAGGACGGGGGTGCAGGCTGGTTCAATTTGTTCAACAACCTGCCCGCGCCGGGCTTGCTCAAGGATGTGCTGGCCATCGGCATCGTGCTGGCCAATTTCATCTGCGCCCTGGCTGGTCTGACCTCGACCTCGCGCATGATCTATGCGTTTGCCCGTGACGGCGGCCTGCCGGCTTCCGGCATCTGGAAGGGCGTGAGCCCGACCTGGCGCACGCCTGTGGCAGCGATCTGGCTCGGAGCGGTGCTCTCGATTGCCGCCACGCTCTATTCGCCCGCCTTCGCGGCCCTGGCGGCGGGCTGCGCGCTGTTCCTCTATGTCTCCTATGCGATGCCGATCGCAGCCGGATTGCTGGCGGAGGGCAAGACTTGGACCGAGTTCGGCCCCTTCCGCCTCGGTATCTGGTCCAAGCCTCTCGGCGTGATCGCCGTGCTCGGCGTGCTCGTCCTGATGTATGCCGGCATCCAGCCGCCCTTTGACATCCTGATCAACTACGCCATCGGCTTGCTGGTGCTGCTGCTGGTGTTGTGGTTCGGCATCGAGGCGCGCCGGTTCAAGGGACCGCCAATCGGTGGTGACATCGCCAAGCGGGCCAGCGAGATCGCAGAAGCCGAAAAGGCCGTCGGCCAGAGCTCCTGATCGTGACGACGGCCGGCCCCGGTGTCGCCGGGGCCGGCCATTCCAGGGCATTGAACCATCCACCAAAAACAGACCTAGAGAGACGGAACTAGCGGATCATGGCGAACCCAGCGAGACCAACCAATGCAGCCGAGGCGATCGCCTATGTGCGTGAGCACGGATTTTCCGATGTGAAAGTCGGTGTCTTCGACATAGACGGCGTCTTCCGCGGCAAATACATGGCTCGCGAGAAATTCGAGAGTACCCTCGAAAAGGGCTTCGGCTTCTGCAATGTGGTGTTGGGCTGGGATTCGAACGATCAGCTCTACGACAACACCAGTTTCGCCGGCTGGCACAATGGCTATCGCGACGCCGAGGCCCGGTTCCTGCCTGAAACCATGCGCGTCATCCCGCTCGAAGACGGCATGCCGCTCTTCATCGGCGAGTTCGCCGGCGAGGCGGAGGCCTATTGTCCGCGCGGCACGCTGCGTCGGGTGCTCAAGCGCGCCGCCGACATGGGTTACAAGGTCTCCGCTGCGGCGGAGTTTGAGTTCTTCGTCTTCGACGAAACGCCTCATAGCGTGCGCGAGAAGCGTTTTCGCAATCTGAAGAACATTACGCCGGGCTTTTTTGGCTACTCCATGCTGCGGGCCGGCGTGCATGCCGATTTCTACCAGGATCTCCTGCAGATGTGTCGCGATATGGACATGGAGATCGAAGGCCTGCACACCGAAACCGGCCCTGGCGTGCTCGAAGCGGCACTCAAGGTCGACGAAGCCCTGGCCATGGCCGACAAGGCCGCGCTGTTCAAGACCTACACCAAGATCCTCGCGCAGAAGCGCGGCTGGATGGCCACCTTCATGGCCAAGTGGTCGCATGACTGGCCGGGCCAGTCCGGGCATCTGCATGCCTCACTCTCGGATCTCAAGACCGGCAAGGGGATCTTCCACGACCCCTCCAAGCCACATGCTATGTCGGACGAGATGCGTTGGTTCGTCGGCGGCCAGCAGGCGCTGATGCCCGAATTGCTGGCGATGATTGCCTGCACGGTGAACTCCTATACCCGCCTGATCCCGGGCTTCTGGGCACCGACGGATGCGAGCTGGGGCGTGGAGAACCGCACCTGCGCCTTGCGCGTCATTCCCGGCTCGGAAAAATCCCAGCGGGTCGAGTATCGCGTGGCTGCCGCCGACATCAATCCCTACATCGCCCTGGCCGCGGCGATCGGCTCGGGCCTGTGGGGCATCGAAAACCGCATCGAGCCCGATGCGCCGGTCGAGGGCTCGGCCTACGATAAGAAATTCCCCAAGGCGCGCCATTTGCCACGCTCGCTGTGGGACGCGGCTCAGCGCCTGAAGGCCTCCAAGGCGGCGCGTTCGCTGTTCGGCGATGCCTTCGTCGAACACTACGCCGCGACGCGCGAGTGGGAGGAGCGTGAATTCCGCCGCACGATTTCGGATTGGCAGCTGGAACGCTATTTCGAAATCATCTAGATGTGATCACAAAGGGAATGGGCCGGGTCGACCCGCGATCATTCCTGCGTATTACAGGGATGTTTCGTCGTCGCGAGCCCTACCAATCGGCAGGATTGGCCTGGCGAAGCAACTCGGTTCTTCATGCGGGGCGAAGCCGGCTTGCTTCGCTGCGCTCGCAATGACGGTGCGCCAAGCCGTCCGAGGTTCTCAATCATGTCCGATATCGTCTGTATCTCTCCCATCGACGGCAAGGAGCTGGTACGTCGCCCGGCCGCCAGTGCTGCCGAGATCGACGCGGCCCTGGCCGCGGCCCGCAAGGCCCAGAAGGAATGGCGCCGGCTCTCCATCGAGGAGCGTAGCGCCTATGTCCTGAAGTTCCTCGACGCCATGCTGGCGATGAACCAGGAAGTGGTGCCGGAACTTGCCCAGCAGATGGGCCGGCCGGTGCGCTATGGCGGCGAATTCCGCGGTTTCGAGGAGCGCGTGCGCTATATGGCGCGCATTGCTAAGGACAGTCTGGCTCCGACCATTCCGGACGACGACCGTCCCGGCTTCAAGCGCATGATCAAGCGCGAGCCGCTCGGCGTGGTCTTCGTGGTGGCGCCCTGGAACTACCCGTTCATGACAGCGGTCAACACGGTTGCCCCAGCCCTGATCGCCGGCAACGCCGTGATCCTCAAGCATGCGGCGCAGACCATCCTGGTCGGCGAGCGCTTCCAGAAGGCGATGGATGCCGCCGGCCTGCCCAAGGGCGTGTTCCAGAATCTGGTGCTCACCCACGAGCAGACCAGCGACATCCTGGCCAAGGGACTGGTCGACCACACCAATTTCACCGGCTCGGTCGCGGGCGGGCGGGCCATCGAGAAGGCGGCTGCCGGCACTTTCATGACGCTTGCACTCGAACTCGGCGGCAAGGACCCAGCCTATGTGCGGGCCGACGCCAATGTCGAGCATGCCATCGAAAACCTGGTGGACGGCGCGTTCTTCAATTCGGGCCAGTGCTGCTGCGGCATCGAGCGCATCTATGTGCATGAGAGCCATTACGACCGCTTCATCGACGGCTTTACCAATCTCACCAGCCAATATGTGCTCGGCAACCCGCTCGAGGAGACGACGACGCTCGGCCCGATGGCCAATGTCCGCTTTGCCGACTGGGTGCGCAAGCAGACGGCCGAAGCCCTCGCCAAGGGAGCCAAGGCTCACATCGATACGTCGAAATTTGCGGCTGACGTGGCCGGCACGGCCTATCTCGCCCCGCAGATCCTCACCAATGTCGACCATTCCATGTCCGTGATGATGGAAGAAAGCTTCGGCCCTGTCGTCGGCATCATGAAGGTGAAGTCGGACGAAGAGGCGATCGCTCTGATGAACGACTCGCCCTATGGCCTCACGGCCGCGATCTGGACCCAGGATCTCGATGCAGCCGAGCGCATCGGCGGGGAGATCGAGACGGGCACCATCTTCATGAACCGCTGCGACTATCTCGATCCCGGCCTGACCTGGACCGGCGTGAAGGATACCGGCCGCGGTACGGGCTTGTCACGGCTTGGTTACGACTCGCTGACCCAACCCAAGAGCTATCACCTGCGCAGCCTGTGAATTGGGGGGCGGGTCTTCAGACCCGCCTTCACAACGCCCATAGCGGGTCTGAAGACCCGCCCCCATTTTCGGAACCCAACCATGACCACGACCTCTCCCCGCGCCAATTGGAGCTACCCCACCGCCATCCGCTTCGGCGCCGGCCGCATCTCGGAACTGGCAGAAGCCTGCAAGAGCGCCGGCATCACCGCGCCGCTGCTGGTGACGGATCCTTTCCTCGCCACCCAGAAAATGACCAAGGATGCACTGGAAAGCCTCAAGGCGGCCGGGCTGCATGCCGCCATCTTTTCGGACGTGAAGCCCAACCCGATCGAGTCCAACGTCTATGCAGGCCTGGAAGTCCTGCGTAAGGGCGGACATGACGGCGTCGTCGCCTTCGGTGGTGGCTCCGGGCTCGACGCCGGCAAGGTCATCGCCTTCATGGCGGGCCAGAAGCGGCCGATGTGGGACTTCGAGGACATCGGCGACTGGTGGACCCGGGCCGATCCCAACGGCATCGTGCCGATCGTAGCCGTGCCGACCACGGCCGGCACCGGCTCGGAAGTCGGCCGGGCAGGGGTGATCACCCAGGAAAAGACCCACACCAAGAAGGTGATCTTCCATCCCCTGATGATGCCCAAGGTGGTGATCTGCGATCCCGAACTCACCGTCGGCATGCCCAAGCACATCACCGCCGGCACCGGGCTCGATGCGCTGGCACACTGCCTGGAAGCCTATTGCTCGCCCTTCTACCATCCGATGGCTGAAGGCATGGCGGTCGAGGGCGTGCGCCTGGTCAAGGAATTCCTGCCGCGCGCCTACAAGGACGGCACGGATCTCGAAGCCCGGGCCCACATGATGTCGGCCGCGGCCATCGGCGCCACCGCCTTCCAGAAGGGCCTTGGCGCCATCCATGCGCTCTCCCATCCGGTCGGGGCGCTCTACGACACCCATCACGGCCTGACCAATGCGGTGTTCATGCCCTATGTCATCGCCTTCAACAAAAAAGCGGTGAAGGAGAAGATCGAGCGGCTGGCGGCCTATATCGGATTGAAGCCACGCTATGCGGCATTTCTCGACTGGACGCTGGCGTTGCGCGAGGAACTCGGCGTGCCGCATACGCTCGCGGGCCTCAAGGTCGACGACCAGAAATTCGACCTGATGTCGAAGATGGCCCCGAAGGATCCGACCGCCGGCGGCAATCCCGTCACGCTCACCAAGGCCGGTGCGCTGAAACTCTATCGCAAGACACTGGAGGGTGCTCTTTAGAGCGTACTGCTCTAGGGTGTCGTGCAAAAGCGGGTGCCAGTTTTGGCAAAAGCAACACGATGCCGGAGCCGAAAACGTGGCGTGTCGGTCATCGATCGGAACGCCACGTTCGATTGCACGATGCCAGCTATGCGCCACTATCAGGATCGCCTTGCAGCCTTGCCCTTGTGGGGCGGTTCCGTCGCCATCGAGGCCATGACCGGTGGCCTAACCAACCGCAATCTGCTGATTACCGCGAGGACGGGCCGCTTCGTTGCGCGCATCTCCGATGACAATGCTGCGCATGACATCGATCGCGCGGCCGAACAGGCGGCGACGCGGGCGGCGGCCGAATGCGGGCTCGGCCCGGAACTCGTTTGGGCGGAGCCAGGATTGATGATCCTGCGATACGTTGATGGAAAAACGCTTCGTTCGGCCGATCTTGCCGGTGCTGCTAAGCTTCGCCGGAGCCTGGCTTTGCTGGGCCGGGTCCGTCGGGAGATGCCCGCTCGCTATGATGGGGCGCGGCGAGACCGGAGCCCGATTGCGCTCCTCACCGGTTATGCCAAACGTCTCGCAGCAGAGCCCAATCGCTGGCAGCAAGCCATTGATCGCTACCGGCCGCTTGTCGAACGCCTGCGCGCGCGGTTGGAGCTGTTGCCATCCGGCTTTGCCCACAATGATGTTCATGGCGATAACATCATCGATGATGGCAAGCGCCTTTGGCTGCTCGATTGGGAATATGCGGGGTATGGCCAACCTCTCGTCGATCTCGCCAGCCTCGTCAACAATGCCGGCCTGGGGGATGAGGCCATTGAGATCGGCTTGGCCGACTGGCTCGGCCATGCACCCACGCACAGCGACGGAGAAGACTTTGCTGCCATGCGGCTCGCTGCAGCCATGCGTGACCTATTCTGGGGCTATGCCCAGGATGGGTTGGTGGCCGATCAGCCGGGCAAGCTCGATGACTACATATCGATCAACGAAGGGCGGGTGAACGCAGCTGCCGCTCTGATCTGAAGATCTATCAAACGGATGCAACGAGCCTGGCGAGGCTCCAGCGCCCAAAGACTATTGAAGTCGATACGATAGGTACGATGATAGTTCACCGAGAGATTTGAGTGTTCACATCATTTCAATTTTAAGTGAGACGCTAGTCGCGTGGCTACGCCTATGTTGCACGTGGTGGATTTCGTCAGTTATTATCCCAAGTAGATCTACGATTCTGACCTTTTTACGATTAATATCGATCTAATTGCTTATGCAACTCTGGGTTGGTTGATCATTGTAAAATGAAATATTTGAGCTGTATTGAAATAATTACTTATTCGGTGTTGAGATGAAAAGAGCCAGTGTCCTTATCGCTTGTGTATGTGGAAACCGTTTTGTCGATATCGATGCTGTGCGCTCCTTTCTCGGCATTGCGCTGGATTTGAAAGAGCGAAAGATCGAGGTCGACTTTCTCGGTCAATCCGGCATTCCCCACCTGGAGCATGCACGGAACGCGGTCGTCAGCTATTTCCTGGAAAAACGGGGCGATTATCTCCTGTGCCTGGATTCCGATATGGAGGTGTCGCCCAAGACGATCGGGCGCTTGCTGCAGTTCAGCCAACTCCACGACAAGCCCTTCACAGCGGCGCCCTATGTCTCGAAGGGCTATGACAATGAGAAGACCAGCAAGGTTTTCGCTCGCGATCTCGATGATTTTCATGCCGTCACATCTCGCTGGAACGTGGTCTTCGAGGACCCGACGGCATTAACGGGACAGGGGCGGCTCGACATGCGCAACGGGTTTGCGCGCGCCGTCAGAGTGGGGGCGGGGGCCATGCTCTGCCGCCGCGACATGCTCGAGACCATGGCCGCACACTATAGGGACGAAGGCTACTTCTACCATAACGTCCCGTTTCGCTTGTTTCCGCTGTTCAACATCCCCGTGGTGAATGGCGAGGCGGTTGGCGAGGATTATGCGTTTTGCGACCGATGGCGTGAATGTGGCGGCGAGTTGTGGGTCGATACCACGGCAACGATCCGCCACAACGGCCACCATTCCTATCGCGGTAATCTCGCTGAAACCCTGGATCTACGGCGACGCGCCCTGAGCCAAGGCGAGGCTTGAGCCTAAAAACACGCCGAGGCTGGTGGCCTGCCTTCTCCCCATCCGGCTCATGGCGTTGGCACTATAGCGTTCAAGCCCTGAAACCATCGCGCTGATAAGCAGGGCGGCGCAGCAGTGATGCCCCTTCGAATAAAAGATTGTCGAATACAAGATTGTCGTTCGGAAGGCGCGTGCAGATTGCCCTCTGCGATGGCCTCAGGCTGGCAGTGGCTTTACCGGTCGCATTTCGTGCTGCGTTTGCGCCACCAAGCTCTTCAAGCGACTGCCGCGACGATCATTGCATTTCGGCGCCGAATATCTAAGCCGAAACACGCCATCCCAGGCTTCATCATGCCATCCTATCTGGAGAGATCGAGCACGCCTTTTGTTTGGCTTGATAATCGACGCTCTTAAAAGTTGTAATATATATTTTTATCAACTTTAAGTAATAATTTTAGAGTTTTTAGCAACCAAACTTATACGTGTAGTTCTTAGTGTTTTCAATATAAAAAATGTTCGGCTGATTTCCGAAATTTGCGGTTGATTTTGGAAATTAAATGCAACTATGAATTGAAATTCCTCTATATAGACTCTGTGCCTGTGGCGTTCCTGTGTCTTTTGGGTGACATGTACTGCGCAAAGCGATGTGAATACGCTCAATTGTGGCAATTTGAGATTGTGAAAAACCACTCCCTGCCGCACTGTCACATTCAACGATTCACGCAATGGGTCGTCTCCGGGCCGCCGCCAGAGGTTGGGGCCGGGGTCTCGCGAGCCGGTCGGAGAGGTCAAGTCTACCGACCGAGTAAAAATGTCTTGGAGGTCATCTCATGACGATGAAGTCAGTTCTTCTCGGCGCCGCCGCCGGTATCGCCGCCATCGGCGCTGCCCAGGCCGCCGATCTGCCCATGACCAAGGGCGAAGCCGTTGAATATGTGAAGGTCTGCTCGGCCTTCGGTCCGGGCTTCTTCTATATCCCCGGCACCGACACCTGCCTGAAGATCGGTGGTGAAATCCGCGCCAAGTATTATGCTTTCGGCGGCACGGGCTATAACCGCAACGACAACCGTTCGGCTTTCGACACCCAGGCTCGTATCTGGTTCGATGCCCGCACCGAGACGGATTGGGGTCTGCTGCGCTCCTATTTCCAGATCAATGCCGACTCCAACCGGTTGACCGGCCGTGGTGGTGGTGATGGCAAGCGCAACGACTTCACCATCGACAAGGCTTTCATCCAGTTCGGTGGCCTGACGGCTGGTTATGCCCATTCGTTCTTCGGCTTCTACGACAACGAATATGGCGATACCCTCGAGGGTAACTATTACGGTCAGTCCAAGACCGTTAACTTGCTCGCTTACACCGCCCAGTTTGGTGGCGGCTTGAGCGCTACGCTGTCGATCGAAGATGGTCGCGATCATCGCGTTGAAGGGTACTCTAGCCCGGTTCTCAACAATGGAACTTGGTATGGTTACAGGGCTGGCGGCCAGCAAATTCCCGACGTCGTCGCTCAGCTGCGTTGGGATCAGTCCTGGGGTTCGCTCGCCGTGCAGGCGGCAGGCCACCAGGCCCGCTCGGGTGAAAGTTACATCAACGCCGTTGTTCCCGGTAATGCCAACGAACCGCCGGTGGGAGCGCCGATCGCCGTTCGCCGCAGCAACAAATATGGCTACGCTGTCGGTGCGACCGGCTTGATCAAGATCCCTGCGATCGATGGCTGGTTCGTCGTGGAAGGCCAGTATGCTGACGGCGCTCTGGATTATCTCGGCGCCTACAACACCTTTCTTGCTCAGTCCGACCGCTTCGTGAACGCCGCAGGGCGGGTGGATTCCGGCAAGGGTTGGTCGATCACCGGTGAATTGGGCGGTCACATCACGCCGCAACTGCAGGCTGTTCTGGTCGGCAGCTATATCGACACCTCCTTCGATCGGTACTCGGCCCTGGGCGATTACGGCATCAAGGAGTTCACCATCAGCGGCAACCTGACCTACACGGTTGTCAAGGGTCTGAAGGTGGCCGGTGAGGTTGGCTATACCCACGGTAAGGTCGATCATGGCGCGATTGATACTCTGTCGGGTCGCGACAGCTACAACAACTGGCTGGCCGGCATGCGCATCACGCGCACGTTCTGATCATCCAGCTCGACTATTTGACGAGAGGCCCGGCGAAAGCCGGGCCTTTTTTATGGGAATTACACGTTGCGGGGCATTTTCGGCATGGTTCGGCTAATCGCTGACCATTCTGAGAGCGGCAGCAAAGACCGAAGGGCTTGTGAAGATAGCCGATTGGGCGCCTTGTGAATGGGCAATGTCGGTCACTCTTCCCTTTGGTGGCCGCCAAACGCCAAACATCCTTGCCACTTGATCATCGACCGAACCAGCTCCAACGCCTCCTCAGGTGTCTTCTCGCGCACCAGAAGAGCATGAGCACTGGACGAAGAAGGGCGTACCCGCGCCCTCGGAAAGCCTGGCGTGTTCGGCAAGGAGAGAGCAGATATGTGCGGTCCGATGTTTGCCCACTCGACGTGACGCGCGGTGTGGGATCCGATTTTTCTGAGTGAGAGCTGCCGGAATCGTGCTTCTGCGAGATCGCGTGGGTCGGCAATTTGACAATGGTGATCCCAGATCGGCGCTCCTGAACGGGAGGAATCAATCTGAATGTCCGCGCTAAAAGCCGCGGAGCGGTTCTTGTCCTCTTTCGGCTTCAGCAAACGCCGCTCGTCGTGGGCCACCAGCTGGCCTTGGTCTGGTGCAGTGAAATTATGTCATTAGGCGAGAGGGAGGTCCGGAAATCCGAGGATTTTGCCGAGAATCGTCCAAATTGTGGCGAAAATGCTGCGTGTGTCCTTTTTGCTACACAGCTTTGCCAAAATGTCACGACCCTGGGTTGTTGAGTGCAATCGCTATTGTACAACCCAAGGCAGTGAAGCAATGTCATGACAACGATTCACTCGATGGGTCGTGTCCAGATTGCAAGTTTAACGTGTGATCGGGGTCTCGCGAGTCGATCGAAGCACCAAGCGGCGCTTTCGATCAAATAATAACTGTCTTGGAGGTCATCTAATGACGATGAAGTCCCTTCTCCTCGGCGCCGCTGCTGGTATTGCCGCCATCGGCACTGCCCAGGCTGCCGATCTGCCCATGACCAAGGGCGAAGCCGTTGAATATGTGAAGGTCTGCTCGGCCTTCGGTCCCGGCTTCTTCTACATCCCCGGCTCCGACACCTGCCTCAAGATCGGCGGTGAGGTTCGTGCCAAGTATTATGGCTTTGGCGGCACCGGCTATAACCGCAACGACAATCGTTCGGCGTTCAACACCCAGGCTCGTATCTGGTTCGACGCCCGCACCGAGACTGACTGGGGTCTGCTGCGCTCCTACTTCCAGATCAACGCCGACTCCAATAAGCTCAAGGGTCGTGGCGGCGGCGATGGCTCGCGGAATGCCTTCAGCATCGATAAGGCCTTCATCCAGTTCGGTGGCCTGACCGCTGGTTATGCCCATACGTTCTTCGGCATCTACGACAACGACTACGGCGATACGCTCGAGGCCTCTTATTACAACTCGTCTCAGACGGTCAATCTGCTCGCCTACACCTTCGACTTCGGTGGTGGCCTGCAGGCGACGCTGTCGTTCGAAGACGGCCGTGATCATCGGGTTGGCAGCGCGGACTACTATGGGCCGGTGGTGATCGGTGCAAACCGGTATGGGTATTCGCAGGGTGGTCAGCAGATTCCCGATGTCGTCGCCCAGATCCGCTGGGATCAGGCATGGGGCGGGCTCGCCGTGCAGGCAGCCGGTCATCAGAGCCGCTCGGGTGAGAACTATACGGTTGACATTGGGACTCCGGCCGTGCCGAACGTCGTGCCGGTTACCGTTCGCCGTGAAAACAAGTATGGCTATGCCGTTGGTGCGTCCGGCGTCATCAAGATCCCGTCGATCGATGGCTGGTTCGTTGTCGAAGGCCAGTATGCCGACGGCGCCCTGGATTATCTCGGTGCTGGCAGCACCTTCCTCGCTCAGTCCGATCGCTATGTGAATGGGTTGGGGCGGATCGATGACGGTAAGGGTTGGTCGATCACGGCTGAGTTCGGCGCGCGCTTTACGCCGCAATGGCAGGCCGTCTTGGTCGGCAGCTATATCGACACCAGCTACGATAATTTTGGCGTTGGCGGTGGCGATCTGGGCATCAAGGAATTCACCATCAGCGGCAATCTGACCTATACGATCGTCAAGGGTCTGAAGGTTGCGGGTGAAGTTGCCTATACGCACGGGAAGATCGATAACGGCGTCATTGGGAACACCGGCAACCCGAGGGTGGACGGGCGTGACAACTACAACAACTGGCTGGCCGGCATGCGCATCACGCGCACATTCTGATCCTGTCTGATAGATGCAAATTTGAGGGTCCGGCGCGAGCCGGGCCCTTTTTTGTTCTGTCCGGCACAGCCTCTCCTTGAAGTTACGAGTCCCCCGATCAGCTTGATGGCAAGTGACGCGAAGCTGGATCGCCTGGAGAATATTGGCCTTATAGCGTGCTTTTTTTGCAACGTGCCGCCTCAATCGTTTGTCTGTGTGGGCCATGCGTGTGGCATTTCATTGAGTTGGCGTGGTTTTTGCGGCACCCTGCAGTGTCGGGTTGCGGTGCATGAAAATTGCAGCTTGACGCCGGGAAAAAGAGATGAAGGCAGTCGTGATCGGCCTGACCGGTGCGTTACTGGCGGGTAGCATCGCCCATGCGCAGGATCTGCCGGCCAGCAAGGGCGCGCCGGACACCTATCTTCAGGCTTGCGTCGCCATGGGCGTGGGCTTCTGGCAACTGCCGGGCAGCGATACCTGCGTGAAAATCAGCGGCGAAGTGCGGGCCGATTATGTGGTCACCCCCCAGAGAACCCGTGAGGATGACTTCACCGGCTTCACCACGCGCGGCCAGATCGGCTTCGATGCCCGCACCGAGACCGATTACGGCCTGCTGCGCTCCTTCTTCCTGATCGATGCCTATGTCGGTCCGGGGGCGAAGACGGAATTCGTGGTCGATAAGGCCTTTCTGCAGTTTGGCGGACTGACGGCCGGCTATGCCCATAGTTTCTTCGGCATCTACGACCTCGACTATGGCAACGACCTTCTGCAACCCTATTTCGGGTATGCCGCCACCACCAATCTGATCGCTTATACGCAGGATTTCGGCGCCGGCTTTTCGGTCACGCTTTCGCTCGAAGACGCCCGTGCTACACGCAGCAATGTATTGCGGTTCGGCTTTCCTTTCGAGCCGCAACCGGCTGGCGGTGCCGTCATGCCCGACATCGTCGGCAATCTCCGCCTCGACCGTGACTGGGGAACCCTGGCCGTGTTCGGTGCCGGCCACCAGATTCGCTATTCCGGGCCGCCACAGATCGGCGGTTCGTCCTATGGATATGCCATCGGCGGGGCATTCGGCCTTAATCTGCCTATCCGTTCCGGCGCCCATGTCGCGGTGGAGGGTACCTATGCCGATGGTGCATCGGCCTATCTCGGCTGGCAGCAGATCGACGCCGCCTATGAGAATTTCAGCGGACGCAAGGATCTCGGCCGTGGCTGGACTGTTACCGGCGAGGTGGGCATGAACGTCACCCCGGCGCTGACCTTGAATCTGCTTGGTTCCTATCTCGACTATAGCGGCGCGACCACGCGGGATTTCGTCAATCCAGCGGCGCCCGATGTCAGGGGCTGGATTGCCGGAGGCAATGCCGTCTACACGATCACCCGCGGTCTCTCCTTTGGCCTGGAAGCCTTCTATTCATCCTATCGGGCCAAGGGCGGACAGGATTTCTTCCCCTATGAGGAAGAGGTGAGGGGCTGGACGGGCGTGATGCGAATTCGACGCACCTTTTGAGGTTCGGTCCTAACGGCTCTTGCCGCGCATGTCGGCTTCGATCAGCAAAATGCTCTTGGTATCGAGGCGCGAGCGATAGACCTGCACATTCTCCAGCACGCGCTGCACGTAGTTGCGTGTCTCGGTGTAGGGGATGCGCTCCACCCAGTCGATCGGATCAACCTTGGGGTCGCGCGGGTCGCCATAGGCCTTGACCCAGTCGGCCACCTTGCCCGGACCGGCATTATAGGCGGCGAAGGTCATGACATAGGAGCCGCGGAAGCGGCCGATCAGATCGCCCAGATGGGCCTCGCCCAAACGCGCATTGTAGAGCGGGTCGCTGGTCAGCTTCTTGGCGTCGAAAGCGATGCCGGCCAGACGGGCGGTTGCCTTGGCGGTCGAAGGCATCACCTGCATCAGCCCGCGGGCGCCGGCCGTGCTGATCACCTCATGGCCGAATTCGCTTTCCTGCCGGGCAATGCCGTAAACGACCGCCCGTTCGACCGTGCCGGAACTCTCAAAGCCGGGAATGGCGCCGATCGGAAAGGCGATCGCATCGAGCGGCAGGCCGCGCTGCGTCGCCGACTTGCCGACCGTGAGTGCCGTCTTGGCGTCGAGATTGTCGAGAGCGATCTGGCCGAGCAGGGCCAATTGCTGGCTGTCCTGGAGCTGCCGGCCCATATCGGAAACCAGGATGCGGGCATAGTCACGCTTGCCGAGCGTGTAGAGCTGATGGATGGCACGCACCGCCAGGAGTTCGTCGAAGGCTGCGCGGCTGGCCGGCGTGGCTTCGGGCAGAGCGTTCAGGTCGAGCGTGCGCATGCCCAGGCGCGCCCGGGCGATCTGGCCATAATAGGTGATCGGATAGCGCGCGGCCGCCTGGTAGAACCCCGTCGCCCCGGCCTTGTCGCCGGCCGCTTCGGCGGCGCGGCCCTGCCAATAGGCGCCACGCGCCACTGAAATCGGCCGCTGGGATTCGGCACTCAGATTGGCAAAATGCCGGGCCGCACTGCGAGGCTCCTTCAGGAAGCGCAAGGCGATCCAGCCGCAATGGAACTCGGCTTCCATCCGGGTCGTATCGCTCTCGGCGGTATAGCCGGCAACGACCGCATAGGCAGTCCGCGCATCCCCTTGATCGAGCAAGGCGCGAGCCACCAGGCGACGTTCCGTCCACCACTGGTCGGGGCGCACCAGCGCAGCGGCGTCGCGCGGTGCTTTCAGCAACAGGGCGGCGGCATCGCGCGGCTTCTTCTGGCGCCTGAGATAGGAGATACGGGCAAAGATGTAGGCCGGGTCGGTCGACACGTTGGCAGCCAGCAGGGCGCCGGCGTTCTTGGGTTGCCTGGCGACGGCAATGCGCAGCTTGGCAAGCGTCACCGCAGCCGGATCGGCACGGGCCGCGACACGCAAGCCATCGTCATAATTGCCATCATAGATCAGACGATCGGCCCGATATTTGTGGTCCGCTGGTGAAAGAAGGGCGCCGTAGTCGCGCAGGATATCGCCTTCGAGCTGACCCGACAGGCTGTCATTGCGATAGGCGTCGCGAATGAGGGCTGTGGCTCCGTCCTGGTTGCCGTCGCGCTGCAGCACGGCGGCAAGAGCGACCTTGCCTTCGTCGGTCTCTGGCTGGGACGAGGCAAAGAAGGCTCGCACCGTGTCGGCGTCGGCCTTCTCATTGTAAAGAGCCTCTTCGCCGCGCCGGCGGATCAGGCCGTTACCGGGCCAACTTGGATAAGCGGCGAGGAAGGCCTTGATTCGGGTGAGGCCGATATGGCGTGCGGCGCTGCGGATGGCGATCCACTCCGCCGCGGCCTGGCTGGCCGGATCGGTCAGCGAACGGGCGAGGCTGTCGCCGCCAGAGCGGTCGCTGCTTTCATAGGCCGTGATCGCCTGGCGCAGGGTGTCGAGCTGGTTCACCAGCGGCGAGGGGACGATGATGGAGCCGGTGATTTCCGTGTCGGAACGCGTCGAGGTCGTCGCGGTATCGGCATCCGTACGCAGAGCCACCGTGCGGGAGGGATGCTTGAGGGTGGCATCGCCCGGGCGCGTGACCGGCGCGGCAAGAGCGCCGGTCAGCACCGCCACGAAGAGGGATGTACCCGTCATGAACCGCAAGAGCATTGCCGCCACGCCAATCCAGATAACCTGATTTGCCAGGTGATCCGGTTTGGCGATTGTCGCGTCCTCTGATTGACGAAGCGTGAATGGCGACGTTGGAATGCCGCATTCTCGCCATCAGTGAGGCACGAGGAAAAGGTGATTTTCAAGGCCCGAAGGCGGCGGATTCGCGGCTGTTGCCTTAAAAAGCGGCAATGAAGGCCCGACTCATTCCATTAACCTGAGCGATGCGAAGATCATCCCGTTGAAATGGGGTGTTTTCGGCCGCAAATCGCCGTTGATGCTCTTTTCGTGACCGGGTGGCTCGTATATGTCTGGCGCCCGGCCGCATGCACCGAGGCGGCCGTCCGGCAAAGCGTTTTGCGATTTGGTGGAATCACCAAGAGACGCAAAGATGCTCAAGCCAATCGGCTGGATTGGCTTGGAACCAAAGAGCGAGAGCAAAAGTGCGGTTTCACCAGAACGCGCTTTGCTCCAGGGATCGTGGAGTTGAGATGATGTCGAAGGCAAAGTTCAGAGGGTCGCTCACCGCTTTGGTGACGCCGTTCCGCGACGGCGCCATCGACGAGAAAGGTTTTCGTGATCTGATCGACTGGCAGATCGCCGAAGGGACGAGCGGTCTGGTACCAGTGGGGACCACCGGTGAAAGCCCGACGCTCAGCCATGCCGAGCATCACAAGGCGGTGGAGATCTGCATCTCCCAGGCCAATGGCCGGGTTCCCGTGATTGCCGGTGCCGGCTCGAACAACACTGTCGAGGCCATCGATCTGGCTGTTCATGCCGAGAAGGCGGGTGCCGACGCCGTGCTGGTGGTGACGCCCTATTACAACAAGCCGACGCAGGAAGGCCTCTACCAGCATTTCAAGGCCGTCAATGACGCTATCGGCATTCCGATCTTCATCTACAACATCCCGCCGCGCTCGGTGGTCGACATGTCGGTGGAGACGATGAAGCGCCTCTACGAACTCAAGAACATCGTCGGGGTGAAGGATGCCACCGGCAATCTCGCCCGTGTGTCGCAGCAGCGCCAGCAACTCGGGGCTGATTTCATCCAGCTCTCCGGTGAAGACATGACGGCGCTCGCCTTCAACGCCGCAGGCGGGCAGGGCTGCATCTCGGTGGTTTCCAACATCGCACCGCGCCTGTGCGCGGACTTGCAGGAAGCGACGCTGCGTGGAGATTATGCCTCGGCCCTTGAAATTCAGGACCGTCTGATCCCACTTCATGGGGCAACCTTCCTGGAGCCGGGGCTCGCCGGAGCAAAATGCGGTCTGGCCATGCTCGGGCGCCTCAAGGAAGAGGTGCGCCTGCCGCTGCTGCCGGTGACGGACGTGGCGCGTACGCAGATCCAGCAGGCGATGGTGCATGCCGGGCTGCTCAATTGAAACGCTGAAGCGGGGGAGGTAAAGCCTCTCCATCTGAAGCACGGGTATCTTGCCTGTCTCGGGAAACGCTTCGAAAACAAGAAGGTAGAGTCTACTTCGAGTGTTTCGCTCGAAGGCTCTCTTTGGGTGATGACGTGGCGGACAAGAAGGACGGTGCTCGCAAGCTGGTTGCCGACAACCGCAAGGCTCGGTTCAATTATGAATTGATCGATACCTTCGAGGCCGGGATCGTGCTGGCCGGAACGGAGGTGAAATCGCTGCGCCTGGGCAAGGCAACGATCGGCGAATCCTATGCCGGGCCGTCGGGCGACGAGTTGCTGCTGTTCAACGCGGACATTCCCGAATATCTGCAGGCCAACCGCTTCAACCATGAGCGTAAGCGTCCGCGCAAACTACTTTTGCATAAACGCCAGATCAGCAAGCTGATCGGTGCCGTGCAGCGCGACGGCCTGACGATCGTGCCGACCAAGCTCTATTTCAATGAGCAGGGCAGGGCCAAGATCGAGCTTGCTCTCGCCCGCGGCAAAACTTTGGGCGACAAACGGGACACGGAAAAGAAGCGCGATTGGCAGCGCGAAAAAGGTCGTCTGCTGCGGGACAAGGGCTGACGCCTACAAGATAAACCCCCGCAAGGCGGGTTTCAGCGGTCGAGAATATCTCGGATCGTCTGGAAGACTGCCCGGAACATCGGTGTGGTCAGGCGGCCTGTATTGGTGTTGTAGCGCGAGCAGTGGTAGCTATCGACGAGCGTCAGGCCGCCGATTTCATGGCGCGCATGGTGGGCGAAAGGATAGTGGGCGGGCCTGCGGCCGAGGGCCGTGACCACGCTGTCATGCCCGATCTTGCCCAGCGCCAATATCACCTTGAGATTCGGCATTTCCTTCACGGTGTTGGCCAGGAAGGGGCGGCAAGCGGCGATCTCGCTGCCAACAGGCTTGTTCTCGGGCGGCACGCAGCGCACCGCATTGGTGATGCGGCAATCGACGAGTTCGAGACCGTCATCGGGGCGCTCGTCATAGGTGCCGGTGGCGAAGCCGAAATCGCCCAATGTTTCGTAAAGCAGATCGCCGGCCCAATCGCCCGTAAAAGGCCTGCCGGTGCGATTGGCGCCCTGGAGCCCGGGCGCCAGGCCGCCGATCAGCAAGCGGGCCGAGGCCGGACCGAAACTGGAAACCGGGGCATTGTGCCAATCGGGATGCTTGGCGCGCGCCTGCAGGCGAAAGGCGACGAGCCTCTCGCAAAGCGGGCAATCGCGTCCGGGTTCTTGGAATTGGCTGACGATCATGAATATTGGGCCTAAGCAGAGTTTTCTGGCGAGTCCCACGGACGGGCTTCGCCGGGAAACTCTGCAAATGTTTGATATCCTGCAGATTTCTGTTGATCATGCCCGTGGCCCGATCAACAAAAATCTGCTTGGAACGAAAAGTGGTTCGGACGGAGCTGTCGTGAAGGCTCCGTCAATAGAACGACCCGATCGTTCGAGGCAACGTTCTTGATCTATTGATCGTCGGCCTGGCCGCTTGGGCTCGCCGACATGAAGCCGGGGGTCTGGCCGGCGAAACCCTGCTGGGGCGGCTGGCGGGTTGGCCCGGGACCGGCCGGAAAGTTGCCGCCGGCCTGCGAGCGCACGGCGCGTTCGGACGGATCACGGCCGATCTTGCTTTGAAGCGTGACGAGGTCCACGAACTCATCCGCCTGGCGCCGCAATTCGTCGGCGACCATCGGAGGCTGGGTCGATATGGTGGACACGACGGAAACGCGCACCCCCTTGCGCTGCATGGCTTCGACCAGGGAGCGAAAATCACCGTCGCCGGAAAACAGGATCATGTGCGAGATGTGATCGGCCAGCTCCATGGCATCGATGGCGAGCTCGATGTCCATATTGCCCTTCACCTTACGGCGGCCGGTGGAGTCGACGAATTCCTTGGTCGGCTTGGTGACGACGGCATAGCCGTTATAATCCAGCCAGTCGATCAGCGGGCGGATCGAGGAATACTCCTGATCCTCCACAAGGGCGGTATAATAGAACGCTCGCACCAGATAGCCGCGGCTGTGGTACTCCTTGAGCATTTTCCGATAGTCGATATCAAACCCCAAGCTTTTCGCCGTTGCGTAAAGATTGGCGCCATCAATAAAAAGAGCGATGCGTTCCTGGGTGTTGTTCATTCTTCTGCCAGTTAGGGTTCGTTCTGCTGATGATCGGTCTGTTTGAATACGATTGAAATCGGTCTAAATTACAGTCTAATATTAATCCCAAGGACCACATCGAGAAAGGCCTCTCTGTGTAACGTCAGCGGAATGGTAGCAACGACAAGTTTAGGTCCGATGCAACTAGCTTGTGCCCATCGCGGTATAGAATGTCAAGTTCGTCTGCATTATCATTAGATTGAGCGTATTCCAATGAGAGTGTTTACAGGATTATTGCAATATCGAGACGAGCAGCCTCGATATGTAAGTCGAATGAGGTAGAACTTGCGGTCAATCTCTCTGCCTCGGAGGCGGAAGGATACCACGGTTCGGTCTTTTAGGGTTGCACAAACTCGCTTGGCGGTGTAGTTGGCGCGCTTGATCCCAAAACACGGTACAGAAAGGCGTCGCCATGGCCCGCGTCACGGTGGAAGATTGCATCGACAAGGTCGAGAACCGCTTCGAGCTGGTTCTGCTGGCCAGCCATCGCGCCCGCATGATTGCCGGCGGCGCTGCACTGACAATTGATCGCGATCGTGACAAAAACCCGGTGGTGGCTCTGCGTGAGATCGCGGACGAGACCCTGACCCCGGATGACCTCAAGGAAGACCTGATCCACTCGATGCAGAAATACGTCGAGGTGGACGAGCCCGAATCGGATCCGGCGGCTCTTGCTTCCGGTGATTCCGACGACAACGTCGCCTTTGACCGCATGTCGGAAGAGGATCTGCTGCGCGGCCTGGAAGGCCTGGTTCCGCCAGCCAACAACGGTTCGGACGACGAGGAATAAACTCCTCCATCGATCCCGAAGATTTCAGCGGGTCGGCATTGCCGGCCCGCTTTTCTTTTGTGCCGCGGACGTATTGAATAGCGCCATGCTTCGGTTTGGCCGGGAGCTGGCAATGATGAAGCCGGGCGCTTGAAGGCGGCCGGCGGGAGACTGTGAGTGACGGCGCCATTTCGCCTGATGCGGCAATATGAACTCGTGGACAAGGTGCGGGCGTATAACCCTGCTGTTAACGAGGATCTGCTCAACGCTGCCTATGTCTACGCCATGCAGCAGCACGGCGCGCAATTTCGTGCCTCTGGTGATCCCTATTTTTCCCATCCCCTTCAGGTAGCCTCGCTTCTTACCGATCTGAAGCTCGACGATGCCACCATCGCAGCCGCTTTGTTGCATGACACCATCGAGGATACCGATGCCACGCGCGGCGAGATCGAACGTCGCTTCGGCAAGGAAATTGCGGCTCTCGTCGACGGGCTGACCAAGATCAAGAAGCTCGATTTGGTTTCCAAGGAAGCCAAGCAGGCCGAAAACCTGCGCAAGCTCTTGCTGGCCATCGTCGAGGACGTTCGCGTTCTCCTCGTCAAGCTGGCGGATCGCTTGCACAACATGCGCACGCTCAACTTCATGAGGGCGGAAAAGCGCGCCCGCATTGCCCAGGAGACGCTGGACATTTATGCACCGCTGGCCGGGCGCATGGGCATGCAGGATATGCGCGAGGAGTTGGAGGACCTGTCCTTCCACGAATTGCAACCGGCCCATTACGAAACCATCGTACGCCGCTTGGAAGGCTTGAAGCGCCGCAATGGCGCGCTGATTGCCGAGATCGAGAACGATCTGCGCGAGAGGCTGCAGGAGCGCGGCATCGAAGCGACGGTGAAAGGACGGGAGAAGCGGCCCTATTCGATCTTCAAGAAGACCGAGCAGAAGCAGGTCGCCTTCGAGCAGCTCTCCGATATCTTCGCCTTCCGCGTGCTGGTGAACAAGGTGGAGGATTGCTATCGCGCCCTCGGGCTCGTCCACACCAAATGGCCGCTCGTGCCTGGGCGCTTCAAGGACTACATCTCCACACCCAAGCAGAACGATTACCGGTCCCTGCACACCACGGTGATCGGACCGGGTCATCAGCGCGTCGAGTTGCAGATCCGAACCGAGGAGATGCACCGCATCGCCGAACTCGGCATTGCCGCCCATGCGCTCTACAAGGAGAACAAGGCTGGTGACAGTCTGCGCCTGGAAGGAGAGAGCCGGGCCTTTGCCTGGTTGCGCCGGACCATGGCGATGCTTGCCGAGGGCGACAACCCCGAAGAATTCCTCGAGCATACCAAGCTTGAGCTGTTCCAGGACCAGGTGTTCTGCTTCACGCCGAAGGGCAAGCTGATCACCTTGCCACGCGGGGCCAATGCCATCGATTTCGCCTATGCCGTGCATACCGACGTCGGCAACACGGCGGTGGGCTGCCGCGTCAACGGCCGTACTACGCCGCTGGTCTCCGAACTCTACAATGGCGACGAGGTCGCCATCATCACCGCCAAGCAGCAGACGCCCCCGGCGGCCTGGGAAACGCTGGTGGTCACGGGCCGGGCGCGCGCCGCCATTCGCCGTGCCACGCGCACGGCGGTGCGGGCGCAATATGCCGGGCTCGGCCAACGCATCATCGAACGCGCCTTCGAGCGGTTGGAGAAGACCTACAGCCCCGATGCCTTGCAGGGAGCGCTCAAGCGCCTCGCCCGCAAAAGCGTGGACGATGTGCTCACAGCCGTCGGCCGTGGCGAAATGCGTTCGCAGGATGTGGTGCGGGCGGTGTTCCCCGACTTCAAGCTCGAACAGTCGAGCCATGCCGCTGCCGGGCTCGACGAGACCTGGTTCGGCCTGCAGGGCGGACAGAATCTGCGCTTCAAGCTGCAAGGTGGCGGTGATCCCGCCAAGGCCGCCATCCCCGTGCGTGGCCTGATGGGTGATCTGCCGGTGCGTTTTGCCGAAGGCGGGGCGGTGCCGGGTGACCGTATCGTGGCCATCCTCACCCCGGGCGAGGCGATCACCATCTATCCGATTCAGTCGCAGGCGCTGGCCGATTTCGAAGACAGGCCCGAGCTTTGGCTCGACGTGCGTTGGGATCTGGAAGCGGCCCGCGCCGAGCGCTATCCCGCCCGGGTCCAGGTGGTGTCGATCAATGAGCCCGGCACGCTTGCCCAGATCGCCCAGGTTGTCGCCGAGACCGACGGCAACATCGACAATCTCGCCATGCAGCGCCGCTCCTTCGACATGACCGAGATGATCATCGATCTCGAGGTCTACGACCTCAAGCATCTGCTGGCCATCATCGACGGCTTGCGGGCCCGCAAGGTGGTGAGCGAGGTGCAACGGGTGATCTGACGGCCGGCTCGACCTTTGATAGGACCTTCATCTGCGGGCGTTCGGCGCTACGCGATCATCTGCATTGCCCACCGATGCTGGTCATCCCGATTACGCGCCCGAACATTAGGCTGACGAGGACGGCGCAGGTGCGGTCGTAGGCAAGGCCGTAGCGAGCCAGGATCCGCTTCTGCTCGGGCAGCGGGATGGGTGGCGTGTCGCCGCGCTGGCGGAAGTCGAGGCGATTGCCCAGATAGACCAGACGAATGGTGCCACCTTCCTCTGCGCGAAAATCCGGCTTGCCGTAGCGCTCGACGAAGGCCTGTTCCGACGAGCCCATCGAGAACAGCGGCCGGATTCCGCCATCGCCGATCGCGCATCCGCTGAGCAGCAGCGATAGGCAGAAGATCAACTTTCTCACAGCACTCGCACTCCATACCTCGAGAAAACGGGAAATTGGCGGCTAAACCGTGTTGCGATTAGATGAAGTCTCTCGGAATCGCAAAGCCACGTCTAAGATCTCCCGTCAGCAACCGAAAGGCGGGGGCACCGTTGTTGACTTTTCGCGAAATTTTCGCCCTCCGACCAGTATCGGCCATTGATCTGCACGCCCTGGAAGCGTAGCCCGTACAGCCGGAAAAACCAGGAGATGATGATGACGCAGGATGAGGTGCTGGCGGAATTCCGGGCGGCGGGAGCATTGCTCGAAGGACATTTCATCCTGACGTCGGGGCGCCATTCGGCGGTCTACCTGCAGAAGAATCTCGTCTTCATGGATCCCCCCCGCACCGAGCGTCTGTGCCGCGCCCTGGCCGAGCGCATCCGTGCCGCCTTCGGGCCCATCGACATGGTGGTGTCGCCGGCCGTGGGCGGCATCGTGCCGGGCTACGAGACCGCGCGTGCGCTCGGCGCCAAGACGGTGTTCGTGGAACGCGAGAACGGCCAATTCCAGTTGCGGCGCGGCTTCGCCATTCCCAAGGGTGCGCGCGTTGTGATGGTGGAGGACATCATCACCACCGGCCTGTCCTCGCGCGAATGCCTGGCATCCATCGCCAACCAGCCCGGCGAGATCGTGGGCGCGGCCTGCCTGATCGACCGCTCGGGCGGCAAGGCCGATCTCGGCAAACCCTTGGTGGCCCTGGCGACCCTCGACATCCCGACCTTCGAGGCCGACAAGCTGCCGCCGGAACTCGCCAACCAGCCGGCCGTCAAGCCCGGCAGCCGCGCTCTTGCGGGACAGGCTTGAAAATGACCTCCGCCGCTCTGCCCAAGATTCTTCGTCTCGGCGTCAATGTCGACCACGTCGCCACCGTGCGCAATGCGCGCGGCGGCCCCTGGCCCGATCCCGTCCGCGCCGCGCATCTGGCGGTCGAGGCTGGTGCTGACGGCATTACCGCGCATCTGCGCGAGGATAGGCGCCATATCCGCGATGCCGACATCCGCCGCATCCGCACCGAGGTGAAGGCACCGCTGAATTTCGAAATGGCGGTGACCGACGAAATGCTGGCAATCGCGCTGGAGGTGAAGCCCCACGCTGTTTGCCTGGTGCCGGAAAAGCGTGAGGAGCGCACCACCGAGGGAGGACTGGACGTCAGAGCGGCCGAAGCCAATCTGAGAGCGGCGATCCCACAGCTCAAGGAAAGCGGCATCCGCGTCTCCCTGTTTGTCGAACCGGACAGGGCGGTACTGGAGGCCTGCGCCGCTCTGGGTGCCGATATCGTGGAACTGCATACGGGAACCTGGTGCGAAGCGGTCGCCTCGGGGGAGACCGGCCACGCCGCCGCGGAGTTCGAGCGTCTGAAGCTTGGTGCGTCCATCGCTGCCGGGCTCGGGCTGGAAGTGCATGCCGGGCACGGGCTTGATTTCGAGACCTCCGAAATCCTGGCTGCGGTGCCCGAATTCGCCGAGTTCAATACCGGGCATTTCCTCATCGGAGAGGCTATATTCGTCGGGCTCGCGGAGAGCATCCGTACCGTCAAGGCGGCGATGGCGGCCGGACGGAGCCGGGCCGGATGATCATCGGCATCGGCAGCGATCTTTGCGACATCAGACGGATCGAGGCTGCCCTCGCGCGCTATGGCGAGCGTTTTCAACAGCGCTGCTTCACCGAGGGCGAGCGCGCCAAGGCGGCCGGCCGTGCCGACAAGGCCGGCACGCTGGCCAAACGCTTCGCTGCCAAGGAGGCATGCTCGAAAGCGCTGGGGACCGGCATCAGCGGAATCCATTGGCATGACATGGAAATCCTCAATGCGGAGAGCGGCCGGCCCGAATTGCGGCTGACCGGCGCGGCTTTGCAACTGCTCGACAGCCTGCTGCCGGCAGGACATGAAGCCCATATTCATCTTAGCCTGACCGACGAGCATCCTCTGGCGCAGGCCTTCGTGGTGATCGAGGCCCGACTGCGTGTTTGAACGCGGGGCTGGCCGTTTGCCGCGCAATTGCCGAAATCATGCTGTTTGTGGCGGACGTGGCCTGTGAATGATTGACCTCGTCAGGGCATCTCGAAGGCAGGCTCCGGCGTTGCACCCTCAATCCGCAGGGGTTATAGCAGCCGCAACAGAGTTGTTTCGTTACAAAGCTTCCGGAGCTTGCCTCAAGGCCGACTCCGGAAGCTTTGCGTAATTTCAAGGTTCTTGTGGAATCTTGGACCGGAGCGATATTCCGAGGCTCCGGTCCCGCCAAGGACCGCCTCCAAAGATGGAAGACCGATGAGCGTGGCCAGCCAACCGAACAAGACGCCCGACACCAGCGGCGCCGCCAAGAAGACGTCGAAGGATGGCGGTATCGGCGAACTGATCAAGATCATCATTCACGCCCTTATCATTGCGCTGGTGGTCCGCACGGCCCTGTTCCAGCCGTTCAACATTCCGTCCGGTTCGCTGATCCCGACGCTTCTGGTCGGCGACTACGTCATGGTCTCGAAATACAGCTATGGCTGGTCGCGCTATTCGGTGCCGGTGATTTCCGGCTTCCTGCCCTCCGGCCGCTTGTGGGCGGGCGAGGGGCCGAAGCGCGGCGACATCGCCGTGTTCAAGCTGCCCAAGGACAATTCGACCGATTTCATCAAGCGCGTCATCGGCCTGCCCGGCGATCGGATCCAGGTGCGCCAGGGCCGACTGTTCATCAACGGCACCATGGTTCAGCGCGAACAGGCGGGCACCTATCTGGTCAAGGACGAATTCGGGCGCGACAAGCAGGTGCCGAAGTATATCGAAACCCTGCCCAATGGCGTGAAGCACGAGGTCATCGAAATCCAGGGCGACAGCGGTTATTACGACAACACCGATGAATATGTCGTGCCGCCGGGCAACTACTTCATGATGGGTGACAACCGCGACAATTCCGATGATTCGCGCGATCTTGCCGCCGTCGGTTACGTGCCGCTCGATAATTTCGTCGGCAAGGGCCAGATCATCTTCTTCTCCGTCGCCGATGACGCCTCGCCTCTCGCTTTCTGGCAGTGGCCGTGGACCGTGCGCGGCAGCCGTTTGTTCTCGCTCATTCGATAATGGCGGATCAGACCACGTCTGACGGAGTGTTGCGCCGAATTTGGCCTCATGCGAGCCGCTCCAGCGGATTGCTGTTTGCTGGTGGCGCTTTGCTGCTGCTCGCCTCTTGCCGCAATTTCTCGGTGCCGAGTGGTTCCAACATTCCTACGCTGCTCGTGGGTGACGTCGTGATGGTGTTGCCCTTCGGCGAGGGACCTTTAGTCGGGGCCCCCGCTCGTGGTGACATGGCGGTATTCCGATTGCCCAAGGATCGCTCCACCTATTTCATCAAGCGGGTGATCGGCCTGCCGGGAGATCGCATCCGGATGCGCGATGGCCGTCTGTTCATCAACGGAAGCAGGGTGCCGCGCGAGCCGGCCGGCAGCTACAAAGCGGAGATGGCGTTTAGCGTCGACAAACAGGTGCCGAAATATCGGGAGACCTTGTCGAACGGACGGAATTATGAAGTCATCGAGGTCAGTGAAGACATTGGCTTTTACGACAATACCGATGAATATGTCGTTCCGGCCGGCCATTATTTCACGATGGGCGACAATCGCGACAATTCCGATGACTCGCGCGATCTCGCCGGTGTCGGCTATATTCCGCTTGAGAATTTCGTGGGCAAACCCTGGCGGGTCCTGTTCTCGACGGCCAAGGGACAAATGCGCCTGTTTAAGATCGTACAATGAGCTCGAAGAAGAAACCTCCGCTTGAAACTCTGGAAGCCGCGCTCGGCCATGTCTTTGCCGATCGCTCTGTCTTGGAGCGAGCGTTGACGCATATCAGCTTTCTCGACGGGCCGGCTAGGCTGGAGAGTTATCAGCGCCTGGAGTTTCTCGGCGACCGTGTGCTCGGGCTGGCGGTTGCCGACATGCTTTACAGCGTCTTCCCCGATGACGAGGAGGGCGCAATGTCGCGCCGGCTTTCCGACCTCGTGCGCAAGGAGACCTGCGCTGCCGTCGCAAACGACTGGGGGGTAGGCCCGCATGTCAAGCTCGGCCTTGGCGAGGCCCATTCGGGCGGGCGCAAGCGTGTCACCACGCTTGGCGATGTCTGCGAGGCCTTGATCGGCGGCGTCTTCGTCGACGCCGGCTATGATAAAGCGCGCGCCGTGGTCGAGAACGCCTGGCGCGAGCGGCTTCACGCTCCGGTCAGGCCGCCGAGCGATGCCAAGACCGCCTTGCAGGAATGGGCGCAGGGCCGTGCGTTGAAGGCCCCGACCTATCGCTTGGTTTCGCGTACCGGGCCCGATCACAATCCACGTTTCGTAATCGCCGTCGATATCGAGACGCTGGCCTCGGCCGAGGGCGAAGGCAAGTCCAAGCGCCTGGCCGAGCAGGCCGCCGCCACCGCCTTCATGGCACGCGAAGGCATCTCTCTGGAGGGGCGGCGGAGCTGAACTTTCGGCGGATATGGCCGACTGGCCTGCCCGGGACATGAACAAAACCGGCTTGCGGCGGCCCGGAGCGTTTTGTGGTTTGTCGGAAACGGGTCAAACCACAAAGACGCGTCGAAACGATGAGTTGGAGCAAAGTGCGATTCGGTAAAATCGAACTTTGTTCCAGGGCGTATCGCGCCGTATTTCGGAGCGCGAATGTCTGCTAGAACGTCGACAATGGTAGAATGTCCGAGCCCGTTCCTCGCGGACGCGTTCGGACATTCTGCTTGAGCCGGATTGATCCAAGAGCATTTTCCGGAAGAGTCGATAGACTGTTCGATTGAGAAAATGCGTTAAAACAAAGAGTTAGGGAAAATTGCGATGCGAAGAAATCGCAGTTTTCCCTAGAAAGAGCAAATGAACGAGACTACGCAAACAAGATGCGGCTTCGTCGCCCTGATCGGCGCACCCAATGCCGGCAAGTCCACGCTGATGAACGCCATCGTCGGCGCCAAGCTGTCGATCGTGACCCATAAGGTGCAGACGACGCGTGCGATCGTGCGCGGCATCGCCATCACAGGCGAAGCACAGATCATCTTCGTCGACACGCCTGGCATCTTCCAGCCCAGGCGCCGGCTCGATCGGGCCATGGTCACTACCGCATGGAGCGGAGCGGCCGATGCCGATGCCGTCTGCCTGCTGGTCGATGCCCAGCGCGGGCTCGACGAAGGCAATGAGGCCATCCTGCAAAAGCTTTCGGCAACCAAGCAGAAGCGCATCCTCATCCTCAACAAGATCGATGCGGTGAAGCGCGAAAAGCTGCTGGAGCTTGCCCAGGCCGTCAATGCGCGGCTGCCCTTCGAACAGACCTTCATGCTATCGGCGCTGACCGGCAGCGGCGTGGAAGATCTCACCCGTCATCTCGGCTCCATCATGCCAGCCGGACCCTGGCTCTATCCCGAGGACCAGATCTCGGATGCGCCCCTGCGTTCGCTGGCGGCCGAGATCACGCGCGAGAAGCTGTTCCTGCGACTGCATGATGAACTGCCCTACGAATCGACGGTGGAAACCACGGCGTGGACGTCGATGAAGGATGGTTCCGCCCGCATCGAGCAGACGATCTATGTCACGCGCGAGGGACACAAGAAGATTGTCATCGGCAAGGGTGGCGAAACCATCAAGGCGATCTCGATGGCGGCACGCAAGGAAATCGCGGCCATGGCCGAGGCGCCGGTGCATCTGTTCCTGTTCGTGAAGGTGCGCGAGAACTGGTCTGACGACCCCGAGCGCTATCGTGAAATGGGCCTGGACTTCCCGGTGGAGAAACCCTGAGGCAGGCGCCTTCCAATGCGTTTTGCGATTTGACGAAAATACCAACCCGATGGAATGGATCGACAGCGGTTACATATTGGGCGTGCGCCGCCACGGCGAATCCAGCGTGATCCTGGAGGCTATGACCCGGGATCACGGCCGTCATCTCGGCATGGTGCGGGGAGGGCGCTCGCGGACTTTGCAGCCTGTGCTGCAGCCTGGCAACGAGGTGCAACTCACCTGGCGCGCCCGGATCGAAGGTCATCTCGGTCATTTCGCCGTCGAGGGACTGACCTTGCATGCTGCTCGGTTCCTGTCCTCCCGGCTGGCCTTGTTCGCCATGACCCATGTGGCGGCCCTGGTCCGCCTGCTGCCCGAGCGCGATCCACATCCAGGGCTCCACGAGGCCTTCGGCCACCTCATAGAGGTGCTTGGAGACCCCGCCTTGGCGCCGGCGCTGATCGCAAGATTCGAACTTGAAATCCTGTCGGACCTCGGCTTCGGCCTCGATCTGGCCGCCTGCGCCGTCACCGGCCGGCGGGACGACCTGATCTATGTCTCGCCCAAGAGTGGGCGGGCGGTCTGCCGGGAAGCTGGAACTCCCTGGCAT
This sequence comes from Labrys sp. KB_33_2, assembly GCF_052114505.1. NCBI lineage: Bacteria > Pseudomonadati > Pseudomonadota > Alphaproteobacteria > Hyphomicrobiales > Xanthobacteraceae > Labrys > Labrys sp. KB_33_2. The sequence continues at coordinate 2,295 of NZ_JBFREW010000009.1, read as the reverse complement.
GACAGGCTGTTGCGCTTGCCAGCCTTTCTGCGCGGAGAGGAAGGCGTGCCTGGCGCTGGCGACATCGCGGATGGCTTGCGCCTCACCCAATATTTCCTGGAGCGCGATGTCTTTGCGCCGCGCGGTCTTGCCATGCCCGAGGGTAGGCGTGTGCTGCTGGAAGACCTGGTGGTGGCGAAAGAAAAAGGTTAACCAATCCTTATTCCGCCAAAGTCGTTGGCTACGACCGCCGGGATGAAGTTCTCGAGGATGCCGCCGTGACGATCCGTCCTGTTTCCTTGTTGGCGATTACGTTCTGTCTCGTCACTCTGCCGATGACACAGGCCCAGGCGGGCTGGCGTGACGCTCCCTTTTACGACGACGGAGGATGGGGCGGCGAGTTCGAGGCGCCCATGCGCCCCTATCACCCGCGGCCCATCTATCGCGAGGATGATGGAGGCTACGAGACCCGCAGCTTCTATCCGCGCCCGTGGGTGAGGGGGCCGGCCTATGCTCCGGATCTCGACGCCCCCTATGACGTCCTGCCGGAGGAGCGTGGCCCGGCGATGCGACCGCTGCGGCCGCCCCGCCGTCTTGTCGGGACGCCGCAAAGCCTGCCGCGTCCGGCTCTGCCCAAACCGCGCAGCGCAGCCCTGTCTGCACCGAAAAAGCTCGAACCGGCCAAAACTCTGCCGCTCGCTGCTGCGCCCAAACCGCGCCCCGAGCCGGTTCAGGAGGCAAGAGCCCTGCCGGTGCCGCGGCCGAATCTCGAAAGTATGGATTTCGAGCCCGCGAAATAGAACAGCGCTCGTCCTTACGGCTCCCGGTGATCGGTCAAATAGTAAAAGCGTTCAGGCCGGTATCTTCGTTCGAGCCACATAGAGTGCGAGGGCGGCGGCATTCGAGACGTTGAGGCTTTTGATCTCGCCGGGCATGTCGAGCCGGGCCAAGGCATCGCAGAGCGAACGGGTGCGCTGACGCAGGCCCTTGCCCTCGGCGCCGAGCACGAGGGCCAGCGGCCCGGCGAACACGGTGCCTTCCAATGTTGCCGGTCCTTCCGAGTCGAGACCGATTCGCGTCACGCCGCTCGCTTCCATTTCATCCAGCGTGTCGCCGAGATTGCGTACGGAAACGACCGGCACATGTTCGAGGCCGCCCGAGGCCGATTTGGCGAGCACGCCGGTGGCGGCTGGTGAATGGCGCTCGGTCGTGATGATCGCAGCCACCTTGAAGGCGGCGGCCGAGCGGATGATGGCGCCGACATTATGGGGATCGGTGATCTGGTCGAGCACCAGGACGATATCTTGCGCGCCGAGCTCGCCGAAGGCGGGAGCGGGCAGGGGAGCCGCCTCCAGATAGAGGCCCTGGTGAATCGAATCGGGCGTGAGCAGACGGTCGATGTCGCCGGGACGGACGGTTTCTGGCTTGATTCTCGTCTCGACCTTCTCGTCGGCCAGCCTTTTCAGGGCATTTTCGGTGGCGAGTAGCCGCTTGAGCTTGCGGTTGGGGTTCTGCAGCGCTTCACGCACCGGGTGCCAGCCATAGATCACCACGGTTTCCGGCGTCGCTTCGCCAGCGTAGCCCCGATGGTGGCCGCGATGGCCTCTGCGGTCCCTGTCCTTCATGTTTTTCTCCGTTCCGGAGACTGCCCATGACATGCCCGGCGCGCCAAAAAAAGCCCCGTCCGCGATTAAGTGTAAAAACTCGTCGTCAATCTTCGCCTTTTAGGTTGACAGGCACCGATCCCCTCACCATAACGGCGCCCTCTGAACGAAGCGGTCGCGCCACTTGGCCGCTTCGATTTCGCAGCGGTGTCACAGCGTTGCGGAAGGACGTTTTGGAGGGGTGCCCGAGTGGTTAAAGGGGACGGACTGTAAATCCGTTGGCTCAGCCTACGTTGGTTCGAATCCAACCCCCTCCACCAAACGTCCAAAGAATACTGTGCTTGGTCGCGGGTGTAGCTCAATGGTAGAGCAGCAGCCTTCCAAGCTGAATACGAGGGTTCGATTCCCTTCACCCGCTCCACTCCCTTCCGGTCGGATTTTGGGCCGCACACGCGCCGTGCTCCATTCTCTTCTTGCGCGTTGCCGCAAAAACCCCTATCGAGCCGCCCGATATTTCGCACCGGCGAAATACCCAATCCTCCAATGCTGGAAACGGGGCTATGGCCAAAGAGAAATTTGAACGCAACAAGCCGCACTGCAACATCGGCACGATTGGTCACGTTGACCATGGCAAGACGTCGCTGACAGCGGCGATCACGAAGGTGCTTGCCGAGACGGGCGGTGCGACGTTCACGGCGTATGACCAGATGAT